>CAZNQL010000004.1:0-141099 GCA_964575415.1 uncultured Propionivibrio sp.
ATGTCGGCATGAAGTCGCGCGGCTGCTACGAGACGCCGGGCGGCACCATCCTGCTGCGCGCACATCGCGCCATCGAATCGATCACGCTCGACCGTGAAGTGGCGCATCTCAAGGACGATCTGATGCCGCGCTACGCCAGTCTGATCTACAACGGTTACTGGTGGAGTCCGGAACGTCGTACGCTGCAGGCGCTGATTGACCACACCCAGCAAACGGTCAATGGCTGGGTGCGTGTCAAGCTCTATAAAGGGAACGTCATCGTCACCGGCCGCGATTCGAAAACCGATTCGCTGTTCGATTCGACGATTGCGACCTTCGAGGATGATGCCGGTGCCTACGATCAGAAGGATGCCTCCGGATTCATTAAACTCAATGCGCTGCGCATGCGTATTACCGCCAATCTGGATCAGCGCCGCAAGGGCTGATCCGGCCAGGCCGGTCGATGTTTGGTTTTAGTGAGGAGCAGGTTTCGAGCTTTGGTATGACCTTCGGGGTCGCTGCCTTCATGCTCTTCATGCTCTTCATCATCGGTGAACTGGCTTGGAAATCGAAAGCCGGCAAAACCGGGACGATCGTTCTCTTTCTGGTATTAGCCTTCGGCATGCTTGGTTTTGTCGCCAAGTCTGTCATTCAATTCATATGGGGAATGTAGCCATGTCGCAATTTGAAAATGTTTCTGTGGTCAAGCAGGCCAATGTTTATTTCGACGGCAAGTGCGTCAGTCACACCGTTCAGTTTGCCGACGGGAGCAAGAAGTCGGTGGGGGTCATTATGCCGGCTTCGCTGACCTTCAATACCGGCGCACCGGAGATCATGGAAGGGGTTGCGGGCAACTGCCGTGTACGCCTGAAAGGCGAAACGGAATGGAAGGCTTACGGCGCTGGCCAGTCTTTCAATGTGCCGGGGAACTCATCCTTCGAAATCACTTGCGACGAGCCTTATCACTACGTCTGCCATTTCGGGTGAGCGGGTATGCCGAGCTTTGACTTTACTTCCGAAGCCGACATGGTGGCGTTGAAGAACGCTGTCGATGTCGCTTCGCGCCAGATCGACAATCGCTACGACTTCAAGGGCACCTCGGCCAAGGTCGAGATGAACGAGAAGGACAAGCTCATCACCTTGTGGGGCGATTCCGATTTTCAGCTCGATCAGATCAAGGACATTCTTTTCCCGGCCATGGAAAAGAAGGAGAAAGATAATGTCAAGCGCCTCGACCTGCAGAAGGTACAGAGCGTTTCCGGCAACAAAGCCAAGCAGGAAATGAAAATTCGCGACGGGATCGAAAGCGAGTTGGCAAAAAAGATCGTCAAGCTGCTGAAGGATTCTAAGCTCAAGGTGCAAGCAGCCATTCAGGGGGATGCCGTGCGCGTAACTGGTGCCAAGCGCGATGATCTTCAGGAAGCCATTACTCTGGTAAAACAAAAAATTACCGATTTTCCAATCAAGGCCGGAAATTTCCGCGACTAAGTTTTGTTCCCTTCCTGCGTTAATGCCGCTGGACGATGATTCAGTCAGTTCATGTTGTCAAAAATAGTTGAGTCCTTGGCAGAGAGCGAAAGCACGGATTCCGGTGCGCTTTCTTGGGTTGAGGAGTTGCGCCGGGTCTCCGTTGCGGTCAGCAAGACGAGCCACAAGGCTAGCGTCGGTCGCAATCAATTATTTTATCTGCTGCACTGGACGCCGGATCAATGTCACTTTGGAGTGACTGTCCATAAGGGACGGGAACCGGAACTCGCCAGCGAGTGGTGGAGCATCGACCAGGTATTGGATAAGCCCCCGCCTTTTGTCGGCGATGAGGATCTCGCTATCCTCCGCCTGCTTTGGGCTGGGCGCACGCACGAAAAGGGGTTGCGCGCTTTTGGCCTGGGGCCGGAGTTTGGGAGCGAAGTGCTGCAGCGAATGGCCAGAACAGGCCGTCTCTGTCCGGCCGAAGATTTGTCCTTGCTGCAGTTGGGTGGCGCAAGGCAAGGCTCAGTGGCCTGGCAGATCGACGCTAATTCGAGGCGGCGGCCTTATTTCAAGGCGGAGCCCGCCGCAACATTGACGATCCCGCTACATCCGCCCTGGTATATCGATCTTGACGAAGGGGTGATCGGCCCGCTTGAGGTGGTCGGGAACACTGAGCTTATCGAGCGACTGTTTTCTTTACCGCCGCTTAATGCCGATGAAGCTCTTCGGATCGGCGCGAGATTGGGAGAGTCTACCGGTCTGGACTGGCCTTCTGGGGATACGGGGGAGAATCTACGGTGCATCGAGGCTGTCCTAGTACCCATTTTGCATTTTCGGACACTTTCCATCCACGGTATCCGGAACTGGCGGGATTATGAAAGTCGTTATAACGGTGGCGTGTTCGATGTTGCCCAGCCGCTATTCCGTTATCAGGATGCCGAGATCAAACCTGGTGGCGATTACTCCGAGATCGTAATCATGCCCGATGGGGAATCGGTTCGTGTTTTGCGGAGAACAGAGCTTGAAGCCGCATTGATGGCGAGCTTGCTCGAAGCCGGATTCCAGAAAGTGCCGGGTTACGCGTTGCATACCTACGGCTGTCCCCCGGGCAATGCTTATGGGCTGGCTGGCGAATCGTGTTGGCCGGTGTTCATGCAATCGGGGCTGGAGCGGTTGCGCAACGCTGGCTGGCAGATCGAATTCGACGAGGATTTTCGCCACCATGCGCTTGAGGTCGATGCCTGGGAAGCCGATTTGGTCGATTCCGGAGACGGCTGGTTTAATCTTGACATGGGGATCGTTGTCGAAGGCCAGCGCTTGCCATTGGCGCCTTTGCTGGCTGCGCTGTTTCGCAACGACCCGCGTTGGCTCGAGCCGGCGTTGCTGCACCAGATAAGGGATGACGAAAGGATCGAACTCAAAACGCCCCTTGGGCAAAGGATTCTTGCGCCGGCGGCCCGGCTGAAGCCGCTGGCGGTAACGCTCATGGATCTGTTCGATAAATTTACGGGTGGCCCGAATTTGCGAATTTCGCGTTTCGATGCTTCCCGCCTGAGCGAACTCAACGACACTCGCCGCTGGCAATTCCGTGGTCAGGGCGACGTGATGCAATTGGCTGAAAAATTATTACAGGCGCAGGGCATAGGAGAGGTCATAGCGCCATCAGGATTGAGGTTGCAGCTGCGCCCTTACCAAAAGGAAGGTCTGGCTTGGTTGCAATTTTTGCGTGAGCAGAATCTTTCCGGTATTTTGGCCGACGATATGGGCCTTGGGAAGACTGCGCAGGCGCTGGCGCATCTGCTCCTGGAAAAAGAATCCGGGCGTCTGGACCGTCCAGCGCTGATCGTTTTGCCGACATCACTGATATTTAACTGGAAAAACGAGGCGGCGCGTTTTGCGCCGGGCCTGTCGATTCTTTCCCTGCACGGCGCAGAACGGAAAAAACACTTCGAGGATATCCCGGGTCATGATGTGGTGCTGACGACCTATCCATTGCTGTGGCGCGACGCAGAAGCGCTGACTCGCTACCAGTACCACATGCTGATTCTCGACGAGGCGCAGACCTTCAAGAACGCTCGTAGCCAAGGGGCCAGTGCTGTACGCAGAGTCGAAGCACGGCATCGCTTGTGTCTGACTGGGACGCCGCTTGAAAACCATCTTGGTGAATTGTGGAGTCAATTCGATTTCCTCTTGCCAGGATTTCTCGGTAGTCATAACGCCTTCAATCGTTATTGGCGGCTACCGATTGAGAAGCAGGGCGATGACGACCGCCGGAATTTGCTGGTTCGCCGGATCCGGCCTTTCATCCTGCGCCGAAAGAAAGAAGAGGTGGCGCGTGAGTTGCCACCAAAAACCATCATCGTGCGCAAGGTTGAACTGGCCGGCAGTCAGCGTGACTTGTACGAGACTGTGCGTTCGGCGATGGACGCCATGGTGCGTGAAGAGGTCGCGAGCAAGGGGTTTGTCCGTAGCCAGATCGTGATTCTCGATGCCTTGCTCAAACTGCGGCAGGTTTGCTGTGACCCACGGCTCGTTAAAGCGAAATCGGCTTTGCGGGTCAAGGAGCGCGCGAAGCTGGATTTATTGATGACCATGCTGCCGGAGCTGGTCGAGGAGGGGCGGCGCATCCTGGTTTTTTCACAATTCACGAGTATGTTGTCGCTGATTGCGAGCGAACTTGAGAGCGCTGGTCTCGATTATGTTGTTCTCACCGGCGATACGATCGATCGTGAAACGCCGGTGGGCCGTTTCCAGAATGGCGAGGTGCCGATTTTCCTGGTTAGCCTCAAGGCAGGAGGTATCGGCCTGAATTTAACGGCGGCCGATACGGTGATCCATTTCGATCCGTGGTGGAATCCGGCCGTAGAAAACCAGGCGACTGATCGTGCGCACCGCTTGGGGCAGGATAAACCGGTTTTCGTCTATAAATTGATTGTCGCGGGCAGCATCGAGGAAAAAATTCTCGCTTTGCAGGAACGCAAGGCGGACCTGGTCGCTGGAATTTTGTCCGTGGAGCGCAGCATCAGCCTCAAATTTGGTGAGGAAGACATTGCAGCGCTCTTTGCGCCTTTGCCGGTTTAGCCCAGCTATTCAACGCGGCTGCGAGGTTATTGCTTTGTTTTGTCAGGTGAATTGGTAGAGAATGTTTGACCCGCAGGGCCATGTTATGCATAATTACACATTTGCGGTTGAAAAACCTCTCTAGGGTTTGAAGTTCTTTCTTGCACATTTCGGCGGAGCTCGTCCGCCACTACACGTCTTCAGAATAACCAGCAACTTAGGAAGCAACAGGACTTTCCATGACTAAAAATCATCCGGCGCTTGCTGCCGATCCTTACTACGAGGGTGTTCCTGCCTATATGACCGAGGTGTATGACTGGGCGTATGTCGATCCGAAATGTGTTAATTTGCTGGATCGCAATCTGGTCGTCAAGGTTCTGCTGTTTCTGAATGACCAAAGGTTGATGCGTGCCTATCTTGGAGAAGTCAGGGAAGGCATGCGAGTCTGGCAATTGGCCCACGTCTACGGCGATCTGGTCAGCCGCGTGGCGCGCAAGGTCGGGCCGCGTGGCCTCTTCCATCTCACCGACGTGACGCCGGCGCAGATCGAACATGGGACGCGTAAACTTGCCGGCATGGACTGGGCGCGGGTCATTCGTTGCGATGCGGCGCTGTTCCCAGGTGTCGAGTCAGTTGATTACGCCGTCATTTGCAGTTTCTTCCTGCTGCACGAAGTGCCTGACGAGAAGAAATACGAGATTGTGGACAACATGCTGGAAAGATTGCCAAAGGGGAGCAAGGCGGTCTTCGTTGATTACCACAACCCGGCAAAGTGGCATCCGGTTCGCTATATTCTCAAGTTGGTGAATCATTATCTTGAGCCGTTTGCCAATGCCCTCTGGAAAAACGAGATCCAGCACTATGCCCGGAATGCCGACAAGTTCGTGTGGCGCAAACGGACGTTCTTCGGCGGCGTCTACCAGTGTGTCGTTGTCGAACATAAAGACTAAGCGTTCCTGAAATCTGTTGCGCACCCCGGTCCCTGCGTTAGGCTGCGCTTGCTTCTCATGAACGGGTTTGTCTGCCCCGCCGTGGTGTTCCGTCGCCTTCACACCCGAGCGAGGCGTGATGATTTGTTTACAACCTCCGGGGTTAACTCAGGCCTTCAAGCCCTTGATCCAGACCGAGTACAACTGATCGGCCAATTCACGCATGGCCGGTAACCGTGACGGCGCTTCCAGCAGCATTTGTTCAGGCGTTTGGATCGTCGGCGGCAAGGCTTCCGGATGCGTGAGCTCCGCTTCCCAAGCGCGACACCATTCTTCGATCATCTCAAACGTCATTTCGATATGGCATTGCATTGCCAGGTGTGGGCCATAGCCAAACATCTGGTTGGGGCAGTGGTCATTGGTTAGGATGCGCTGTCCGCCCGGCGGAATGCTGAATGTTTCGCCGTGCCACTGGAATACATCGGCTTCACCACTGCTTCTTTCAAGAAAATTGCCTAGCCACGACCTGGCCCGGATATTCGATTCTGGACGTGCCTTTCCCCAGCCGATTTCCTTGCACGGGCTGCGGGTGATTGTTCCGCCCAGTGCTTTACTGATCAGTTGTCCGCCAAGGCAATGGCCGATGACTGGGGTGTTGTGTGCGATAGCTTCTTGGATCATGGCGCAGATCGCATTGATCCAAGGGAGAGGGTCGTTGACACTCATCGGTCCGCCCATCAAGCAAAACCCGGAGTAGTTGTTTGTGCTAGCGGGAACGGCTTCGTTTTTATCAATGGCGATCAATTGCCAAGGAATCTGGTGGGCATCGAGGAATGTGGCAAAATAGCCAGGTCCTTCGGTTACGGAATGGCGAAATATGGCGACGGGTTTCATGAGGGTTTGTTCTCGTTTCAGGGGTTTCAACGCGCAAATCTGTTCCGATTTTACGTGCCTGGCAGTGATCTGCCTAATGCTTATCGCATTTTCGGCGCAAGCGACGGATGTCGGTCTGGCAGGGTTGTTTCCCGGCAAAACCTTGCTGACCATCAACGGCGGATCGCCACGTATCGTGGCCGTTGGCGCTCAGACCGAAGAGGGCGTCAAGGTTTTATCCGTCGCCGGGGAAACGGCGACGCTTGAAATTGACGGCAAGAAACGCGTGCTGCGAGTCGGCCAGAACGTGGCTTCGCAATCCTCGGGCGATGGGCGTGCCACCGCAGTTTTGACGGCCGATCATCAGGGGCATTTCATGTCGACTGGCAATATCAACGGTAAAACGGTACGTTTTCTCGTCGACACGGGAGCGACGATGATTTCGATCGGTGCGTCGGATGCACGACGCCTAGGAATTGATGCGAGCCAGGGGCGAACCGGTTATACCCAGACGGCCAATGGCGTGACGCAGGTGACACAAGTCAAACTCGACAGAGTTCGTGTGGGCGAGATCATGCTGAACAATGTGGATGCGCTTGTTCATGATCAGGATATGCCGATCGTTTTGCTCGGGATGAGTTTTTTAAACCGTATGGAAATGCAGCGTGAAGGGAATACCATGACGCTGAAAAAACGTTACTAGGAGAGTTGAATGCCGCACCGTGACCAGGAAATCACCATGTTGCGCCGCGAACTTGAAATTTTGATGGGCGCGAGCGGCAGTGCTTGCTTCGTGTCGTTGGCGCGGCCGCAGCACTTATCGCTGGGCTGGACAGCCAGCGTTTGCCCGTGGGGGCCATCGAATCGGCAGATATGGTGGCGACATCAATCAATGCCCTCTCCGAAGAAACCCTGCAGGATGCATTAGCCTCGGTCAGCGCTGAAATCGAGGAAGAAGCGTCTGGCAACTAGAATTAATGACGCCTTATCGTCGACTGACATGCATCAAGGTGAAATGCTAAGTCTGGAAAGAATACGACGCGTCCTTCATCGTTTGCCTACGCGGGCGGTACGCGTACAGGAAGAAGGCGTTGCCGAAGCAGGGCTGATCCTCGCGTCTGTCCTGTTTCCCATCGTTTTGCGCGAGGACGGGCCGTCGGTGTTGCTGACGCAACGTACGGAACACCTGAAAGATCACGCGGGGCAGATCAGTTTTCCTGGCGGTCGCTTCGAGCCGGAAGATGAGTCTCCTGTGCATACGGCCTTGCGCGAAGCCGAGGAAGAGATCGGTCTGATGCCTGCGCATGTCGAAATCATCGGTTATCTTCCCGAGTATTGGACGGTCACCGGGTTTCGTGTGACTCCGGTCGTCGGTCTGGTGACGCCGCCTTTCGAATTGTCGCTCGACAGTTTCGAGGTTGCCTCGGTTTTCGAGGTGCCGCTCGCTTTTCTGCTCGATCCAGCCAATCGCCAGCGGCATGCCAGAGAAGTCTTGGGGCGATTGAGGCATTATTACGCCATGCCCTATGGTGACTATTTCATCTGGGGAGCAACGGCTGGCATCATCGTTTCTCTGGCGCAGGCCTTGGATGCGGCTAGCGGCGGTCGGGACTCCATCGATCGGTGAATCTGGTTGCGATGACTTCGGTTGTTTTGTGAGGCATCGATTGTTTGATGTTCGGCCTTGGCGGGCTTGCGTCGATTGTGTTGCCTTGATTGATCCGAATGCCGTGAGGGCGCGCTATTAGCGCGATATATAAAATGGGCCTTTTTTCGCTGGTCGTCGTCCTTCTGATCGAGCAAGTGCGACCCTTGCCTTACCAGAGGCTCATCCATGGCCGTCTGGAGTCATTCGCTCGGTTACTTGAAAGAAAATTAAATGCCGGTGAGCACAGCCACGGTATTCTGGCTTGGGGGTTGGCTGTTCTCGGGGCGCTTATGTTGGCAGGTGGCGCCTATGCGCTATTACAGACCATTAGTCCATTCCTGGCCTGGATCTGGACCGTTACGCTTTTGTATCTCGCGATGGGCTATGGGCAATTCAGCCGAACTTACTCGGAAATCGAGATGGCGTTGCGTATGGACGATCTCCCCGAGGCCCGGCGGCTTCTGGGGCCTTACCATGAGCGATCTTGTGACGAGTTGAGCACGCAGGAAGTCGCCAGGGTGGCCATCGAAAAGGTTTTTGTTACGGCGCATCGACATTTTTTCGGCGTGTTATTTTGCTTCATCCTGTTGCCGGGGCCCTGTGGGGCCGTTCTTTACCGCATGGCGGCCTTTCTTGCTAATTTATGGGGACGGAACGAGGATGCCGATGCGGGTAGTTTCGGTAAATTTTCACGACAGGCGTTCGCGCTCATCGATTGGTTGCCAGCCCGTTTGACTGCAACAGCATTTGCCGTCGTCGGAAATTTTGAAGACGCCATGTATTGCTGGCGTACAAGGGCGGCGCGTCAGACCGAACGGGAGGACGATGTGGCGGCCGGTATCGTTTTGTCCAGTGCCGGTGGGGCCCTCGGTGTGCGTCTCGGCGATTCTCAACCCGGTCCGGGTGAAACTGGCGAGGCGGCTGAATCCTGCCTGCTTGGAGATGCGGGAGTGGACGCAATGCAAGGTGCGGTCAGCATGGTCTGGCGTGCCGTCGTTCTGTGCTTGCTGCTGCTGTTGTTGTTTCGTTTCGCACGCTTGGTGACGGCGTAACCGCCAGGTGTGGCGTCAATAGAGCAAAAAAGCGCTGCGCTCTTCTTTCCACGCGGTTTCGTCGGCGTCGGCGATGGCGCCAAGGTCGGACGGCATGGCCGCCGGATCGTCGACCCATTCGCGCAATAGCGGGTTGCCGTTGATCAGGTCGATGGCCAGGCGCTCGTACTCATATTCGTAGTTGAAATTGCGCCACAGGGCGTATTCGGGCCAAAGGCGCCGTATCGCCTTGAAAGCCAGGCTTTGCAGCCGCCAGGGGCGAAAAACGGGATGCAGGTAGCTGCTGCTGTCCTCAACGTGGATTTGAACGCCGTGGCAGAGTTTGCCGGCATGCTTGTGGAAAGTCGGTTCGAACCAGCAATCGCGGAGGCGGCAGCCAGCCAGCCAGCCAGTCGGGGGCGAGTGCCTGCATTTCAGTGATTACTGCCGAAGCGTCGATGTCTGGCGCGCCGAAGAGTTCCAGCGGCCGCGTTGTACCGCGCCCTTGGGAAAGCGTTGTGCCTTCAAGCAATACGGTGCCAGCTTAACAGCGTGCCATCGAGAGGTTGGGGGCGTTCGGACTCGGGTTGATCCAGCAGCGTTCTCCGAGTGGCCAGCCGTAGCCTGGCGTGGCTTCGGGCTGCCAGCCGCGCATGGCAACGACATCGCAGTCGACGTTGATGCCCAAGGTGGAGATGAACCAACGCGCCAGTTCGCCCATGGTCAGGCCATGCCGCATCGGCAAGGTGCCGGCCCCGACGAAGCTTTCCCAGCCGTCGCGCAGCATTAGGCCTTCGACCGGTCGTCCGGTTGGATTCGGGCGGTCGAGAATCAGGACGCGCTTGCCGTGTTCGGCAGCGGCTTCTAGCAAATAGCGCAAGGTGGTGATGAAAGTGTAGATCCGGCAACCGAGATCCTCCAGATCGACGAGCAGCACATCGAAGGCTTCCATCATGGCGGCGGTCGGCCGGCGCACGTTGCCGTACAGGCTGAATACCGGAATGCCATGGCGCGGATCGACGTAGTCCGGCGATTCGATCATGTTGTCCTGCTTGTCGCTCCGCAACCCATGCTGCGGGCCGAATGCCGCAGTCAGGCGCAGATCGGGCAGGGCGGCGAGCGCGTGCGTCAGGTCCGCCGTGACCGAGGCAGGATGTGCGAGCAGGGCAATCCGTGCTCCTGCCAGAGGCTTGCGTAGTTTAGGGGTGGTCAACAAGCGGTCGAGGCCGAATTCGATTCCGGTCATGGAGATATCCTTGCTCAGTATTTTTGTGGCGATAGCTCAAACAGAAAGCTGTCGGGGTGGTGAAAGTCCGGCCGGTCTGTCGGGTGGTGCAAGGCCCAGTAGCTGCGGTTGTCCTCGACGGTGTCCCGGGTCTCGACGACAGCGGCAAGGCCGATGCGTAGCGGTTTCGACGCTGCGTCTTGAGGCAGAGCGTCGTTGCCGATAACGGCTTGCAGCTTCAGGTGGCCGTCGGTGATTTGCGCGGTGATCTGAGGAGCGGCTGTGTGTAAATCCGATCGCAGCGGCTGTCGGTAGCAGGAAAAATCGTAGCAAGCCCATTGTCCGGAAGGCGAGAAATTGAATTCACGATAACCGGTACATCCGGCTGAGCCTAGGAAGGCCTCGAAGCAGGTATGTTCCCAGAGACGGTCGCATCGTTCACTCGGTTGAGCTTTCGGAACCATCAAGCGTGCCATGTCGCCGCTAAGATGGTAGGAAAATACGAGCCCCTCCTCGGTGCGCATCACGCTGGAAACGAGTGAACGCACCATGGTTGCCGGCGTTAGCGGATGGTGGTGAAGTTCGAGCATGAAATGATTTCCTGTTTCGGCTGTTGTAAGAGTCAAGATTTCGATTCGTAATGTTATGCCCTCGCTTTCTGACGTTGCTGCTTGCATAAATGCAAAGTCTCAGCTTGCGGGCATGTCTGGAATCCAGGGGCTCAAGGATGTGATTTGACAGGGGTGCAGAGGTCGAAGATACTTGCGGACGATAATAATTAGGCTTGGCAGGGTGTCTACCTGAACATAACCAGAATGCTGGAATGCCCTGCCTGTCGCAGGTCAGGATCATTGCATATAGACGATCAATGGCGCAAGGCGCCGTGAGGAGATTCAGATGGCAGTGCTGGACAGGATCAAAGGGCTCTTTTCCAAAAGCGAGGCGAATTCCGCGCCGCTGACCACGATCATGGATCAGTCGGTTCTACAGGTTGGCGCCGAGGATGCCGCGCTTCGTCCCCTGCCGCTTATCGGTCATCTCCCGAATCGTACCCAGATGGGGATTCTTCTCGGGACGATGATTGTCTCTGGCGTCTTGTTCCTGATCGTTGCATTCGTTTCTTTTCAGACTTCTGGGCGTAATGCCGAAATGCGCGCTATCTCGAACGAGATGTCGATGCTTTCTCAGCGACTGTCTCGAGGGTTAACTCAGGCGATGCAGGGGGCGGCTGAAGGCTTCGATACTATGGATCGGGCTTACAAACGCTTGGATTCCAGTCTGGAAGCCTTGGAGGGAAAGACCGGTCTCCTGGTGCCGAAGTCCAAGGAATTGGTTGAAATTCGTGAAGTCTGGGATAAGACCTTCCGCCCGGCACCGGGGAAACCCTCGATTCTTTCCTTGCTTGACCAGAAGAACAGTTTGGTGGCTTTGAGTTCCGGTCTTCGTCAGGCCAATGCGGCCGATGCCGTTCTGGAAACGCAAGCAAGAGAGCTCGTTCAGACGGGGGCCGGTCGCCTGTCGTCGCGCGAGGAGTCCTACGCCAGCCAGCTGCCGTTGCTCGTTTTGCGCATGTCGCGCTATTCCAACGCCTTGCTTTCGGGAGATTCCTACAACCCGGAATGGGTGCCGCAGTTGACGGCGGCTGTCGAACGTTTTAACAAGTTGACAATGGCATTCAAAAAAGGTGATTCGTCGCTTGGCATCACGGCGGTCAGCGATCCCGATCTGGTGCGCCAGCTTAATCGCGTCATTGAAAGTGCAAAAGATTACTTGGTGCTACTTGAAATTTTGCGACGGAACAATGGCGGCATGATCGACGCTCGCATCGCCAGCCAGGCCATTCTGCGCGATTCTGAAATCCTGCTGGATAAATCCACCCAGCTGGCTAACGAATACGAGGCCGGTACCGGTACCTTGACGGCCAATATCATTCAGGTTCTGCTCGCTGTCGTTTCGCTGACGTCCCTGTATCTGCTGGTGCGCATGTTCAACCAGGAAGCCTTGCGTCGCCGCCTAGAGTCTGAAAAAGAAAACAAGAATAACCAGGAAGCCATCTTGCGGCTGCTCAATGACATGGCGGATCTTGCCGACGGCGATCTGACGGTACGTGCGGTCGTTACCGAAGACCTGACGGGGGCTATCGCCGACTCGATCAACTATACGATTGAAGAGTTGCGTTCTCTGATTACCGAAATCAACCGGGCGACCGAACAGGTGACGCGCGTCACCGGGCAGGCGCAGCAGGCATCCAGCGAACTGCTCAGCGCTGCCGAGCGCCAGTCGCAGGAAATTGTTGATACTAATGCCGCGGTCAATCAGATCGTGCACTCGATTCAGGGGGTTACCCAGTCCGCAGCCGAATCTTCGAAGGTGGCCAACGCTTCGTTGTTGGCCGCTGAGTCGGGTGCTGAGGCGGTGAACAACCAGATCAAGGGTATGAACGAAATCCGCGAACAGATCCAGGAGACTGCGAAGCGAATCAAGCGCCTTGGCGAATCGTCCCAGGAAATCGGTGAAATCGTCGAACTGATTTCCGACATTACAGAACAGACCAACGTGTTGGCCTTGAACGCGGCGATCCAGGCGGCAGCTGCCGGTGAAGCCGGGCGCGGCTTCTCGGTGGTTGCCGAGGAAGTGCAGCGGCTGGCCGAACGTTCCGGCGAAGCGACCAAACAGATCGGCGCCATCGTGAAGACGATTCAGGCCGATACCCACGACGCCGTGGCCGCCATGGAACTGTCGACCCAGGGCGTGGTTGAAGGGGCCAAGCTGTCTGACGCGGCTGGTACTGCGCTGGCCGAGATCGGCCGGGTGTCACGCGATCTGGCGCGCCTGATCGAGTTGATCGCCCGGGAAACCGAAGGCCAGACCCGGTTGGCGACACAGGTGGATGCTTCGATGAAGGACATTCTGGGGATTACCGAGCAAACATCTCAGGGCACCAAGATTTCTGCCGAAGCGGTCGGCCAGCTTTATAACTTGGCGGCGGAACTGAAGAGCTCGGTTTCGGGCTTCAAGTTGTAAGTCCTTGCCCCGAGGGCTGGCAGCATCGCTTATTGGGTGCCATGCTGAAAAGGATATTTCAGCGTTTCGGGGTGCAGGCGACTTCTCCGGATCTCCGCGACGGGCGATGCCGCAGCTTTGCCGCAGTCTTCGACTGCATACTTAACCAGAACACCCGCGACAACGGCGCCGCGCGCTTTCCGGCGGGCGCGTCCGGCCGGGAAATTGTTCCGAGATGCGTTCGACAACGAGCAGGGGAGGTTATGCCGCGTCCGGCTTGCCGTCGAGGTGGCCGACCGCATCGAAGTCAGTTTGCCGGATGAATGCGCACTTGTTGACGTGCTCGGGGGGATTCGCGCAGTTCGGTCAATTTGTGATGACGAAATCGATCCTGAACCTATGTTGCGTAGCGATCCTCGCAGGATGCGCGACCCTGAGACCGTCGCCGGCGATGACGGCGACGGTGACGCGAATCAGCGCGGGGCGAGCCGATGTGCCGGGGGAACAGATATATGTCCTGCGTTCGGCCGGCGGGCGCGTGTTCATGACACCGCAAGTCATCGATGAAGCACCGAAGATCGGCGATCTCGTTGAAATCAAGGCCGCCGGCAAAGGCCGCGTGCGCATCGTCGGACCGGTCGCGCGATAGAAAAAACGGCCGGCGAGGCGTTTTGCACCTGCCGGCCGATGTTTCGCGTCGACGCTAGGTCAGCCGCGCTTCAGGCGTTCCAGTTGCGGCTTGAGCTTATCCAGCGTCGCCTGAAAGTCGGCCAAGCGTTTTTTCTCTTGTTCGACAACCTGTGCCGGTGCGCGCGCGACGAAGCTCTCGTTGCCGAGTTTGGCTGTGGCCTTGGCGATCTCGCCCTCGAGGCGTGCGATTTCCTTCGACAGACGCTCGGTTTCGGCAGCGACGTCGATCTCGATCTTGAACATCAGCCGTGTTTCGCCGACAACGGCGATCGGCGCCGTGGCGTCGTCGGGCAGACCGGCGGCGATCTGCACGTCGGCGAGCTTGGCCAGCGCCTTGAGGTAAGGTGCGAATTCGGCGAGTTCGTCGGCGTCACCGACGGCGACTAGCGGCACTTTCTGCGCCGGTGAGAGGTTCATTTCGCCGCGCAGGTTGCGGCAGGCGTAGGCGTAATCCTTGAGCCGTTGTACTTTGGTCTCGTTCGTTTCGTCGATCTTTTCGGACTGGGCTTCAGGGTAGGCGGCGAGCATGACCGAGCCGTGGGTTTTCTTGCCGGCAAGCGGAGCGACGACCTGCCAGAGTTCTTCGGTGATGAATGGCAGTAGCGGGTGGGCGAGGCGCAGCACGGTTTCCAGTACGCGCAGTAATGTCCGCCGCGTCGCACGGGCCTGTTCCGGCGAGGCGTTCTGGATTTGCACCTTGGCAAGTTCGAGATACCAGTCGCAGAATTCGTCCCAGACGAATTCGTAAATGGAACGCGCCAGCAGGTCGAAACGGTAGTCAGCGAAGTGCTGGGCGACTTCGGCTTCGGTACGCTGCAGCTTGCTGACGATCCAGCGGTCAGCGAACGAGAAGTCGAGCGTGTGGTTGCCTGAACTGCAGCCACAGGCGTCGATACCGCAGTCTTGTCCCTCGGTGTTCATCAACACGAAGCGCGTGGCGTTCCACAGTTTGTTGCAGAAGTTGCGGTACCCCTCACAGCGGGACAGATCAAACTTGATGTCGCGGCCCGGACTGGCCAGCGAGAGGAAGGTGAAGCGCAACGCATCGGTGCCGAAGGCCGGGATGCCCTCCGGATATTCCTTGCGCGTGCGCTTTTCGATCTGCGCTGCCTGCTTCGGGTTCATCAAGCCGGTGGTGCGTTTCTTGACGAGATCCTCGAGCGCGATGCCGTCGATGAGGTCGATGGGGTCGAGCACGTTACCCTTCGACTTGCTCATCTTCTGGCCTTCCGCGTCGCGGATCAGGCCGTGCACGAAGACGTGCTTGAACGGGATCTTGCCGGTGATGTGCTTGGTCATCATGACCATGCGCGCCACCCAGAAGAAAATGATGTCGAAGCCGGTGACGAGCACCGTCGACGGGAGATAGAGGTCGAGCGCCGGGTTCGACTTGGCCGGCCATTCCGGCGTCCAGTCGAGCGTCGAGAACGGCCACAGCGCCGACGAATACCAGGTGTCGAGCACGTCCGGGTCGCGAGTGAGCGGGCCGGTGATGCCCTTGGCGGCGCCTTGTGTTCTGGCCTCCTCTTCGTCGTGGGCGACATAGAAATTGCCTTGCTCGTCGTACCAAGCCGGAATCTGGTGGCCCCACCAGAGTTGCCGCGAGATGCACCAGTCCTGGATGTTGTTCAGCCACTGATTGTAGGTGTTGACCCAGTTCTCAGGGACGAACTTGATCTCGCCGGAGGCTACGCATTCGAGCGCCTTGCCGACGATGCTGGTGCCGTCAGCGCCGGGTTTGCTCATGGCGACGAACCACTGGTCGGTGAGCATCGGCTCGATGACGACGCCGGTGCGGTCGCCACGCGGCACCTTGAGCTTGTGCTTGTCGGTCTTTTCGAGGATGCCGAGTGCTTTGAGGTCTGCGACGACGGCTTTGCGCGCGTCGAAACGATCCATACCGCGGTATTTTTCCGGGGCGTTGTCGTTGATCTTGGCGTCGAGCGTCAGGATCGAGATGATCGGCAGCTTGTGGCGTTGGCCGACCGCGTAGTCGTTGAAGTCGTGCACCGGCGTGACCTTGACGCAGCCGGTGCCGAACTCGAGATCAACGTAGGCGTCGGCGATGATCGGGATCTCGCGCTCGGTGAGTGGTAGTTTCACCATCTTGCCGATCAGGTGCTTGTAGCGTTCATCCTCCGGGTGCACCATCACCGCGGTATCGCCGAGCATGGTTTCCGGACGCGTGGTAGCGACGGTCAGCTCGCTCGTGCCGTCGGCCAGCGGGTAGCGGATGTGCCACATGAAGCCGTCTTCTTCCTCACTCACCACTTCGAGGTCGGAAACGGCGGTGTGCAGCACCGGGTCCCAGTTGACCAGCCGCTTGCCGCGGTAGATCAGTCCTTCGTTGTAGAGACGGACGAAGGTTTCAGTGACGATTTTCGACAGGCCGGCGTCCATCGTGAAGCGCTCGCGTGTCCAGTCCGGCGAGGTGCCGAGACGGCGCATCTGGCGGGTGATGGTGTTGCCCGAGAATTCCTTCCACTCCCAGACCTTTTCGAGGAATTTTTCGCGGCCGAGGTCGTGGCGCGAGACGTCTTGTGCGTCGAGCTGGCGCTCGACGACGATCTGCGTGGCGATGCCGGCGTGGTCGGTGCCCGGCTGCCAGAGCGTGTTGTCGCCGCGCATGCGGTGATAACGCGTGAGCGCGTCCATTATCGTCTGGTTGAAACCGTGGCCCATGTGCAGCGTGCCGGTGACGTTCGGCGGCGGCAGCAGAATGCAGAAGGCGCTTTCGGACGGTTTGGACGGGTCGAGGCCGGCGTTGAAATAGCTTTTGGCTTCCCAATCGGGGTACCAGCGGCGCTCGATGTCGGCGGGTTCAAAGCTCTTGGCGAGTTCCATAGAATGCGGGACGGATCGGTGAGGAAAGCCCCCGATTATACGGGACGCGAGAGACGGCCGGCGATCCGCTCGCGCAGCCAACGATTACTCGCCGGCTTGCCGCGCGAAGTTATTGCGATCAGTTCCGGTCGATGGCGTCGGGTTCTTCGAGCGGCAGGCTGAGTTGTTTGCGGCGGGCAAGATAATCGCGCAGCGCGGAGTCCATGGTCGAGGCGATGCCCGCGCGCAGTTCCTCGCTGGCGTTGAGCAGGGTCGCTTCGAGCAGGGTGGGCAACTCGTAGGCGAGTTGTTTGCCAACCGCCTCAACGATGTCGGCCGCCAAGTGGGCAACCTCTTCCTCGTCGAGTTCGCGTGGGCCGGTTTGCGGCGCTAGTTCCTGTTCATCTTCCTGGGAAGGGACGATCTCGGTCAGCACAGGAAGGTCGTCTTCTTCTTCCGCCAGCGGCCGGGTGTCCGGAAAATCGTCCTCGCTGGCCCGGGGTGAGGCCAGAAAGCTGCGCCGGCGGCGTCCGCTTCGAGGTATGCCGGAAGAGGGATTTCCATCGGGTCGCATAAACGAATCGACGCGATCGACAACGTTTGAAGAATCAGTCATCAGGGCGTCTCCGTGAGATCGAAATATTGGATTTCGTAGCCACGTTCCTTGTAGAACTTGACGCGTTCGCGCGCGGCACGGCGTTCCTCCTCTTCCTGACCGACCACTTCGATCAGGCTGGTAAAACGCGAGAAGCCGGGCGGTACGTCGGGGGAGAGGTTAAGGAGGCGTTCGTTCTGCGGGATGTCGTCCAGTCGGTCGGCGATCAGCACCGGAGTTTCGGCGGCTAGCGGCGAGTGAATGCTTACGTGTGGCGTGAATCCAGTGGGCGGGTGCGTCCACAGTTGTCGGTCGAGCAGGCTGGCGACGTTTACATCCGGGGCGTAAACCAGCAGGGCTTTCTTCTGCCGGCAGGCCTTGCCGATCAGCGCGGCGGTTGCGGCGATACGGTCGGCGGCGTTGTGGTAGAAGAAAACCTGGGTCAATGCAGTTTTCCAGTACGTTTGAGCAAGTAATGGACGAGAAGCGGAACCGGGCGTCCGGTCGCGCCTTTTTCGCCGCCGGATTTCCAGGCGGTGCCAGCGATGTCGAGGTGCGCCCATTTGAACTTGCCGGCGAATCTGGATAGGAAGCAGGCCGCCGAGACGCTGCCGGCCGGCCGGCCGCCGATATTGGCCATGTCGGCAAAGTTGCTTTTTAGAAGATCTTGGTAGTCGTCCCAGAGCGGCATTTGCCAAGCACGATCCTGTGATGCTTCGCCGGCCTCGAGGAGCGCATCGGCCAGTTTGTCGTGATTGGCAAACAGACCGGTGGCGACATTGCCGAGGGCGATGACGCAGGCGCCGGTGAGCGTGGCGATGTCGATGACAGCCTCCGGTTTGAAACGTTCGGCGTAGGTCAGGGCGTCGCACAGGATGAGTCGGCCCTCGGCGTCCGTGTTGAGGATTTCGATCGTTTGCCCGGACATCGAGGTGACGATGTCGCCGGGCTTGCTGGCGTTGCCGCCGGGCATGTTTTCCGAGGCGGGGACGAGGACCGTCAGATTGAGCGGCAGTTGCATATGTGCGACGGCCTTGAGCGCGCCGAGTACGCTGGCGGCGCCGCACATGTCGAATTTCATTTCGTCCATGCCTTCGCCCGGTTTCAGGGAGATACCGCCGGAGTCGAAAGTGATGCCTTTGCCGATCAGGACGACCGGCTTTTCAGTGGGCTTGCCGCCTTGGTAGTTGAGCACGATGAACTTGGGCGGTTGGTGCGATCCCTTGGTGACCGAGAGCAGAGATTGCATACCGAGCTTTTCCATGTCGGCGCGTTCGAGTATTCGGCATTCGAGACCATGGTCGTCGGCAATGCCGATCGCGGTTTCGGCCAAGTAGTTCGGGGTGCAGACGTTCCCCGGCAGGTTGCCGAGTGTTCTCGCCAGTTCGACGCCATCGGCGATGGCTAGCCCTTGCGCCATGGCCTCTTCGGCTACGCCATGTGCTTTGGTGTTGTCAATCGAGAAGTTGAGCGCCGCAAGTGGGCCTTGCGTGTCGTTTTTCTTGCTCTTGAAGCGGTCGAAACGGTAAAGGGCTTCGCGAGAAACCACTGCAGCCTGACGGATGCGCCAAGGCAAACTACGTTTCCGGACCGGGATTTCGGTGAGGTAAAACGTGGCTTCAGCGGCCCCGGTTTCCTCGATTTTTTTTACGGCATTGCGGATGGCGGCTGTGTAGGCTTTGTCGGTAAACTCCTTTTCCTTGCCGAGACCAACGAGCAATACGCGGTCGCTGCGGATCGACGGGACATGGTGGAGCAGGAGCGTCGTTCCAGCTTTGCCTTCCATATCGCCTCGCTGCAGGAGCGCGGATAGATGACCGTTAGAGGCTTTATCGATGCTCTCGGCAGCTGCGGTCAATTTACGGGACTCGAATATGCCGATGACGACACAGGCGCCTTGCTGCCTCTCCGGGCGTACGCTTTTTATGCTAAATTCCACCGATTGCTCCTCGGGCCACTCAGTTTTCAAGGGCTAATTATCCCTGCAGTTTTTCGATAAAGTCAAAAAATGATCTTTGAGCGTGCCACCCGTCGCGAATTCACCCAGTCGGCGGACGGCGTCTTCGTCGCCCTTTTCGCGATTCTTCTGACGACACAGCTCATTCGCCTGCTTGGACGAGCCGCAGAAGGGGACATCGCGCCGGAAGCCGTATTTGCGCTGCTCGGTTTCGCGGCTCTCAATTACATTCCCGCGTTACTGTCGATTTCCATGTTTATCCCCATTTTGCTGACGCTGTCGCGTTGCTATCGTGATTCAGAGATGGTGGTCTGGTTTGCCTCCGGGCTTTCGCTGTTGGCATGGATTCGGCCGGTGATGGGTTTTATCCTGCCTCTGGTTGTCGCCATTACGGGGCTATCGTTATTTGTTTCTCCATGGGCCTTGTCGCAGAGTGCTGAGTATCGCAGAAATCTCGATACCCGCAAGGATGCGGGGCAGATAACCCCGGGCACCTTTCAGGAATCGTCTTCCGGAAAACAGGTTGTGTTTGTCGAGGGGGTCGCCGACGATGCGACCTATGTCAGGAACGTTTTCGTCAGTTCGGTGCAGAACCAGCGCCTCGGTGTGACGATGGCAGTAACCGGCTATCAGGAAAACGCCGCCAATGGCGACCGCTTCATGGTGCTGGAAAAAGGGCGCCGTTACGAAGTGGAGCCGGGGTCGCCCGAATTTCGTATCCTTGAGTACGATCGCTACGCGATCCGCATGGAGACCAAGGAAGCGCGTGGCATTGAGAAAACGCCTAGGAATACGCCAACATTCGATTTGATAAAGCTGGATCTGCCAGTTTACCGGGGCGAACTGTTCTGGCGTCTGAGCATGCCCGTTTCGGCTATCGTGCTAGCGTTGCTGGCTATTCCACTTTCCTTTGTCAATCCGCGCGCTGGCCGATCCGCCAACATGTTATTAGCCTTGTTTACCTATCTGCTTTACAACAACCTGATGACCATCGGCCAAGCCTGGATCGCCAGCGGCAGGATTTCATTCGCTACTGGGCTTGTCGTCGTGCATCTTTTCATGCTTTGCCTGCTGCCGCTGTTGTTTTACCGGCGGATCGCTGTGCTTTCCTTTATGCGATTGATACGATGAAAATTTATCGTCGCTATTTGGCTCGCGAGGTTGCTGCCGCGATTTTGCTCGTGCTGGCCGGGTTTCTTGGTTTGTTCGGATTTTTTGACATGATTACCGAGGTCAAAAGTGTCGGACATGGAACCTATCAGTTGCATCATGCGATTATGTTCGTCGCTTTGCGTATGCCAGGAAGAAGCTACGAGTTGATGCCGATTGCTGTGCTTATTGGCACCTTGTACGCCCTGTCTTCGCTGGCCCGGCATTCGGAAATTACCGTGTTGCGGGCTTCGGGCTTGTCGACCGGGCGTCTTCTTGCCGTCTTGTTCCAGATTGCCGCGGTTTTTGCCGTGCTGACCTTATTGCTCGGCGAGTTTGTCGTACCCCCTAGCGAGCGTGCTGCCCAACAATTACGGCTCAAGGAAAAAGGGCAGACGGTCGGTCAGGACTTGCGCAGCGGACTCTGGGTCAAGGACGAACGGAATTTTGTCAATGTTCAGGTTGTTCTCCCAGATACACGTTTGCGGGGCATTCGTATCTATGATTTTGACAAGACGGGGGTCTTGCGCTCGGTGACCGATGCTGCTGAAGGGGTTTATCTTCCGCCGGCCAGCTGGCGGTTGGTCGATGTCGTGCAGACGATTTTGCATGGAGATCGATCCGAGGTGGTACGTAAGCCGGACGAAGTATGGCAGTCTGCGCTCAATCCGGACATCTTATCGGTTTTGATGGTTTCTCCGGAACGCATGTCACTTATGCATTTGTCCGCCTATACCAAGCACTTGGCTGAAAACAACCAAAAAACGCAGCGTTATGAAATCGCAATCTGGAAGAAGTTGGTTTATCCGTTGGCGGCTTTGGTGATGGTGGCGTTGGCTCTTCCTTTCGGGTACACGCACAACCGAGTCGGCGGCGTCAGCATGAAAATTTTTGCCGGGGTGATGATCGGCGTCTTTTTTCATATGCTGAATGGGTTGTTTTCCAACCTCGGCGCGATCAACAGCTGGTCGCCTGCACTGAGTGCCATGGCTCCGTCGACACTTTTCATGCTGGCTGCCGCGGGGATGGTCTGGTGGGTAGAGCGTCGCTGAGACGTCTTTTGATCAGTACTGGATAAGCTGTGTACCCGCGATGCGATCGTGGAGAAACTGACCTTCGCGGTCAAATAGTGCCCAGAAGATGCCGATGCCGCCGCATCCGAAACTTGGCCAGCACAATAAGTAGCGAAATAATGCCTGTGCTGGTCTTGGCGCTATGCCAGTGGTTGAAACGAGTCGAACGCGCCATGTTTTCATGGCCAGGGTTTGTCCGCCGTAGCTCCAGAACCACGCAAAGTAGATCAGTAAAATCACAAACAGATGTGCCCACAGGACGAGCGGCGTTGCCAGTCGTTGCGTGAAGATTCCGATCAGTGTGTGCGGAGCAACCAGAGTAAAAAGAAGGATGGCCGACAGCAAGATCAAGTCGTAACTCATGCTTGCCAGACGTCGTGAGAGCGTTGCTGGTGACATGACTGTGCGTACTGAGTCAGGATGGGGGCTTCTCATCCGTTGCTGGCGTGGTAGTGGGGGAGGGGGGTTGAGGGTCTTGTGTTGGCATGGTGAGCGCACTCCGCGGATATGGCGGTGTGACGAGCGCCGGATGGCTCGGCTTGGGGGGAGAGACTCGGTTGGCTTGCTGCTTGAATTTTTCCTTTTCCGCTTCGGGCAGGCTAGAGTACTCTTCCCACTTTTGCTTAAGGATTTCCTTTTTTTCCGGGGGGAGGCGGTTGGCTGCCTTGAAATTTTGGCGAGCGATTTCTCTTTGTTCTGGCGTCAGCTTTCCCCATTCCTGCATTTGCATCTGAATTCTGCGTTGCTTCTGCGGGGCCATTTTATAGAAGCGTTCGGCGATGCCGAGCCATTTTTTTTGGCGAAAGTACTCCAGTGAGTCCCAGTCGACGCAAAGGGGAGCGAGAATGATTTTCTGCTGGACAGTTAGCTCGCTCCACTGAGGTTGGGGAGGCGTCGCAACAAGCGCCGGACTGGGCGTTGTAGCCCAGCTAGGCTTGGAAAGCGCCAGTCCGATAACTAGAATTGCGAGGAGCGCTTTAGCCATGCATCGAAACCCTTGTCAGTAAAAGCGCGTACCGGGAGATCATCGGTAAGAAGGGCGCTGTCGACGGCGCCCATTTCGCTGACGCGCTGGTCTGCCATCCAAAAGGTCGAGGCGACCGTACATAACAGGAGTGCAAACGAAGCAAGAACTTGTTTGTAGCTAAGGTTTTCGATGTGACTGATCAAAAAATGTCCTGCAAATACCAGAGGGGAGCGGCTTTCCGCGCGTTTTTGACAGGAAATCGCTCTTTCCCGAGCGATTTCAAGTCGGTCGAGGGTTTTCTCAGGGAGTTGCTGAAGCCCACTGTTCAGCTGTTGCCTGATCCGGTAGGCGAAGTGCAGTTCATTCATAACGTAATTCCTTTAGCTTTCAACGCCGTCGCCAGCGCGTGGGTGGCACGCGAGCAATGAGTCTTGACGCTGCCTTCTGAGCAGCCCATTGCGGAGGCGGTTTCCGCGACGTCCATGTCTTCCCAATAACGCATGAGGAAGGCTTCTCGTTGACGTGGCGGTAAATTTTTTATTGCCTCTTCAATGGAAACAAGGGTTTGTGATTGATAAAGCTGGTCTTCCGGGGTGTTTGGACTGTATGAGCCGGATTCGGCTTGAAGCGTTTCCAGCGGGTCCTGATGGTCGTCTTCATTGCTGCTGAAAGAGGAGAGAAGACTGGTCCAAAGCGAACGTACCTTGTTGCGGCGATAAAAATCCCGAATCGAATTTTGCATGATGCGCTGGAAGAGCATCGGGAATTCTTCGGCGGGGCGGTCGCCGTATTTTTCGGCGAGCTTCATCATCGAGTCTTGCACGAGGTCGAGCGCGGATTCTTCGTTACGTACGGCGAACATTGCCTGCTTGAACGCACGGCGCTCGGAAGCGGCAAGAAAATCCGATAATTCTTTCGGGCTGGCCAGGGTTAGGATCCTCGTTGAGGGTCAAGGAGTTTATGTCAATAAAACAGTAAATTGGGCGTTAGTATTGACCAATCATGGTCGAGGCGATAGCGTTATAAACTTTTTCCGAATAATGTGCTTGGAAAGGCGGCGACGATGACCATGTTAACCGGAGCGGAGATTGTAATCAGGTGCCTGCAGGAAGAAAAGGTCGAATATGTGTTCGGCTATCCTGGTGGTTCGGTTCTCCATATTTACGACGAATTATTCAAGCAGGATTCAATTAAGCACATTCTGGTCCGCCATGAGCAGGCCGCCGTGCATGCGGCAGACGCCTATTCGCGTTCGACGACCCGTGTCGGCGTGGCGCTGGTGACTTCCGGTCCAGGGGCGACCAATGCCGTGACGGGGATCGTGACAGCCTACATGGATTCGATTCCGATGGTGGTGATTTCGGGGCAGGTGCCGACGACCTACATCGGTCAGGATGCATTCCAGGAATGCGATACGGTGGGGATTACCCGTGCCTGCGTGAAGCACAACTTTCTGGTCAAGGATGTGCACGATATTGCCACGACGATCAAGAAGGCGTTCTATATCGCCAATACCGGTCGTCCGGGGCCGGTGGTGGTGGATATCCCCAAAGACATTACGGCCGACAAATGCAAGTTCGAGTATCCGCAAGAAGTCCGGATGCGCTCGTACAATCCGGTCGTCAAGGGGCATTCCGGGCAGATCAAGAAAGCAGTGCATCTGCTGCTCAACGCCAAGCGGCCGATGATTTATACCGGTGGCGGTATCATCCTGTCGAACGCTTCCGAGCAGCTGACCAAGCTGACCCGGCTGCTCGGCTTCCCGATCACCAATACCCTGATGGGGCTTGGCGGCTACCCCGCGACTGATCCGCAGTATCTCGGCATGCCCGGCATGCATGGCACAGTCGAAGCCAACATGGCCATGCAGCACTGCGACGTGCTGCTCGCGATAGGTTCGCGCTTCGATGACCGTGTTATCGGCAATCCGCAAGATTTCGGCACAATCCCGCGTAAGATCATTCACGTCGATATCGATCCGTCGTCGATATCCAAGCGCGTTCGCGTCGACGTGCCGATCGTCGGCAACGTCACCGATGTGCTGGACGAAATGCTCAAATTGCTCGAAGGTGAGCAGAAGCGCCCCGAGATTGCCGACTGGTGGCAAGACATTGAGGCTTGGCGTGCCAAAAAGTGTCTGCGCTACACGATGAAGGACGTGATCATGCCGCAGTTCGTGATCGAAAAATTGTGGGAGGTAACTGGCGGTGATGCCATCATCACCTCCGACGTTGGCCAGCATCAGATGTGGGCGGCGCAGTATTACAAATTTGACAAACCCCGCCGTTGGTTGAACTCGGGTGGTCTCGGTACGATGGGCGTCGGACTCCCTTATGCCATCGGTGCCATTCTGGCGAATCCAGACAAACAGGTTGCTTGTATTACCGGGGACGGTTCGATTCAGATGAACATCCAGGAGTTGTCGACCGCCAAGCAGTTTGGATTGCCGATCAAGATCGTCAATCTCAACAACCGTTATCTGGGCATGGTTCGGCAGTGGCAGGAGATGTTCTATAGCCGGCGCTATTCGCAGACCTATATGGATTCGATTCCGGATTTCGTTAAGCTTGCGGAAGCCTATGGGCACGTCGGCATTCGTGTCGAAAGGCCGGAGGACGTCGAGCCGGCGCTGAAGAAGGCCTTTATCGACCACAAGGACGACCTCGTGTATCTCGATATCCGCACCGCGCGCGAGGCTAACGTCTTCCCGATGGTGGCGGCCGGCAAGGGTCTGTCGGAAATGGTTCTGGCGGCAGAAAATCTGTAAGGAAGGACAGCATGCGACACATCATTTCATTGTTGCTGGAGAACGAAGCGGGAGCGCTTTCCCGCGTTTCCGGCCTGTTTTCTGCGCGCGGCTATAACATCGAGACGCTGACCGTCGCGCCGACGGAAGATCCATCGCTCTCCCGGCTGACGATTGTCACAGCCGGTAGCGACGAAATCATCGAGCAGATCACCAAACAATTGAACAAGCTGATCGACGTTATCAAGGTGGTCGATCTTTCCGAAGCAGCGCACCTTGAACGAGAATTGATGCTGATCAAAGTGCGCGCCTCAGGTAAAGATCGCGAAGAGATGAAGCGCATGGCGGATATCTTCCGTGGCCGCATCATTGACGTCACTGAGACGACCTACGTCATCGAACTCACCGGAACGGGAGCGAAACTCGATTCCTTCATTCAGGGGATTGATGCCAGCTTGATTCTCGAAACCGTTCGTACCGGCGTTTGTGGCATCGGCCGCGGCGACCGAATTCTCAAAGTCTAATTATTATTTCCGGTTTAAATTCCACGAAAGGATCATCATGAAAGTGTATTACGACAAGGACGCCGATCTCTCCCTGATCAAGGGTAAAAAGGTCACCATCGTTGGCTATGGTTCGCAAGGTCACGCCCATGCCCAAAATTTGACCGATTCCGGTGTCAAGGTGACGGTAGGTCTGCGCAAGGGGGGCGCCTCCTGGAGCAAGGTTGAGAAGGCTGGCATCAAGGTCGAGGAAGTTGCCAAGGCCGTCAAAGGCGCCGATGTCGTCATGATGCTCCTGCCGGACGAAAACATTCCGGCCGTCTATTACAATGACGTCGAGCCGAATATCAAAAAAGGTGCGACGCTGGCCTTCGCTCACGGATTTAACGTGCACTACAACCAGGTCGTGCCGCGCGCCGACCTTGATGTCATCATGGTGGCGCCGAAAGGCCCCGGACACACGGTCCGCTCCGAATACCTGAAGGGTGGCGGTGTGCCGACGCTGATCGCCGTCTATCAAGATAAGTCGGGCAAGGCCAAAGATATCGCGCTCTCCTACGCGGCGGCTAACGGCGGCACCAAGGGTGGTGTGATCGAGACCAATTTCCGCGAAGAAACCGAAACCGATCTTTTCGGCGAGCAGGCCGTGCTTTGTGGCGGTGCTGTCGAACTCGTCAAGATGGGCTTCGAAACCTTGGTCGAGGCCGGCTATGCGCCGGAAATGGCCTATTTCGAGTGCCTGCACGAACTGAAGCTGATCGTCGATCTGATGTACGAGGGCGGCATTGCCAACATGAACTATTCGATCTCGAATAACGCTGAGTACGGCGAGTACGTGACCGGGCCGGAAGTCATCAACGAAGAGTCGCGCTATGCCATGCGTAACGCGCTCAAGCGCATTCAGAATGGTGAATACGCCAAGATGTTCATTCAGGAAGGTAAGACAAACTATCCGTCGATGACGGCGCGCCGTCGCCTGACCGCCGAGCATCCGATCGAAACGGTTGGTGCCAAGCTGCGTGACATGATGCCTTGGATCAAAAAGAACAAGCTTGTCGATCAGACGAAAAACTGATTGATACAGTGACGCGGCAGGGCTATGGGGCGATTTCCGCACATCGCCCTTGCCGAATTCTGTTTCAAACCTTATTTACTACAGGCGCTTGATGAATTATCCGCATCCGTTTATAGCCAGGGAGGGATGGCCATTTATCGCCGGCTCGCTGGCGCTTGCTATCCTCACTTCGTCGGCCGGTCTTTGGTCGATGCCGTTTTGGGTGCTGTTTGTTTTCTGCCTGCAGTTTTTCCGCGATCCGGCGCGAGTCATTGCCGGAGGGCCAAAGAGCGTGCTGGCGCCGGCAGACGGTCGCATTGTTGTCGTAGAAGAAGCTGACGATCCGTATCTCGCTCGGCGTGCGCTTAAAGTGAGCGTGTTCATGAATGTGTTCAACGTTCATTCGAACCGTTCGCCGATCAAGAGCCAGGTTGTGCAGAAGTGGTATAACCCGGGAAGTTTTCTCAATGCGGCGCTGGACAAAGCTTCGGTGGAGAACGAGCGTTGTGCGCTGCACCTGAAGACCGAAGACGGCCGAGATATCACTTGTGTCCAGATCGCCGGGTTGGTGGCTCGCCGCATACTTAACTATGTTGATGCCGGTACTCGCCTCGAGCCAGGGCAACGTTTCGGCTTCATTCGTTTCGGCTCGCGGGTTGATCTCTATCTGCCGCTCGATGCCCGGGTCAATGTGGTGATCGGCGACAAAGTTTCTGCGGCGAGCAGCATTCTCGCTGAATTGTCGTAACGCGGTGACCGTGCCGGTAATCAAGCCCCGCAAGACATTATTCAATCCTGCGCTGAAGGGACGTGGGATCTATTTGCTGCCAAACTTGTTTACCACGGCGGCCTTGTTCTGCGGTTTCTACGCCATTGTTCAGGCCATGAAAGGTGGGTTCGAAGTGGCAGCGATGGCCATATTCATGGCTATGGTGCTTGATGGCCTCGATGGTCGCGTTGCCCGGCTGACCAATACCCAAAGTGCTTTCGGCGCCGAGTACGATTCGCTTGCCGACATGGTGTCATTCGGCGTGGCTCCTGCGTTGGTGACCTACGAATGGGTACTGAAGGATCTTGGAAGGCTGGGCTGGATTGCCGCCTTTGTCTATTGCCTCGGTGCGGCATTGCGTCTGGCGCGGTTTAATAGCTCATCCGAAGTGACCGACAAACGTTTCTTCCAAGGGATGCCCAGTCCGGCGGCGGCGGCCCTAGTGTCCGGATTTGTCTGGCTCATGATCGACCTCGATATTTCGGCCCACGCAGTTCGCTGGCTTGCCTGTGGCTTGGTTGTATTTGCCGGCATTACCATGGTGAGCAACGTCCGTTTCTATAGTTTCAAGGATTTCAACTTGCGGCGAAGCGTTCCTTTTGTTTCTATTGTGGGCATTGCTCTCGCTCTTGCTTTGTTGGCCTATGATCCCTCCGTGGCGCTTTTCGGCATTTTTGCGGTTTATGGCGTCTCCGGATATATTTTTGTTCTCCTCCATCTGGTCCGCCGGAAACCGGCAGCGAGCAGCGATGGGCGGGGGTAACACTGGGTTGGCGTAATTTCAAACCTGAAGCGTCTCTGGTCGGAAGGAAAAAACTTCGATCCGACTGTTTTGTTCATTGATATGAACGCTACGAATTTCTCTGATGGAGAGGTTTTCTTTCTCGACGAGCAGGACGAAGGTTTCATCTTGATTTTCAAGTGTGCCAGAAGGGACGACCAGAAATTCGTCGGGGCGAAGAACCGGAACCTGAGGTAGTAGGAGAACGGGGCTCGGTTTCATCTGGCCGTTTTTTCTGGGTAGGATCAACTGCGCTGCCATAGCATGCGTTGCCAGAAGTTGGAGCCCGATTTCGAAATGTTCCTGATTTTCGGAAATTGCCCACCGAACGATCGAGGTTTGCCAGCTTTCTCCAGAATCGGTTTTGATTGCGACAATGTCGCCGACAGACAACGTTCCTGTTGTCCCGGAAACATGCATTAGCGCGTATCCGTCCGGACTTTAATTGACGACCATCCAATTCGATGTTTCCACACTTTTGGTGCTGCCGTCTCGGAATAAGTGCTATAGGGTTTCCAAACCGGAGCACAGCGTAACGCGGTAGCTCTGGTTGCGGCGCGGGAAGCGACGTTTGGCAGGGTGCCCCCAATATTTGATTAGGCGGCGGAGAACGCCGAGGCCAGCGGGTGTCTCTGCAAATGCGGGGAGCGTAGGTTTTTGCGTGAGCTTCCCTGATTCAAGGGTCGAGAGCTTGAATTTGATTAGCGAAACCAGTTTGTTGCAGGAAAACGAGAAGACCATCGATTTCGTGGGAGGAGGCTTGCGCGAACATGCCACAGCGGGTTCGTCACGTTCAGGGTCGATCCAGAATGTGGCTTCCGTCTTCAATCCGATGAGATTGATGGACTCAATGTCGTAGGAGAACGAACGGAGGCAGGCGGCGACGAAATCGATTTCGTACGAATTGAATGTTGCTGGTTGTGCGCAGCCGAGCAGAATGGTGGAGAGATAAAGGCTTTGCAGGTTTTGTTCACGACCTTGTGTGGGGCAGGAAACTTCTCCTCCAAGGTTGTGTGCCCGGGAGAAGGAATGGTGAAGCCGAAGCCAGATTCCTCTTTTTGCGGGCGAAGCCGTGAGGTAGCTGATAAACAGGTGTTGCGAGAGTGCGAATATTTGTCTCCAGAGAAGCTGTCTTGTTGGGACGGGCGGGCGGGTCTCTGTCTGCCGGGTCGCGTGGTCGATCGATATCGATAACTCCTCGACAATGTCGTCAAGTAATTTATGTATTGAGCGTACGGTCTGAAGGGGTTTGCGGTGAATGGGAAGTGGAACGCCGATCAACCCGGGAATCAGCCTGGGAATCACCAAAATGGCCCGTGAATACAGCCGATCAAGAAGTGCTGCATGTTCTGCAGCTTTTTCACGAAGCGATTGAGTCGTGCCGAGATGTATTTGCAGCAGACTCAACTCATAAGCGGCATTGGCGGAGGGGGGGGTGTCCAGCCATGCCCGGAGCGCATCTCTGTCAGCGCCTACCGGGTCGGAAATAGTATGGTTGTCCTGCGTGGCAAAGGGCTCGGTCATAGTGCCGGTTCGTCGAAATATTTCGATATGAAGGGTGATTATAGCCGTGACGCGGATATTGGTGTGCAATGTGCCGAATTGCCCAAGGTTCTGTTGCTGTGCAAATATCAGCTTGTTTTTTCTTGCTTTCTTGTTATAATTCTGCCCTTTTTCTGAATCTGGAATAGAACCTATGGTCGTTATTCGTCTCGCACGCGGTGGTGCCAAAAAGCGTCCCTTCTACAATATGGTCGTGACCGATTCCCGTTCGCGTCGCGATGGCCGTTTCATCGAGCGGATTGGTTTCTACAACCCGATCGCCTCTGAAAAAGAAGAAGGGCTGCGAATTGCCGCCGACCGTCTGAATTATTGGCAACAGCAGGGTGCGCAGTTGTCCCCGACAGTTGCTCGCTTGGTTAAGCAGTCCGGCGTCAAGGTTGCAGCCTGATCCGAAGGCTGTAGCGCCGCCGACCGATATCGTCGTCCTTGGCAAGATCGTGGCCCCGTACGGGCTGCGAGGCGCCGTCAAGGTGCATCCTTTTGCCGACGATCCCGTGGCTTGGTCGAAGTTGCCGCATTGGTGGCTGGGCCGGGAAGGCCAGGAGGCGTCGGAATGGAAACAGGCGCGTTTGCTTCGGTGCAAGGATCGCGGTGACGTTCTGATCGCGGAACTGGAGTGCCTACCCGATCGTAACGCTTCCGAAGCGGCACAGGGATACCTCGTCGGGGTGCCTCGCGAGGCCATGCCGGCAACAAGAGAAGACGAGTTCTACTGGGCTGACTTGATCGGGTTGGAAGTGATCAATACGCACGATGAGCGCTTGGGAACAGTGTTGGGATTGATCGAAACGTCGGCTAACGACGTGTTGCGAGTCGGCGATGAGGGACAGAAAGAGCGCCTGTTGCCCTTCGTAGGAACGGTCGTGCGAGATGTGAATCTTCAAGCGCGACGCATGCGCGTCGATTGGGAAAGCGACTGGTGACTTCCAGGCAGGACGAGTCACCGAATGGGAATGGTCTCGTTGCCGATGTGGTGACCTTGTTTCCCGAAATGTTTGCGGCGCTGACGCAGTCGGGAGTGACGCGGCGGGCGTTGGAAGCAAAACGCTGGAGTCTGGATTGCTGGAATCCGCGTGATTTTACCGAGGACGTGCATCGTACCGTCGATGATCGTCCTTATGGCGGCGGACCGGGAATGGTCATGCTGCCCTGGCCGCTGGAGGCGGCAATTGAAGCCGCCAAGGCAAGACAGAAGGCGGCCGGTGTGGTCGGGAGCAGGGTGGTTTATCTGTCGCCACAAGGTGCGCAATTGACGCACCGGCGCGTGATGCGCTTCGTTCAGCAGCGTGAAGAAGGCCTGGTGCTGTTGTGCGGACGCTACGAAGGGGTTGACGAACGTTTGATCGAGCGTTGCGTCGATGAGGAAATATCGATCGGGGATTTTGTGCTTTCGGGCGGCGAAGTCCCGGCGATGGCCTTGCTGGACGCCATCGTCAGACAATTGCCGGGCGTGCTAAACGACGCCGAATCGGCTGAACAGGATTCGTTTGTCGCGGGTTTGCTGGATTGCCCGCACTATACGCGGCCGGAGGAATACGAAGGTCGGCGGGTGCCGGACGTGCTGTTGTCCGGTCATCACGAGAAGATTCGTCGCTGGCGTCTGCAGCAGGCGCTAGGGCGGACGTGGCAGCGGCGTCCCGAGTTATTGGCGGGGCGGATGCTGTCGAAAGAGGAAACGCAACTCCTGGGACAGTTTCAGGAGCAATGCGGTCAGTAAACGATAAATGGAGTCTTTAAAAATGAATCTGATAGCGCAACTCGAGCAGGAAGAAATCGCCCGTCTGGGCAAGACCATCCCTGACTTCGCCCCCGGTGACACCGTTGTTGTTCAGGTGAAGGTCAAGGAAGGTAACCGTGAGCGTCTGCAGGCTTACGAAGGCGTCGTCATCGCTAAGCGTAACCGCGGTCTCAATTCCAGTTTCATCGTCCGCAAGATTTCGTCCGGTGAGGGCGTCGAGCGTACGTTCCAGACCTATTCGCCGCTGGTCGCCGCCATCGACGTCAAACGTCGCGGTGACGTGCGTCGTGCCAAGCTGTACTACCTTCGTGAGCGTTCCGGTAAGTCCGCACGGATCAAGGAAAAGCTGGTGCGCAAGACCAAGGAAACCAAACAGGACTGACAGAACATCCGTTGGTTTCAAGAAAACGGGGCGGTGTCGTAGGGCACTGCCCCGTTTTTTTCGGTATTGGGGTTGATTCCGATTTTTCTGTCCGAGTCGTTTGCATGTTGCTGGTGCTTGGTCTAGCTTGCAGCTATGAGAAACAAGCATTCGGAGGTGAAGTATGAAGCGGACGATTTTTGGCTTGTCTTTTTTTGTTCTGTCGCTTTGCTCGGTGCCTTATGTGCAGGCGGCGGGTGATGCTGCGGCATTGTCGGGTGTACCTTACGTGACCGGCGGCGTTGGCGAGGAGGAATGGGCCACTTTGCAGGAACAGGCCAACGATTACAGTTTGCAACTTCTTTTCGCACAGAAAGTGACCGGCGCGTATCTGGCTGGCGTCAAAGTGTCCATAGAAAACGCACAAAGGAAGCAAATCTTGGCGGCTGACGATTGCGGCCCGCGCTTCTTGGCCAAGTTGCCGGCGGGAAGGTATCAGCTGACGGTAGAATACGCCGGCAGTCAGCAGAAAAAATTGGTTGGCATCGGCGCAAACCAGGCGACGAAAGCGGTTTTCTACTTTCCCTGATCTCGCCGGGAGCAGGCAATAATCTGGCACTGCCCCCGTCCGGAAGAGTCGGGCGGTAAGCCTTATTTGGTCTTTTCGATCAGGGCGTAGGCCGAGTGGTTGTGAATTGATTCGAAATTCTCGGCCTCGACGACGTAGTGATAGATACGCGGCTCGGCATTGAGGCGCGCAGCGACGTCGCGCACCATGTCTTCAACGAATTTCGGGTTGTCATAGGCGCGTTCGGTGACAAATTTCTCGTCCGGGCGCTTGAGCAGGCCGTAAAGCTCGCAGGAAGCCTCGGACTCGACCATCTCGACGATTTCTTCGATCCAGAGATGCTCGTTGATCCTGGCGCTTACAGTGACGTGCGAGCGTTGATTATGGGCGCCGCGTTCGGAGATTTTTTTTGAACACGGACACAGGCTGGCGACCGGCACCTGGACCTTGACCGTTGAGGCGATTTCACCATGACAGATTTCTCCGATCAGGGTGACCTCGTAATCCATCAGGCTTTGTACGCCCGAAACAGGCGCGGTTTTATTGATGAAATAGGGGAAACTCATCTCGATATGGCCGGTTTGCGCTTCCAGCTTCTCCACCATTTCGCGCAACATCACCGGGAAATTCTCGACCGAAATCTCGCGGTCGTGGCTGTTCAGGATTTCGACGAAGCGCGACATGTGCGTGCCCTTGAAATCATGAGGCAGACCGACATACATGTTGAACACGGCGATGGTGTGCTGGACGCCGCTTGACTTGTCGAGAAACTTGACCGGGTGGCGGATGGACTTGATGCCGACGCGGTTGATGGCGATCTGACGTGTGTCGGCCAAATTCTGCACGTCGGCCATGGAGGATTGAGCTGCTTTCGGTGCTTGAGGTGCGTTCATTGCGTTTCCTGAGAGTGTCACTTGGCTTCTGTTTGGTGGGCCAGAGCGGTGCGGATGATGCCAGCGCTGTCGAGCCCAGTTTTTGCCAGCAGGATGGCTTGATCGCCATGATCGATGAAGCGGTCGGGAAGTCCCATTCTGACAAATTGCGCCGGACTGCCGATTTCGTCCAGTAAGCGCGCGACTTCGGATCCCGCACCACCGATCAAGGCATTTTCTTCGACGCTGATCAGCAGCGAATGTTCCCGTGCCAATTCAATAATCAAGTCGCGGTCGATCGGTTTGACGAAGCGCATGTTGGCGACGGTCGCATTGAGCGCTTCCGCTGCCTCGAGCGCGGGTGTCAGCATGCTGCCGAAGGCGAGCAGGGCGATGTCTTTGCCTTTGCGTCGGATTTCGCCTTTGCCAAGTGGCAGCGGAGATAGCGTCGGTTCGGTTGGCACACCGGGGCCGGTGCCGCGTGGATAGCGCACGGCACTCGGGCCGTCTAGCTGATAGGCGGTGGTCAGCATCTTCCTGCATTCCTCCTCGTCGGCAGGTGCCATGACGACCATGTTCGGAATGCACGTAATGAAGGAGAGATCGAAGCTGCCATGGTGCGTCGGGCCGTCGGCCCCGACTAGGCCACCACGGTCAAGGGCAAAGACGACCGGCAGGTTTTGTAGGGCGACGTCATGCAGCAATTGGTCGTAACCGCGTTGCAGGAAGGTCGAATAGATCGCCACGACCGGGCGCATGCCCTCGCAAGCGAGGCCGGCGGCGAAGGTGACAGCGTGCTGCTCGGCGATGCCGACGTCGAAATAACGTTCCGGGTAGCGTTCGGCAAACTGGATCATCCCAGAACCCTCCCCCATGGCCGGGGTGATGGCGATGAGTCTGGGGTCGGCATCGGCCATATCGCACAGCCAGTTGCCGAAAACCTGCGTATAAGTCGGTTTGCTACTTCCCTTCCCGCTCTGGATGCCGATTTCCGGCTCGAATTTTGAAACGCCGTGGTACAGGACAGGGTCGGCTTCGGCCATTTTATAGCCCTGCCCTTTGCGGGTCATGACATGCAGGAATTGTGGGCCGTCGAGTTTCTGGAGGTTTTGCAGGGTCGGTATCAGCGAATCCAGATCGTGGCCGTCGATCGGGCCGATGTAGTTGAAACCGAGTTCCTCGAACAAGGTGCCCGGCGTAAGCAAGCCCTTAACGTGTTCTTCAACACGGTTGGCAAATTCGAGCAGTGACGGCGAGACGCCGAGAACTTTTTCTCCAGCCTTGCGCGCGGCGTTGAAGGCGCTGCCCGAGAGCAGTCTGGCGAGGTATTTGTTGAGCGCGCCGACCGGTTGCGAGATCGACATGTCGTTGTCGTTAAGGATGACCAGCATATCGGCATCAGCGACACCAGCATTGTTGAGGGCTTCGAAGGCTTGGCCCGCGGACATGGCGCCGTCACCGATAATGGCAATGGTGTTGCGTTTTTCTCCCTTGAGCTTGAAAGCTTGTGCCATGCCGAGCGCAGCCGAAATCGATGTCGAAGAGTGCCCGACGCCGAAAGTGTCGAATTCGCTTTCGCAGCGCTTCGGGAATCCGGATATGCCGCCATGCATGCGCAATTGGGACATGCCCTCACGGCGGCCAGTCAGTATCTTGTGGGCATAGGTCTGGTGGCCAACATCCCAGACGAGACGATCGTGCGGGGTATTGAATACGTAATGCAGGGCAACGGTGAGTTCTACCGTGCCGAGATTCGATGACAGATGGCCGCCCGTGCGTGAGACCGACTCGACGAGAAAATCGCGCAACTCCTCAGTAAGCTGTTGCAGCTGCTTGCGGTCGAGATGACGCAGTTGCTCTGGCGAATCGATGGTGTCGAGCAAAGGGTATGGATTCATGGGTTTCTTGCCCCGGCTGTTTACGGTCTCGGTAGCGGTCGCTGCCGGGATCGTCGTTAAAACTTTCGATGGGTGATGAAATCGGTGAGTTCGATCAGGCGTCGGCTGCGATCGCCAAAGCAAGCTAGTGCGCCAAGCGCTTGATTTCGCAATTCCGCGGCAAATTCACGGGCGCCGTCGAGGCCCAAGAGACTGACGTAGGTCGGTTTGTCAGCGGCCGCGTCTTTACCGGCGGTTTTGCCGAGCGTGGCCGTATTCGCCGTGCAATCCAGGATGTCGTCGACAACCTGGAACAGCAAGCCGGCGCGCTTGGCGAAGCGATCCAGCGAATCTCTGGGAGCATCGTCGAGTTCATCACCGCACAGTGCGCCGAGCATGAAGGCGGCGCGGATCAGTGCGCCAGTCTTTAATGCGTGCATCAGTTCGAGTTCGGGCTGATTCAGGATTTGCCCGACCGACTCCAGGTCAATGGCCTGGCCGCCAGCCATGCCGCAAGAGCCGCTGGCGTGGGTCAGCAGGCGAACCATCGCTACTCGGCACTCAGCGGCGCCGAGTAGGTCGCTTGTCAGTAATTCAAAAGCCCGGGTTTGCAGGCTGTCGCCAACGAGCAGCGCCGTCGGCTCGTCGTATTCGACATGGCAGGTCGGGCGACCGCGTCGCAGCACGTCATCGTCCATGCAAGGCAAATCGTCATGGACGAGGGAATAGGCATGAATCATCTCGACGGCGCAGGCGGCGATTTCCAGTTTTTCTGGTGTGGCACCGGTCAGTTCGCCGGCCGCAAAAGCAAGCAGGGGCCGGACGCGCTTGCCGCCACCCAGGCAGGCGTAGCGCATGGCCTGATGCAGGCGAGCCGGAATTGCTTCTTCGGGTGGCAGGTGGCGTGAGAGCGCGGCTTCTGTCCGCATCTGAACCGATTGCATCCAGTCGGTGAAAGGCAATTCCATATTTTTTTTCGCAGGGACGGTCGATGGTGTCACTGAGTTTCTCCGCTCGCCGGGTCAAAGTCGCGCAGCGCGCCATCTTCGAGAACCTGAATCTTGCGCTCGGCGTCATTCAATTTTTGCTGACAATACTTGAGCAGTTCGCTACCGCGCCGATAGGCATCAATCGATTCTTCAAGCGGCAATCGGCCACTCTCCATGTTCTGGACGATCTGCTCCAGCTCGGCAAGGGCGGTTTCGAATTTCATCTCCGTTGCCGCAGGCGGGGAGTCCGGGGTGTTACGGGCGGCTGGGGCTGGCTTGACCATAGGCATCGTTCAAATCAAACCGGGAAAATAGCGTAAGAACCCGCTCTGGTCAAATGGATCGGTTTGATTGCACGGGCAAATCCCTCTGGACGTGACTGGTGCTACACTGGTGCTGATAATTGCTGTTCATAAGGAGAATGTCATGATCGTCGTTCAGCACCAGCCTGGCCGCGTCGAAGTCAACGTATACGGTGAGTTCACGCTGGCGGACTACCAGGAATTCGAGGAGTTGGTCAATTACAAGTTGAAATTCGAAGGGCCAATCGATCTGTTTTTTGATTTGCGTGAAATGATCGACTTCACCCTCGATGTGGCGTGGGAGGATCTCGTATTTACCCGCAAGCATGCGCAGGACTTCAACCGGATTGCCGTGTTGACCGAAAGCCAGTGGATCACATGGAGCGCTTGGCTGTCGAGGGCTTTCATTGGCGCAGATATTCAGGTTTTCAAGGAAGAGAGCGAGGCTCGTTCCTGGCTGGAAACCGAAAGCGAATTGCCGGAGTAGGGTGACGGAGAATGGCCTATACGGCGCTGATTGACTGCGCGACGCTGGACGCGCATGTGGACAATCCGGACTGGCGAGTTTTCGATTGCCGGCATCAGTTGTCGGATGTGGGGTACGGCGAGAAGGCCTATCGCGAAGGACATTTGCCGGGCGCCTTCTTCATGCATCTTGACCGCGATCTGTCTGGGCCGATGACCGGACACAATGGCCGCCATCCATTGCCTGATCCCGCTGTGTTGGCAGGGAAGCTGGGAGCGGCCGGGGTTTCGTCGCAGACGCAGGTCGTCGCTTACGACGATGTCGGGGGGATGATAGCCAGCCGTTTGTGGTGGCTGTTGCGCTGGCTTGGTCATGAGCACGTCGCTGTGCTTGACGGTGGAATCGGACAATGGCTCAGGGAAGGGCGGCTGTTAAGCAGCGAGTTGCCGGTTTCGAGGCCCGTTGCTTCTGAATGGTCTTGCCAGACGGACTGGACCGTGACAAGCGATGACGTTATGGTCAATCTTGAAACCGCAGATTTCTGTGTGATCGACGCCCGTGGCCCGGATCGTTTTCGTGGAGAGAATGAAACGCTCGATCCGGTTGGTGGGCATATTCCCGGCGCACGCAATCGTTTCTTCGGGGAAAATCTCGACGCCCAAGGATGCTTTCGCGCTGCCGCCGAGTTACGTCGGGAGTTTCAGGCTTTGTTCGCCGGTTTTTCGCCTGAACGGACAGTCATGCAGTGCGGCTCCGGCGTGACGGCTTGTCATAATTTACTGGCCATGGAAATTGCCGGTTTGCACGGGGCAAGGCTCTACCCCGGTTCTTGGAGCGAGTGGTGCAGCGATCCGTCACGGCCGGTTGCTCGCTAACCGGCGTTGATTGACTCCAAAGCACCGCTCAGAGCGCGTTCGAAGACTTCAACCTGCTGAACGATTTCGGCCTTGCCGTTCCGGATTTGTCGGGCCAGTGCTTCCGGGTCGATCGAAATGGCCTTGGCCGAACGATTGTTGCTGAACACCATGATGCCTCGATGAGGGCTGATCCAGTTGAGACGAACGCGGTTGCTGTCGCCTTTCTCGTCGAGAAAATCGACCCAGTCGCCTCGCTTGAGGTCTTCAACCTGACGGGCGATTTCACGCTCGTCGGCGCGCCAGACCGGCGGGGCGCCGATCAGTACGACCTCCTCGATCTCTACGCCGTCGTCGATGCTGCGTTTTACCTGCAATTCACCTTCGGTCAGGGGTTTAATCTTTGGAATGGTATCTTTCGGTTCGGTTGCCGGAGCTGGCTGCGGTAGCGGTTCGCCTTTCAGTGCGGCTGAATGGCATTTCACCAGCCTGTCGAAAAATTCCTGGCGCTGCGCGGTTGGCGTGCCGATGCCATCAAGGCCAGTGTTGATGTGTGAAAGTAGCTTGGGGAGCAAACTGATCAGCTTGAGGCGATCGTCCGGTGCCTTCTTGGCTTCGACGCTCCAGACGAGATCCCGCATCGTCTCCAGGCCCGATTGCCATTCCGGGCCGTCGATTACGTTATTCAACGCGATATTCTTCAGGACGCGTATCCAATGCGTTTCGAGGAAAGTGTTAAGTAATTCGGGAATCTGTTTGCCGGCGCGGAATGTGCGGAGCGCGCGTTCCGCTTGTTCGAGCGCTTCAGCTTGTTGTTCGTGTTGCATGGCCAGGTGGGCGGCGGCCAGCGTGGGACGGTTTTCCGTGTTTTCGTTTTCGTTGACGAAGGCGTCGAGTTTGGCGAGGGCCGTGCCGAAGACTTCGACATCCTCCTCGAACTCAGACTGAATGCGTTCCACGAGATCGGCAAGTTTTTGGTAGAAAGGGTCGCTCTCGTCGACCGCTCTTCCCCAGCGGATCGAAATTCCGGAGATGCTGCCCAGAAAGCGGCGGGTAGGGTGTTGGCGATCCGTGAAAAAACTCGGATTGAGCATCGCGACCTTGAGCACCGGGATCTGCAGCCGGCTAAGCAGAGCCTTGATCGCTACCGGAACGTGAGTGTCGTCAAAGATGAAGTCGAACAGCATGGCGACGATGTCGATCGTCACCGCAGTCATTCCGACGGCATTTTTTGCGTTTTCCGAATCGCGGACCAAATGGATCTGATTGACGATCGGCACGCCGGAAGTGCTCGCCGGGAGAGGCGAGTGCTGGATTTCATTCAGCGTGGAGAAGAGCAGGCGGTTGACTGTTTCCGGATCGATCGGCACCGCCCATATTCCTCCCGAAAAGTTACTAGCGGTGCCATCGAATGGGGCCGCGGTGGTGCTTGTGAATCCGGAAGCGGTGATTTGCGTTTGTGCTGTGCGGGCGAGAGCAAGTCGCTGTAGGGCTTCTAGGATGCCCGGCCTGGAGGGAGAGGTTGCAGTAGGTTGAGAAGTGGCGGACGCTTCGGTGTTGCCTGTCATCTGGGGGGATGCGGTCACCACGGGTGTGACGGCTTTGGTTTCTCCGAGTATGGCGCCTTTACGAAAACTCCGTTTGAGGTCAGGCAAGATGCCGCGTTCAATCAGAAAGGCGTTGATTTGCTCATAGATTGGCGGCAGGCCGAGATGCAGGTGGCGCTACAGTCGGCGCAACAAGAGCAGGCGCTCCTCGGCATTCGAACCAATAGCGCTACAAGCGTCGGATAGCGCATCGCAGACGACTGGAGGCGCTAGCGGATTGGTATTCTCAAACGGGGGCGTCGTGGCCGAGCAGGGCGGCGACGCGCCGGTTGAGTGTGTAAAGTTCTTCGTCGCAGGTTTTGGAAACCTGCGCGGCGAATTCGCGCAGGACGATGTGTTCCGTGAGGTCTTCGTCATCGAGCAGTTTCAGCCCCTCGAAATCGGGCAGATCAAGTGGACTCGCATTTTCGTTTTCCTTCATGTTGCCTTGGTTCTGGCAACGTTCGGTCTCGGCCGAGAGATCCCGTCGGAAGGTTTCTACCAGATGCAACCAGTCCTTTTCGATATCGGCGCGCAGATCGAGATAGCGGGTCTGAAGCAGTCGGTCCCGCGTTGAATCGGCGAGTACGAAGAGTTCCTCGGAAATCGGCGCGGCGATGCCTTGTAGCCAGAGGCAAAGGCTGTCGACCAAGCGGTCGCGGCATTCACCGAGCAGGCGTTGTCCCGGGCTGCGTGTACGCCCAAGACTGTTCAGGGAAACGACTCTGCTCGATGCATTGCCCGAAGATGAACTGCTCATGATGCGGCTCCCGGTATGACGTTGCGGCTCGACCGAAGCAAATGATACGGCAGGGCTGTCCAGTACGGGAAGGGATCGGTTCGGCAAAAGAGGACGATGTGAGTCACGATATCACGGATTTCTGGTGGTCCCGCTGCCATGGCCCGAATTTCTCGGGCGACAGGCCGGTGACTTTGCGTCGCCGCCTTTCGACGGGTTTGCCCTGTTTCAGAATCCGGCAGGTGCCGGAACGGCCGATTGCGTTCGGTGAAGCTACGGAAACACTTGTTCACCAAAGCAATCTTGTCGAAATATTAGCCGAAAACCTTGGGAAATCAATACCGTTCATCACTCTGACGAATGGCGTTGTTGTAGCGCCCAGCCGACGTGTTCGCGGACGAGCAGCGAAGAATCGTCGGCGCGAGCGCCCAATGCTGCCTTGATTGCTGGCGTGGGCGGTGCGTTACCAAGGGCGACGGCAATATTGCGTAACCAGCGCTCATGGCCGATACGCCGGATGGGGCTGCCGACTAATTTATCTTCAAATTCAGATGCGTTCCAGGCGAAGAGTTCCTCGAGCGGCGTAGCGTCCAACTGATGACGCACGGCGAAGTCTGGGTTCCCGATAGAGGCAAAACGGTTCCACGGGCAGCATGTCTGGCAGTCATCACAGCCGTAAATGCGATTGCCGATGAGTGGTCGAAATTCAAGAGGGATGATCCCGGTGAATTCGATCGTCAGGTAGGAAATGCAGCGTCGGGCATCAACTTCGTAGGGGGCGACAATGGCGCCGGTCGGGCAGGATTCCAAACAACGTAAGCATGTGCCGCAGTGATCCTTGATCGGCATGTCAGGGGGGAGCGGCAAGGAAGTGTAGATTTCGCCGAGAAAATGCCAGGAACCTGAGCGATTCAATGCCAGCGAGTGTTTGCCGCGCCAGGCGATGCCCGCCTTTCGGGCAAATTCAACTTCCATGACGGGCGCCGAGTCGCTGAATACACGGTAGGAGAAGGAACGGTTTGTATCGTGGCCGGTAATTTCATTTTCGATGCGCGTAGCGAGTTTCTGCAGACGCTGGCGCAGCGTCTTGTGATAATCGCGGCCCAGTGCGTAGCGCGAGATATAGCCAAGTTCTCCGTCGGCGAGCACTTGCTCACAATTGGCCGCCTGTGGCCAGTAGGGCAGACTTGCGGAGATGACCGTAAAAGTGCCAGGAAGCAGCTTGTCCGGCTGAGTGCGCCGCGCCGCGTGTTTGGCCATATAATCCATCTCGCCGTGGTGGCCCTGTTCCAGCCAGCGCAACAAACCGGGGGCTGCTTCCGAAGTGTCTGCCTGGGCAATCCCCAAACGTTCGAAGCCCAGTTCCTGCCCCCAAGCCTTGATGCGGGAGGACAGCGCGACCAAATCGAGATTGGAGTCGTTTTTTTGCATAGCCCTCATCATAGCCCTGTTCAAGATCGTGAGACCTTGGTGTTGTGTCTCTCCGACGAGGAGGCGACGATTGCTGTGGGCGGAAAACTCGCGCCGTTGCTACTTCCCGGGATGGTCGTCTGGTTCGAAGGTGACCTCGGCGCGGGCAAAACCACGCTCGTACGTGCTCTCTTGCGCGGTTTGGGTTATGCCGGCCCAGTAAAAAGTCCAACCTATTCTTTGGTTGAAGTTTACGTGGTTTCGAGCTTATACTGGTATCACTTTGATTTCTATCGTTTCAGTGAGCCAGGAGAGTTTGAGGATGCAGGTCTTGGCGAGTATTTCCGGGATGACTCGGTGTGCCTGGTCGAATGGCCCGAAAAGGCTGTCGGCTATGTGCCATCGCCCGATCTCGCCCTTGTGTTTCGTTTCGCACAGAATGCGAACGGATACGGCAGGCTTCTCGAGCTTCAAGCCCGTAGCGAGGCCGGGCGGAAATGTCTAAGCGAATTCAAGAGGTTGCAAGCCGACGGCGCGAACTAATCAAGTTTGCCGGCGCCTCACTTCTCCTGTTAGTCAGCCCCCTCGGGCGGGCGGCCGTTGACCGTAAAAGAGACATCGTTGCCGTGCGAGTCTGGCCGGCGCCAGATTACACGCGGGTAACGATCGAGGGCAGTTCGCCTTTGAAGTTCTCCCATTTCACGATCAAGAACCCCGATCGCCTGGTCGTCGATCTGCAAGGCGTCGAATTCAACAGCGTCCTGGAAAGTCTGCCGGGCAAGGTCATGGCCGATGACCCGAACATCAAGTTGTTGCGCGCCGGTCGATTCAAGCCGGGCGTGGTGCGACTGGTCATGGAGCTTAAGAACGAAGTCAATCCTCAAGTGTTCGAATTGCCGCCTGCTGGGCAGTATGGACATCGTCTCGTGCTTGATGTCTATCCATCGGAACCGCCGGACCCCTTGCTGCAATGGCTCGAGCAAAATGAAAAAAGGCACGGCAATGAGCCAATGCCGGTTGAAGAAACTTCCCCGCAGACGCAAACCGCCAAAGGCGGCAAAGAATCGCGGAGGGCAGGCAAACCGGTGGTCGACCGGATGGTAACGATTACGCTTGATCCCGGGCATGGTGGCGAAGACCCGGGCGCGGTCGGGCGCGGTGGTAGTTACGAAAAGCACGTAACGCTGGCCATCGCCAAGCACCTGAAGGCTAAAATCGATGCTGAGCCCAACATGCGGGCAGTGTTGACGCGCAATACCGATTATTTTGTCCCTCTGCACATGCGTGTGCAAAAAGCCCGGCGCATCCAGTCCGATCTATTCGTGTCGATCCACGCCGACGCTTTCACGCGGCCGGATGCGAATGGTTCCTCGGTATTTGTGCTGTCCGAGCGCGGGGCTTCGAGTTCAGCGGCGCGCTATTTGGCGCAGCGAGAAAATTCTGCGGACCTCGTTGGGGGCGTCAATATCGACGTCAAGGACCCGATGCTCGCCCGGACGCTGCTTGACCTTTCGCAAACGGCGACGATCAACGACAGCCTCAAACTGGGCAAGGCCGTGCTCGACGAACTCGGTAGCATCAACCGGCTTCATAAGGAAAGCGTCGAGCAAGCGGGCTTCGCAGTTCTGAAGGCGCCAGATATTCCGTCCATCCTTATCGAGACCGCATTCATCTCAAACCCGCAGGAAGAAAGGCGCCTGAACGACAACGCCTATCAGGACAAGATGGCCGAGGCCATTGTTGCAGGCATCCGCAAATATTTCTCGAAGAACCCGCCGCTCGCGAAATCGAAGCTGGCGCGTCTTGATTAGCCCAAAACGAAAAAGCCCAATCTTGGAGATTGGGCTGATCGTTTGGTGCCGCTGACCGGAATCGAACTGGTGACCTTCGCATTACGAATGCGCTGCTCTACCGACTGAGCTACAGCGGCAACGAGGGCGCGATTATAGATGGATTATTGGATGCGAACAAGCGTTTGGTGTGCTTTTTCTCCTGAGGCCGCATTGTTTTGTCAACGAAGCAAGTGTCTGTTTTTCGGGTGCTGATTTCGATTCGAAACCTTTTGGGCTGATAAATCGTCCGTTTGTCGCGTTGCGCTGTGTTGTTCTGAAGATAAGGTCTAGATTACGTTTGTCCGGAAAGAGGTAGATATGAATACTTGTCGCTTTTTAAGTCGTTACCGTGGGTTTACCTTGATCAAAGTGATGATCGTTGTGGCTATCCTCGGGATTCTTGCCGCAATTGCGTATCCGAGTTACCGGGACTATGTGATTCGTGGGCGAATTCCTGAAGCAACTGGTGGTCTTTCGGAAATTCGCATGCGGACCGAACAGTATTTTGCTGACAATCGGACTTACGTCGGTTTCCCTTGCCCAACGCCTTCGCAAGCGGATTCTTTTACATTTACTTGTCCAACGCTGACAGCGACAACTTATGTTCTACAGGCCGATGGCAATGCGTCTCGCGGTATGTCCGGGTTTGGGTACACGCTCAATCAGGCGAATGTTCGGACCTCAACCACTCCATGGGGAAGTAGCTCGAACTGTTGGGTGAATAGCAAAGGAGGCGGGTGTTGAGATACCAGCGCAATACGCAGTGTGGGCTAACCCTGATTGAACTCATGGTTGTCGTCTCCGTCCTTGCGATTCTCATGACGATTGCTGTTCCTGGCTTTCAATCATGGATCGCGAAAGCGCGTGTTCGACTCAAATCCGAATCTGTTCTGAACGGAATGCAGTTAGCCAGGAGCGAGGCTATCCGGCGCAATGCGCGAATTATTTTTACCGTCAATACCGATTCTTCATGGGCCGTCGGTTGTGAAACTGTCGTTGGAGACAACGATGGCGATGGGGTTGCTGACTGCCCTTCAGTCATACAGTCGAAGCCTGCAGGGGAAGGGGGGCTGGAGTTACAGTGACGAGGAGTCCTTCCGGTGCCATAAAAGGAACTTTTACCGGGGTCGGACTTGTTTCGCCAAATGCTGATGCGAGTGCTTTATTGACGCAGATCGATTTTTCCACAACGGGGACAACCCAGACTTATCGCGTACTGTTAACGACAGGTGGGCAATCGCGAATCTGCGATCCTGCTGTGACGACGATTGGAGATCCAAGAAAATGTTGATCGAAAGAATATCTTTTCGTCAGCGGCATGGTGGGTTCCTGCTGATCGAGGCACTAGTTTCGATATTGATTTTTGCCATTGGCTTTATCGCATTGCTCGGATTTCAGTCAATGGCAATCAATAACACGATCCATGGGAAATATCGGACGGATGCCAGCTATTTTGCAAATAGCATCATTGGTCAGATGATGATCGATAAGACACATATTTCGAGTTATGCAGATGACGTTACTCCGTCACCGCTGCGTACGGCTTGGGACAATGAAGTTGTTGCGGCGCTTCCGAATGGCTCAACTTCAATTACTATCGTAGGAGGGACGGCCGTGACGGTTGTCGTTTCATGGCGTAATCCTGATGAGACTGTCGCGCAAACGCATAATTACACAGCAATTGCACAGGTGGTGTTCTGATATGCAGACGATTACAGAAACATCAAGTAATTCGGCGCGTGGTTTTTCACTTGTCGAATTGATGGTTGGTGTCACGGTTGCCATGATTGGCCTTCTTGTCATTACTGTTGTTTTAAGCAATGCCAATGTACAGAAGCGGACAACGGCGAGTGGGGCCGATGCGCAAACAAGCGGTGCGATTGCTTCGCATATGATCGAAACCGATGTTCGAATGGCAGGTTATGCCATCAATTCCCCAGATTTACTTGGCTGCGAGATTTTTGCCTATGACGAGGGAACGTCACCGGCAAGAAACTTTACCTTTACCATTAATCCCGTAACGATTTCGCCTGGCACGGCAAATGAATACGGCGTCCCGGATGCTCTGACCATTACCTATGGGACTTCCGAGGTCGGCTTCAGTGCGCCTCATTTGACGCAAGCGAATAATGGTACCAATGCCAATTACAAGGTCGATAACCGCTTCGGTTTTCATGAAGGCGATTTGATCGTGGTTGTCGAGGAGGTCGATAATTACAAACCGGATCCGACGACATTTGCTCCCGTGGCGGGGTTGAACGGCTTTTTTGACTGCATCATGGCGCAAGTCACCGGCGTTCCGGGTACGCCGGGGCAATCGGATAACATTATCCATAACAGCGGGAATTACACGAATTCACTTGGGCAGAATGTTCCCGCGCGCTACAACAAACCCAGCGGACTGGGCGTGCCGCATTCAACGGCGGCCAAGATTTACAATCTCGGGCCTTTGCCAGTCAATGTGACCTATGCCGTTTCTTCGGCTTTGCAACTAACCCGCTTCAATTCTCTGGTTGATACCAGTGCAAGGACGGTCGGCGAAAACATTGTCATGTTGCGTGCGAAATACGGGAAGGATACGAATGAAGACGGCGTTGTTGATGTATGGGATCAGACGACCCCCACCACGCCGGCGTTATGGAAGCAAGTTCTGGCGATCCATTTTGCCGCTGTCGCTCGAAGTCATGCCCGTGAAGGAACCATGGTTTCCGGTGCCTCGCTGGTGTTGTGGCCGAACATGACATTGCCCGGAGGCGGTACGGCGGCCGGACCGACTATGGCCTTGTCCGACGAACAAAGGCACTACCGATACAAGATTTTTCATTCCGTCGTGCCTTTGCGCAACATGATCTGGGGCAACTCATGAACTTTCAATACGTCCGTCAGCGCGGGTTTATTCTGGTCGTGACGCTGGTTATTCTTGTGGCGTTGACGCTTGTGGGGCTGGCCTTGGTTAGAAGCGTCGATACTTCCACATTGATCGCAAACAACCTGGGGTTTCGTCAGTCCGCCTTGATGTCCGGGGATCGAGGAACGGAAGCCGCGATTGTTTGGCTGGAAAACAACAAGGCTTTGCTCACTGGCGATGTTCCGGGTGCTGGTTACTACGCGACGGAACAGGCGGGGACTGATTTTACTGGGAAGACGACGCCGGGAAATACTACCGACGACGTGAGTTGGACAGGCGCGGCAGCATCCGCGCGCAGAGCATTCGTAGTGTCTGGTACAGATGCAGCAGGAAATCAGGTGGCCTACATTATCCACCGCATGTGCGATCAAACGGGCTCATACGCTGCCGGCGGGACGATTCAGTGCGCAACCAGTTCATCCGCCGTCAGTACGGGTATGTCGCAAGGCAGCTCCTCGTACGGGAGTTATGCGATTACTGGAAAAACAAGAATTTACTACCGAATCACCACCCGCACGCTTGGCGTCAAGAATACGGAAAGCTTTGTTCAGACTCAGGTTCTGATCGAGTACTAGGAGGAGATCATGAAAATGACTTCGAGAAATTTCATTCAGCGCTTGCTGCTTATCGTTTCAGTGGTTCTATTTGCGCTGTGTTCCTTCAGTGCTTCGAGCCTTTCCATTTCCACGACGCCGTTGGGTACCGGCGCTGGAATCAGCGTCAAACCTAACATGCTTTTTATCCTTGACGATTCAGGGAGTATGGCTTCGGATTACATGCCAGATTACGTCAGCAGTAGCCTCTGTCAGTCGTATACAGACATCCCCGGTACGACGCAAAGTTGCCAGTTGGGGGACGTATTGTTCAATTCATCGGCCTTTAACTCTCAATACTACGATCCAACAATCCGCTATCTTCCTCCCAAAGATTCAGCCGGTGCGGATTGGGCCAACGCATCGACGACGGCGACTTTGACCGATCCCTTTACAGGAACCTCGACAAAGGATTTGAAAACGACATATCGCAATTTGTATTGGTGTAAAAACGATACCGACGATCCGACCGGGACGACTTCGGGTAACTGTGTTCAGAATACGGTTTTTCCAGCGACCGGCTACACTTATCCAAATAGCGCTTATCACCATGCCAAGACAAAGAATAACGGTAACCCATACTACTTTACCCTGAGTGCGCAACCGATTTGGTGTTCTGATAAGGCTTTGACCAGTTGTCAAAGTAGGCGAACGACAACATTCAAGTACCCGAATCTTGCGAATGCGGCATCGGTGTCTGGGGTCGCTGCTTACAGATCTTTCTACGTTAAACAGGCTGGGGATACCTCAGGCACGAAAACTATAACGATTTCGTACAACGGTACAGAGATCGCTTCATTTTCCGTCGATTATAGTAAAAACGGTAAGAATAATCGGAATGATCTAGCTAGCAAAGTAGTTGCCGCCATCAATGGAACAGGACAATTCGTTGCCGAATTGTTGTCAGTAGATTCCGGTAATAACACCTGCACAGAAGGTTCGTCTTGCGCACAAATCAAGGTAACGGCACCCGGTGGGGCGACCTCGACAACGAATACCGATTACAACGGCAAGAGTTTTAATTTATTAGAGCCGACAGGAATCGATTTTAATCTCGCCAATCAAAACCTTGGAAATGGGGTTAATTACCTGGCTGCTTCATCTGGGGTCGTTGTTGGGCGTGTCGATATCGTACCGGCAACGACTTCGTACCCCAAGTCGTCAGCACGGACGGATTGTGTTGGATCAACTTGTACTTATGACGAGGAAATGCAGAATTTTGCGAACTGGTATTCTTATTACCGGACGCGCATACAGATGATGAAAACGGCAGTTAGCCGAGCTTACTCTTCTATGTCGGATTCTTCGCCAGGATCCGGTTTCCGGGTTGGACTGACTTTTATCAGCGCTGGCGCCAGCGACAGCGAAATCTCCGACGCTGGTGATACAACGTGCTGGACGACGAATAAAGCACTTCAGTTGAATATTGCCGACTTCGACGCGACCCACAAGAGTGCTTTCTATACCAACCTGTTTGCCGTGAAGACTTGCTCATGGACGCCTCTTAGAGGGGCACTATCGCGTGCTGGACGGGTTTACGGTGGTGTGGCTAAGTTGGTCAGCGCAAGTGATCCCGATCCAGTTCAATATTCATCCCAGCAGAATTTTTCGTTTCTGACGACGGATGGCTATTGGAATGACAACATTGAAGATAGCACCTTTGGCCCAATTGATCTGAGTGGCAACAATGTCGGCGACCAAGATTCGGGAGAGCCAAGTTATCGGAAGGATGCGCTGGCCAAATCGAATACACGTCGCGGACGTGGCTCTTTATTACTACAAGACGGATTTGCGATCATCCTTGACCGACGATGTGCCAACTTCGGTCAAGGATGATAACAGCAAGCAGCACATGGTGACTTTCACGATGGGCATGGGCGTCGATGGCGCGCTTATATATTCGAAAGACTATGAAAATGGCGGTTCCAATGACTATAACGCGATTGGTCAGGGAACAAAAGACTGGGGTAATCCGATCAGCAATTCAACCGATGCACGCATTGATGACCTCTGGCAAAGGGGTGGGATGGCACGGTGGCGGGAAAGGATTTCTTTAATCCAACGCAATTGCCGCAGTGCTCTCCAATTGCGAATTGTCCAGGAGCGACGAATGCCAATCTCTTTTCCTATTTAATAGGAGGGGACGACGCAACTTTAAACAAGTCGTATCGGACGCGAGAGCATGTCTTGGGAGATATCATCAATACACAGCCGGTTTACGTGAAGACGCCTTCTTTCGGTTATGCGGACACGGGCTATAGCACCTACAAGACGGCGAGTTCGCGCAAGGCCATGGTGTATGTCGGTGCCAACGATGGGTTCCTGCACGCATTTGACGCGAATACGGGTAACGAGGATTGGGCGTTCATGCCTTCATCGGTGTTGCCGAATCTTTATGATTTGGCCAGTACGTCGTATGGGCACCGGTATTATGTTGATGGCGTTTTGACAGTTGGCGATGTCGCAGTTGGAAGTGCGTGGAAAACGATACTGGTGGGCGGCCTCAACAGCGGCGGGAATTCTTATTTCGCGTTGGATATTTCTGACCCGACCGCGCCTGTCGCGCTCTGGGAATTCACCGATGGCAGGATGGGAAAGACCTACGGTAACCCGTTGATCACCAAATTGCCTACCGGGGCAACTAGTTCCTCCGGTGCAAATATCGAGGGCAAATGGGTCGCCATCGTGACTTCCGGTTATAACAATGGCGGGACCTCTTACGCAGATCACAATGGCGAAGGGGTTTTGTATGTCCTCGACGCTTATACCGGGACTGAATACTTCCGGATTTACACTTGCACATCGCAGTCCGTGGCGGCTACATGTTCGGGGACGTCAGATTCGCCGGCAGGATTGGCGAAAATCAATGGTTGGGTAACGTCGCCGATTACCGATATCACCACATCATATGTTTACGGGGGAGATCTGGACGGGAACCTTTGGCGCTTTGATTTGGCGAACAAGTCGGCATTCAAAGTGGCCGAAACTGGAGAGCCGATAACCGTCAAACCTGAGTTGGTTTCAATCAGCAGCAATCGTGTCGTATTGTTCGGTACGGGCTTGTTCTTGCAAGCTACCGATAAAAATGACACGACAAAGCGCTCTTTCTACGCGATCAAAGACGATTCGGCAGCAACTTCTGCGCTGACGAATGTGAAAACTTCTGGCGATCTTGTTGAACAGGTACTCTCTTTAAAATCGGGTAGTACAACAGAGAGAACGGTTGCGGTGCCGAATTCGGTCGATTGGGCGACCAAGTCTGGATGGTTCGTCGAAATGCTTGAAGCCGGCGAGCGCATTAACGTTGATCCCAAGGTCCAGTTGGGGACGGTGGTCTTCGCCTCGAATGTTCCTGATGTCGGGAGTTCGAACGCTTGTACTACGGGCGGGCATGGTTGGATAAATACGCTCGATGTCACCAACGGTTCCTTTATGAATAATGTACAGAGCAATGCCGGACAAACAGCGAGCTATCGAATCGGTAACGCCTTGATTGTCGGTGTTACGGTCGTTAAGCTGCCAAATAGCAAGCTCATCGTTATCTCAACAACTTCAGACAATAAACATCCCATTTCTGAGGCGCCGGTGTCTTCAGGGACTATTTCGACGAAACGGGTGTCGTGGCGAGAGCTGATAAACGAATAGCGTAAGCGCCGAAAACTCCCCGTCGGTTGCTGTCCCTACAAGGACTGACGGGGGGGATCTACCCTACTCGTGGCATAAAGGCAGGCGGATGGATGTATCGCTCTTCGTTTATTCGACATTTGAACGCTAGTCGCGTTCTTCTATTTTCGATAGTTATCTCGGCTTTCATACACGTTGCCGTGATTAGTGGCTATTTCCGAGTGATCTTATCGTCGGATGCCGATGTCTTGCGGGGTAAGGGAGCCTTGACGGTGAATTTGAAGCTGGCTTCGCCTGCTGCGCGAAAGCCGTCTTCCTTTTTTGTTGATGACAATCGATCGCTTGATGTTCGTCATCAAGCAGATAAGGCAGAACCACAGGGTCGGTTGGTGAATCAAGTTTTGTCGACACGGAGATACCTAGAAGCGCCGATTCAAGAACAAGATTACTTGTCAGGGGATATCGTATCCGAGCGGCCGCAAATTATGGAACCTGTTGACTTAGCACTACCCGGCGTCGACTTGTCGGGTATTAGTGGCGTTGCCGAATTGCAGTTACTTGTGTCTTCGAGTGGTCGGATTGATGCCATCGTAATCGCGGATTCGTCTTTGCCTGATGAAGTAATCAACCATGCAGTCAGGCAATTCATGAAAGTCCAAATGAGGCCGGGCCGGATCAACAATGCGCCTGTTCGAAGCCGAATGCGTATTGAGCTATTTCTTGCAAACAGCGAACAAAGTGGGATCAGAGCGATGTAGGAATCCGGAAGGACATGGTTTCTACGACACCTTCCTGAATTTGCAGAGAGGATCCGCCAAGCTGGTTTAGCCTGTCGACGACTTCTTCGACGAGGATCTCCGGCGCCGAGGCTCCCGCGCTCACGGCGACGCAGGTTACATTGGTGAGCCAGTCACTGTCGATTTCTTTTGCACTGTCCACGAGATAGGCTCGCTTGCCCCGATGCTTGGCAATTTCTTTTAGTCGGTTGGAGTTCGAGCTGTTTTTGGAACCGACAACGATGACCAGTTCGCATGATTCGGGCAAGGCCTTTATGGCATCCTGCCGGTTCTGCGTGGCGTAGCAGATGTCGTCTTTCTCGGGGCCGACGATTGTCGGGAAACGGGTTTTCAGGGCGGCGACGACTTTTTCCGCATCGTCGATGGAGAGGGTCGTTTGCGTGACGTAGGCGAGGCGGGCGGGATTGATGACCTTTAGTTTCGCTACATCGTCAGCAGTTTCGACGAGATACATACCATCCGGGCTTTGGCCCATCGTGCCTTCGACTTCGGGGTGCCCCTTGTGTCCGATCATAACGACTTCGCGACCCTCCTTGCGCATGCGGGCGACTTCGAGATGAACTTTGGTGACCAGTGGGCAGGTGGCGTCGAAGACTTTGAGGTTGCGCATCTCGGCTTCGTCACGCACAGCTTGAGAGACGCCGTGGGCGCTGAAAATGACGGTGCTGCCCGACGGAACTTCCGACAGCTCCTCGATGAAGACGGCGCCTTTCGCACGCAGATCATCGCAGACGAATTTGTTGTGCACGACTTCGTGACGAACGTAAATGGGGGCGCCGAATTTCTTGATAGCACGTTCGACGATGGCGATGGCGCGCTCGACACCGGCGCAGAAACCGCGGGGATTAGCGAGGATGATTTGCATGGGGGGGCTTTGCGGGAATTTCGATGGTTTCGACTACAAAGAGACCGCTTACTCGGTCGCAGGTTTCCTGACGAATTGATCCCAGAGCAGCAGGATGGCGCCAAGCGTGATCGCCGAGTCGGCCAGATTAAAGGCCGGCCAGTAGTAGCCGGTGACGTGCCACTGGATGAAGTCCACGACCTTGCCGAGATAAAGGCGGTCGATGACGTTGCCGATTGCACCACCGAGCACGAGCGTCAGCGCCAGCGAAATCCGGAATTCGCCGGCATGCCGGCGCAGCATGATGACGATCCAGCCAGAAACGCAGATGGCGAGGACAGTGAAGAACCAGCGCTGCCAGCCACCGGCATCGGACAGGAAACTGAATGCCGCGCCGGTGTTAAAGGTCAGCACCCAGTTCCAGAACGGCGCGACGTAAATGCTGTCACCGGGCCGCAGCGTGCCGAGAACGACCCATTTGCTGGCCTGGTCGAGCAGGATAATCGCAGCCGCCAGCCAAAGCCAGACGTTGGCATTACGCGAAGGCACGTGATTCGTCCTCGCCTTGCAGGTTGGCAGCACAACGCCCACAGATTTCCGGATGCGCTGGATCAGTGCCGACGTCCTCGCGCACATGCCAGCAGCGTTCGCACTTCGCGTGCGTCAGCGAGACGCATTCGAGCTTGTCCTCGGCGCTGCGCGCGACGCCGGCTTGCGATGTGATCAGGACGAAGCGTAGGTCGTCGCCGAGCGAAGCCAGAATGTCGAATTTCTCACCCTCGGTGTGAATCGTCACCCCGGCTTGCAGCGACGAGCCGATCTTGCCTTCGACGCGCAGTTCTTCCAGCGCCTTCATGACGTCGCCCCGGTATTGGCGAATCTTGCTCCATTTGTCGAGCAGGGCGGCTTCGTCGGCGACTTCTGGTAGCGCTTGCCAAGTCTGCAACATGATCGACTGATCTGGGCCGTTGAGCGTCCGCCAGACTTCCTCGGCGGTAAAACTGAGGATCGGTGCCATCAGCTTCACGAAAGTCTGGGTGATATGCCACAGCACGCTTTGCGCCGAACGCCGCGCTGCCGAATCGGCGGCGGAGGTGTACAGGCGATCCTTGAGAATGTCGAGGTAGAAGCGGCCGAGATCTTCCGAGCAGTAGGTCTGCAAGGCCTGGACGACGCGGTGGAATTCGAACTTGTCATAATCGGCCTCGCACTGCATTTGCATCTGGCGCGTCATGGCCAGCGCGTAGCGGTCGATTTCCAGCCACTGTTCGGGCGGCAGCAGGTCTTTGGCGGGGTCGAAGTCCGAGGTGTTGGCGAGCAGGAAGCGCAGGGTGTTGCGGATACGGCGGTAGGCTTCGACGACGCGCTTGAGGATTTCGTCCGAGATCGACAATTCACCGGAATAGTCTGTGGCGGGTGCCCACAGCCGCAGGATGTCGGCGCCGAGGGTGTCGGAGACTTTCTGCGGCGCGATCACGTTGCCCATCGACTTGGACATCTTGCGGCCCTTGCCGTCGACGACGAAGCCGTGCGTGAGCAGCGCCTTGTACGGCGCGCGGCCGTCAATCGCGCAGCCAGTGAGCAGCGAGCTTTGGAACCAGCCGCGGTGCTGATCGGAACCTTCCAGGTAGAGGTCGGCCGGGTAGGCGAGTTGCTCCCGGTGCGAGCCGCGCATGACGCTTGAATGGGTGACGCCGGAGTCGAACCAGACGTCGAGCGTGTCGCTCATCTTGCGGTACTGATCCGCCTCGCCGCCGAGCAGTTCCTTGGCGTCGAGCAAGAACCAAGCTTCGATCCCGGATTGTTCGACGCGCAAGGCGACCTGCTCGATGAGTTCGGACGTACGCGGATGCAGGGCGCCGGTTTCCTTGTGCAGGAAGAAGGGAATCGGTACGCCCCAATTGCGCTGGCGCGAGACGCACCAGTCGGGTCGGGTCTTCATCATCGCTTCGAGACGGGCGCGCCCCCAGGCCGGGAAGAATTGCGTTTCGTCCACTGCGCGCTCGGCGATCCAGCGCAGGGTGGCGGCGTCTTCCTTGTCCTTGTGATCCATGCCGACGAACCATTGTGTCGTGGCGCGGAAAATGATCGGCGTCTTGTGTCGCCAGCAGTGCGGGTAGCTGTGCTGGATTTTCTCGACCTTGAGCAGACGGTTGCGGGCTTCGAGTTCCTGTAGCACCAGCGGATTAGCTTCCCAGACGGTCTTGCCGGCCAGCGGCGAAACGGAGAGCGCCGGTGTGTTGGATAGGAATTTGCCGTCGTCGCCGACCGGATTGTTGACCGGCAGACCGTATTTCTTGCCGATGTTGTAGTCGTCGACGCCGTGCGCCGGCGCCGTGTGCACGAGGCCGGTACCGGCCTCGATAGTGACGTGGGTGCCGCAGATGATGGCAACGTCGCGGTCCTGGAATGGATGTTTGAGCAGGACATGTTCGAGCGTCGCGCCCTTGGTCGTGCCGACGACAGTGCCTTCGAGCCCATAGCGCTTGAGGCAGGTTTCGGCGAGTTCACGCACAAGGATCAGCGTGCCCTTGGGGGTTTCGATGAGATCGTAATCGAAGTCCGGATGTGCGCTGACCGCTTCGTTGGCCGGCAAGGTCCACGGCGTTGTCGTCCAGATCACGGCGAAGGCCGGCGAACGCAAATGGCTCAGGCCGAAGGCCTTGGCGACCTTCTCGGCGTGGTTGGGATGGACCTCGAAAGCGACGTCGATGGCCGGTGAGGTTTTGTCTTCATACTCGACCTCGGCCTCGGCCAGTGCCGAGCCGCAATCCAGGCACCAGTTGACCGGCTTAAGGCCTTGGTAGAGGTAACCCTTTTCAAGAATGCGGCCGAGGGCGCGGATTTCGTCGGCCTCGGTCTTGAACGCCATCGTCAGGTACGGATTGTCCCATTCGCCGAGCACGCCGAGGCGAATGAAGTCCTTCTTCTGGCGCTCGACCTGCTCACCCGCGAAGGCGCGGCACAATTCGCGCACCTTGTCGCCAGGGATATGCTTGCCGTGCTGTTTCTCGATCTGGTGCTCGATCGGCAGGCCGTGGCAGTCCCAGCCGGGCACATAGGGCGCGTCAAATCCAGCCAGCGTCTTCGAGCGGATGATGATGTCCTTGAGGATCTTGTTGACGGCATGGCCGATGTGGATGTCGCCGTTGGCGTAGGGCGGGCCGTCGTGCAACACGAAACGCGGACGCCCTTTGCAGACTTCCCGAATCTGCTCATACAGGTTCTTCTCTTGCCAGTCGGCGACCCATTGCGGCTCGCGCTTGGCGAGGTCGCCACGCATGGGGAAGGGCGTGTCGGTGAGGTTCAGGGTGTTTTTATAGTCAGCCATGGTATGTGCGCAATGCTTGAAATAATTTCTTGCGGAATCGACGTCGGTCGCGATTTGGCGCTTCAGCGATTCCAGGTCGGGGAAGTGTACTTCGTTTCTCAATTTGTGCAGGAAACGGACGTTCAGGTGCTTGCCGTAAATGTCGGCGGAAAAATCGAGTAGATGGACTTCGAGCAGCGGACGAGAGTCGCCCCCAACGCTCCGACGCAGGCCGAGATTGGCAACGCCCTGATGCGGGCCGTCGTCGAGGCCGTGCGCTTCGACGGCGAAGACACCTTGCAGCGGCGGCCGGTCGTGCTTGATGCGGATGTTTGCTGTGGCGAAGCCCAGTTGTTTGCCAATCTTTTCGCCATGCACGACGCGGCCATCGATCGAATAGGGACGGCCGAGCAGTTGTGCGGCATACTCCATGCGTCCTTCGGCGAGCGCTACGCGGACGGCGGAACTGGATGCCCGTGTTCCCGCGGTTACAACGCTATGCATGGCTTCAACCGTGAAGCCAAAGCGGGCGCCCGCTTCACGCAAGGTGTGCAGATTGCCTTGGCGACGGCCGCCGAAGCAAAAATCGTCGCCGATGACGAGATGCCTGACCTGCATGCAGTCAACGAGAATCTTGCGGATGAATTCTTCTGCTGAGAGGGCGGCGAAAGCGGCGTTAAAGTGGCAGACGCAGGCCAGTTCGACCTTCTCATCGTCAAGTTGCTCGAGCTTCTCGCGCAAGGTGGCGAGACGGGCGGGCGTGGATTCGGGGGTGAAAAACTCGCGTGGATGCGGCTCGAAGGTGATGACCGCCGGCATCAGGGTTTCCCGGGCAGCAATTTCACGGACGCGGGCAAGCAAAGCGCGATGGCCAAGATGCAGACCATCGAAATTGCCAATGGTGAGCACGGTGGCTGTGGGCGATTTGTGCTTGAATCCGCGAAATACGATCATCAGGGGTGCTGAAATCCGGGAAAATCGAAAAAGCTTGAATTATAACGGCTTTCAGCCGAGGGTTGCGGTGTTCCAGCGTGTTCGGATAGGGCTTGGGGAACTGACTTATACTCTTCGGAGTCCCTTGCGCGGGCAATGAATTTTGAGAAAAACAATGACAATGGGCGGATTCGATCGGCAATGAGCCAGGATACGTGTTACCACTGCGGTTTGCCGATTCCTGTGGGGGGGGAACTCTCGGTGCGGATTAACAGTCAGGCGCGGGCCATGTGCTGCATCGGCTGTCAGGCGGTTGCCCAAGCGATTGTCGATAACGGGCTGGCCGACTATTACCGCAATCGCGACGCTTTGCCTGAATCGCCGCGCGAAGCGCTGCCGTCGGTTGTCGACGGTCTGGCACTTTACGATCATGCCGATTTCCAGAAAAGTTTTGTTCGCCAACTTGACGACCATGAGCGCGAGGCAACGCTGATCATCGAGGGAATCACCTGTGCCGCCTGCATCTGGCTGAACGAACAACACGTCGCGCAGCTCGACGGCGTTGTCGGGGTCGATATTAATTTCACCACCCGTCGCGCGAGGGTGCGCTGGGATGAACGCCGGATCAGGCTTTCGGACATTCTGGCGGCGATCGTAGCCATCGGCTACCGCGCTTATCCCTACGACGCGGCCTTGAACGAGGAACGGGCGCGCAAGGAAAGGCGTCGTGCGCTCTGGCGGTTGTTCGTCGCCGGTTTCGGCATGATGCAGGTCATGATGTACGCCATTCCGATGTATCTTGCCGGCGACGGCGACATGGCGCCAGAGATCGAACTTTTGTTGCGCTGGGCCAGTCTGGTGCTGACCGTGCCAGTCGTTGTTTATTCGGCGGCGCCATTTTTCCGTGGGGCGTGGCGCGATCTTCGATTGTTTCGGGCTGGGATGGACGTGCCGGTCGCGCTTGGCGTTGGCACCGCTTTCGCTGCCAGTGTTTTGGCGACCGTGACCGCCTCGGGTGAAGTGTATTTCGACTCGGTGGCGATGTTTGTCTTCTTTCTGCTCGCCGGCAGATACCTCGAAATGATGGCGCGGCAACGTGCGGTCGCGGTTACCGAAGCGCTGGCACGGCTGATGCCGTCGTTTGCCGAACGGGTCAAGGCTTATCCTCACGATCAATCTTCAGAACGGGTTCTCGTCGCCGATTTGCGTGCCGGCGATACGGTGTTGGTCCGGGCCGGAGAAACGATTCCCGCCGACGGTTGTGTCCTTGAGGGGGTGAGCAGCGTCAATGAGTCCTTACTTACAGGGGAAGGCTCGCCAGTTCATAAGGGTGCCGGTGCCGAGGTGACCGGCGGGGCCGTGAATATGGAGAGCCCCTTGTTTATCCGGGTCGATCGGGTCGGTGAAACGACGCGACTATCGGCAATCATCCGCCTGATGGAACGTGCCGCGATGGAGAAGCCGCGCCTCGTCGAACTGGCCGATCGCTTTGCCGGGCGATTTATCCTTGGAGTACTTCTGGTTGCTGTTGTCGTAGCGGTCGCCTGGCATTTCATCGATCCGGAAAAAGCCCTGTGGGTGACGGTCTCCGTGCTCGTGGTGACTTGTCCTTGTGCCTTGTCGCTGGCGACGCCGGTGACGCTGACCGTCGCCAGTGGGGCCATGGCGCGCGCCGGATTGCTGGTGACGCGCAGTCATGCCATCGAGACGCTGGCACGCGCCACTCATTTCGTTTTCGACAAGACCGGCACACTGACGATCGGGAAAATGAAGGTCCAGGACGTGCTGCCACTGGGCGCAGTAGGCGGGGAGAGTTGTCTGGCCTTGGCCGCGGCCGTTGAGCAGACCTCGGAGCATCCGGTCGGCGAAGCGCTGCGCAAGGCGGCCGCCGGGCTTGTTTTGCCCGCAACCCGCGAGGTCGAGAATGCCCCTGGCTTGGGTATGAGCGCAGTTTTCGAAGGCCAGCGCTTGCGCATTGGACGCGTCGATCATGTGTTGGCGCTGCATGGCATGCCCCTGCCGGAAGCGGCGCAGTCTTTTGTCGCAGGTGGTGAGACCGTGATCGCGCTCGGAAACGAATCGGGCTGGCTGGCCCTGTTTCGCTTGGTCGACGAGATTCGTCCACAAGCTCGCAGGATGCTGGCCGCACTGCGCGCCGACGGTTGCCGGATTGTTCTCTTGACCGGGGATACGGCGCAGGCCGCTGATCGGTTGGCGCGGACGCTCGGCATCGAGGAGGTTCATGCCGGCGTCTCGCCGCAGGAAAAACATGCTTATGTTTGTCGCTTGCAGGCGCAGGGCGCTGTGGTTGCGATGGTTGGCGATGGTATCAACGACGCCCCAGTGCTGGCGCAAGCCCAGGTCTCGATTGCCATGGGTGAGGGGGCGCAATTGGCGAGGACGCAGGGCGACCTGATTCTGCTTTCGGAAAACCTTGACCATTTGACTCAGGGGTTTCACGTGGCAAGACAATCCCTGCGTGTCGTTCGTCAGAATCTGACTTGGGCCGTCGTTTATAACCTTGTTGCGCTTCCGTTGGCCATAGCGGGGTTTGTTACCCCGTGGATGGCCGGCATCGGCATGTCGGGCAGTTCCCTGCTTGTTGTGCTTAATTCGTTGCGTCTGCAGCGGACGGGAGAACATTGATGGAAATCATGTATCTGTTGGTGCCTGTCTCGGTCCTCTTGGTTTTCTTCGTCGGCCTTGCTTTTTGGTGGTCGTTGAAGAGCGGGCAGTACGACGACCTCGAAGGACCGGGTTACCGGATACTGATGGATAAGGACAAAATCGAGAACGGGGCAGGGAATGAAGAAAGGATGAAGAAGGGGCCGAAATAAGCTTAACGTCGGCAAGAACTGAAGTGGGAACTGATGGTCAATTCGAAAGTTGACGAGTTGCGTGGTCCGGGTGTTTTTTTGTGGATTGATATAGATCAATCTGGCGGTTTGTGTCTACAATAACATTGTCCTGTTTGTGGCCTTTTCTCAAAGGGCGAGCTTCAATAATCAAGCGAGGTGGGCCATGTCGGAAATACAGTCAACGTACAACTACAAGGTTGTACGGCAATTCAGTGTGATGGCAGTGATCTGGGGCGTTGTGGGTATGCTGGTTGGCGTGATCATCGCCGCGCAACTGGTTTGGCCTGAGTTGAACGTCGGATTTTTACACTTCGGGCGATTGAGGCCCTTGCATACTAACGCCGTGATTTTTGCCTTTGGCGGGTGTGCGCTGATGGCGACGTCTTTCTATGTCGTTCAGCGTACCTGTCATACGCGGCTCTTTTCAGACGCTTTGGCGTCTTTCGTTTTTTGGGGTTGGCAACTCGTCATCGTGCTGGCGGCGGTGACCTTGCCTCTGGGATTGACTCAAGGCAAGGAGTACGCTGAACTCGAATGGCCGATCGATATCCTGATCGCGCTGGTCTGGGTGGCTTATGCGATCGTCTTCTTCGGCACGATCTTCAAGCGCAAGATATCGCATATTTACGTCGCCAACTGGTTCTACGGCAGCTTTATCCTTGCTGTGGCGCTCTTGCATATCGTGAATAGCGCAGCCATTCCGGTGTCGTGGACAAAGTCCTATTCAGCTTACGCTGGCGTGCAGGATGCCATGGTGCAATGGTGGTACGGCCATAACGCCGTCGGGTTCTTCTTGACGGCGGGCTTTCTCGGCATGATGTACTACTTCGTGCCCAAACAAGCCGAACGCCCCATCTATTCGTATCGCCTCTCGGTCGTTCACTTCTGGGCCCTGATCTTCACCTACATGTGGGCGGGGCCGCACCATCTGCATTACACGGCGCTGCCCGACTGGACGCAATCGGTCGGCATGGTTTTCTCGCTGATCCTGCTGGCGCCGTCCTGGGGCGGCATGATCAACGGCATCATGACGCTCTCCGGCGCCTGGCACAAATTGCGTGACGACCCGATCCTCAAATTCCTGATCACCTCGCTGTCTTTTTACGGCATGTCGACCTTCGAAGGACCGATGATGTCGATCAAAACCGTCAATGCCCTTTCGCATTACACGGACTGGACAATCGGGCATGTGCATTCCGGTGCGCTGGGCTGGGTGGCGATGATTTCGATCGGCTCTCTCTACTATCTTCTGCCACGTTTGTTCGGCAAACCGCAGATGCATAGCGTCAAGTTGATTACTGTGCATTTCTGGGTAGCGACGATCGGCGTCGTGCTTTACATTGCTTCGATGTGGATTTCCGGCGTCATGCAAGGGTTGATGTGGCGGACGGTCAATGCGGACGGTACGCTGGCGTACAGCTTTGTCGAGTCGGTCAAGGTTTCCTATCCGTTCTGGGGCATCCGCTTGCTTGGCGGCATATTATTCCTTGCCGGCATGCTGATCATGACTTACAACATGTTCAAGACGATGGTTGGCGGTATCACCGAGGACGCTGCGGTGTTACTTCCGGCGGGTCACCACGCTTAAGGGGAGCAGAAATGAAACTGACTCATGATGCAATTGAGCGTAACGTCGGACTTCTGGCCATCCTGACCCTGCTGGTCATTAGCGTCGGTGGCTTACTCGAGATCGTTCCGCTTTTTTTTCAGAAGTCGACCACGACACCGGTCCAGGGATTAAAACCCTATGATCCGGTACGCTTGAGTGGACGCGACATCTATATCCGCGAAGGCTGTTTTCTTTGTCATTCGCAGATGATCCGGCCTTTCCGCGCCGAAACAGAGCGTTACGGGCATTATTCCGTGGCCGGAGAATATGTCTATGATCATCCCTTCCAGTGGGGGTCCAAGCGAACCGGTCCGGATCTGGCTCGTGTCGGCGGACGCTATTCCGACGAGTGGCACCGGGCGCATCTCATCAATCCGCGTGACGTGGTTCCAGAATCAAACATGCCGGCTTTCGGCTGGCTCGCGAAAAATCCTGCCGATGCGGACGGTGTCGCGGCAAAAATGCGGGCCTTGCGCAAGGTCGGCGTGCCTTATACCGAGGAGGAAATCGCTGGCGCCAAGGCGGCGGTCGAAGGCAAAACAGAACTCGATGTCCTGATTGCTTACCTGCAAGGGCTTGGCCTGGCGTTGAAAGAAACCAGGTGACGTCATGGACATCAATGACCTGCGATCGATCGTGACCGTGGTTTCTCTGCTGACTTTTCTCGGAATTGTCTGGTGGGCTTACGGGGTGAAAAGCAACAAGCAACGTTTTGAAGAGACCGCCAATTTGCCTTTCTCGGACCCGGATGAAGAACGGGGCGAACTCGGTCTTGCCGCCCGCAATGAACAAAGGAAAACATCATGAGCGATTTCGTCAACGAGTTCTGGAACTGGTATGTCATCCTGATCGTACTCTTCAGTATCCTGGCGTGTGCCGTATTCCTTTGGTCGCAGAGCATCCATCGACCGGCGGGGGGGAAGACGACCGAGACCACCGGCCACGTCTGGGACGAAACCCTTCAGGAATACAACAATCCCCTGCCTCGCTGGTGGATGTGGTTGTTCTATGGAACCGTTGCTTTTGCACTCCTTTATGTCACCTTGTACCCCGCGCTTGGTCGATTTTCGGGGGTGCATGGCTGGACGTCAGTCGGTCAGTATGGGAAAGAGGTTAAAAATGTCGAAGCCCAAATCAATCCGCTGTTTGAAAAGTATTTGAAGATGGATCTGGTGGCAGTTGCTGCTGACAAAGAGGCGATGGATATGGCCGGTCGCCTTTACCAGACGTATTGCATGCAGTGCCACGGGGCAACCGGTCAGGGGTCGCGAGATAAAGGTTTTCCGAACCTAACCGATAAGGATTGGCAGTGGGGCGGAGAGCCCGCGCAGATCGTTGAAACGATTACCCATGGGCGGATCGGCATGATGCCGCCGTATGGCGGCAATCCGGATGCGATTGGAGGGGAGGGTGGAGCTCGCGAGGTTGCCAATTATGTCCGATCCCTGTCCGGATTGAAGCATGACTCGGTTCTCGCAGAGAAAGGCAAGGCGAAATACGATATGGTCTGTTTGGCCTGTCATGGGATGGATGGCAAGGGGATGCAGATGCTCGGTGCACCCAACTTGACGGACCGAGTCTGGCTCTACGGAAGTTCCGAAGCAAAAATCATTAAGACTATCACACAAGGCCGGACGAATCAAATGCCGCCCTGGAAGGATTTTTTGGGTGAAGCCAAGATTCACTTGTTAGCTGCTTACGTATTGCATTTGAGTGCGGGTGGCGAGGCTAAATAATTCAGCGTTTACGGGGGAGCGATTCGCTCCCCAGTTTTTCAGGAAATTCGCACGCTTCCATTTCGGAATGGGATGGATGGGAAAAGGTGTATTGGATTCGGTTTCAATTCTGAAATTGCTGTGGACATTGGGTCATGGAAAAGGCGGCAAAGGATTCCGTCAAGCCGGTTGTCGTCGATACGACTGGCTTGTACGAAAAACATAAAACCATTTATGCACGCAGTGTGGCCGGCCTGTTTAACACCTGGCGCTGGGGCATGGTGTTTTTTACCCAGTTACTCTTCTACGGGGTGTGCTGGCTCGAGTGGAGCGGGCGGCAAGCGGTCCTTTTTCATCTCGTTGAGCGTAAGTTCTATATTTTCGGCTGGGTATTCCTGCCGCAGGATGCGATTTATCTGGCCGTTCTGCTGGTCATTTCCGCGTATCTGCTGTTCCTCGTGACCGCCGTTGGCGGGCGCCTTTTCTGCGGCTATGCGTGCCCACAAACGGTCTATACCGAGATTCTCATGTGGGTCGAGCGCAAGATCGAAGGCGACCGGGCGGCGCGGATGAAACTCGATGCGCAGCCGATGTCGGCGCGGAAGTTCCGCCTCAAGGCGACCAAGCATTTTTTATGGCTAACCATCGCCTTGTGGACGGGATTCACCTTCGTCGGCTATTTCACGCCGATCCGGGAACTGGCTGCATCCGTGACGACGTTATCGCTGGGGCCGTGGGAGATCTTTTGGATATTCTTCTACGCCGGATTCCTTTACATGATGGCCGGTTTCCTGCGCGAACAGGTGTGCAAGTACATGTGCCCATACGCCCGCTTTCAGGGCGTGATGTTCGATCCGGATACTTTGATCATCACCTACGACGCGAATCGCGGCGAACCGCGCGGGGCACGCAAGAAAAACGCCGATTATCGTGAGCAGGGACTGGGCGATTGCGTTGATTGCAGTCTGTGCGTTCAGGTCTGTCCGACGGGAATTGATATCCGTAACGGTTTGCAATATGAATGTATCGCCTGTGCCGCTTGCATTGACGCCTGCGACGAGGTGATGGACAAGGTGGGCAGTCCGCGTGGTCTGGTGCGTTATTCGACCGAAAACGCGATGGATAAACATTTCCGACCGAAAGATATTCTCGTCAGTCTGGGACGTCCCCGTACGCTCGTCTATCTGGCCATCCTGTTCTTGATTGTGGGGGCGACCGGTTGGAGCTTGGTTAACCGCGTATCCTTCAGGCTCGACATCCTGCGTGATCGTTCGACGTTGTACCTCGAAGCCGACGAAGGACAGATCGAGAACGTTTATACCTTGCGTGTCATGAACGCTGACGAGTCCGCGCAGCGCTTTACGATCAAGGTTGGCGGAATCGAGGGCATCCATATCGTCGGCAAAACATCGCTCGAAGTTGAGGGGGCTCAGACAAAGACAATTCAGCTGGCCGTGAGTGTCGAAGAGGGCGCCGGTCGGCAGGGATCAAATCCGGTTTTCTTTGAACTTGTGCCGGAATCCGGTGGTCGGACCAGCATCCGCGAGAAAACGACATTCTTCATGCCATGAGCAATCAACTTCGTCTTGACGTCAAACCTTGGTATGCCCACCCTTGGCCCTGGTTACTGATGGCAGGGCCTTTCGTGGTTATCCTCGCCGGACTGTTTACGGCTTATTTGGCGATATCCAGCAATGACGGACTGGTCGATGACGATTATTACAAGCAGGGTCTGGCAATAAACAGGATCGTCGAGCGTGACCGGAATGCGTCGCAACTTGGGTTGCAGGCAGACGTGTTTCAGAGTGCCGATCAATCTTCAGTGCGCGTCATGATTCAGGGCAGCGCTGCTCTGGCGATGCCGGAGGCCATTGTCCTGCGAGCGGTTCATCCGACGCGTACTGGAGAAGACCAGATTGTTGTCCTGCGTCGTGAGGCAAACGGAGTGTATTCCGGTACTTTGAAAGCTTCACTGAGCGGACGTTGGCTCATTGCCCTGGAAGACGAAAAGCGGGCATGGCGCCTATTCGGGTCTTGGTCACCCGAAAAGGAGGCACGCCTTCACCTGTCGCCTGCAGTGAGCCAATAAAGGCCTGAGAGGGGAGTTATAGGCGGTTCTTCCCGAATTTCTCGACAAGCTGACTAAGTTTTTCGGTGCGCTGACGTTCGCGTGCCTCGGCTTCGCGTTGTGCCTTGCGCCGTTCAGCGTCCTTCCTGAAGCGTTCGCGCAAAGTCTCGCTGGCGTGCTTGCGATGCTCCTCTGTTACTTCCTCGCCGGCGTTCCCGTCAAGATCGAATCGATGCGTCGCCTTTTCCATGGACTTGAGGTAGAGCAGCGAGTTGGTGTGCAGGCCGAGAGCGACCCGCAAAACCTTGCGTTCAAGTTCGGGACGGCGCGCAAGTAATTGTTTGTCGATTCCAATAGCCAACGGCGCGTAGTCGCGAAATACGACAAAGGATTCCTGGAGCGATTTGAGCAGGGTGCGTGCGTTCTGGGCCGGGCTGCCGGCGGGGGTATTTGTGTTCATGAGCAGGGCGTAAGGTTAAGCAAAGACATTCGGCCGGGGCGACAGCTTATCATGAGCATCGGATTGGCGCCTTATTCGCGAATCTCGTTTGCTGGGTACCTCAACCTTCTGACGAACGCTTGCTAAAGTATTTCGGTCGGCGTACGTTATTTCCTTTCGTGAGGCCGTGTTGAAATTTGTCGGCTAATCTATTGATTCATAGATGGAGGCTGCAATGAGAACTGAGGCAGATGAAGGGCATGTTTCTGCAGAGGACTCGGACAATAAACCGAAATTCCCGATCGTGATCATTTTGGCCGTGGTGATTGGCGTATTGCTGACGTTCGTCATTGCCAGCAGTATCGTTTTTGTCCAGCAGCGCTCAGCATTGAAAGCGGAAGTGGTCGAGGCCAAGAAAAAACTCAAGAAAAAGGAGCTCGCGTTGGCTGATATGCGCAAGCAGCTTGAAGAGCTTTCTTTGCAAATGTTGACCTTGAAAGAATATGCAATCGCCAGCTCGGATTCGGCGCAGAAGGGCAAAGCGTCGGCGAGTAATCTGGTTGCAGATAAAATTCCGGCTACGAGTGAAATGGATGCGTCGAAGACCGGAAGCCATCAGTCCGTGGTCGCCGTGCCGTTAAGGAAGGATGTGGCACCGAAAAAGCAGAAAGCGGCGACAGCAGAACCGGCGTCGGTGAGTTGCGAGCTGATCGGGAAATCGCCCAAGGAGCAAGAGGAAATCCTGCGTCGCTGTGTCGGCCTGATGGACGGAACCTCTCCGGAAAAATCGCGGCGCTGAACGGTGTCGGGATGGCGAGCTATTGCTTCGGTTGATGGGGATCAACCTCAAGATTCAATTTTTACCATGGCGGATTCAGCGATTACATCGGGCTAGCAAATAGCTAGTGTGTTTTTTTAATTGCCGATTGGGCGAATGCAAAGGAAACACAATAATTCAAGCCTTTCGCGGTACCCGTTGTGTTCGCCATGGTTATCCGCTTTTTCCCGGATCAATTTCCGGCGGCTTCCGAACGTAGCGCACGAAAGACCACATAACGCCGTCGATCGATTTCCCCACGTTCCAGTGCGGCAAGCACGGCGCAACCGGGTTCGCGGTCGTGGCGACAGTCGCGGAAGCGGCATTGTCCGTGCAAGCGTCGCAGTTCAGGAAAGCCGTGTTCAATCGCGTCCGCTGACAGGTGGTTCAGTCCGAATTCCTGCAGTCCCGGCGAGTCGATCAGCGATGACTGTTCATCGAGTCGGTAGAGCGTCGCATGGGTGGTCGTGTGTTTGCCTGAGTCGAGCGCCGCGGAAATGTCGCGCGTCGCGGTCGCGGCGTCGGGGACGAGCGCATTGATCAGGGTCGATTTACCCATGCCGGATTGGCCGACGAGAACGCTGGTCTGGCCGTTAAGATAGGGGCGAATTTGATGGCCGCCGGCGCGGGCGGAAAGTCGGAGCACGCTGTAGCCAAGCGCCTCGAACGGCGCCAGGATTCTTTCGCAGCTTTCGACGCGATCGGCCAGGTCGCATTTGTTGAGCACGATCAGGGCCTGCATGTCCTGGCTTTCTGCGGCGATCAGGCAGCGTGTGATCAGTTCGTCGGAAAACGACGGTTCAGTAGCGACGACGACGATCTGCGTGACGTTCGCCGCGATCAGTTTCTGCCGGAATTCGTTCGAGCGGTAGAGCAGTGTGCTCCGCGGTGCGACCGATTCGATCACGCCCTGGTCTTCACCGCTACGCTTTACCGTAACGCGGTCGCCGCAGGCGATTTCGCTTTTCTTGCCGCGCGGGAAACAGGGCAGGATTTCCCCGCCGGGCAGTTCGACCCGGTATTGGCGGCCATGCGCCGCGATGATCGTTCCCGGAATAGTCAAGACAGTCGCTCAATGCGTTGGGCCGCTGGCGGGTGCGAATCGTAGAAGAGGGAATGCAGCGGGTCCGGGGTCAGGGTGGCGGCGTTGTCCTCATAAAGTTTGACCAGCGCATTGGCCAGGTCGGTTGCCGAGGATTGTTGCGTGGCGTAGCGGTCGGCTTCGAACTCGTGCCGGCGCGAGAGTTGGCTCGTTAGCGGTGTCAACAGGAACGTAAAGACGGGCACGACCAGAAAGAACAGAATCAGTGCAAGCGCAGTATTCTGCACCTGCACGCCAAGTCCGTTGAAAAACCAGGGCGCCTGCATCAACTGGCCGAGAATCGCCAGAAAAGCCAGCGACATCGCGAACAGCAGAGCGATGCGCTTGAGAACGTGCCGGTGCTTGAAGTGGCCGAGTTCGTGGGCAAGCACGGCTTCAACTTCGCCGGGTTGCAGACGCTTGAGCAAGGTGTCGAAGAAGACGATGCGCTTGGTTTTGCCGAAGCCGGTGAAATAGGCGTTACCGTGGCTGGAGCGCTTCGATCCGTCCATGACGAACAGGCCCGAGGTGGCGAAGCCGCAGCGCGCCAGTAGCGACTCGATGCGTACTCGGAGCGGCGCATCGTCGAGCGGGGTGAATTTGTTGAAGAGCGGTGCGATCCAGGTCGGGTAGATGAACAGGATGAGCAGATTGAAGCTGCACCAGAACAGCCAGACATAAAACCACCAGTAGGCGCCCATCTGGTCCATTAGCCAGAGTACGGCCAGCAAAACCGGCACGCCGATGATGATGCCAAGGCTGGTTTGCTTGATGAAATCGGTGATGAATAATTTCAGGGTTATGCGGTTGAAACCGAATTTCTCCTCGATGACGAACTGGCTATAGAGCGAGAGCGGCAGGTCGATGATCCCGGAGAGGGCCATGACGCTGAAAATCAGGGTGACACCATAAGCCAGCCCCTGCACTTTCGCGTACCAGAAATCGTGCAGCATCTGCAGGCCACCGCCGAATGTGTAGAAGAGCAGGAGCGCGACTTCGACGGCAAGCATGACGCGGCCGAAACGGGTCTTCGTCACGGTGTAGTCGGCGGCTTTCCGGTGCTCCGACAATCCGACCTTGTTGGCGAATTGCGCGGGCACGGCGTCCCGGTGCGCCAGAACGTGCGCAATCTGGCGGCCGGACAGCCACAGGCGCAGCGCGACCATCAGCGTCAGGGGGAAGAGGAAGGCAAGGGTGAAGGAATGGCTCATCCGGTTGTGAGAGAATGCGGGGTTTGGAACAACGGACAGATTATATGGCACAGGACGCAAATAACCTCGTTTGGCTCGACATGGAAATGACAGGTCTTGATCCCGAGCGAGATCGCATTCTCGAACTGGCGATGATCGTCACCGACAGCAATCTGCAGTTGATCGCCGAGTCGCCCGTCTGGGTCGTGCATCAATCCGACGCTTTGCTTGACGCGATGGACGACTGGAACAAGAATACGCACGGCAATTCCGGGTTGATCGCCAGAGTCAAGGCGTCGACGCTGGACGAGGCGGCGGTGGAAGCCGCCGCCCTGGCGTTCATGCAGGAATATGTGCCCCAGCGCGAAAGCCCGATGTGCGGCAATTCGATCGGCCAAGATCGGCGGTTCATGGTGCGTTACATGCCGGTGCTCGAGGATTGGTTTCATTACCGCAACCTGGACGTGAGCACGCTCAAGGAGTTGTGCAAACGCTGGAGGCCGGAAGTGGCAAAGGGTTTCGTGAAAACGGCCAATCACACGGCGCTCGCGGACATCCGCGAATCGATCGAGGAGTTGAAGTATTACCGGGAGCACTTTATTCGGATCGAAGCGTGAGAATCCGACCTTGCAGTTGCAGCGCTCGCTATTTCGGGTGGGGCCGCTGATTCCCTCCCCCCGCCGTGCTTCGTCCGCAAGCCGGGCGGCCCAAGCGAGCATGTGTCATCTTAACGCGGCAGGACCAGTAGTTCGGGGTTTTCGACCTCGATTTCAGGGAGTGCATTGGCGCGTTTGGCCTTCCCTCCGCGCCGGTAAAGGTGGAACAGGTCGCCCTCATGGCGGTCGCCGGGGCGTTTTCCTTCCCAAACCTGCCGCCAGCCGGATGCTGTAATCGTTTCCGGGTCGCGCGGCGAACCTTGAAGCAGCAGCCATGAGCATTTGGCGGAAGCCTCGCTCCTGAGGGGGACCGTGCGGATGCCTTCGAAGTAATCGAGCGTGGCAAGGATGGAGTCAGGCAGGTTGGCGCTGGCGATGCAGTCCATTTTTTCCGGCAGTGCCGATGCAAGGGATCTGGCCAGCGGTCGATACGATTTTCCATAGTCGATCCAGGGCATCCACAGGCTGGCAATCAGGAGCCAGAACAAGGTCAGGCCGGCCATCCAGTGCATGACGCCGCGCATCGGTGAGCGTGGGCTGGTGGCGATTATCCAGAGCCAAGCGGCGCTAACGGCGGCGGCAAAAACGAAGGCGATCAGGTTGAAATGCCCAATAAACCCGGGTTCAAGGCGTACTGCTTGGCGCGCAAGCCGTTGTGGCCAGCCGAAAACCATGGCACTCCACGCAATCCAGGCGACGGCAGCGAGAAAGGTAAAGGTCATCATGCCGAACCAGTTGAAAGCGTTGGCGGCGCCACGGCGCAGGCGGTCGACGCCGGGCACGGCAAGCAGAACCAGAGGCGGGAGCAGGAGCAAGGCAACTGAACTGCGCTGTTCGATAAAGAGACCTTGCAGGATCAGCAGGCTGATGAAGGAGAAAAGCGGTAGCGCCAGTGGTCGGGTCAGCAGGACGCGGCGTTTTGCCCAAAGCGCCCAAGCCGCGAGCGGGAGTGCTGGCTAAGCATACCAAAGTAAAAGGTTCAGGTAGCGGAGCGTATTGGAATAGGTGGATACGCTCTTGGTCAGCGACGCAATTTCGTGCTGCGTGAATGCGGAAAAGGACTCCGGAGAAAATACTCGCAGCGGCACCAGCCATGACGCGGCAACGATAACGGCAATAAGTAAGGCCACTGCGACCATGATTGCATTTTTTCCACGGTTTTCCGAAAAAACGATCGAGGCCAGGGTGGCAGGAAGCAGCGCGACGATGGGGAGCAGGCCGTTGGCCAGGAAACCCAGTCCGGCGGCGAATCCGAAAACGATCGTGGCGTAACGCGGACGGCGCGGCAGAAGCGCCAGCGCCCAGTAAGCGGCCGTGAGCGCGGTCAGCGCGGCCAGCATCGGCTGGGCCTCATGGGCATGAAACAGGAAACCGATGCTGCCGGCCAAGATCAGTGGCGCTGCAGCGGCCTGTTCCTTGCCATGCAGTTCGCGTGCGGCAAGGAGGATGAACTCCAGCGCCAGCAAGGTGTAGATGCCGCTGGCCAGTCGCGCGGCATCATGGATGGGGAGCAGCCACGAGAAGAGGTGCGAGGTCAGCGCTGCCGTCCAGTAATACAGTGGTGCATCGGGATAAGGTTGTCCGGCAAGATGCGGCAACAGCCAGTTGCCGCGGCTAAACATATCAAAAGCGACGCCGATGCTGATTGCGTCGTCGTGTTTCCAGGGGTCGTGACCGATCAGGCCAACAAAGATGTAAACGACGAGCAGAACCGTCAGTACCCAGCCGCTGGGTGGCAGGGTGATTCCTTTAAAGCGTGAACGGTTCTGAAAGTGGGGCATGGTCGGTTCTGTACGAGAGCGGATTCGGGGGGCAAACTAAAAAGGCAGCCAGGGGCTGCCTTTTTTGCCGATCCGACAAGAACTCGCGGCGTGTATCAGGCCGTTTTGACGCGGCTGCCGTACTTGCGGTTGAACTTCTCGACACGGCCAGCGGTGTCGATGATCTTCTGCTTGCCGGTGTAGAAAGGGTGGCATTCGGAACAAACTTCGATGTGCAGCGCTTTGTTCATCGTCGATTTGGTCTTGAACACGTTGCCACAGGAGCAGGTGACTTCGATTTCGTTGTATGTGGGATGGATATCGGATTTCATCTTGGGAAATTCCTGTAAGTCAAATCTAGCCGGCTCGAAGATATCAGTATGACTTCGTTGGCCGACTCCGGAGAAAGCAAGATTATCCTTGTATTTCAAATAATTTGCAATCCCCAATGGGGGCGCTGCCTACAGACGGGAGCGCCGGCGATCGCGGAGCCTGGTTTCTGGGTCAGCGGCGCATGGAATCGAAGAATTCGTTATTGTTTTTCGTGGCCTTGATCTTGTCGAGCAGGAATTCCATCGCCTCGAGATCATCCATGTTGTACAACAACTTGCGCAAAACCCACATTTTTTGTAGCACATCGGGCATGAGCAGCAACTCTTCGCGACGGGTGCCGGAACGGTTGACGTTGATCGCCGGATAAACACGTTTTTCGGCCATGCGGCGGTCCAGATGGATTTCCAGGTTGCCCGTGCCCTTGAATTCCTCGTAGATCACGTCGTCCATGCGGCTGCCGGTATCGATCAGCGCGGTGGCGATGATGGTCAGCGAACTGCCCTCTTCAATGTTGCGTGCTGCGCCGAAGAAGCGTTTCGGTTTTTGCAGGGCGTTGGCGTCGACGCCGCCGGTCAGTACCTTACCCGAAGCCGGCTGCACGGTGTTGTAGGCGCGGGCCAGACGGGTGATTGAATCGAGCAGGATGACGACATCTTTCTTGTGCTCAACCAGACGCTTGGCTTTCTCGATGACCATTTCGGCAACCTGAACGTGGCGAGTGGCCGGTTCGTCGAAGGTCGAGGCGACAACCTCACCACGCACCGAGCGTGTCATTTCGGTGACTTCCTCAGGGCGTTCGTCGATCAGGAGAACGATCAGCGTGATGTCCGGATGGTTGGCGGTGATGGCGTGCGCAATGTGCTGCATCATTACCGTCTTGCCGCTTTTCGGGCTGGCGACGAGCAGGCCGCGCTGCCCTTTGCCGATGGGGGCGATGATGTCGACGATGCGGCTGGTGATGTTTTCCTCGCCGCGAATATCGCGCTCCAGCTTGAGGTGCTGTTCCGGGTGTAGCGGGGTCAGGTTCTCGAAAAGGATCTTGTTTTTCGAGGTTTCCGGGGATTCGCCGTTGATCTTGTCGACTTTGACCAGTGCAAAGTAACGTTCGCCGTCTTTGGGGGTGCGAATTTCTCCTTCGATGGTGTCGCCAGTGTGCAGATTGAAGCGGCGAATCTGGCTGGGGCTGACATAAATATCGTCAGTGCTGGCCAGATAGGAGGTGTCGGGAGAGCGCAGGAATCCAAATCCGTCGGGCAAGGTTTCGAGCGTGCCGTCGCCGAAAATGGTTTCGCCCTTTTTTGCCTGGTTCTTGAGCAGGGCAAAGATCAATTCATGCTTGCGCAGCCGGTTGGCACCTTCGATGTCGTTGGCAACGGCCATGTCGAGAAGCTGGCTTACATGAAGGGCTTTTAATTCTGAGAGGTGCATGAGCGGATATAAATCGAGTGGGTTGCCGGAAAACGGTGTTTTGTCGCGAGCGGGATGCGTGCGAAGAGGAGGCGGGAAACGCAGGGGTTCTAAATAGGGGTTGCAACCAGGATTTGCGCCTGAATTCCCGTGCGGATTCGAGTTGCTGTTGTCAGTCGCCGCCGGGCAGAGTGTTCAGGCGCAGATTATCGGCTTTACAGATTGCTGTCAATAAAGGCGGAGAGCTGGGATTTCGACAGGGCGCCGACCTTGGTTGCTTCGACATTGCCGTTCTTGAACAGCATTAGCGTCGGGATGCCGCGCACGCCATAGCTGGCCGGAGTCGTCTGGTTGTCGTCAATATTCAGCTTGGCGACCTTCAGGCGTCCGGCATATTCCTTGGCGATTTCGTCGAGAATCGGCGAAATCATCTTGCAAGGGCCGCACCATTCGGCCCAATAATCGACGAGGACAGGCTGTTGCGACTGCAGGACCTCAGCGGCAAAAGTGTCGTCGGAGACGTAATGGATATGTTCGCTCATCGAAAAGCCTCTTGGAATTGAAGGGAGAGTAGGCTGGTGCCTGCACGGTATCCGGAGTGACGCTTATCGTAGCGAAAAATTAACGGCATGGGAAGAATGGTCGGCGTTTTTGATGCGCTTGCCATTCCTGGGCCAGGTCACGGCGCTTCATTTTGCGGAGATTTACAGTCTGACTGTCGATACGTATCATGCAGCGATAACGTGAAGGGAGCGGAAGGCAATCATGAATCTGGAAAAAGTTATTTTTGGTTTTTTTGTCATTCTGGCGTGCACCCTCAATTTCGGTTTTTTCATCGGCGATATTGGAAACGAACAGCTGCATCATCCGGCTCATCTCTTCGCGGCGGTGGTCGTCAACCTTATTGCACTGGTCATCAAATTTGGTGATCGTACCCACATTGGGGCCACGCACCTGGCGACGAGCCTGGTGGCCATGCTGCAATTGCTGGCGGCGGCATTCGTCTGGATGTGGCATGTTAGCATCAAGCATCTGCCGATGACCCTCGATACCATGGCGAACATCATTTCCCTGAGTGGCGGGGCGCTGATCGCCAACCTCATCTCGGTTGTTCTCCTCGTCAGTGAAACCTTGCGCCAGACGCGCTGATCCGTTCGTCAAAGCGTGAACGAAATCCTTTTCGTTATCCTGCGCCGGCTGCGTCGGCCGCTGATCATCCTGATCATTGCCTATGCCGTTTCGGTGTGGGGGCTGGTGTTGATCCCGGGAGTGGACAAGGATGGCAACGTCGTTTATCTGGGGTTTTTCCACGCGCTCTATTTCATCAGCTATACGGCGACGACGATCGGGTTCGGCGAGCTGCCGTTCGAGTTCACCGATGCGCAACGTGCGTGGACCATTTTCTGCATTTATTCCTGTGTCGTGTCCTGGGCCTACGCCCTTGGTAGCATCTTTCACCTGTCTCAGGATCAGACCTTCCGCGACGCGATAGCGCGTCGACGCTTTGCATTACGCGTGGCGGCCCTACAAGAGCCGTTCATTCTGATCGTTGGTTATGGGCAGAGCGGAATCATGCTGGCCCGCATGGGGCTCAGAATGGTGATTGTCGAGATGCGCAAGGATCGTGCGGCGAGCATCGAAATCAGCGAATTCGAGCATCCTCCCGAGTTTCTAGCCGCAGACGGCCGTTTGCCGGATGTCCTGGTCGATGCCGGTGTGACGCATCGCAAGTGCATGGCCATGGTGGCGATAGCCGGGAATGACGATTCCAACCAGTCGGTGGCGATCGGTGGTACCGTTCTTAATCCGTCGGTGCGCATTATCGCGCGCGTGCATACGCCGATAGCCCGGGCCAACCTGGAATCGTTCAGAAACATCGAACTGATCAATCCCTACGAGCTTTTTGCCGGGAATATCAGGCTCGATCTCGGCAACCTCGAGAAGCTGCGCGTGATCGAATGGCTGTCCGGCCTGCCCGGCGGCCTGCGGCCGGACCCCTTGAATCTGCCGAAAGGCCACTGGGTCGTTTGCGGAAAAGGCAATTTTGCCCGTTACGTGGCAGCGGCGCTTGATTCAGCAGGCGTCACCTGGTCGATCGCCGATTACGATCCGCGAGTGCATGTTGAAAGCGACGACACGTTGCGACAGGGGAGTGCGCAAGATGAATTGGTCGCAGCAGGGGTTGATCGGGCGGTTGGCCTTGTCGCTTGTACGGAGAGCGATGCGGTCAACCTGGCGATAGTGACGCGGGCGCGCTCGATCAATCCTGGCATGTATGTCGTGATTCGGCAGGTGAATGCGGCAAATGCCAGTCTGATCGAGGCTTCGATGGCCTCCTTGCGATTCCTCAAGGCGGAAGTGGTTTCGCACAAGGTGCGGCAGTTGCTGACTTCGCCGCTGCTGATCCGCTTTCTTCGTCATGTTGACGAAAATGAAGCATTGGCCGGGCAAACCAGCGCCTTGCTGGAGAGGTTTGTTGGTGACAAGGTGCCGTTCATGTGGGTGTTCGATTGCTATACCGCCTATGCCGGCCTGAAGGAAGCGCTTTCCCCCGAAATCGATCCGCCGCTGTCTATCGGCGATATCTTGATCAATCCCGAGAGTCACGCTGAACACCTGAAAGCTGTTCCCCTCCTTTTACTGCGTAAAAAGAAAGAATTGGCCTTGCCTTCCGGGGATACCCGTTTGTTGCCCGGCGACCGAATCCTTTTTGCCGGGCAACGCGACGTCGAAGCGGTGCAGAAGCGGTTTTATCTCGAACCGAGTCCTCTTGCCTATGTGCGTACCGGTGTGGAACCTCCACGCAGTTGGTTGTTCAAAGGGGTTGTCCGTAACCTCAAGGCGAGATTGAGCGTTGCCGGTGGGCAGGACTGAAAAAGCGTCGCCGGTCTTCGTACAGACTGTCGTTAAAAAAACGGCTTAACCTTGTCCTGCGTCAAATAGGCTATAGTTTTCTTTCCACCCTTCCGCGAAATTGAAAATGGCTTACGTCGTTACCGAAAACTGTATCAAGTGCAAATACACCGATTGCGTGGATGTATGTCCGGTCGATTGTTTTCACGAAGGGCCGAATTTCCTCGTGATCGACCCCGAGGAGTGTATCGATTGCACTTTGTGTGTGGCCGAATGTCCGGCTGAAGCCATCTTTGCCGAGGATGATGTGCCGGAGCACCAGCAGCACTTCATCGCGCTCAATGCGGACATGGCCGCTGTTTGGCCAGTCATCTCCGAGCGTAAGGAACCGCCGGCCGATGCCGATGACTGGAACGGAAAGCCGGATAAGTTCAAAATCCTCGAACGTTGATTCCGGGTCTTCCGGAAGTATGGCGATGGCGGGTGAAGTTGTCGAACTGAGGTGCACGTCTTTGCCGGCCGGTCCCGGCTTTTTTGACGATCTGGCGGTCGCCATGCTCGCCGCCTGTGCAAGCGAGGTCGAGTCCGGGGATTTGTCAGCCGTTTGCATCCTCGTTCCGGCATTGCCGATGGCTGCTGAACTGCGTGCAGCGATCGTGCGTGCGATTGGCCGTCCATTGCTCTTGCCGCGTTTCGATACCCTGAAATCCTGGGTACATTCTCAGGCGGCTGCATTTGTACCCGACGCCTTTCCTGACAGCCAAAGACGCGTGTTGTTACATGAGGTACTGCGCGAGCGCGGCTGGTTCGACGAGGCAGCGTTGTGGGGGATTGCCGATGAAATGGCCGGGCTCTTCGACGAGCTGAGCGGCGCCGCGCTTGATTTGCCCGAAGACGAAACAGCGCTTGCCGAACAACTGCAGCGTACCTATGCCGTTCGGGCGTCTTCACCGCTCGCCTTCGAAGCGCGCGTCGTCTATGAATTGTGGCATGCACTGACCGCGTCCGGACAGGTCGATGCGGCTGCTGTCTACCGGTTTCGCCTCGCTGAATTGCTTCGGCAATCCGAAGGGAATGCGGAATCCGCCCCGCGCTTATTGGTGCTTCTCGATGCCGCGCCTGAAGAGTCGCTTGATTCTGCCGAACGTGTTTTCCTAGGGCGGTATGGCGATCTGAAACCCGTCCGAGTTTATTACCCGCTGCCGCGCAGGTCGCGCTCCTCTCCCCTGTTGGCCGTTCTTGATACGGCCTGGCTGGACGGAAACACTCGGGAAACTACCGCTCCCCTGTTCGAACGCGCGGCTAAACTCGCTCTGCAGCTTCCGGAAAGCCCTCTACTCGGCCAGCTGCAACTGGTCCCGGCGAGTGGCCGGGAGGCCGAGGCACGGGCCGTCGTTAGCCAAGTCGGTGAATGGTTGACAGCCGGGCTGCGACGGATAGCCCTGATTGCCCAAGACCGCTTGACGGCCCGACGCGTGCGCGCGCTACTTGAACGCGAGGGGGTTTTGATTAGCGACGAAACCGGATGGAAGTTGTCGACCTCGCGTGCGGCGGCGGCTGTCGATGCCTTGTTAGAGACTGTTGCTGGAAACGCTTATTTCCGAGATTTGCTTGATTTGTGCAAATCGCCGCACGTTTTCGCGGATATTGCCGAAGACGAGCGCAAGGCGGCTGTTTTTATCCTCGAATCGGCTCTGCGTAAGGCTTCGGTCAAATCCGGTTTGCTTCGGGTTCGACGTTGTCTCCAGACAATCGGATCCGATCCTGCAACGGAGCGGGCATTGCTGTTGCTGGATCGTATTGAAGCCGCATGCGCCCTTCTTGACGCGCGTCCGGCATCGCTTGTGCGCTGGATCGGTCGCTTGCAGAAGGCGCTGGAGGTGCTGGGCGCGATCGATGCCCTGCGAGGCGATGCTGCGGGCCAGGTGCTGCTCGATTTGCTGGAGATGCGACGGGGCGAGCTCGATGGCAGCTTGGTTCAGTTTTCGTTCAATGCTTGGCGGGACTGGCTCAATCGCGAGTTCGAGTCGGCGAATTTTCGGGACGCCGCGATCAACAGTCCGATAGTGCTGACGCCATTGAATGCCGTTTGCTTGCGTCGATTCGAAGCCGCGGTGCTTATCGGTTGCGATGCCCGGCAGTTATCGCCGGAGAACGGAGGCGCTTTCTTTAATCAATCTGTACGGCGGGAGCTCGGGCTGCGGACCCGCGAAGACGATGAGCGTGCTCTTCGTCGTGACCTGGAATTGTTGCTGGCCACCGTGCCGCACGTGGTTGTGACCTGGCAATCCGAGCGCGACGGCGAAGCCAATCTGTTGGCGCCTGAACTGGCGCTGTTGTCCACGCTGCACCGTTTGGCTTGGCAAGACGACCTTTGTCGCCCCCCTTTGCCGGTTCGTTCCGAAAACGGCGCCGATGTCGAAACCACGCCGCAAACGACGTTGTCGGCGGCCCCCGTCGCGCCATTGTCGCTCATTCCAGGGCGGGTTTCGGTTAGCGCCTATGCCAACCTGGTCGCTTGTCCCTACCGCTTCTTTGCTCGCTATGTCCTTGGATTGGTCGAGATGGACGAGGTGCAGGAAGAGATGGATAAAAGCGAATACGGTTTGCTGGTGCATCGCGTCCTCGAACGTTTCCATCGCCAATGTCCTGTGGTTTTCCGACTGTCGGAAGCGCAAGCGCTGGCTGCCTTGCAGGCCTGTGTGGACGATATTTTCGCGCCAGCGGTCGAAGACAATTTTCTGGCCATCGGCTGGAAGCAGCGCTGGGAAAAGCGATTGTCGGCCTATCTCGATTGGCAGCGCGAGGTCGAGGCCGAAGGTTGGCGTTGGGCACAGGCTGAAACGCCCGTCAGCCATTATGTTTCACTGGCGGGCGATGCGGGCGGCGGTTTTGGGGCTCATGAAGCTTCCGGGGTTGAACTTTACGGCCGCATTGATCGTATCGATATCCGGAGCAGTGACGCGTGTGCCGTGTCCTACGCCTTGATCGACTACAAGACGCAGTCAGTCAAGGCCGTTCGCGAACGTTTGTCCGACGATATTCAGTTGGCTTCGTATGCGCTCCTGCATGGTGGCGCCGAAAAAGCGAGTTACCTTGCACTCGATGATGAACGGATCGTTGCGGTCAGTTCCGATGAGGGCAGTCAATTGGTTGATGCCGCGAAAGCGCAGGGGCGACGGCTTGGCGCTGTATTTGGGGCCATGCGCCAGGGGGCGAAGTTGCCTGCACATGGCACAGAGTCTGTTTGTGCCTGGTGCGAAATGAGAGGGTTGTGCCGGAAGGATTTTGCGGTCGAATCTTGAACTCGGAGACGATGAAAAAAGGCCGCCGGAGGGGATCCGGCGGCCTTTAATAGTCCAGCTTGAGAGATTACTTGGCCGGAGCAGCCATCGGTGCAACCGGAGCCGGAGCCGGGGCAGCCTTGGCAGCGGCAACCGGAGCCTTGCTCGGATCGATGTATTTGATCGGCGCCGAGAATTTCCAGACCATCGGGATGATGATGACGGAGACGATGAAACAGACCAGCATTAGACCCGAACCCGCTTTCATGTAGTCCATGAACTTGTAGCCGCCGGGGCCGAGAACCAGGGTGTTCGGCGGGGTGCCGACCGGGGTGGCGAAGGCGCAGGAGGCAGCGATGGCGATGGCCATCATGACCGGGGCCGGGCTCACGCCGAGACCCTTGGCGATGCCGATGCCGATCGGAGCGAGCAGCGCCGTACAGGCGGTGTTGGACATGAACTGAGTCAGCGTGGCGGAAAGCGCGAAGAGCACGGCGGTGATCAGCAGCGGGCTTGGAGCATCGCCCATGCCGCTGACGACCATGTCGGCGATCATCTTGCCGACGCCGGATTTGTCCATCGCGGTCGCGATCGGCAACATGCCGGCGAACAGGAAGATCGTCACCCAGTCGATACCCTTGTACGCGTCTTTTTCAGCGATACACTTGGTCACCACCAGGAACAGGGCGCCAATGGTGGCAGCAATGTGCAGCGGAACCGCCTTGATGCCGAGCGCCATGACGACGACAACGGAAATCAGGGTCATACCCGTGAGCCATTGCTTGGTCGCGCTGGGGTCACCGGCCTTGGCTTCGGCCGCGGCTTCGGAGTCGACCTTGGCGCTGACGGCACCGCCCTTCGGCAGCAGGTGTTTGCCAACGAACATCATGTAGAACATGGCCGCAATGGTGATCGGGATGCCGATCCAGGCGAACTCGAAGAATCCGAACGGTTCGATGTTGGCGGCTTTCATGGCGCCAGCAGCGATGATGTTCGGCGGCGTACCCACCAGCGTGATCGTGCCGCCAACGCCAGCAGCAAACGCCAAAGGCATCAGCTGACGGTTGGCCGGGATGTTCGACGCGGCGCAGATGCCGACGACGACCGGGATCAAACAGGCGGTGGTGGCCGTGTTGGAGGTGAAGGCGGAAAGCACGGCGGCAACCAGCATGGTGCCGAACATCAGCGAGTTTTCGCCGGTGCCGGTGAATTTAACCACCGTCGTTCCGACTTTCTGCGCCAGTCCGGTGTGGAACATGGCCGCACCGATGACGAACATGGCCGCAAAGAGAACCACGGTGGAGTTCGACAGTCCAGAGAAGACCATCTTCATCGGAATGATGCCAAGAACGCCGCAGGCGATTGCGCCTGCCAGAGCCGTGACCGCCAACGGCAGCAATTCGGTCACGAAGAAGAACGCGACGACACCCAAGACGATGAGTGTCATTGTTGCATTACTCATGCTGACTACCTCCTATATGATTATCTGACAAATGTTGACCACAGGATGAAATTATCTATATGGAATTTCTAACTTCGTACTCCCGGCGTGATATTACGACAGTTTTTCCTGGGGTTTGGGTTGTTTTTTGTGCAAAGCAGTTACTAATACGTAAGTCGGCAAAGGCTTGCCAGTGCTAGGCTTCGAGCTATCTGGCGTAGTGGATTATTGTTATCCCATATGGATATAAAGTTAAAAATAGATAAAAGAGTTTATATTTAGGAAAACAATGCAAAAATCTGTCAGTTGTAATGATCAAGAAAGCTTTGCAATGATTGGTCGAGCCCTTGATCCCACACGTAGTGTTGTTGTCGAAGCTTGCGCCGGCAGCGGCAAAACCTGGCTACTGGCTTCTCGCATTTTGCGGTTGCTGCTGGGGGGGGCTGCTCCCGGTCAGATTCTGGCGATCACTTTTACGCGTAAGGCAGCATGCGAGATCGAGGAGCGTGTTGTCGGGTGGTTGCAGTACATGGCCACGTGCGATTCCGGGCAGTTGCGGGATTTTCTCGCCGAGCGCGGTGTCGCTGACGACGGCGTCGTTGCTCGTCGCTCCCGCGAACTGTATGAGATCGTGCTGACCGCCCGCCCCGGTTTGACCGTCAACACCTTTCATGGCTGGTTTCTGCAGCTTGTCGATGCGGCACCGTTGTCGGCTAATCTGGCGGGAGCCACCCTGAACGAATTCGATTCGCGTTTATTCGATGAGCTCTGGCAGTCATTCGCTGCGGAACTGGCCAAGGAAACGACTAGCGATGTGGCGACAAGCCTGGTCCGGCTTGTCGATATGGCCGGGATGGAGGCGGCACGTCGCATGATCCGCAGGGCATTCGATCGGCGCAGCGAATGGCTTTCCTTCGGAGAAGGGGGGGGCGGCGATGTGCCAACGCTTCTGTGCACACTTCGCGAACAGCTTGGCGTCGGAGCCGATGTGATGGCGCTCGATGCATTCTTTGCCCGTGACTGGCAAACCGATTTTCTCGCTTATCTTGGCTTTCTAGAAATGAGCGAATTGAAAACGGATCTGGAGGCGGCATTCAAGCTGAAAGCCGCTCTGAACGAAGTCGATCCGGCGCGATGCTTCGGGATGCTGTGCAAGGTATTTCTGACTGGCGATGAAAGTATCCGTCAGAAGAAGGCCGGGGCAGCCCTAGATAAACGCTTCACGCCCAGCGGTGCCGAACGATTTCTTGATTTGCATGCGCGTCTGGGGGGGCGTCTCGCTGATGGCCTGGAACGGCAACGCGCGGAGCGTATTCTGGCCTTCAATCGCCACGCCTACGGGGTTTTTGCGGCGTTTTTGCGCCATGTCGACGCGTTCAAAAAGGCCCGTCGACAGATCGATTTCGTGGATGCTGAATGGAATGTTCTGAAGCTTCTGCACGAGGAGGATACCGCGGCTTTCTTGCAGGCTCGTCTCGATGCGCGCTATGCGCACGTTCTGCTCGACGAATTCCAGGACACCAATCCGTTGCAGTGGCAGATACTCCTGGCCTGGCTTGCGGCCTATTCGGATGCCGATCGCCCGTGTGTGTTTTTGGTGGGAGATCCCAAACAGTCGATTTATCGCTTCCGTCGCGCCGAGCCGAAATTGTTTTCTGTTGCCGCCGATTTTTTAGAACGTGATTTTGGTGCTTTGCGCTGCGTACAGGATACGACACGACGTAATGCGCAAGCCATCGTCGATGTGGTCAACGCCCTGTTTCTTGATAAGCCGGCATTTGCGCCGTTCCGCCGGCAGTCTTCGCATGCCGCCGATATGCCGGGTTGGGTCGAACTGCTTCCTCTGTGTGCTAGTACAGGGGACGAACCGAAAGCGGCCGATGAACGGTCGGCACAGGCGTTACGCGACCCTCTTGTTGAACCTGATATCGAGCAGGAAGACTTGCGCCTCCGCCTGGAGGCCGAAATGCTCGCAGGGAAAATCGGTGAGATGGTCGGCCGCAACGGAGAGGCTTGGCTGATTGAGGGCAGGAGCGAAGGCGGCGGAAGCGCCGGACAGCGTCCTGTGTGCTATGGCGATATCATGCTGTTGGTGCGCACACGCGCCCATCTCGGCGTTTACGAGCGGGCCCTCAGTGCTGCCGGTATCCCTTTCGAGGCGGGATCGCGAGGGGGGCTGCTCAAGACGCTGGAAGCCTGGGACATCATGGCGCTGCTCGAGTTTCTCGTGACGTCGCCGGCTAATCTCAAGCTTGCCCATGCCCTGCGATCCCCGATATTTGCTTGTACCGATGAGGAATTGTCTTTGCTGGCCACACGGCAGGAGCTCAGTTGGTGGTGTCGCCTGCAGGCGGTTGTGGCGGACGGTGCGGCTTCTGTACGGCTCGAGCGCGCGGCACGACTTCTTGGCGAATGGTTGCAGGCAGCAGACCGTTTGCCCGTGCATGATCTCCTCGACCTGATCTTTCATCGTGGCGAAGTGGTCGAGCGTTATCGTCTGGCCGTGCCGGAAGCGACAGCGGCGAGCGTTGAGGCTAATCTTCGCGCCTTTCTTCTGTTGGCGCTGGATCTCGATGGTGGGCGTTATCCGAGTCTGCCACGCTTCATTGACGAGTTGCAGGAATTGCGCAGGGCCGACATCAATGACGCTCCCGATGAAGGGGACATCGAGAACCGGCAGGCCGATTCGGGCCGGGTACGCATCCTGACCATTCACGGAGCTAAAGGGCTGGAGGCTCCTGTGGTCTGGTTGCTCGGTGCGAACGCCTCGCCACGTGCGCAGGATGCGTGGGATGTATTGGTCGATTGGCCGCCGGAAGCGCCGGCACCCCGGCATTTCTCTTTCTTTGGGCGCAAGGAGGAGCGGGGCCGGGCACGCCAGTTCTTGTTTGATGCGGAGGTCGAGGCTTCCCGTCGAGAGGAATTGAATCTGCTCTACGTCGCAATGACTCGTGCGCGACAGGTATTTATCGCCAGTGGCATTGAAAACGCGCGTGAACGCGAGGATACGCCATATCGGCTTCTGGCAACGGCACTGGACTCCTTGAGTAACCGCCCTGTTTATGGACCGGGCTTGCCGGTAGGCAGGGGATCGGTAGTTGTTCCGGCTGTTCCTGAGGCCATAGCTCATCAACCCTTGCCACCGGTTGGCGAGCACCGTCCCGCCAAGGATGTCGATGAGCGGTTCGGAATTCTGCTGCATGCTTTGCTCGAGCGTCGAACCACAGGTGTCGGCCTGGTCGCGTCGGGAGATCGTTGGTGGGCCAAACTCGGCTTTGACGATAGCGAATACCAGCGTGCATTGCCAGTCGCCGAAAGGGTGCTTTCTGCCGCGCATTTGCGCCGTTTTTTCGAGCCGTCGCACTATGTCCGTGCTTGGAACGAAGTCGACCTGAAGAGTCGTGCCGGGCAATTGTTGCGTATCGACCGTCTGGTTGAAAGCGAGGAGGCTTTCTGGGTGGTCGATTACAAGAGTTCGCGTCGCACGACCGAGCGCCTGGGTGAGTATCGCCTGCAGGTGACCGGTTATTGTGCTGCGGTTGCCGATATATTTCCAGGCCGCAGGGTGCGCGGCGTTCTCGTTTTTTCGGACGCGTCCATGCTGGAGGTGGAGATTGGCCGGGCGTAGTAGGGAAACGAGCACGGCTTCCGCAACACGTGCGGATGGTCTAGTATACTCGTACAGGCGCCTCCGGATCAACAATCCAGAATAATCAAGGGTTGCGGCGTGTTTTGATTTCAACCGGAGCAAATAATAATTACGGTAATCACTGCGAGCGGAGGGGGAATGGAGAGAATCTGGCTGCAGAGCTACGAACCCGGCGTTCCGGCCGAGATCGATCCCGATGAATTCCGGCCGCTCGGCGAGTTTTTCGAGAACTGCTTCCGTAAGTACGGCGATTGCAAGGCTTTCATCTGCATGGGCGCGGAGATGACTTACGCGGAACTCGATACGTATTCGGGCCATTTTTCCGCTTACCTGCAAAGTGTGCTCAAGCTGCCGAAGGGAGCGCGCGTCGCCATCGTCCTTCCGAATGTTTTGCAATATCCGGTGTGCATGGTTGGTGTCTTGCGCGCCGGCTATACCGTCGTCAATTGCAATCCGCTTTTTACGGGCAGGGAACTGGCCGCACAACTCAGAGATTCGGGCGCAGAAACTGTCGTCATTCTTGAGAATTTTGCCCATACGCTGGCGCAAGTGATCGACAAGACGGCGGTAAAGCATGTCGTTGTCGCGCGCTTGGGCGATATGCTGGGCTTCCCCAGAGGAATGATTGTCAATTTCGTGGCCCAATACCTCAAGCGAATCGTCCCGGCTTGGCGCCTCAGCGATGCTGTTGGTTTTAGGGATGCGCTGGCTCAGGGCAAAAACTTCGGGTTACAGCCGGTCGATGTCGGCCATGAAGATGTGGCTTTTCTGCAATACACCGGCGCGACGACAGGCTTGTCCAAGGGGGCGATGCTGACGCATCGCAACCTGTTGGCCAATATGACGCAGGCTCATGCGTGGGTCAGATCCACCCTTGTTGAGAAAAATGAACTGGTTGTGACGGCTTTACCGCTTTATCATATTTTTGCGTTAACGGCGAATTGCTTCATCTTTCTGAAAATCGGTGCGTGCAATCTGCTGATCACCAACCCGCGCGATATTTCTAGGTTTGTCTCTGAGTTGACCAGGCATCCCTTTTCAGTACTGACGGGAGTAAACACGTTGTTCAATGCCTTGCTCAATAACAAGGATTTTTGTGCGCTCGATTTCAGCAGGGTCAAAGTGACGCTGGGGGGAGGGACTTCCGTCCAGAAGAGTGTCGCTGATCGCTGGATGATGGTCACCGGAAAGCCCCTGATCGTAGCTTATGGGTTGGCCGAGACTTCTCCGGCGGTAACCATCAATCCGATCCATATTCCTCAATTCAACGGGTCGATTGGCCTGCCGATTCCTTCGACCGAAGTCGCGATACGCGATGACAACGGCGACGATCTGCCGATCGGCGTGGCAGGGGAACTCTGCATCCGAGGGCCGCAGGTCATGAGCGGCTACTACAATCAGCCGGAAGAGACTGCGCGTGTTTTCCTGCCGGATGGATTCTTGTGTACCGGCGATATTGCCGTGATCGACGATAAAGGCTTCTTGCGCATTGTCGATCGCAAAAAGGACATGATCCTGGTGTCGGGGTTCAACGTTTATCCAAACGAAGTCGAGGATGTCCTGGCCATGCATCCGGGGATTCTCGAAGCCGCCGCGATCGGTGTGCCCAGCACGGATACGGGCGAAGCGGTCAAGGTGTTTGTGGTGAGGAAAGATCCCGCGCTGACAGAAAAACAGATCATCGCGTTTTGCCGGAAAAATTTGACGCGTTATAAGGTCCCTACGCAGGTCGAATTCCGCGCCGACTTGCCAAAGACGAATGTTGGCAAGATACTGAGGCGGAAATTGAGGGAGGATGCGGTGATAGAGGTGAGTGAAAGATTATGAGTTGGCTATCGCCCGTTTGTTGAGCGTATGACGACGGAGCGTGCTGTGGTCGGGGATTCGAGTAAGACACCACAATCAATGCACAGGGTTATGCACAGATTTTGTGGACAGTCCCGGATGTTAATTGAAATCGAGAAGTTGATGTGCTGGCATTGGACGGTTTTTTCAGTCTGTGCACGAGGGCGCTTTATGGGGTTGGCTCCGTGATGGGTTCAGGAAATACTTTTATGTGGAAATCTATTCTCGCTGTTGCCGTTGGTGCAGCGCTTGGTGCTTTGCTACGTTGGCAGCTTGGCGCAAGATTGAACAGCATTTTCCCGACGATTCCACCGGGAACCCTTCTGGCCAACCTGATTGGCGCGTATGTCATAGGTTTGTTCATCGCCGCTTTTGCGATTTCTCCTGCACTTTCTGCAGAGTGGAGGTTGTTGGTGATTACTGGCTTTTGCGGTGGACTGACAACATTTTCGACATTTTCCGCCGAGATTGCGGGGCTGCTGCAACAGGGTAGAATCACTTGGGCTCTGGGGGCTGTTGCCATTCACGTCGCAGGATCGGTCGTCATGACGTTTGCAGGCATCGGAACGGTCTATCTGTTCGGGAATCCGGCTTGATTCAGGAGCGGTCATTACATCGGAGGTTTTTATGCAAGGATCATTTATCCGGTTTTATGTTGACGAGAACCAAAGTCATCATGGTGTGCTGTTGTGGGAGTGGCTGCTCAATCAGGCTAACGAGCTCGGGCTGAGTGGCGGTTCGGCATTTCGTGCGATCGGCGGTTTCGGGCAGCGTCACAATTTGCACGAGGATCGTTTCTTCGAACTGGCTGGAACGGCGCGGATCAAAGTCGAATTTGTTGTTTCCGACGACGAGGCGAACGCCCTCATCGAGTTGGTGAAGAAGGAAGGAATTCGCGTTTTTTACGCGCGCATGCCCGCGCTCTTTGAAGTGATTAATTCCGACAAGGTGAATTGATCTCTGTTGAGGTCGTGCAAGACGTAAAGCAGTTTTTCAGGATTGCCAGAACAGCGAAGAGTGATTACATTTCAATAGATATTCGCCTTTGATGTCTGTTCTTTGATTGGTTTTTTACTTCTGGATTGGAAAACAACATGGCCAAAACAACTAAAGCAGTCACTCCAAAGAAAATCACTCCTAGTAAAGCTGCTCCCGCGAAAAAAACGGTCGATGCTCAGAAAACGGTTGTTGCCAAGAAACCTGCAGCAGCCCCTGTACGGACTGCAGCCGTCAAGTCCTTCGTCAAGATCACCAAGGTGACGGGGCGCCAAATTCTGGATTCACGAGGGAATCCCACCGTCGAAGTTGACATCCTGCTCGACAATGGTTTCCTGGCGCGCGCTGCTGTGCCCTCCGGGGCGTCAACCGGTGAGTTCGAGGCTTGCGAATTGCGCGACGGAAACAAGAAGGTCTATCTCGGTAAAGGCGTGACCAAGGCTGTCGAGGCGGTGAACGGACCGATCGCCAAGTTGCTCAAAGGTAAGAATCCGCTCAACCAGCGCGAACTAGACGAGGCGATGATTGCTCTCGACGGGACACCGAACAAGTCCAAGCTTGGTGCCAACGCTATTCTCGGCGGGTCGATGGCGATCACCGTGACGGCCGCCAATGTCAGCAAGATGCCGCTCTGGAAGTACATCGGCAAACTGCACAAAAACAAGGAATTCGTTCTGCCGACGCCGATGGCCAACATCATCAACGGTGGGCACCACGCCGACAATCTGATCGATTTCCAGGAATTCATGATCATGCCGGTTGGCGCGAAGACTTTTTCGGAAGGCTTGCGCTGGATCACCGAAATCTTCCACGCGCTCAAGACGATTCTCAAGAAGGGCAAGCACATCACGGCTGTCGGCGACGAAGGCGGCTTTGCTCCTGACTTGTCGAACGACGAGGCGCTGGAAGTGATCATGCAGGCTATCGCCGCTGCCGGCTACAAGCCCGGGAAGCAGATCGCCATTGCGCTCGATTGCGCGTCGTCGGAGTTGTTCGATGAAGGCGGACGTCAGGGCTACAAGTTCTGGAAGTCGAATCCCGACAAACTGTTCACATCCTCCGAAATGATCGCCAAGTACGAAGAGTGGTGCAAAAAATATCCGATCGTCTCGATTGAAGACGGCCTCGACCAAAGCGACTGGGAGGGCTATGTTCAGCTGACCAAGGCCCTCGGTAAGAAAGTCCAGATTGTCGGTGATGACTTCTTCGTGACCAACCCAGCACGCCTGAAAAAAGGCATTGACATGGGGGCCGCCAATGCGATCCTGATCAAGGTCAACCAGATCGGCACCGTGACCGAAACCTTGGATGCCATCAAGATGGCGCAGAAATCCGGCTATGGCGTGATTTCTTCGCATCGTTCCGGGGAAACCGAGGATTCCTTCATTGCCGATCTGGCGGTTGGAACCGGCGCTGGCCAGATCAAGACCGGCTCGCTGTCGCGTACCGACCGTATCTGCAAGTACAACCAACTGTTGCGAATCGAGGAACAATTGGGCGCCAAGGCCGTCTATAAGGGCCTCAAGGCCATCAAAGGCGCGGGCTTCCGGTAATCGATAGCGGCACCGTCAGGAAAAGCACCGTTCCGGCGGTGCTTTTTTATTGCCCGCGCATAATGTTCAACTGGGTGGGGCGTTTTGGCAAACGACAAGCAGGTTCAAGGTTAAGTTGCCATTGAGAGTGAAAAGCCGATCGGCAGGCGGCGCGTCGTGGACAACGGTTTGTCGGCCACTAGGAGGCAGCGATCCTGTCGGGGATAGTCGGAATGCATTTGATTGTGAAGAATTCTCATAAAGCTGCTAGATTGAGAAGACAAGCGTCAAAATTCCATCCACGGAATTGCCGATAACAGAATCTCGCGTTGTGGGTTTGCAGAAGCCTGCCAATGGGGAAAGCATGGATCGCTCTATCGTCAGCCGAATCTCTCTCAAGACCAAGATTATTTTGGTGACGCTGGCTGTTTTCCTGGCCGGAATCTGGTCATTGGCGTGTTATGTTTCCCAGATGTTGCGCAAGGATATGGAGCGTTTGTTGGGAGAGCAGCAGTTCTCGACCGTCTCCATGGTTGCGGCGCAAATCAATCGCGAACTTGAGGGGCGGATCGAAACCCTGAAGGAAGTAGCGCGAGCCGCCGTTCCGGCCATGCAAAAAGGGGGGGGCTGCCATGCAGCTTTTCATGGAACAGCGTCGAGAACTCTCTCTTCAATTCAACGCGTTTACTTATGCTTCCGATGCTCAAGGGATTTCGGTCGCTGCCATTCCTTATTCAGTTTCGCGGATCGGCGTTGACTACAGCGACCGGGAATACCTTAGGGCGGCCTTGGATCAAGGGCGAACCGTTATTAGGAAGCCGATTATGGGGCGGACATCGCATGCTACTGTCATCGTCGTGGCGGTGCCGATCAAAAACGATCAGGGAAAGGTGATCGGTGGGTTGTCCGGTGTCATTAATATGGGGTTGCCGAATTTTTTTGATCAAATCACCGAGAGCCGCCACGGCAAGACAGGCGGTTTTCAGCTGGTGGCGCCACAGTATCGACTGATCGCCACTGCGACTGACAAGCGGCGCATCATGGAAACGCTTCCGGCGCCGGGGGCTAACCCGCTCGTCGATGCTTTCATTCAGGGATTCGAAGGCTCATCGGTTGGCGTCAATCCGCAAGGGGGGGAGGTGCTTGCTTCGGCGAAGGGCATTCCGGTGACGGGCTGGTACGTCGTCATCGTGATGCCGACTGCGGAAGCCTTTGCGCCGATTCACGACATGCAACATCGCATGCGGATTGCGACGGTGATCCTGACGGTGCTAGCCGGGCTTCTGGTCTGGTGGGTGCTGAAACAGCAGTTATCCCCACTGCTGTCGACTGCGCGCAAGCTCGCGAACATGTCCGACGAAAGCCAGCCGATGCGGCCCTTACCGATTCTGCGCGACGACGAAATCGGTCAACTGATTGGCGGCTTCAATCGCTTGCTGGAGATTTTTGGGCAACGTGAAAACCTGCTCAAGCAGATCATGGATACGTCGAGCGTGGCGATTTTCCTGGTCGATATGGACGGCAGGATCGCCATGGCCAACCAGCGCATGGCAGAAATGTTTGGTCGACCTCTCAAGGATTTGGTCGGCAGTGAGTACATGAGCCTCGTTCCGCAGCGTGAGCGGATGTCGAGGCAGCAGATGCTGTTTTCCCTGCTGGCCAGTGATAATGATTCGGTGACTCTCGACCGGCATTATTTGCGTGCGGACGCGTCGGAATTCTGGGGATACGTTACCGTCAGTCGTTTTCATGACAGCAACGGCGTCGATCGCGGCCTCATCGGTGTCATTTCCGATATCACCGAGCGCAAGCGGTCGGAAGAAAGCCTCCAGCTTGCAGCGAGTGTGTTCACCCATTCTCGGGAAGGTATTCTTATCACTGAAGCCGATGGAACCATCATCGATATCAATGAATCGTTCACACGCATCACAGGTTATTCGCGTGAAGAAGTGCTTGGGCGCAATCCTCGGATTCTCAAATCCGAGCATCATGGCCCAGAGTTCTATCTTGAATTCTGGCGTGTGCTTCTCGAAAAGGGATTCTGGTCGGGCGAAGTCTGGAATCGACGCAAGAACGGCGAGTTATATCCGGAATTTTTGACCATCAGTGCTGTACGTGATGAAAACGGGATTACACAGCATTACGTCGCTCTGGTTACCGATATTTCGCCGCTGAAAGCGCATGAACGCCAGCTCGAAAAAATGGCGCACTTCGATGCGTTGACCATGCTGCCCAACCGCGTCCTGCTGGCCGACCGTCTGCATCAGGCAATGGCCCAGGCGCAACGGCGCGGACAACGTCTGGCCGTCGTATATCTTGATCTTGACGGTTTCAAGGCGGTTAACGACATGCATGGGCACAAAGTGGGCGACCAGTTGCTGATTGCGCTCGCCAATCGCATGAAACAGGCCTTGCGCGAGGGCGACACGCTGGCGCGGATGGGCGGTGACGAGTTCGTCATTGTCCTGCTCGACCTGGGCGATATCCATGCCTGCGCGCCCATGCTCGATCGACTGCTTTCGGCGGCATCGTTGCCATTGACGGTCGACGATTTCGTCTTGCGCGTTTCAGCGAGCCTTGGCGTGACTTTCTACCCCCAGGCGGAAGAGGCCGACGCCGACCAATTGTTGCGACAGGCTGACCAGGCCATCTATCAGGCCAAGCTGGCAGGAAGAAATCGTTACCATTTCTTCGATGCCGAACAGGACCGCAATATGCGGGGGCACCACGAAAATCTTGAGCGTATCCGCATTGCACTCGATGATCGTCAGTTTGTCCTGCATTACCAGCCCAAGGTGAACATGCGCACGGGACAGGTCGTTGGCGCCGAGGCCTTGATTCGCTGGCAGCACCCGGAACGTGGTTTGTTGTTGCCCGGGGCGTTTTTGCCGGTCGTTGAAAACCACCAATTGGCGATTGATATTGGCGAATGGGTGATCACAACCGCGCTGACGCAAATAGAAGCCTGGCGTGCTGCCGGGTTGAATCTCCCGATCAGTGTCAATGTCAGTGCGCGTCAGTTGCAACAATGGGATTTTGCCCTGTGTCTGCGTGAGCTTTTGTCCGCGCATCCGACGGTCGATCCTGCTGATCTTGAGTTAGAGGTGCTGGAAACGAGCGCATTGGAAGACCTCGAACGGGCAAGCATGATCATCGAGCACTACCAGGATCTCGGCGTAAATTTCGCGCTAGATGATTTTGGTACCGGTTATTCTTCGCTGACTTATCTTAAACGACTGTCGGTCAATCAGTTGAAAATCGGGCCAAGCTTTGTACGCGACATGGTCGACGATCCGGACGACCTCTCCATTCTGGAGGGAATCATCGGTCTGGCGGAGGCTTTCCGTCGACGGGTGATCGCCGAGGGGGTGGAAACGGTCGAACACCGCAAAATGCTGTTGCAACTGGGCTGTGAGCTCGCGCAGGGGTATGGCATTGCGCGGCCAATGCCGGCGGACGAGTTGCCAGCTTGGGTGGCTGGCGACCCGCCCCGAGCTGGATCGGGTGTCAGGCGCTCAACCGGCAGGGCGTGTCGCTATTGTTCGCTTGTACGGCCCACCGCGCCTGGATTCGCGGGGTCGAAGCCTATCTCAATCGCTTGCGTGACATACGGCCGCCACTGGACGTGCACGGTTGTCAATTTGGGGCGTGGCTGGATGCCGAGGAAGATTTGCTCAACGGTGAAAGCGTTCTCTTGGCATCGGTACAAAAACTGCATCGCGATATTCACGATCTGGGTAGAGAATTAATTGAGCTTCACGCCTCGGGAAGAAACGACGAGGCGCTTTCGAAGATTCCGCAACTTCATGTTCAGAGCGATGAGTTGATTGCCTTGTTGATGAGCGTGCTCGGAAATGGCAAGTTCATCAAGGAATGATTGCGGCGGCGTTATCGAATACCTCGGCGAGGAGAATGGGGCTCAATTCTTGAGGGCTATCGGTTTAAGATTTCGATTCCGATCCTGCTTGAAATTCTTGGGAGCAGCCCCCATACTGTGCGTATGGTTGTAATTCCAGCAATCTGGAGGCGTTCTGGACGCGGGTTCGATTCCCGCCATCTCCACCCAAGGGTTTCGGTCGGAAATTCTGAATTCTTGGGTGGGGATGTACTGGTTTCGACAGGGCGGGCGAAGGTGAGCAGGCAACCCGAAAGGCGACGAACGTAATTCGCGCAAAACCACAAACGCCAACGATGAGCGTTTTGCTCTGGCCGCTTAAGGCCTAAGCCGAGGCCGCTTTAGCCTTGTCACAGAAGAAAAGCCAGCGGGGACTTCGGTCCCCGTCGTCACGTCCGGAGTTCGTTCGCTGCTAAGTCCTGATTCAGAGGCGTTTCTTCGTCCCCGATTTGAGCAGCACCCATAAGGCGCCTTCGCCGCCATCGGAAGACGGGGCGTGACAAAAGGCCAGGACGTCCTTGGAGTGTGCCAGCCAACCCTTGACGAGGCGGCGGAGGATGCCCTCGCGTCCTGGGGAGCCATATCCTCGACCATGCACGATGCGAATGCAGCGTTTTCCGTCGTTCAGCGATTCGGCCAGGAAACGTCCGACTTCTTCGTGCGCCTCGTGTCGATTGAGTCCGTGCAGATCGGTGTGGTTTTGGATCGACCAGCGTCCGCGCCGCAGGTCGCGCATGACATTGCGTGGCAACCCCGGGCGCAGGAAGGAATCCGCATCGCCGATGGCCAACAAGTCGTCAAGATCGAACGGGCCGTGTAACGATTCGGCAATCGCGGCCGCTTCATCGAGTTCGCGCTGGCGCGGACGGGGCAGGGGCTTGGGACGCTCATGCACGACGCGCGGCGGCGACTTCAAGGGTGTTGCCCCTTCGACGGCCGCATGAAACGCGGCGACTTCTTCCGGCGACGGTTTCTGGCGCTGGTTCATCAGTGCGGAAATATGGAATCAGGAAAACAATTCACCACAACGAACACGACGGGCGCAACGAAAACTAATAATTGAGTGAGTGTTTAGCGGAGTAGGCGCACTTCCGAGTTGTTCAATAAGGGTTTCGTCGTGTCCGTCGTGCTCGTTGTGGTTAATCTTGCTTCATCATTTCTCCAGCGCATCGAGGTAGCGCTCGGCGTCGAGCGCTGCCATGCAGCCGGTGCCGGCGGAGGTGCAGGCCTGGCGGTAGATGTGGTCCTGCACGTCGCCGGCAGCGAAGACCCCCGGAATGTTAGTCTGCGTGGCGTTGCCCTGCCGTCCGCCTTGGGTGACCAGATAGCCGCCGTCCATTTCTAGTTGTCCGGAGAAAAGATCGGTATTCGGCTTGTGGCCGATGGCAATGAAAACGCCATCGAGCGCAATGTCTTCGGCTGTTCCGGTCTTCACGTTCTTGATTCGCATGCCGGTGACACCGGTTTGGTCGCCCAGAATTTCTTCGAGCGTCGAATCCCATTTGATCGTGACCTTGCCGGCTTTTTCCTTCTCGAACAGGTGATCTTGCAGGATCTTCTCGCTGCGCAGTTTGTCCCGGCGATGCACGAGCGTGACGTGGCTGGCGAAGTTGGCCAGGTAAAGCGCTTCCTCGACGGCTGTGTTGCCGCCGCCGATGACAGCGACAGGCTTGTTCTTGTAAAAGAAGCCGTCGCAGGTCGCGCAGGCGGAAACGCCGCGGCCGGAAAATTCCTCTTCCGAGGGCAGTCCAAGGTATTGTGCTGACGCGCCGGTGGCGATAATCAGTGCATCGCAGGTATAGGTGCCGGCATCACCGATCAGCGTAAAGGGTTTCTCGGTTAGTTTTGCCGTGTGGATATGGTCGAAGACGATTTCGGTCTCGAAACGACGGGCGTGAGCTTCCAGGCGTTGCATCAATTCAGGTCCTTGGACCCCTGCAGCGTCGCCCGGCCAGTTGTCCACTTCGGTGGTGGTCATCAACTGGCCGCCTTGTGCCAGGCCGGTGATCAGCAAGGGTTTCAAGTTGGCGCGAGCGGCATAAACTGCTGCCGTATAGCCGGCCGGGCCGGAACCGAGGATGAGAAGCCGGCTGTGTCGTTGTGTCTGCGTCATTTGAATATCTCCGGGGCATGATTTGCAAAAGATTATACCCGGCAATCGTTGTCGGGATTTTCGATGGCTGCTCGGGTTGAAACTGACCGCTTGATTATTTGTCGCAACGCTATACTGCTACCCATTGAAGCCGTTCCTCAATAAAGAGAATCATCATGCCTGCCGCCGTAAAGATCGATATCTCAAGATTGCAGGGCATTCCGCTGTTCGCAGGGGTGCCGGAAGCGCAATTGGCACAGATTGCGCACATGATGTTCGGACGTCGTGTGCCGCGAAACAAGACGATTGTGCACGCCGGGGATCTCACCGGATCGTTTTACGTCATTGTGAGGGGTAGCGCCAAGGTGATGAATCGCGATCTCGAAGGCAACGAGGTGATTCTCACTTTGCTTGGTGCCGGCGAATGTTTTGGTGAGATGGGGCTGATCGACGGTTCGCCGCGTTCGGCCGATGTCGTCGCCAATGAGGAGTGCGAATTGCTCGAAATATCGAAATCGGACTTCAAGCGGGCGCTGGCCGAGAATGTCGAACTCGGCCTGAACATCATGAAAAGTTTGGTCTTGCGGCTACGTGAGGCAAATCGGAAGATCGAGAGCCTGGCCTTGATGGATGTTTATGGCCGGGTGGCCAAGCTGCTGCTCGATCTCTCTGAAAATGAGGGGGCGTTGCGCGTGATTCGCCGCAAGATAACAAAACAGGACATGGCCAAGATGGTTGGTGCTTCGCGCGAGATGGTCAGCCGGGTGATGAAAGACCTCGAAGCGAGCGGTTATCTCAGCGTCGAATCGGGGCGTATCGTTCTCCATGAGGATTGAGAACCTGTCGACTGTGCGCAGGTTCGGTGGGGATAAATGCTAAAGCGAGTGGCAAAGGCCATCGCCGGCTATAATCGACTTTTGTCCAGTAGCAAACGATATTGATGGCTTTATTGAACAAGACCAGAGGGCCGATGCAAAGCGCTTCTGGAGAGAATAATCCCCTTCCGGAGAAGATCGCCGATATCCTGCAGGAGTCGCGATGGCTGGCCTTGATCGTCTTGGCGGCGTTCATCGGTCTGGCGTTGTCGGGGTACCAACGCGGCGATCCGGGCTGGTCGCATGCCATGCCGGGCGGCATGGTTCATAATCCGGCAGGGCGCGGCGGCGCCTGGATTGCCGATCTGTTGCTCTACGTTTTCGGACTTTCGGCCTGGTGGTGGATCGTTCTGTTCGTGGCGCTGGTTTGGTGGGGGTATCGTCGCCTCGACGGCTTTCGCACGACCGACCGCCGACCGCTTTATATCGCGTTATCGGGGTTCATCGTCCTCATCGTTGCCAGCAGCGGTCTTGAGGCCTTGCGTTTTTACACCCTCAAAGCAGAATTCCCGTTGGCGCCCGGCGGGATGCTGGGGATCGAGTTCGGTAAGCTGGTTGTCCGCTATTTCGGGTATACCGGCGCCACTTTGACACTGATTGCGGCTGCCGCTTTAGGATGGAGCTTGTTTTCCGGGATGTCCTGGCTGAACGCGGCGGAACGTTTTGGCGCCTTGCTCGAGCTTTCGATTACGGGGACCCGCGAGTTGATCGACCGCTGGCAGGACCGTCGGATCGGGCGCGAAGTGGCGCGGGAGCGCGAGGCTGTTGTCGAGGACGAAAAACGTCGTGTGGAACACCACGAGCCCATCATCATCGAAGTGCCGGAACCCGTCGAGACGCGTTCGGCTAAGGTCGAGAAACGCATCGAACGCGAACGGCAGACGCCATTGTTCCCGGAGGCTGTCGTCGGCGGCTTGATGCCGCCGCTGCATTTGCTTGAGCCGGCGCCCGCGCAGACCGATCGCATCAGCCCGGAAAGCCTCGAATACACGTCACGTCTGATCGAGCGCAAACTGGCCGATTTCGGCGTTCAGGTCAAAGTGCTAGCGGCGTATCCGGGGCCGGTGATTACTCGCTACGAGATCGAACCCGCCGTCGGCGTGAAGGGCGCACAGATCGTCAATCTGGCCAAGGACATGGCACGCGCTCTGTCAATGGTGTCGATCCGGGTCGTCGAAACCGTCCCGGGCAAGTCGTGCATGGCGCTCGAATTGCCGAACAACAAGCGCCAGATCGTGCGCCTTTCCGAGATCATTTCCAGCCCGGTTTATCATGACATGGCATCGCCATTGACCATGGCGCTCGGCAAGGACATCGGTGGCCAACCGGTCGTTGTCGATCTCGCCAAGATGCCGCACCTGCTGGTGGCGGGCACGACCGGGTCGGGTAAGTCGGTTGGCATCAATGCGATGATCCTCTCGCTGCTCTACAAGTCGGAGCCGGACAGGGTGCGGCTGATTCTCGTCGATCCAAAGATGCTCGAACTGTCCATCTACGAGGGTATTCCGCATCTGCTGGCGCCGGTTGTCGTCGATATGAAGCAGGCCGCCAATGCCCTGAACTGGTGTGTTGGCGAAATGGAGCGGCGCTACAAGCTGATGTCGGCAGTGGGCGTGCGCAACATCGCTGGTCTCAACCATCGCATCCGCGACGCCGAGAAAACTGGATCGAAATTGCCGAATCCGCTGTCGCTGTCGCTGACGCCGGAATCGCCGGAGCCTTTGGCGTCGATGCCGAACATCGTCGTCGTCATCGACGAACTCGCCGACCTGATGATGGTCGCCGGCAAGAAGGTTGAACAGTTGATTGCGAGATTGGCGCAGAAGGCGCGGGCGGCTGGCATTCACCTGATCCTGGCGACGCAACGGCCGTCGGTCGATGTCATTACCGGCCTGATCAAGGCGAATATTCCGACGCGCATGTCGTTCCAAGTGTCGTCGAAAATCGATTCGCGCACTATCCTCGACCAGATGGGGGCCGAGGCCCTGCTCGGGCAGGGTGACATGCTCTACCTAGCACCAGGAACCGGCTATCCAACCCGTGTTCATGGCGCCTTCGTCGCCGACGAGGAGGTGCATCACGTCGTCGATTATCTGAAGCGCGCCGGCGCGCCGGACTACGTCGAGGGGGTGCTTTCCGGCGGCGGCTTTGACGATGAGGAGGGGGGGGGCAACGGCAGTGCTGGTGAAAACGGCGGTGACGCCGAAGCCGATCCGCTTTACGACCAGGCCGTCGAAATCGTGCTCAAGAACCGTCGCGCTTCGATTTCGCTGGTGCAACGGCATCTGCGCATCGGTTACAACCGCTCGGCCCGGTTGATCGAAGCCATGGAGAAAGCCGGGCTGGTGTCGGCAATGGACGGACGCGGCGGCCGCGAAGTGCTGGCGAGGAAGGAAGAAAATTGATGAAGCGATTGATTGCCGTTGCGGCCGGATTGTTGGTTCTGGGCGTGACGCCCTTGGCGCACGCCGGTGCCATCGACAAGCTGCATCGTTTTCTAGAGTCGACAAAAACCCTGAAAGCCGACTTCACGCAGATCGTCGTTGCCCGTAATGGCAAACGCCCGCAACAGTCGAGCGGCGTGATGATGATTTCACGTCCCGGCAAGTTCCGCTGGCAGATCGATAAACCCTACGCTCAATTGCTCGTCGGCGACGGGCAAAAGGTCTGGATCTACGATCCCGACCTGCTGCAGGTGACGGTGAAAAAATTCGATACGGCGCTCGGCAGCACGCCGGCCGCTTTGCTCGTCGGCAGCGACAACACGCTGGAAAAGAGTTTCAAACTGCGCGAAGCTGGCGAGAGCGAGGGGTTGGAGTGGCTCGAAGCGACACCCAAATCGGCCGACAGCGGTTTTGAAAAACTGAGGCTTGGCTTTGCCGGCAACGACCTGCAAGCGATGGAACTTTTCGACAATTTCGGGCAGACGACGTCCTTGCTCTTTTCGCGGATCGAGCGTAATCCGCCACTTGCCGCCACACAGTTCCGTTTCGTTCCGCCCAAGGGCGTGGATGTCATCGGCGAGTAGGGCGGCCGGAAATTTCCAAACAACGTGGACGATCTTTTCTCCCAAACCCCTCCGGTGCCGCTTGCCGAGGCGCTTCGTCCGAAGACGCTCGACGAGGTGATCGGTCAACAGCATCTGCTCGGGCCGGGCAAGCCGCTGCGTCTCGCTTTCGAAGCGCGCAAGCTGCATTCGCTGATTCTCTGGGGACCGCCCGGCGTGGGGAAAACAACGCTTGCACGGCTGATGGCCGATGCTTTCGACGCCGAATTCGTTGCGCTCTCGGCGGTTTTTTCCGGGGTCAAGGATATCCGCGAGGCCGTCGCCCGTGCCGAGGCCGTGCGCGCGCAATACGGCCGCCAGACCATCCTTTTCGTCGATGAAGTGCATCGCTTCAACAAGGCGCAGCAGGACGCCTTCCTGCCTTACGTCGAGGGCGGGCTACTGACCTTCGTCGGTGCGACGACCGAGAATCCCTCGTTCGAGGTGAACTCCGCCCTGCTCTCGCGGGCCGCAGTCTATGTGCTCAACCCGTTGTCCGACGACGAAATGGGGCGGCTTTTCGCACGCGCCTGCGCGCAGGCGCTGCAGGGCTTGAGTTTCGATGACGATGCGCGTTCGCGCCTGATTGGTCAGGCCGATGGCGACGCGCGCCGGCTGATCAACTTGCTCGAACAGACGCGAACGGCGGCGGCGACCGCCAACCTTGCGCAGATCGATGGCGCCTTCATTGACAGTACGCTGGCGCAAAGCCTGCGTCGTTTCGACAAGGGCGGCGATGCCTTCTACGACCAGATTTCGGCCCTGCACAAGTCGGTGCGCGGTTCCAACCCCGATGCCGCGTTGTACTGGTTCTGCCGCATGCTCGACGGCGGCGCCGATCCGCGCTATCTGGCGCGGCGTATCGTGCGCATGGCTTGGGAGGATATCGGTCTCGCCGACCCACGCGCAGCGCAAATCACCGCGAGCGCAGCCGAAGCCTACGAGCGGCTGGGATCGCCGGAAGGTGAGCTGGCCCTGGCGGAAGCGGTGATCTACTTGGCGTTGGCGGCCAAATCGAACGCGGCCTACGTCGCGTATAATGCCGCGCGAGGGTTCGTTGCCAAGGATGCGTCCCGGCCGGTGCCGATGCACTTGCGCAATGCGCCGACGCGCCTGATGAAGGAACTCGATTACGGCAAGGATTACCGTTATGCCCACGACGAAGCCGAAGGGTATGCGGCCGGGGAAAACTATTTTCCCGAGGGAATGCCGCGGGTCGAGTGGTATCGCCCCGTCGAACGCGGGTTGGAAATAAAAATTGCCGAGAAAATGGCCCACCTGCGCGAACTGGATCGCGAAGCGCGGGCAGCGAATGCGAAAAAACCGAAGAATACCGAGGACTGAACATGCTTGACATCCAACTGTTGCGCACCAACATCGACGCCGTGGCTGAACGGCTGGCCACGCGTGGTTACACGCTCGATATAGCCGCCTTCCAGAAGCTTGAATCCGAGCGCAAGACCTTGCAGACGCGCACACAGGATCTGCAGGCGAGCCGCAACAGCCTGTCCAAGCAGATCGGCATGCTCAAGGGCAAGGGCGAGGACGCTTCCGCCGTCATGGCCGAAGTTGGCGCAATGAAGACCGAACTCGAAGCCAATGAAGTGCGCCTCGGCGAGCTGCTCAAGGCATTCGATGCTTTCGTCGCCTTGATTCCGAACCTGCCGCAGGAGAGTGTCCCGGTCGGCAAATCAGAGGCTGACAACGTCGAGATCCATCGTTGGGGAACGTCGCGCCAATACGACTTTGCCGTCAAGGATCACGTCGATCTCGGCGAAGCGCGGGCAGCGAATGCGAAAAAACCGAAGAATACCGAGGACTGAACATGCTTGACATCCAACTGTTGCGCACCAACATCGACGCCGTGGCTGAACGGCTGGCCACGCGTGGTTACACGCTCGATATAGCCGCCTTCCAGAAGCTTGAATCCGAGCGCAAGACCTTGCAGACGCGCACACAGGATCTGCAGGCGAGCCGCAACAGCCTGTCCAAGCAGATCGGCATGCTCAAGGGCAAGGGCGAGGACGCTTCCGCCGTCATGGCCGAAGTTGGCGCAATGAAGACCGAACTCGAAGCCAATGAAGTGCGCCTCGGCGAGCTGCTCAAGGCATTCGATGCTTTCGTCGCCTTGATTCCGAACCTGCCGCAGGAGAGTGTCCCGGTCGGCAAATCAGAGGCTGACAACGTCGAGATCCATCGTTGGGGAACGCCGCGCCAATACGACTTTGCCGTCAAGGATCACGTCGATCTCGGCGAAGCGCTGGGGCAACTCGACTTTGCCACGGCGGCCAAGATTTCGGGTGCGCGTTTTTCGCTAATGAAGGGGCAGTTGGCCCGACTGCACCGTGCGCTTGCCCAGTTCATGCTCGATGTGCATTCCGGCGAACACGGCTACACCGAAGTGTATGCGCCGTATCTGGTCAATGCCGCGAGCCTGTTGGGCACCGGACAGTTGCCCAAGTTCGAGGAGGACCTGTTCAAGGTGCCGCGTGCCGAAGCCGATCCGCTCTATCTGATTCCGACTGCCGAGGTGCCGGTGACCAACATCGTGCGCGACGAAATCCTGTCGGCCGAGGTATTGCCCCTGAAGCTCGTATGCCATACGCCGTGTTTCCGATCCGAGGCCGGTTCCTACGGCAAGGATACGCGCGGCATGATCCGCCAGCACCAATTCGACAAGGTGGAATTGGTGCAGATTGTTTCCCCGGAGAAGTCGAACGAGGCGCACGAGCAACTGACGCGCCACGCCGAAATCATTCTCGAAAAACTGGAATTGCCGTATCGTCGTGTGGCCCTGTGCACGGGCGACATGGGGTTCTCGTCAGCAAAGACCTACGACCTCGAAGTCTGGCTGCCGGCGCAGAATACCTACCGCGAGATTTCCTCGTGTTCCAACTTCGAGGCTTTCCAGGCGCGGCGCATGCAGGCGCGTTACCGCAACGAAAAGAACAAACCCGAACTCGTGCACACGCTTAACGGCTCGGGGCTGGCTGTCGGTCGGACGCTCGTCGCCATCATGGAGAATGGACAGAACGCGGACGGTAGCATTACCGTTCCGGTCGCATTACGTCCTTATCTGGGCGGGCTTGACCGGATCGGGGCGACTTCCTGCGCTGAAGGGGCCGAGGGCGGCTGCGGCTTCTGAGTTCATCCCGGCGGCCGTTATTGAATCGAACCCGCCGCCTTCCACGAAGCCTTGCTTATCCGGGCGAGTTCGCCTTGTTTCATGTCGAGTGGCCGGTAAGCTGGTTGGTAGCGTTTGAGAATGTCATAGAAGATGCGGATGTTTTCCGTGAGGATGACGGCTTCTCCGCCGCGCCCTTTGCCTGATTTCAGCCGGCTGTAGTACTGGGGTTTCGATAACAGGGGCAGGACTTTTTTCATCTCGTACCAGGAATCCGGGTCGGCGTTGAGCGTCTTGGCGATGAAACGGGCGCCGTTCAGATGGCCCATGCCAAGGTTGTAGGCGGCCAAGGCAAACCAGAGTCGATCGGGTTCCTTGACACTGGGCGGGAGCGCGTTGCGCAAGCTGTCCAGGTATTCCGAACCGGCGCGGATGCTCTCGACCGGGTCGAGCCGGTTTTTCACTTTGAGCTGGTCGGCGGTGTCTTCGGTCAGCATCATCATGCCGCGGACCCCCGTCGCGCTGGTGGCCAGAGGATCCCAGTGCGATTCCTGATAGGACAGCGCGGCCAGGAGGCGCCAGTCGATCCCGGTGCTGACCTGTGCCGCATGGAACAGGGGGCGGTATTTCGGCAACACGGTATGCATGCGCTCGATGAATTTTCCCCGATCTTCCTGGTCGAGCCGGTTGATATGACCAAAATAACGGTCTCTAAGGGCAGCCAGGTCGCCATTGGACTGGATGCGTTCGAGGAATGCGTCGGCTTTGGCGACCAGTTCCGGATCGACGCCAGGGGCGAAAAGCCAGGCAATGGGCTTTTCCGGCCCGACGCGCATCGCGTCTTGCAGCTCGGGGAAAAAATTGATGCCGATGCTGAATTCCGCATTATTGACCAATGCGGCTTCAAAGCGCTGGTTTGCCACGCCCTTCAGGATATCGATTTCGTTATTGTGATCCGTCCCGATTTTCAGTCCCGGCACCTGATCCTGGACGGCACGCAGCGCGGCTTCCTGTCTTGAGCCCTCAACGACCTGGACTGTTCGGCCAGCGAGTTGCCCAATGTCGTTCAGCGGTAGCGAAGCCTCATGCGTGACCAGAACGTTCTGGCTTTTGAAGTAAGGCGTGCTGCTGCGGATTTCAGGTTCATTGCCCGGGAGGAGCCAGGCGGCGGCGAAGTGGGCGTCGCCATTTTTCAGCCGGCGCAGAATTTCAGCGTCGTTGGCGACGACAACGAAGCGACATTTGATGCCCAGTTCCTGTGCGAACATCTGGACGATGTCGTGGTCGAATCCGGCGATTTTTTTCTGTTCGGTTTTGTTGTAGGTTGTCAGACCGTTTCGCGTCAGGACGACGAGTTCACGGGTTTCTTTGAGCGGTAAACGCACATCCGGGCCGCAGCCGGCAAAAAAAACAACAAGAAAAAGCAAGACAAAGCGCATCTGTTTGATCTCTTGTGCTAGAATCGCGCCCCTACGGAGAGGTGGCAGAGTGGTCGAATGTACCTGACTCGAAATCAGGCGTACTGCAAGGTACCGTGGGTTCGAATCCCACCCTCTCCGCCAGACTACCAAGCCCTGATCTTTCGGTCAGGGCTTTGTTTTTATGGCTTAATTTCGCGAGTACAGCTGGCGAAGTGGCGAGGCTGCGGTCGAACTATGCCACGACATTCCGTTTTTTCGCAATTCGCGCGAGGATCCGGGCAGTGTGCAGCCGATTCGATTTCCGGGCTTGGCGGATTCAGGCCGGAATATCGGGAACCAGCATCTGCTCGAACTGGTTGATCTTGTCCTTGAGCAAGAGCTTTCGTTTCTTGAGGCGCTGGATCAGCAGTTGATCCTGTTCGGGGAGCGGCGTGGCGGCCAGATGGTCGATGACCAGATTGAGGTCGCGGTGTTCGACCTGAAGTTCGTGCAGGGCGGCGCGCGTCTCTACAATTTCCTGTTCGTTCAGTATCATCGGGACGATCCTTGTGTGGGTGTGTTCATCCGGAGAAACGACGTTTGCGGCTGGGACCGACGAAGGCTATGGTAGGCCTGCCGGCCGCAAAAGACAATGCCGTTTTTTGGCGGACGCAAACACGGAATGCGCATAATACGCCGTGGGCCGGATTCGCCTGGTGCACTCGGCGCCAGTCTGGAGAAGGAAGGATATTCGATGGTTTTGGAGGTGAATGGCGATGAACAAGGCGTTGACTCGCGAAGCCGATAGCGACGACGAGGATGAAGGCTCGCCCTTGCCGCCGCTGCCGCAGGGCAGCCGCAACTACATGACGCCGGGCGGCCATGCGCGCATTCATGAAGAACTCGATCATCTGCTGCGCACCGAACGCCCGAAGGTGGTCGAGGTCGTACACTGGGCGGCATCCAACGGCGATCGCTCGGAGAACGGCGACTACATCTACGGCAAACGGCGGCTGCGCGAAATCGACCGCCGCATCCGTTTCCTGACCAAACGGCTGGATCAGGCCGAAGTGGTCGACCCCCTGCGTCAGCAGAATGTCGAGCAGGTGTTTTTTGGGGCGACCGTCACCATTTGCGACGAGCAGGGCGACGATCAGACCTACCAGATCGTCGGCATCGACGAGACTGATCTGTCGCGTGGCCGGATCAGCTGGATTTCACCCTTGGCCAGGGCGCTGCTCAAGGCGCGTGAGGGCGATCAGGTCCGTTTTCAGAGTCCGGCCGGGTGGCGGGAAATCGAGGTCGTTGCCATCGAATATGTGACCATCGAGCCTTGACCGGATTTAGGGGGCGAGGTTGTCTAGTGGTTGGTGATCTCGATTAGGTGGGACTGAGAATTTCCTTTCGAGCTTGCTGAAATTCCCGGATGGAATTTTCCTGGGATGGTGATAACATGTCGGATCGACGTGCGTCGATCAAGGGAAGCCGGAAGTGTTGAGAAATAATCGTGGTCGGCCCTCAATGCCGTTCAAGATGATGGGATTAAAAGAAAGAATTAAGGAAGCGAGAGAAGCGCTCGGGTTTAACAAATCCGAGCTGGCTAGGCGTTGCGGGGTTGATCCCTCGGCCATAAACAAGCTCGAATCTGGCGACACCAGGACACTCTCAGGGGAACTTCTCCTTGCCCTGAGTGAGGCGCTCAGTGTTAACCCATTCTTTTTGGCTCGGGGGAGAGCCCGGCCGGATCACTTGACGGCCAAACGTAGAACGGAGCGAGACGGGATGATTCAAGACATAATCCAGTCCCTCCACGACACGGACGACGTTGGCGTGAAGGTGGTTTATCGCGCTGCAAAATCTGCCGCGGCGGACTTCCCTCTCAGCAAACAAGCCGTGTTATCTCAATAGTGGAGTAGTGCGCAAATAATAAGGGACAATCGAAATATAATTGTACTCTGCTCTCTATTTTTCCCTTGACAACGGCCGGCTAATGAGTGTGCCCTATTGTCGCTATTATTCATTCAAGCCCCTAGGAGAGGATATGAAACTACTGCTGATTGCTGCTGCAGTTGGCTTAACGGCTTGCGCTTCTTCTGGTGATCTTAGACAGAACCAACCCGATCAGGTACTCACCAGCGCCAAACCCGCACGATCCGCGTCCGCCTGCATCCATGAGCGACTGGAGGATATGATCTCGATGAGCAAGATCAGTTCCCGGGTGACTGAGACAGGCTACACCGTGTGAGTTTATGACATGGGTTTTGTCAGGAATGCGATATACACAATCGATTCGCAAGACAACCCGTCAGGCGGATCGACGACGAGAATCTACAAAGGATTTATCGTTGGCGGTAAGGTGATCGAGATCGTCAAGGCATGCATGTAGAAAACGAATAATGAATTCCTAAAGACAATAGGGGGCAGACCCCAATTAATTCACTTACACCGAACAATTAGGCGGTGTTTTCCGTGTCTTGTTTCCTGGACCATAAATCCGACCTCAAGATTTGGGCAGCAGCCTTGGGGCGCGGATTCCTGAAAATTCTCTACACGCTGTAGGTGCTTGAAGCGGTCGTTCCGCCCGTTCCCGTCCAGTTGGTGTGAAAGAATTTGCCGCGCGGTTGATCGATACGTTCGTAGGTGTGCGCGCCGAAGTAGTCGCGTTGCGCCTGCAGTAGGTTGGCCGGCAGGACGGCGCTGCGGTACTGGTCGTAGAAGGCGAGGGCTGTGCCGAACGCCGGCGCCGGGATGCCGCGTTTGGCGGCCGTCGCCACGACGTTGCGCCAGCTCTTCTGGGCGGTGCGGATTTCGCCGCGGAAGTAGTCGTCGAGCAGGAGGTTGCTCAGTTTCGGGTTCCGGTCGAAGGCCTCTTTGATGCGGCCGAGGAAGCGCGAGCGGATGATGCAACCGCCGCGCCACATCAGCGCGACACCGCCGTAGTTGAGCGACCAGCCGTATTCGTTGGCGGTGGCGCGCATGAGCATGTAGCCCTGTGCGTAGCTGACGATCTTCGAGGCGTAGAGCGCATTGCGGATGTCGTCGAGGAAAGCCTTTTTGCGTTCGGGGTGCCGTGCGATGGCGGTGAGCAAGGGGCGCGGTCCTTTCAGCTTACGTGACGCCTTGACGCGTTCGTCCTTGAGCGCCGAAACGCAGCGCGCGTAGACCGCTTCGGCCATCAGGGTGATCGGGATGCCGAGATCCTGCGAGTTGATGACGGTCCATTTGCCGGTGCCTTTCTGGCCGGCGGTGTCGAGAATGTTATCGACGAGCGGGCTGCCGTCTGCGTCGCGCGTGGCCAGGATGTCGCGGGTGATTTCGACGAGATAACTGTCGAGTTCGCCGGTGTTCCAGTCGCGGAAAACTTCGTGCATCTCGTCGGCGCTTATGCCGAGGCCGAGTTTCATCAGGTTGTACGCTTCGCAGATGAGCTGCATGTCGCCGTACTCGATGCCGTTATGCACCATCTTCACGTAATGGCCGGCGCCCATTTCGCCGACCCACTCGCAGCACGGCGAACCGTCCTCGACCTTGGCGGCGATGGCCTGGAAAATATCCTTGACGTGCGGCCAGGCGGCGGGCGATCCGCCGGGCATGATGCTCGGGCCGTGGCGCGCACCTTCCTCGCCGCCGCTGACGCCGGCACCGACGTAAAGCAGTCCCTTGTTTTCGAGGGATTTCTGGCGGCGGTTGGTGTCTTCGAATAGCGAATTGCCGCCGTCGATGAGGATGTCGCCGGGCTGCAGGTGGGGAACGATCTGCTCGATCAGGTCGTCGACCGCCTGACCGGCCTTGACCATCATCATGATCCGGCGAGGCGATTTCAGTTGCGCCACCATGGCCTCGATCGAGTGCGCACCGATGATGCGGGTACCCTTGGCTTCGTTAGCCAGGAAACGATCCACCTTGTCGGTTGAACGGTTGTAGGCGACGACGGTGAATCCGTGGTCGTTCATGTTCAGGATCAGGTTCTGGCCCATGACGGCTAGCCCGATCAGGGCGATGTCGGCTTGCGGTTCCATGTGCGCTTCTTTCGAGGTTCAGTACGGTGAAGAGGAACGGCATCAGGGTGCCTAGCGATTGCGTGACCTGGGAGCTTAATGAAAAACCATTTAACCACGGCGGGCACGGCGCCCACAGGGAAAAGATAATAATAAGTAATAACGTGAACAGTTTCGCCAAGAGGGAGGATAAATTTATCTGGAACTTTTTTCGCCGTGCTCGCTGTGTCGCCGTGGTTTGAATTAATGTTTATTGCATTAAACCCGAAGTGCCGACGAAAGACAACGCACAAGGCCGAAGCGTTCTGTTTTCGGGTGCGCTTGAAATCGCCGGATTCGTCCCAATGTAATGCCTCGTTGCCGGAGGCTGGGGGCGTCCGGTGTTTGTTTTAGGCGGCTAGATCGGGACTGATTCCGTTCGGGCTGAGTCTGTCGAAGCCCGTTCATCCTTCGACAAGCTCAGGACGAACGAGGTTTGCAGTTGTCGAGGCCGGTTCAATAGTCCAATTCAACGCCATCATGGAGTGATTCAATGGGTGCCAACAAGGAGACACTGGGTTTTCAGGCCGAGGTCAAGCAACTACTTAACCTGATGATCCATTCGCTGTACAGCAACAAGGAAATTTTCCTGCGCGAACTGATCTCGAACGCGTCCGACGCCTGCGACAAGCTGCGTTTCGAGGCTTTGAACAACGCCGCGCTTTACGGCGACGATTACGAACTCAAGATTCGTCTGTCCTTCGACAAGGAAGCACGCACGATCACCATCGCCGACAACGGCATCGGCTTGTCGCGCGAGGAGGCCGTCGAGCACCTGGGCACCATCGCCAAGTCGGGGACCCGTGAATTCTTCTCGTCGCTGACCGGCGATCAGGCCAAGGATGCGCACCTGATCGGGCAGTTCGGTGTCGGCTTCTATTCTTCCTACATCGTCGCCGACAAGGTGACCGTCGTCTCGCGACGTGCCGGGCTGGAAGCCAACCAGGCCGTCAAGTGGGAATCGGCGGGCGAAGGCGAGTTCTCGGTCGAGATGGTCGAGAAGGCGGGACGTGGCACCGAAGTGACCCTTCACCTTCGTGAAGGCGAAGACGAGTTCCTCTCCAGCTGGAAACTGCGCCAGACGGTGCGCAAGTACTCCGACCACATCACGCTGCCGATCCTGATGAAGCAGGAAAAGTGGGATGAAGAGAAGAAAGAGCAAGTCGTCACTGACGAGGACGAGACGATCAATCAAGCCTCCGCCTTGTGGGCGCGGCCGAAGTCCGAAATCAGCGAAGAGCAGTACAAGGAGTTCTACAAGCACGTCGCCCACAATTTCGAAGATCCGCTGGCCTACGTGCATGCCAAGGTCGAGGGCAAGCAGGAATACACCCAGCTGCTCTACATTCCGCAACGCGCGCCGTTCGATCTCTGGGACCGCAACGCGCGTCATGGCGTGAAGCTCTATGTGAAGCGCGTCTTCATCATGGACGACGCCGAGCAGCTGATGCCGCTCTACTTGCGCTTCGTGCGCGGCATTGTCGATTCGAGCAACCTGCCGCTCAACGTCTCGCGGGAAATTCTGCAGGAATCGAAGGATATCGAGACGATCCGCGGCGGTTGCGTCAAGAAGGTACTCGGCATGCTGGAAAACCTGGCCGAGAGCGAGGACGCTGCCGAGAAGGAGAAGTACGCCAAGTTCTGGAAGGAATTCGGCCGTGTGCTCAAGGAAGGCACCGGTGAGGACTTCGCCAACAAGGAGCGCATCGCCAAGTTGCTGCGTTTCGCCTCGACGCATGCCGATACCCCGGACGAGACTGTTTCTCTGGCTGACTACGTGTCGCGCATGAAGGAAGGCCAGGAGAAGATCTACTTCGTTACCGCCGAGACCTTTACCGCCGCCAAGAACAGCCCGCACCTCGAAATCTTCCGTAAGAAGGGCATCGAAGTGCTGTTGCTCTCCGACCGCGTCGATGAATGGGTGACCGGCAACCTGACCGAGTTCGAGGGCAAGCCACTGCAGTCCGTCGCCAAGGGCGGTCTGGATCTCGGCAAGCTCGAAGACGAAGCCGAGAAGAACGAAGCCGAGCAGGCAGCCGACGAATACAAGGAACTGCTCGAGAAGATCAAGACGTCGCTCGGCGACAAGATCAAGGACGTGCGCGTGACGCACCGCCTGACCGATTCGCCGTCGTGCATCGTTGCCGACGAGCATGACCTCGGCGGCAACTTGGCACGCATCCTCAAGGCGGCCGGCCAGAAGGCGCCGGAGAGCAAGCCGATCCTCGAGATCAACCCCAAGCACCCGGCCGTGCAGCGCCTGAAGTACGAGGAAACCCGTTTCGACGACTGGGCCAACCTGCTGCTCGAACAGGCAACGCTGGCCGAAGGCGGCACGCTCGACGACCCGGCCGGATTCGTCAAGCGCATCAACGAACTGATGATGGCGCTATCGGGCGGCAAGTAAAGGCTTTTTTAACCACAACGGGCACGACGGGCACAACGAAGTTTTTTTTGTATTTCGTCGTGACCGTTGCGTCGTTGTGGTGATTGTCTTTATGTCTGTCGAATCAACCCTTCTCATCGGCCTGCCGCCGATTATCGATGTCGGCGTCGAGACGTTGATTCTCGGCAGTTTCCCGTCACCGGCATCGCTTGCCGCGCAGCAGTACTACGCGCATCGGCAGAACCAGTTCTGGCGGATCATGGCGGCGATCCTCGGCGAGCCGTTGGCGGATTTCGATTATGCTGAAAAGCAGCGGGCTTTGCTCCGTCATCACACCGGCGTCTGGGACGTCTATCGCAGTTGCCGGCGCGAAGGGGCGCTCGACGCGGCCATCCAGTGTGCTGAGGAGAATGAATTTTCCAGGCTCAGGCAGGAGGTGCCGCAATTGCGCCGCGTCTGTTTCAACGGCAAAACGTCAGGGCGATTCGAGCGTCTTTTCCGCAAACTCGGTTACACCACTTGCGTGCTGCCGTCGACAAGTCCGGCGTATACCCTGGCGTTCGAGCACAAACTCGAGGCGTGGCAAGCAGGAGTATTCGGTAAGTAACCCAAGGCGCTGCGGTAGTGGATCAGAGAAGTTCCGGGAAATCGACGTTCAGTTCGCTCGCCTGCAGCGAAGCGATGAAAACGGCCTGACAGACCGGGCAGCGGTGTTCTCGCGGAACGTCGTCGACCTCGATCAGCATGCGCTTGCCGCATTTCTGGCAAAGGATGTTCTTGAACTGGGCGGTTGTTTCCGTTGCCATGCTGCATTCCTTGGTGGGCGTTTTAACTTTTTCCGCGAGCGGCGGAGTTACGACGGCGGGTGATCCTGCTCCGGCGCCTTGTCTAGCCGCAAGGCGCCAAGGCGTCGAGGTGCTTTGCCGGAGGCGAGCCAGTCCTGCATTGCAGCCGGCGAACCCAGGGCCAGAGCGGTTTTTCCGTCGAGTGCGGTGAGCCGGATATCGGCGGGAACGGTGGCGACTTCGTTGGCGACGAGCACCGAAATGACGAGCCGCGGGTCGGCGGCGGCGAGCAGTTCGGCCGTGCGCACGCAAGACAGGCGGCGGATGACGCGGCTGACCAGACAGGCGCGATCCGGGCTGGCGTGGAAGAGGATCAGGGCGGAAGCGTGGCCGTCGGCGCTGAGTTTGTCCGAGGTGCCGTAAAAGGCTTCCATCTGCAGGCCGCGCCCGGAGAAAACATCGGACACGCTATGCACTGCGCCGGGCCGGTCGTGCAGGCCAATGGCAAGGATGTGGAGCGGATAGTCGACAGTCGGGCTATTCATGGGTCCACTCCCGGATCTTGTTCTGGCATCGCTGGCCGCAGGCCTGCAGCAGGGCGATTTCCTCGTCGCTGAGGTCGTCGCCGGGAACGACACGGCTGACCGCGCTTTCCAGGATCAGCCGGTTGCCGATCGGGCCATGGATACCCAGTTCGCCGCAGTGTTGGTACTGGGCGCAGACTTCGACGGCGCGGCCTTCGCAGAGCGCGGTGACCAGATCGACGGTGGCGCTTGCGGTGGCGGCGATGGTTTTGGCTTGCGAGTAATGCACGGGGAAGGGCTTGAGGGCGACGCGCAGGTCCGGGGGGAGTTCCGCGACGCGGGCCAGAGCCTTGACCGGTCCGCCAATGGGGTCGGCCATCATGGCGGCCATCAAGGAAGCGTGTTCGGCGGCCAGCCGTGCCGGGAAATCCGCTGAGAAGGTGCCGTCGCGCAGGCGCGCGATCGTCGATGCCAGTTCATCGCCCTGCATGCCGTGGATGCGCACGGTGGACCACAGCGGCACCATGCCCAGGCCGTGTTCTCCAGCCATCGCGGCATGCACGCGCTGGCGGCCGAGACCGAGCTGGCTGGCGATTTCCCAGCGGAAGCGCTGGGAATCGCTGAAGGCGCCCATGCCGAGCACGCATTCGCGCGGCAGATGGCGGCAGAAAACATGCACGCCGAGTTCGACCGGATTGCTGACGACGATGACCACGGGCGGGTTGCCCTTGCGGTTGCGGGCGACGGCGGCCGCGAAATGCTCGAATAACGATGCATTGGCGCGTGCCAGGTCATCGCGGCTTTGCAGCCCCGCCACGCGCGCGGCGTCGGTCGGGAAAGTTGCGCCGGCAGTCATGACGACGATGTCGCCGACGATTTCGCCGGCGTCGTCGGTGACGTCGATTTCCGGGATGTTCTCGGCGTAGGCGTCCTGCAGGTCGGCGCGCAGGCCGTGCAGGTAGCTGGGGCGGCTCGATGCCGGGTTGCCGCCGACCAGTTGCAGCAGCTCACCGCGTCCGAGCACGCCTTCGCCAACGAGCCGGGTGACGATTTAGCGACCGCAACCGCCGCTGGCGCCGATGACCGAGATGTCCATTCAGTAATCGTCCTGGTTCGATGCCTGACGTTTTATTTTTTGGGAACCAGGATGTTGCGCAGACACTGGAGGTGCTCGTCGCCGAGTTTGTTCTGGCAGACCTCGTGCGCTTTCAGGAAACGTAGGCAGCGCGCCGGCTCGGTGGCGGCGCGACAGGTTTCGACTTTTTCCTGATAGGCCAGGCATTGCTGCAGTTTTTTGCCTTTTTTACCCGCGCAGGCTTTCAGGGCCTCGGGGGAGGGGGCGTTATCCGGCGTGGCGTGTTTAATCGGGGCCGCTTTTTCCGAAGAGGCCGGCAGGACTTCGTCGACCAGGCCGAAAAGTCCGGGAACGCCAGCCGGTCCTTGTTGCGCGAGAACCGGTGTGGCGAACAGCGAAATGACCAGCGACAAGGCAAAAATGAGTTTTTTCATCGGTCGAACCTTTGGGTGTGCCGGGGTTTCCGGTGGTGGGGCGATGCATGCAATTGTAATCGTCGGCCTGACGAATCGCCAGTGGCAGAAGTGCACGGTGGGAGGAGCGCATGGAGTACCGAAAGAGCGGGGGAGTCGGGTATAGTCACCCGATTGCAATTACGAGATGATCGATATGACCCAAGCGACCGATCTGGCTGCCGGCGCTGTCTCCGAACACCGTCTGACCTTGCCGGAAATCCTCGGCCTACTGGTCGCCGATGGCTTGGTTGACCAGGCTGATGCCGACGCGCTGATCGCCGAAAGCCGCCTGAAACGCCTGAAGGCCCATCCCTTGACCATTGTTGCCGACCAGAAATGGAAATCGCGGCGGGCGCCGCAACGACAGCTGACCATCGACGATCTCGGCGAATGGTTTGCCGGCAAAGTGGGCCTGGAGTACTTTCATATCGATCCGCTGAAAATCGACTTCACGGCCGTCACCGACGTCATGTCGAGTGCCTATGCGACGCGTTTCGGCATCCTGCCGGTGCAGGTGAATGCAAGCGAGGTTGTGGTGGCGACGATGGAGCCCTACCTGCGCGATTGGGAAGGCGAGATCAAGTCCATCGCGCGCAAGAACATTCGGTGGGTATTGGCCAATCCGGCCGATGTGTCGCGTTATCTGGTTGAGTTCTACAACCTCGCGCGCTCGGTCAAGAAAGTGACGCAGTCCGGCGGACAGGCAGCGGGGCTGTCCTCGTTCGAGCAACTCGTCGAACTCGGGCGCAGCAACAAGCAGTTCGACGCCAACGACCAGCACATCGTCAATATCGTCGACTGGCTCTGGCAATACGCTTTCGAGCAGCGCGCCAGCGACATCCACATCGAGCCGCGCCGCGAGCTCGGCATCGTGCGCTTTCGCATCGACGGCGTGCTGCATCAGGTGTACCAAATTCCGATGAGCGTCATGGCGGCGATGGTCAGTCGGATCAAGATTCTCGGCCGCATGGACCTGGTCGAGAAACGCCACCCGCAGGACGGGCGTATCAAGACGCGCACGGCCGACAGGCTGGAGGCGGAGATGCGCTTGTCGACGCTGCCGACCGCGTTTGGCGAAAAGCTCGTGATGCGGATTTTTGACCCCGAGGTGCTGGTGCGCAATTTCACCGACCTCGGATTTTCGAACGAGGATCTGGCGCGCTGGAATGCGATGACGGCCAACCCTAATGGCATCATTTTGGTGACCGGCCCAACCGGATCGGGCAAGACGACGACGCTCTACTCGACGCTCAAGCAGCTGGCGACGCCGGCGGTTAACGTGTGCACGATCGAAGACCCGATCGAAATGATCGAACCGGCGTTCAACCAGATGCAGGTGCAGAGCGCGGTCGATCTCGATTTCGCCCAGGGCGTGCGCGCCCTGATGCGACAGGACCCGGACATCATCATGGTCGGCGAAATCCGCGACCTCGAAACTGCCGAAATGGCGATTCAGGCGGCCTTGACCGGGCACCTCGTGCTGTCGACGTTGCATACCAACGACGCGCCCCTGGCGGTGACGCGCCTACTCGACCTCGGCGTGCCGTCCTATCTGCTCGGCGCCACCGTGCTCGGCATCATGGCGCAGCGGTTGGTGCGCGTGCTCTGTCCGTCGTGCAAGAAATCCGCGCCGGCGACACCCGAGGACGACGCGCTCTGGGATCGTCTGGTGTCGCCGTGGAAGGCTGCGCGCCCGGCGCATTTCCATCATCCGGTCGGTTGTCTGGAGTGCCGCATGACCGGCTATCGGGGCCGCATTGGCATCTACGAAATCCTGATGCTGTCGCCCGAGATCAAGCAGTTGATCGGCGAGAACGCCGATGTCGCGCAGATTCGCGAACTAGCCTACCGCGAGGGCATGAAGCCCTTGCGCATCTCCGGGGCGATGAAGGTTGCCGCCGGTATGACGACGCTGGCCGAGGTGTTCAAGGTAGCGCCGCCGTCCGAGCGTGTTTGAGTGATTCTCTGAGGCTGCCCATGCGTTTTCAACAAGGCATCGATCGCGCGCTGTGGTAGATCGCCGTCGATCTGTCCAACACCATGCCAGGCGAAATCCAGTTTCAGCGCCTGGTGTCCGCGATCGGCTCGGTGCTGCCCTGCGATGCCGTGAGCCTCATGCATCTGCAGGACGGCGTGCTGGTGCCGATGGCCAGCCACGGACTGGCGCCCGAGTTGATGGGCCGGCGTTTCGATCCGGCGGCGCATCCGCGTCTGGCGGCGATTCTGGCATCGATCGACCCCGTGCGTTTTGCCGCCGATAGCGATCTCCCCGACCCTTTTGATGGGCTACTCGCCGTCCACACCGAACGCGAAAAGCCGATTCATGCCTGCATGGGCTGCAGCCTGCACGTGGATCGCGAACTGGTCGGCGTGCTGACGCTCGACGCGCTCGACGACAAGGCCTTCGAGCGGTTATCCGACGCGACCGTCGCCGCTTTCGCCGCGTTGGCAGCAGCGACCTTGCGCAACGTGGCCCTGATCCGTGCTTTGGAGCAGGCGAGCGAACGCCAGCGCGCAATCGCCCGCGACCTGATGCAGGAAGCGCTGCGCCGCGAGGGCGACCTGATCGGCAATAGCCGGGTGATGGCGCATCTGCGCCAGGAAATCGCGATGGTCGCGGCAACCGATCTCGCTATGTTGATCACCGGCGAGACGGGCACCGGTAAGGAACTCGTGGCGCGTACGGTGCATGCCCAGTCGGCGCGCAACGAGCAGGCGATGGTGCAGGTTAACTGCGCGGCGCTGCCCGAATCGGTCGCCGAAAGCGAGCTCTTTGGCCACAAACGTGGCGCGTTTACCGGCGCCACCAGTGACCGGGCCGGCAAGTTCGAACTCGCGCACGGCGGCACGCTCTTTCTCGACGAAATCGGTGAATTGCCGCTAGGCGTTCAGGCCAAGCTGTTGCGCGCCCTGCAGCAGGGCGAAATCCAGCGCGTCGGCACCGACGAAGTGATCCGCGTCGATGTGCGCATCATCGCTGCCACCAACCGCGATCTACGGCACGAGGTCGAGGCCGGGCGCTTCCGCAGCGACCTCTATCATCGCCTGCACGTTTATTCGATCGCCGTGCCGCCGCTGCGTGAGCACCGCGAGGATCTGGCCGTGCTCGCCGGCTATTTTCTCGAAGCGGCGCGGCACAAGCTCGGCATCGAGCGCATCGACCTGCATCCGCTGGCGCTTTCGGCGCTGGCGGCGTACGACTGGCCGGGCAACGTGCGCGAACTCGAACACCTGCTGCTGCGTGCCAGCTTGAAAGCGGCGCAACGCGATCCTCAGCGGGTCCTGGTGTGTGCCGGCGAGCTCGGGCTGCCGGCGGCGGCCCCGTCAATCGAAACGGTAGCACCGGTCACGGCTCTCGCCTTGCCGAACGTCGGTCTGCGCGACGCCGTTGATGACTTCCAGCGGCAGATGATCACCGCCGCCCTCGCCGAGGCCGATGGCAACCGGACGCAGGCTGCCAAATGCCTCGGACTGGACCGGGCGAACCTGTTGCGTCTGGTCAAGCGGCTGGGGGGCGAGAGTGCGCTGGGGATGGAGAGAAAGAAGCTTGGGAATGCAAATTACAAAGGAGACGAACATTAAGTCAAGGCTGATCATCGCGGTGTTTTTCGCGGCAACCCTGATATTTATTGGGGGGTGCGATAGTCATCCGGATTCGGCAAATGCGCCGCCGTTGAAAAGTCCGGTGACTTTTCTGCACTATTTTTCGGATTCGCTCAGTGGCGGCGTTGCCGAGCTGACCGCGGATTTCAATACCAGCAATTCCGGGCACGAACTCAGATCGGTCTCGCTGGATCACGAATCGTTCAAGTCCGGTATCCATGACACGCTAAAGATGGGGAATCCTCCGGATCTGTATTCGTATTGGGCCGGGGCGAGAACAGCAGCGATTGTCGACCAGCTAATGCCGATCGATGAAGTCTGGCAGCAAGCCGGCATGGATAGCCGTTTTGATCCGCAGATTGTCGAGTCCGCCGTGACGTATCACGGGAAAAAATATCTGCTCCCGATCAGTCAGCACTTCATTGCATTTTTTTATAACAAACGCGTTTTTGAACAACACCGAATTCGTCCTTCAGCAAACTGGGGCGATTTGATGCAAGCGTGCACCATTTTGCGTTCGGCGGGCATTACGCCGATTGCCTTGGGGGCGCGTGATAAGTGGCCGGCTCAGTTCTGGTTCGACTACATTCTGTTGCGTAGCGAACCCTTGGCGTTCCGCACCCGGTTGGTGCAGGGGCACGAGCGTTACGATGATCCCCGTGTGTTGGCCGTGTTCTCTCGAGTGCCGAACAAGGCGGTCGAGTTCGATTCCTACACTGATATCCAGCGGCGGATCCGGCAGGAAATATTGCGCAGCCAACACTTTACGTTTGCTTTCGATCTGTCAACGCCGCCAGCGATTGCCACGCTGGGTCTGGATGCGTTTGCCGAATTTCTGGCCTTCCCCGAGGTCTACCCTGACATTGCACGGAATTTTGCTGAGAAAGCCAGTGCGTATTACGCGTCCACCGCGCTTTCTCGCTGATCGGTCATGAAATATTTACCACGCCTGAAACTCAGGGATAAGCTCGGCCTCAGCTTTGCTGCGCTGATTTCCCTGATTGGTCTGAATGCCGTTGTCGTCATCGTTACGATCTTCATCGCGTCCCTTCGTATCGATGGCCAACTTCATACGGCTGAGCTCCTCAGAGGCCTTAGCCAGATCAACAGTTCCGTTGGGCGCTATGCGCAAACCCCTTCGCGAGAACTGGCGAACGACATTTTTGTGTCGGTCGATCATATGCGCCAACTCGCCATACAAGCCATTCACTATGAAGGCGGAGACGAAGCGCTCTTGCCGCTGATTGACGATTTTCGGGCCTCGTTCCACAAGCACGTGGTCGAGCCCGATCAAAAAGCGTCTCTGAAAAGTCACGCCCGAGCGCAGTTGCTCGGTATCAAGCAGGGATTGCGCTTGCTCTTGAGGCCAGCGCCTGGCGCCCGCTCATTCCAAGACCGACAGGCGCTGAATGAATTTCTTATGGATCTTCTCGATCAGGACGCTCAGGTACAGCAATCAGAAATTCCTGGTTACGTCGAGAAAGCGAAAGCCCGACTTTCGGTCCTGAGGCAAAGCACGCTAGCCGACGGAAGCGATTTTCAGCAGCGCAGGGAAATGTATCGACTTCTGCAGATTGCTGGAGATTACGTCAATACCCTGGAAAAACTCTCGAGCGCCGAAACCGCCGGGCAACGCACCATGGCCGATCTTGCACGGCTTTCCCTGTGGCTCGAAGAGATTTCGGCCCGCATCGACAGGGAAGCGCAGCGTCTTGTTCACCAGCAACTTCTTATTGCCGGTGCCATCATGGCTGTCTTCTTTTTGCTTTCTGTCGTTGGTGCCGTCTTCCTGTCAAGGGGCGTGACACGGGAAATCTTGCGCCCGATCCAGGTCTTGCTGGGCACCATCCGCGCCATTGACGAGGGGGATCTCAGCCAGCGCGCGGTCGTCGAGACACGCGATGAGGTTGGGGAGTTGGCACAGGCCTTCAACCGGATGGCCGACGGTTTGCAGCGCTCGTATGCCACGCTGGAGGATCAGGTCATCGAAAGGACACGCCAGTTGACCGCGTCCGAACAGCGCTTCCGCGACATCGTCGATACGACCGACGGGATCGTCTGGGAAGCGGATGCCAGCGATTGTACATTTACCTTCGTCAGCAAGAAGGCTGAGAGCATGCTCGGCTACCCGGTCGACGATTGGTGCAAACCCGGCTTCTGGTTTGAACACCTGCATGACGATGATCGGGCGAGAGTGCGGGAATACTGTACGGCCCGGATTGCCAAGGCGGAACCACACCGGCTCGAATACCGCATGCTCGCCCGCGACGGGCGATGGGTGTGGTTGCAAAACATTGTTGCTGTCGTCACGGAGGCCGGTCGACCGGCCTGGTTGCGCGGCATCATGCTCGACGTGACCGCGATCAAGCATTCTGCCGAAGCATTCGAACGGGTTTCCCACAATTACCAGATGCTCTTCCAAGAGATGCTCAACGGCTTTTCCCTGCATGAAATCATTTGCGATGAGGCCGGGACGCCGGTGGACTACCGCTTTGTCGTCGTCAATCCGGCGTTTGAGCGCATGACTGGTCTGGCCGCCGCCGAAGTTACGGGAAAAACCGCGCGTCAAGTGCTGCCAAAACTGGAGCCGTATTGGGTCGAGACCTATGGCCGGGTGGCGTTGTCCGGAGAGCCGGCTTTTTTCGAGAATTATTCGGAAGATCTCGACAAATACTTCGAGGTGATGGTTTATTGTCCTTCGCCGCGTCAGTTTGCTTGTGTTTTTCAGGACGTGACCGAGCGCAAACGTGCTGAATTGACGATCAAGCATCTCGCGTTTTCAGATCAACTGACCGGATTACCCAATCGCGCCAGTCTCCACGAGCGCCTGATCCAGGCGCTGGCCGCGGCGGAGCGGAACCGAACCCGGTTGGCCGTGATGGTGATCGACCTCGATAATTTCAAGGCCATCAATGACACCCTCGGACATTCGGCGGGGGACAAGCTGCTCGCGCTGGTGGCCCAGCGATTGAGCGCCTGCGTGCGTCACAGTGATCTCGTGGCGCGCTTGGGGGGGACGAGTTTGTCATTATTCTGTCTGAAATCGAGCAGCCGGAGGATGCGGCCTTGTGGCGGGCAAGCTCGTTGGCGCCGTTTCCGATCCTTATCGCCTTGAGACGAAGGAATTTCGAACCTCTCCGAGTATCGGAATTTGTCTTTACCCGGACGACTCGTTAGACGCCGAAGATCTGCTGAAAAAGGCCGATGTGGCGATGTATCAGGCTAAAGCGGGCGGGAAACGCAATTACCAGTTCTTTCACCCTGACTTTCAGCAAGCGGTGGTCAGCCGGCTGGCATTGGAATCCGAGTTGCGCCAAGGGGTGGAGGAGAAACAATTCGTTCTCTACTATCAGCCTCAGTAGGATCTGAGCACACATCGGTTGTGCGGTGTTGAGGCCTTGGTTCGCTGGCGACACCCGCAGCGCGGCCTGGTTATGCCTTCTGATTTTATTCCCATGGCCGAGGAAACCGGGCTCATTGTGCCGCTGGGGCAATGGATACTGCAGGAGGCTTGTCGGCAGATGGCCGACTGGCATGCTCAGGGCTTGGAAGGGGTCCAGGTTTCGGTCAATCTTTCTGGCGCTCAATTCAACGATTCGGCATTGCCACAGCATGTGACCGATGCGGTTTCGCAAGCCGGTTTACCCGCGCATTGTCTCAACCTGGAAATTACGGAGACGATGGCCATGGCCTGTCCCGAAACGGCGGAAGCGATTATCCGCACGATCGCGAACTCGGGGCCAACGTTTTCGATCGACGATTTTGGCACAGGCTATTCATCGCTGGCTTATCTCAAGCAATTTTCCATTCATGGGATCAAGATTGATCGTTCCTTTGTCAGTGGAAGCGAATCTGATGCCAACGATGCTGACATCTGCGAGGTCAGCATCATGCTGGCGCAGCGGTTGGGGTTACAGGTTCTGGCGGAAGGCGTCGAAACCGTTGCCCAGTCGGAGTTTTTGAGGCAAGTCGGTTGCGAAATAATTCAGGGGTATCTGGTCAGCCGTCCTTTACCTGCTGAAATGGTTCCGGAGTTTTTCCGGTCGTTCGAATTTTCAGCCTTGGGATAAGCTGATCGTTCGGGCGTGAATTCGATGGCGCCTTCGTCGAAGGCGATCGCGAAAAGCAGCGCGGGAGCATCTTCGGATGTCATCGTGCTCGATCAGTGCAATAATCGACCGCTCGCTGTGTCGGCATGCGTTTGTGCCGGGAAAGATGCCCGCCGAATTCATTTAAGAGGAGAGCCTCAATGAAGCTGGTTGTACGTGCCATTCTTGCCGCGGCTGCGGCCCTTTTATGTCTTGTTCCATCCGTCGGCGCGGCGGAAAAGGCCAAGCCGCTGATCGTCGGCATGGAATTGGCCTATCCGCCGTTCGAAATGACCGATCCGAGCGGCAAGCCCACCGGTATTAGCGTCGATCTGGCCAGCGATCTTGCGCAAGCCTTGGGCCGTCCGGTCGTCATCGAGAACATGGCCTTCGACGGGCTGATCCCGGCGCTGAAAACGGGCAAGGTCGATCTGGTGATTTCCTCGATGACCGCCACGGCCGAGCGGGCGAAGTCGATCGATTTTTCCGATCCCTACATCGCGACCGGATTATGCCTGTTGCTGAAAAAGGATTCGATGGCCAAAGGCGTTGCCGACCTAGACAAACCCGGTGTCAAGGTCGCGGTGAAAAAGGGGACGACCGGTCACCTTTATGCGACGGATCACCTAAAACAGGCTGAGGTTCTCGTGCTCGACAAGGAATCGGCCGCCGTGCTCGAAGTTTCGCAAGGCAAGGCCGACGCTTTCATTTACGACCAGATGTCGACCTACCAGAACTGGCAGCGCAATCAAGAAACGACAAAGGCTATTCTCGATCCGTTCCAGAAGGAGTCGTGGGCGGTCGGCATTCGTAAGGGCAACGATGAGCTGCGTGCCCAGGTGAATGTCTTCCTTAAGTATTACCGTGCGAAGGGCGGTTTCGAGCGGCTTGGTGACCGCTATCTGAAGGCTATGAAAGACGAATTCAAGCGTATGGGTTCGGCGTTTTTCATGTGAGCGGGTACCACGTCCCGTGAATTTTCTTTTTGCCCCGACACCGGGAGCGCCGCATGCCAGAGCGGCGCAAGTAGCTTCGTGGTGTCTGGTCGTCGTCTTGGCTACCGGACTTTTCAGCTTCGCTTTTGCTCAGTTGCACTATGGTATTACCGTGCGAAGGGCGGTTTCGAGCGGCTTGGTGACCGCTATCTGAAGGCTATGAAAGACGAATTCAAGCGTATGGGTTCGGCGTTTTTCATGTGAGCGGGTACCACGTCCCGTGAATTTTCTTTTTGCCCCGACACCGGGAGCGCCGCATGCCAGAGCGGCGCAAGTAGCTTCGTGGTGTCTGGTCGTCGTCTTGGCTACCGGACTTTTCAGCTTCGCTTTTGCTCAGTTGCACTATGGTTGGAACTGGGGCGCGATCTGGGCCTATCGGCAGAAATTTCTGCAGGGCTGGCTGATGACGCTGGCGATCTCGGTGGCTTCGCTGGTGGCCAGCCTCCTGATCGGTGTCGCTATCGAGCTAGCCCGGCGTGCGCATTTTCTGCCGCTGCGCTACGCCGCCACTCTCTACGTCGAGGTGATTCCCGGCACGCCGCTGCTGGTGCAGATATTGATCCTCTTCTACGTCGTCGCCAATGCTTTTGGCCTCGAGAACCGCTATCTCGTCGGCGTCCTCGCGCTGTCGCTGTTTGCCGGCGCCTATCTCGCCGAAATGATCCGCGCCGGCATCGAGAGCATCCGCGACTCGCAGCTCGAATCGGCCCGGGCCATCGGGCTGACGCCGGCGCAGACCTACCGCTACGTCATCTTTCCGCAAGTGGTGCGCCAACTCGTTCCGCCACTCGCCGGACAGTTTGCGTCGATCATCAAGGATTCGTCGCTGCTGTCGATCATCGCCGTCAGCGAATTCACGCTCAACGCACAGGAGGTCAATGCTTTCACCTATAGCACGCTCGAAAGCTACTTGCCGCTGGCTGCAGGGTACCTGTTGCTAACCTTGCCGATCTCGCTGCTCGGCCGCGTTCTCGAACGGAGATTCCACTTTGCGGCTTGAATTGAACGCGCTAGGCAAACGCTTTGGAGAAAATCGAGCGCTACGCGATGTCACGCTGTCTCTCCCGGATTTTCAATCTCTGGCGATTATCGGCCCGTCGGGCGGGGGCAAGACTACCTTGTTGCGCATCTTGGCCGGGCTGGCCTTGCCCGATTCCGGCAGCATCGCCATTGACGGGCAGGCACTCGAGTTTTCGGAGGCGGCTTTGCTCGCGCACCGGCGCAGCATCGGCACGGTGTTCCAGGCCTACAACCTGTTTCCGCACCTGACGGCGCGGGAAAACGTTCTGCTGCCGCTGGTCCGGGTGCATGGCGTTCCCGTTCCGGAAGCCGAAGCCATCGTCGCGGCGCTGTTCGAGCGCTTCCAGTTGTCGCGTTATGCGCAGCAGAGACCCGCAGAACTGTCCGGTGGTCAGCAGCAGCGCGTGGCGATCGTCCGCGCCATCGCCATCAAGCCGCGCTTCCTCGTCTTCGATGAGCCGACCTCGGCGCTTGATCCCGAAATGACCGCTGAAGTGCTGGATTTCATCGCCGAACTGCGTGACGAAGGGCGCGACCTGATCATCGTCACCCGCAACATCGGTTTTGCCCGGCGTGTTTCCGATCGCTGCCTGTTCATTGCCGACGGCCAGGCGCTCGAAGAGGGGCCGACCGGTGTCATGTTCGATAGGCCGCAACATCCCCAGTTGGCGGGTTTCCTGGAACACGTGCTGCGTTATTGAGAGCGGAGTCATTATGACTCTATGCAGTCATAATGACGCGTTTTACGTTGAGTCAAAATGACACGATTATGCCTGGCTTGCCGTCGGTTCTTTTGTAAATCAATTACCTACAGTTCTGGCACGGTCTTCGCAATACCCCTTCCTGTTATCAATCTCAACAGGCAAGGAAATCCTATGTTTTGCGTGCAATGTGAACACACCATCCGTACTCCCCAAGGCGACGCCGGTTGCACTTTTGCCCGCGGCATGTGCGGCAAGACCAGCGAAGTTTCCGATTTACAGGATATGCTCGTGCATCTGTTGCAGGCCGTTTCCACCTACGCCGTCGCTGCACGCAAGGTCGGCATCGTCGACGCTGAAATTGACGCCTATGTGCCGCAGGCGTTTTTCGCGACGCTGACCAACGTCAATTTCGACGCCGAGCGCATCGTCGACTTCAGCCGCCGTGCCGAAACCTATCGCAACGACCTGCGCGTCCGCTACGAGGCCGCCTGTGCCGAAAAAGGCATCGCCGCCGAGCAGCTGCCGGCCGCTGCGCACTATCGTCTGCCGGACGCGAAGACGGTGATGCTCTCGGATGCGCTGTCCTTTGCACTGAACCGCGGCAAGAAGGAAGTCGGCGAGGACGTGATCGGCCTGCGCCTGCTCAGCCTGTACGGTCTCAAGGGCGCCGCGGCTTACATGGAACACGCACGCGTGCTCGGTCAGACCGACGCCGATGTCGCCGGCAAGTTCCACGAGTTCATGGCCTTCCTCGGCACGCAGCCGGCCGACGCCGGCGCGCTCTTCAAGTGCGCGATGGACATTGGCACGCTCAACTACCGCATCATGGAAATGCTCGACACCGGCGAGACTGAGACCTTTGGTCATCCCGAGCCGACGCGCGTCAACACGCAGCCGGTCGCCGGCAAGGCCATCGTCGTTTCCGGTCATGATCGGCACGAACTCGAATTGATCCTGCAGCAGACCGAAGGCAAGGGCATCAACGTCTATACCAACGGCGAGATGCTGCCTGCGCACGCCTATCCGGCGTTCAAGAAGTACAAGCACCTCGTCGGCAACTTCGGCACGGCCTGGCAAAACCAGCAGAAGGAATTCGCTGCCTTCCCCGGTGCCATCGTCATGACTTCGAACTGCATCATCGATCCGAACGTCGGCCAGTACGGCGCCCGCATCTTCACGCGCAGCATCGTCGGTTGGCCGGGCGTCAAGCACATCGAAGGCAACGACTTTTCCGCTGCCATTGAATGCGCGCTGGCGCAGCCGGGTTTTGCCGCCGACGCGACGCCGGTCTACACGACCACCGGCTTCGCCCGCAACGCGCTGATGGGCGCGGCGCCGGCGGTCATCGAACAGGTCAAGGCCGGCAACATCAAGCACTTCTTCCTGGTTGGCGGCTGCGACGGCGACAAGAAGGAGCGCAGCTACTACGCCGATTTCGTCAAGGCCGCGCCAAATGACACGGTGATCCTGACCCTGGCTTGCGGCAAGTTCCGCTTCAACACGATGGAACTTGGCGACATCAACGGCATCCCGCGCCTGCTCGATATCGGCCAGTGCAACGACGCCTACTCGGCGATCCAGCTCGCGCTGGCGCTCGCCGATGCCTTCGGCTGCAGCGTCAACGAACTGCCGCTGTCGCTGGTGCTGTCGTGGTTCGAGCAGAAAGCCATCGTCATCCTGCTCACGCTGCTCTCGCTCGGCATCAAGGATATCCGCGTCGGCCCGACCGCGCCCGCCTTCCTGACGCCGAACCTGATCGGTGTGCTCAACGAGAAATTCGGCCTGCGCCTGATTTCGTCGGTTGAAAACGATCTCGCCGAGATGCTGGCGGCTTAACGGGAGAGTCTTTCACCACAACGAACACAACGGCCACGACGATTTCTGATCAGAAGCAATGTTGATCGGAGAAAACTACATCGTGAATTTCGTTGTGTCCGTTGCGCTCGTTGTGGTTAATTTATTTGTCACGTCTCAATGAAAAATATTTCAGAGCACACCTTCTGGCAGGGGGGGCGCCCCTGCTTTGCGTCGGGCGGCGCGAGGAAACGCACGACACGGCGAGCTTCGAGCTGGCCGTGTCGGACGGCAAGCCTTTCGATTTTCTGCCCGGCCAGTTTCTCCCGCTCGGCGTCGAGATCAACGGGCAGACGCACTGGCGGGCTTATTCGATCGCCTCCAGTCCGGCGCAGCCGCAACGCGTCACGCTCGCCGTCAAGCGCGTTGCCGGCGGTTGCGTTTCCAACTGGCTGCTCAACACGCTGCAACCCGGCATGTCGTTGCCGGCGATGAAACCGGCGGGCGATTTCGCCTTGCCGCCGGACGGCGTGCCGTCGTCGCTGGCACTGTTTTCCTCCGGTTGCGTCATCACGCCGATGATGTCGATAACGCGCTGGCTGCTAGAAAAGCGGCCGGACGTCGATATCCATTTCTTTCACAGCGCCCGCCGCGAAGACGAGTTCATTTTCCGTGAACAAGTTCTGGCGCTCGCCGCGGCGTATCCGCGCTTCCGCTTGCATCTTTTCCTGACGCAGCCACAGGGCAAGCTGCCATGCCACGTAGGGCGGCTCGACCATGCGCGCCTGCAGGCACTGCTGCCCCATGCTACGGACATCGGTGCTTTCATCTGCGGGCCGGACGGCTATATGGACGATGTCGAAGGCTGGCTCATCGCCGACGGCATGCCGGCTGAAGCCGTGTGCCGCGAGAGCTTCGCGCCGATTTTTTGTGAAACAGTAACCGACGCGCCGCGCTTCACGTTCAGCGCGGCGGCCTTCGGCAAGACTTCGGAAATCGCTCACGGCGAGAGCCTGCTCGTGGTGATGGAACGCGAAGGACTGCCGATCATCGCCGCCTGTCGTACCAGGGTCTGCGGTTCGTGCAAATGCAAGGTCGTCGAAGGCGCGGTGGACTTCACGAATACCGGGGCATTGCATCCGGAGGACGTTGCCGCTGGCTACGTGCTGGCGTGCAGCAGCACGATAAAAAGCGATCTGGCGATCGAACTGGGGTGATGTCGCTTATGCCTTGCCGGCCCGATTGTTTCGGCCCGGCAAGGTGTTTTGCGGAACCGGAATTCCGGGTTATTGAGCCCCTTTGGCGTTGAGGTCCTTCGCTAGCGCCTTGTCGACCTTGAGGATGTGGTTGAGCAGCCAGTCGCGGATGAAGCCGAGCAGTTCGACGGTGATGGCGGCTTCGCCGCTGTCGAATTTTGCCTTGAAGGCGCTGACTTCGGCGACCAGCTTGCGGTGTGCTTCCTTGTGCGCTTCCTGGTCCGCGTAGCCGTGCTTGTCCATCTGGCTTTCTTCGTAAGCGAAGTGCTTGACCGTGTAGTCGACCAGTTCGTTGAGGATCTTGCCCGCCGCCTGGGTACCGCCGCCGGAATGCATCGCGGTGTTGAGATCGTTGGCGATTTCGACGAGCCGCTGGTGTTGCTTGTCGATTTCCGAGAACCCAACCTGGATCGCCGGTGACCATTCGATCAGCGGGCGAATTTTTTCCTGTGGGCCGGTTGAGGTTTCTTGGGTGGCGTTATTCCCCAGTTTGAAGCGGCGGGTCATCTGATAGAGTTTGCTGGCCTCGTGTTCAAGGCTGGTCGAGGTGTCCTGCGACTGCCGGATCGCTTCATCGGCGCGGACGGTGGACTGGGTGACCTGGTCGACTTGTTCAACGATTTCGCCGATCCGTTGCGTTTGCTGGGCGGTCGATTCGGCCAGCTTCTTCATTTTTTCGAGCGAGGAGATTGCATGCGCCTCGATCTCGTGCAGCGTCTGGGCGGCGACATTCGATTGCTCGACGCCGGAGGCGATGACCGGCGCCGCCGCTTTCATGCCGTTGACGGCGCGCGTGGTTTCGCCCTGGATGGTCTGCAAAATCTGGCTGATTTCGACGGTGCTGGCCGTCGTCCGCTCGGCCAGTTTCCGGACCTCGTCGGCGACGACGGCGAAACCACGGCCCTGTTCGCCGGCACGTGCGGCCTCGATGGCGGCGTTGAGTGCCAGCAGGTTGGTCTGGTCGGCGATTTCCTTGATGACGGTGGCCATCTTGTTGATTTCCTGCATGCGGTCGACCAGTTGCGTGACTTCGTCCGACGAGGTGCTGACCAGTTGGGCGATGTTCTGCATTTCGGAAGAAACTTTGTTTGCCAAGATGGCGCCGTCCTTGGAGCGTTGCGCCACCTCTTGGGAACTGGCTTCGGTCTCCCCGGCCAGCGAATTGACCGTATCCACGCTGGTGGAGAGGTCCATCACACCATCGCGCGTGTCCTTGACGACGCTCGCCTGAAGCTGTGTTGCCAAGGTGATCTGGTTCGACTCCGAGGAGAGCTTCTCGAGGCTGGACTGGACGGCCTTGGTGCTGGTGCCAATGGTCGTCAGCACTTCGCGGAGCTTTGTCTGCATTTGCGACAGTGCGTACAAGAGGCGGGATGTGTCGCCCTCGCGCAAGCGAAGTTCGCCGGTTAAATCGCCTTCGGCAATTTGCCGCGCCATCTTCATGGCGACACGGGGTTCACCACCGAATTCGTTCATGATGCTGCTGGCGATCAAGCGGCCAATGACGATCAGCACAATGATGGCGACCAGGGCGACGGTGCCAAATCCCATGGCAGCTTTCTAGAAGGCGGTGTCCAGGTCATCGATATAGACTCCCGTTCCGATGACCCAGCCCCAGGGTTCGTAAAGTCGGACAAAAGAGATTTTCGGTTCAGTCTTTTTTGTGTCCGGTTTGATACCGACGTAATCGACGAAGCCGGAACCTTTGCCTTCCTTGACCGCTTTCAGGAATTCGAGATAGAGCGGCTTGCCATTCGGGTCCTTGGTTCCTGACTGATCCTTGCCTTCGATCTGCGGGCGGATCGGGTGCATGACCGAGCGCGGTTGCAGGTCGTTGAGCCAGAAATATTCATTTTCATCGTAGCGTGCCTTTCTCAGGCTCTCCTTGGCTTGGGTCTGGGCCTGTTCAAGGGTCAGGGTCCCAGCCTTGGCGAGGCCGTCATAGTACGCCAGTTGCGTGTGGGCGTATTCGACGAGTCCTTTAAGTTTTTGCTTGCGTCCATCGAGCATGCAATCCCTGAGCGTGAGCATGGCGAATATAGCGATGATCACCAGTCCGACGGCGCTCAGGGTCGCCAGCAGGTACATGCGCGAGGAGAGTTTCATTCCTGAAAAATTAAGCATTGAGAGCCCCTTCCCGATTCCCGTGCGTGTCAGGTAACGCGTACCGAACCGCATGATTGATGATTAGAGATTTATGAATTTCATATTATGCGCGCACTTCAAAGGCAAATGAAACATGAAATCGGCCAGTTGTCGGAAATTATGCTTTCCTTTCCCCGTTTTTTGGCAAATGCCAACGAGCGGCGAGATGGTGTGGCGTTTGCTTTGATGAAGTTGTCTTGACATATGAATATTAAGGGTTTTTTATTGACATGACGGTTGAATTCCAATACGCTTCGCGGGTTTTGGTGCGCCCAATCTCACATCCCTCAGGAGGAATTTTTTCTATGCAAAAATCGACTCTGGTCAAAGTTTTCGCCGCGGCTTTTGCTTCCGCTGCGTTCAGCCTTCCCGTCCTAGCTGCCGACACGATCAAAATCGGCGTTGCCGGTCCGCATACCGGGGATCTCGCGCCCTACGGCTTGCCGAGCAAGGATGCGGCCGAGATGGTGGTGGCCGAGGTTAACGCCAAGGGAGGGATCAACGGCAAGAAAGTCGAGTTGATGATCGGTGATGAGCAGTGTAAGCCAGAGCTTGCGACCAACGTGGCGACCAAGCTGGTCTCCGAAGGGGTGAATATTGTCATCGGTCACGTTTGCTCCGGCGCGACCAAGGCCGCCCTTGGTATTTACAAAGAGGCCAAGATCATCACCATCAGCCCGTCGGCGACGAATCCGCCGCTGACCAAGGGCGGCGAGTACCCGAATTTTTACCGTACCATCGCGCCGGACGATGATCAGGCACAACTGGCGGCGATGTTTGTCATCGAGAAACTCGGCGCCAAGAAAATTGCCGTTCTCCATGATAAGGGCGATTACGGCAAGGGCTTTGCCGACTTCTCCAAGGAAGCGATCGAAAAGAGCGGCAAGGCCAAGGTTGTCATGTACGAAGGGGTCCAACCCGGCGCCATGGATTATTCGGCGGTGATCCAGAAATTGGGCCGGGAAAAGGTCGATGCCGTGATCTTCGGCGGCTATCATCCCGAGGCCTCCAAACTGCTGGCGCAAATGGGCAAGAAGAAGATCAAGGTTCCGTTCGTTGGTCCTGACGGCATCAAGGGCGACGGTTTCCTGAAGATCGCGGGCAAGGACGCCGAAGGCGTTTATGCCACGGGACCCAAAGACGTGACGCAGTATCCGCTCAATGCCAAGGTGCGCGCCGAGTACAAGGCCAAGTACGGCAAGGAGCCTGGCACCTTCTTCGATCAGGCTTATGCGGCCACGTTGGCCGCCGTCAATGCGATCAAAGTCGCAGGGGGCACTAACTACGACGCTTTGGGCAAGGCGCTCAAGACCAGCCCCGTGGAAACCACCGTTGGCAAGATCAAGTTTGACGCCAAGGGCGATGCCGAAGGTGTCGGCTTTGCCGTCTATCAAGTCAAGAACGGCGCCTTTGCCGAGGTCAAGTAAGCCAGTTGACCAATAGGCTCAACCGGGAGGGGGCAATATTTCCCTCCCGGTTTTTAGTTTGATGCATCGAAGGCGGTTCTTTCATGGATTTTGAGTATCTATTTCAGCTGTTGTGCAGCGGCGTGGTCAAGGGAAGCATTTACGCATTGATTGCGCTCGGCTACACGATGGTCTATGGGATCATCCAGCTCATCAATTTTGCCCACGGTGAGATTTATATGATCGGTGCTTTTGTGGCGCTGATTATTACCGGGGTGGTGACGCTGAGCGGCTATAGCGGTTTTTCGGTCTTGATTCTTGCCGCCGTCGTCGCGGCGATTTACGCCGCGGCCTACGGTTTTACCTTGGAGAAGATTGCCTACCGTCCTTTGCACGGAGCGCCTCGTCTTTCTCCCTTGATCAGCGCCATCGGCGCTTCGATTTTTCTGATGAATTACGTGCAACTGGCTCAGACGCCCGATTTTTTGCCGTTCCCTGAGCTGGTGCCCGAGTTCGAGTTCATGGAACCGTGGGTCCAGTACGTGAGTTCGGTGGATATGGTGATTCTGGTCGTGACGGCGCTGGTCATGGTGGCGTTGACGGTGCTGATCAAATACACCCGGATCGGCAAGGCTATGCGTGCCACGCAACAGGATCAGGTGATGGCGCGCCTCGTTGGGATCAATGTCGATCGCGTGATTTCGGCAACCTTCGTCATCGGTTCCGTGCTGGCGGCAATCGGCGGGGTGTTGATTGCCTCGCGTACCGGTCAGATCAACACGGCGATCGGTTTCATGGCGGGCATCAAGGCGTTTACCGCCGCTGTGCTCGGGGGCATCGGCAACATTCCTGGCACCGTGCTCGGCGGACTCGTCCTCGGCATCGCGGAAACGTTCGGCGCGGGCTACATTTCCAGTGCCTACGAGGATGTGTTCGCCTTTGGCCTGTTGGTTCTGATTCTTGTCTTGCGCCCGGCCGGCCTGCTCGGCAAGGCGGTCAAGCAGAAGGTGTAATCATGATGCATTTGAAACGTTCCCTGGGCATTGGCCTGTGGTTCATGTTCCTCACGCTGCCGTTGATGGTCGTGCGTGTGAATACCGTCAGCCGCGAGATTGAATGGCGCTGGATGAATCTCGTCTGGGCGGGGGTGTGTGCTTTTGCCATTGCCTGGCTCTGGCAGTTTTCCATCGAACGTCGCGCCGCCAAGCGAATGCAGGTTGCGACCGACGACCACCCGGAAAAGTGCCAACATTCGCTGGCGCAACGTCTGGCTGACGATCCCGTGCTCAGCCGTCGGGTATTGATCGGGGTCGGGCTACTGGCGCTGGTTTTCCCCTGGCTCGTCTCCAGCGGGAATAGCTTCTATCACATCAATGTCATGGTCAGTGCGTTGATTTTCGTTGTGCTGGGCCTGGGGCTGAACATCACCGTTGGCCTGGCAGGATTGCTCGATCTCGGTTACATCGCCTTTTTTGCCGTTGGCGCCTATACCTACGCTTTACTGTCCAAGAACTTCGACCTGGGTTTCTGGACCTGCCTGCCGATTGGCGGGGTGATGGGCATGCTGTTTGGCGTTGTTCTCGGATTTCCGATCCTTCGCCTGCGTGGCGATTATCTGGCCATCGTGACCCTCGGTTTTGCCTCGATTACCAAGATCGTGCTCGAGAACTGGGATACCGTGTTCGGCGGCGCCGCCGGTATCGCTAACATTCCGCGGCCCGATCTTTTCGGCTTCGAACTCGATGGGCGTCAGAAGGCGATCTACATTTATTACATCGTTCTCGCGCTGGTGGCATTGACGGTTGTTGTCACGACCCGATTGAAGAATTCCCGCGTCGGACGCGCCTGGATGGCCTTGCGCGAAGACGAGATTGCCAGTGTGGCAATGGGGGTGGATATGGCGCAGACCAAGCTCTCGGCCTACGCGCTCGGTGCGTTCTGGGCCGGGCTGGTCGGTGTGGTCTTCGCGGCGCACAACAACTTCATCAATCCGGACAGTTTTACGTTCATGGATTCGGCGATGATTCTGGCCATGGTCGTGCTTGGCGGCATGGGGTCGATTCTCGGCGTCATCATCGCCGCGCTGGTCTTGAAGTTGTTGCCGGAGTATTTACGGGCTTTTGCCGAGTACCGCATGCTGGTTTTCGGCGCCGTAATGGTGCTGATGATGATTTTCCGTCCGCAAGGTCTCATCAACGATATGCGGCGCAAGTACGAGTGCGATACCGCCGGAGGGGAGAGCGACAATGGCGGCAAATGAGACTGGACACAAGCTGCTGGAAGTCAGCGGCCTGACAATGGACTTCGGCGGCTTGCGTGCCATCGATAACGTCGGACTGGATATCTACGAAGGCGAGATCGTTGCCTTGATCGGCCCGAACGGGGCCGGCAAGACGACTTTCTTTAACTGTGTCACCGGTATTTACGAACCCACCGGCGGTGACGTGAAGATTTATCCCAAGGGGAATGGTTCGAAGCGGATCAACGGCATGAAGCCCAACCGCATTACCGCGCTGGGGATGGCCAGAACTTTCCAGAATATTCGCTTGTTTCCGGCCATGACGGTGCTCGAGAACGTGATGATCGGTCGCCATTGCCGGACCCGGAGCGGTATCGTTCGGGCGATTCTCGGTGGCGCGGCGACGGCCCGTGAGGAAAAGGAATCGATCGAGAAGAGCTATCAATTGCTCAAGAAAGTCGGGCTCGCCGATGTTGCCGATGAATTTTCGCGCAACTTGTCCTACGGGGCGCAGCGCCGCCTGGAAATTGCCCGTGCGCTGGCGACTGATCCCTTTCTGTTGCTGCTGGATGAACCGGCTGCGGGGATGAATCCGCAGGAGACGCTCGAACTCGACGCGCTGATCACGCGGATTCGCGACGAGGAAAAAGTGGCGATCCTGTTGATCGAGCACGACATGAAACTGGTGATGAACATTTCCGATCGCATCTACGTGATGGAATACGGCAAGAAAATCGCGCAGGGAACACCCTTGGAAATCAAGGAAAACCCGAAAGTGATCGAGGCCTATCTCGGCGAGGAAGCCCATGCTTGAACTGCGTCGCATCCAGACCTACTACGGCAACATCCAGGCGCTAAAAAGCGTCTCGCTGACCATCAACGAAGGCGAGATCGTCACCCTGATTGGTGCCAATGGGGCCGGCAAGAGCACGACCTTGATGTCGATCTGCGGCATCAATCCGCCACGCCAGGGCGAGATTCTTTTTCGCGGGCAACCGATTCAGGATTTGAGCGCCGAAGCCATCGTAACGTTGGGGATTTGCCAGGTGCCGGAAGGGCGCCATATTTTTCCGCAAATGAGCGTCATGGAAAACCTCGAAATGGGGGCTTATCTGCGCAAGGACAAAGCTGGCATCAAGGCCGACATGGATCAGGCGTTTGCGCGATTCCCGATTCTCGAAAAGCGCCGTCATCAGGCGGGAGGAACGCTCTCGGGCGGTGAGCAGCAGATGCTCGCCATTTCACGCGCCTTGCTTGCTAGGCCGTCGCTTCTGCTGCTCGATGAGCCCTCATTGGGGTTGGCGCCGCTCATCATCAAGCAGATTTTCGAGATCATCAAACAGATCAATGCCGAAAACAACACGACCGTTTTCCTCGTCGAGCAGAATGCCAATCAGGCACTGAAGATTGCGCACCGGGGCTACGTCATGGAAAACGGGGCGATTACGCTTGAGGATCGTGCCGAGAATCTGCTCAGCAACGAAGAGGTGAAAAAAGCCTATCTCGGTTTGTAAAACATGCAGATTCGAAGGCTGCTTCAGAGTTTTTTTACTGATTGGCGTCGTGGGTCGGGGAGCAATCCAGCGCCATCACATGACTTGCCCGTGCCTCCCGACGGCGCGTTTTTTATTCACATCTAGGAGATTTTTATGTTCAAGAAATTGATTCCAGCCGCGGCGTTGTTGGCCACGGTCGGGGTTGCCCATGCTGAATTGAACGTCTACGGACTGGTCGACGTCAGCTATGGGAAAAGCATTGCCGACGATGCCAACGGCAAAGGCGCGCGCTGGCATTCCGGCGGTGACGACGGCGGTGGCCAGGGCAATTCGACGACGCGTTTCGGTATCAAGGGCGGCATGGAGCTTAGCGAAGGATTGCGCGCGAACTTCAAGCTGGAATCCGCCGAAATCGATCATTATCTGAAGGTCGGTCAGAACTCGAAGACGTTCTTTGCCCGTCAGGCGTGGGCCGGTTTGTCGGGCGGTTTCGGTGAAGTCCGTTTCGGCCGTCAGGATTCCGTCCCGTTCCAGGTGATGGGAGCCTACGATTTCAACGGTCAGGCCAATGTGGTGTCGGCATTGGCCAACTCAGGCGTCGCGCCGTGGGGACGTGGACGTCAAACCCAATCGCTGCAGTACATTTCGCCGTCGGTGAATGGTTTCAAGGCGCAAATCGGGGTTGCCGCCAAGGAAGACAGCACGGATAACGCCAAGGCAGCGACTTCGGGTGCGTTGACCTATGCCGCCGGCAAATTCTCGGTGAGCGTCGCCGCAGAGAGCAGTCGTACCCAAGGCGGTGAAAATTTCACCGGGGTGGCCGGTAGCTACGATTTCGGGTTTGCCAAGGTCATGGCCGGTTATGCCGAAGGGTTCTACGGATCGAAGAGCTACGGCCCCAGTTTTGGCGTTGTTGCCCCGATCGCCGGCTTCAATGTCGGTATGCACTACGGCAAGGACAACGAAAGCAAGGTTGATGCGACCGAGTTCTTCGTCAATCGCGAAATCTTCAAAAATACCTATGCCTATTTCGATTACGGGCACAAGGACAACCATCACGCCCGATCCAACAAGGCTTATGCCTTGGGCGTGATTTACGTTTTTGACCTCGAAGTTCTGGGACGCTGATCCGACGAGAGCGTCAGGCCCATTTCGCCAGATAAGACTGGCGGAATGGGCCAGCGACACCGCACCGAAGGTGTCGAGTAGAAAAAATTTCACTGTCAGAGGATTGCACCCAGTTCAATAGGGTGGTCCGCCAGATTGACGTCAAACCGGATCAGTCCGATTTCCAGCAGAGTTTAGCCAGGAAACCCGGGATCGGCCTTAATTTCGGCTGGCCCGCAGCACGCATTCGAGATACGCGGCGCCGTCGATCGGCGCTTTGTCGCGCTGGGACCGCCACAGGGCTTCGCCCAAGCATTCCATGATCGCGTGTTCGGCGTCGTGCACGTCCAGCTTTCGGCGCAATGAATCATAAGCGGCGCGAATGCCGGCGGGTTGATCGATACTGATCTGCTCGGCGATCGCCAGATGCAGCGACAAGTGGAGAAAAGGATTCATCTGCCCGCCTTCCGGCGTGTATTCCTTTTCCATGACCGCATCCGGATTTTCGAGCAGGGCGTGGTATTCCGGGTGTTCGGCGATCAGGTCGGCCGCTGTTGCCTCGGCCCCTTCGAGAACCCGGCGCTCGCGGTGCTTGCGCCAGGATTCACAGAAGAAGAGTCGGACTTGTTCGCGCGAGGGATTGAACATGGTGTGTTAGGCGATAAAAAGCGATGAACCACAACGGGCACAACGTAAAGGCAAGCAAGGTTGCGCTACCTGTCGGTTCTCTTTGGGATGGAAGCACAGACTCGCGAAAGGCATCTGATTTCGTTGTCCCATAGGGAATGGCTTCGCGGCATGTCCGTTGTGGTTATGGGCCGGGTTTTCTGAATTAAACCTCCAGCGCGCCGATCAGGCTCTTGATGTCGGCGACGCCGTTGGCGACGAGCCAGGCTTCCATCTCCTCGGCGATGGTTTGCGCGGCACCGGGATTGATGAAGCTGGCGGTGCCGACCTGCACGGCGCTGGCGCCGGCAAGGATGAATTCGAGCGCGTCGGTGGCGTTCATGATGCCGCCGATGCCGATGACCGGCACCTTGACTGCCCGTGCCACCTGCCAGACCATGCGCAGGGCGACCGGCTTGATCGCCGGGCCGGAAAAGCCGCCGGTGACGTTGGCGAGCACCGGGCGGCGCTTCTTCAGATCGATGGCCATGCCGATCAGCGTGTTGATCAGCGACAGCGAGTCGGCGCCGGCATCGACGCAGGCCTTGGCCATGGTGACGACGTCGGTGACATTGGGCGAGAGCTTGACGATCAGCGGTTTATTCGTCGCGGCGCGGCAGGCGGCGACGACGCTGGCCGCACACTCCGGGTCGGTGCCGAAGACGATGCCGCCGTGCTTGACGTTGGGGCAGGAAATGTTCATCTCGAGCGCGGCGATCTCCGGGATTTCGTTGAGGCGGCAGGCCATTTCGGCGTATTCGTCGACCGAGTCGCCGAAGAAGTTGGCGACGGCCGGCGTGTCCACCGTACGCAGGAAGGGGACTTTCTTTTCGATGAAGGCGTCGATGCCGACGTTCTGCAGGCCGATGGCGTTGAGCATGCCGCCGGGCGTTTCGACGATGCGCGGCGTCGGGTTGCCGGCGCGGGCTTTCAGCGACAGGCCCTTGGTGACGAAGGCGCCGATGCGCTGCAGGTCGACGTGTTCGGCGAATTCCTCGCCGTAGCCGAAGGTGCCGGAAGCGGTCATCACCGGGTTGCGCAATTGCATGCCGGCCAGGTTGACGGTCAGGTCGGGTCTGCTCATGTCTTACGCTCCCATCTTCAGTTCGCTGGCATCGAAGACCGGGCCTTCGGTGCACACGCAGCGGTAATCCGGCGTCGCCGGCGAATGATCCTTGCCCGGCGTCACGCAGCCGAGGCAGGCACCGACGCCGCAGGCCATGTAGCCTTCAAGCGAAACCTGGCAGGGGATGTTGCGTTCGCCAGCGATTTTGGCGACGGCGTGCAGCATGCCGTCGGGTCCGCAGGCGTAGATCGTCGCTTTGCCCTTGAGGCTGTCGAGACGGCGCGTCAGCGCAGCGGTGACAAAGCCCTGTTCGCCGAGCGAGCTGTCTTCAGTGGCGGTGTAGCACTCGACACCGAGGCGTTCGAATTCGGTGATACAGAGCACGTCGTCGCGCGTGCGACCGCCGACAAAGAGGCGCACCGGCGGCGTACCGGGCGTTTTTTTCTGCACTAGATCCTTGGCCAGCATGTACAGCGGCGCGAGGCCGATGCCGCCGCCGACGAGAATCTTCTCCTCGTCAGGTTTGCCCTGGTCGAAGCCGGTGCCGAGCGGGCCGAGGATATCGACGAGGTCGGTTTCATGCAGCGCGGACAGCATCGCCGTGCCCTTGCCGACGACGCGGTAAAGCATTTCGAAGTACACCTGCGAAACGGCGCCGCTTTGCGCCGGGGTATGCACACCGGTATCGAAAACGGCGAAGGGACGGCGCAGCAACGGGTCGATGGCGCTGTTGATGCGCACCATGACGAACTGGCCGGGCGTCGCGGTCAGGAAGCACTGCGGCGCGGTCAGGCGGATGCGCCAGTAGCCGGGCGAGACTTCCGCGTTGGAAAGAATCATCGAGGTGAATTGCATGGGGTGTCTCTGGTTAAATCCTCAGTCAATGGCGCCGAAAGGGCGTCCGGCGATGTCGATGTGTCGTGGGGCATTATTGTGCATGATCGCCGATCAGGGCGGTGACGACCGCGTTCTGCAAATGCTGGCTTCCGACCGGCCCGGCCGGGGCGATTTGTCCGGTGCCGTAGGCGCCGAGAATGGGCAGGTCGGGAAAGCGGCGGCGCAGGGTTTCCAGGTCGCGGTCCTCGCCGCCATAAAAATAAGGGCCACGGCCGATGCACGAGAACATCAACGCGCCTGCCGGGGAAGGCATGTCTTGCGCCAGGCGATCAACGGCGGCTTGCATGTCGGCCTCGGCGGCAACCGGTTGGCGAACGGCCCAGGCCAACGTTTTTCCGGGGGTGACGCGTTCAGCGAGTGTCAGCGAGTTATCGGCGTTGGCGGCAATGATCGCAATTGGACGGTAACGGCCTTCGGCGAGTGCGCGCTCCGGCGATTCATCGTCTTCGGGCAGCAGGGCCGTCAGGTGATGCGGTTGCAGGTCCTGGCAGGTGCCCAGTTCGGGCGGCAATTCGTGCAGCAGGCTGTGTCGGGCGGACAGGCCGTCCAGGGCTTCCAGATCGAAGCCGTTGCAGCGCTCGACGCGATGTGGTCGGCCGAGCGCATGCAAGCCGCGTGAGACACCGACGGCAAGTTCGGCGCCGACAATGTTTACTTCGCAGCGATTCGTTTCGGTCGGTCGGCCTTGTTGCCAGGTGACAGGATCGGCAGCGACTGCACTGCCGGCAAAACTACCGCTGAAGGTGCCGCCGAAGCGTCGGCCTGTTTCCGACCAGACCGGCGGGAACGTTCCGCCGGCGTAGCTGAACAGGCAGGCGGTCTCCGACTCCGGTGGCGCGAGCGTGAGTTCGCCGCCGAGAACCATGACGGCAGCGGCCGGCCGGTCGAGCGCCCAGCCGGATTCGGTCAGCACGCCCGAGGCGATGCCGCCGGCCAGTTGCAGGCATTGGGCGGCACGCGCGGCGGCGGTGACGGCTTGCCGCGCCGGACGGGAGAATTCCGGCGTCAGGAACAACAGGACACCATTGGCCTGCCTCAGTCCGGCCTTGGCCAGCGCCTGTGCGACCGCCTCCTCTGCCAGTTGGGGCAGGGGATCGTTGCCGGTGACGAGGGCGGTGGCAAGGGTCATGAGGTGTTTTTGTGTAATGAATTATTAACCACGGCGACACGGCGGGCACAGCGAGTAAAACTTTTTGCCGGGTTTCGCCATAGAAGAGCGGTAAAACGATTCTATTTTGCTTTTCGTTGTGTCCGTTGTGTCGCCGTGGTTAGTTTCATGTTTTATAAAGATCAGTCTTCTCTTTGTACTCGCACAGATCGTGGATCGGGCAGCGCCAGCATTCGGGTTTGCGCGCCTTGCAGATGTAACGACCGTGCAGGATCAGCCAGTGGTGGGCGTCGTGTCTGAATTCGCCGGGGACCGATTTTAACAGCTTGAGTTCGACGGCCAGCGGCGTCTTGCCGCGCGCGAGACCGATTCGGTTGGCGACACGAAAAATGTGCGTGTCGACGGCGATGGTCGGCTCGCCGAAGGCGGTGTTGAGGACGACGTTGGCTGTTTTGCGGCCGACACCGGGCAGCGCTTCGAGGGCCTCCCGCTCGCGCGGTACTTCGCCACCGTGTTTTTCGATGAGCTGGCGGCAAGTGGCGATGACGTTCTTCGCCTTGCTGTTGAAGAGACCGATGCGGTTGATATAGGCGGCCAGTCCGTCCTCACCGAGCGCGAGCATGGCCTTCGGCGTTGGCGTATCGGCGAAGAGCCGACGCGTGGCCAGGTTAACGCTCTTGTCGGTGGCTTGCGCGGAGAGGATGACAGCAATCAGCAGCTGGAACGGTGTTGCGTATTCAAGCTCGGTGGTCGGTGATGGATTCGCTGCGCGCAGGCGTTCGAATATTTCGGCGCGTTGGGCCGCGTTCATGTTCTTGTCGACAATGAATCAATGGCAACCGGCGGCGGCGACCGGTTCCGGCGCACGGCGGTTCTCGCGGGCGGCGGCGCGCGCCTCGATCCAGTTTTTCCAGGCGATCAGGCAGCCGAGCAGGATGAAGGCGCCGGGCGGCAGCAGGGCGATCAGGAAGCCCGGATAGTCGGCGGGTAGCAATTGCAGCGGTTGCAGGCCGGGGAAGATCATGTCGATGCCTGAGAACAGGGTGCCGTTGCCGATCAGTTCGCGCAGGCCGCCAAGCAGAGCCAGCGTCCACAGCAGGCCGACGCCCATCAGCACGCCGTCGAGCGTCGCCTGCAAGGGCGGATTCTTGTTGGCGAAAGCTTCGACGCGGGCGAGCACGATGCAGTTGGTGACGATCAGTGGGATGAAGATGCCAAGCACCAGATAGAGTTGGTGCAGGTAGGCGTTGAAGAAAAGATCGACGACGGTGACCAGCGAGGCGACGACGAGAATGAAGACCGGGATGCGGATTTCGTGCGGAATGAGGTTGCGCAAGACGGCGACGCCCAGCCCGGCGATGGCCATGACGAGCGTGGTCGCCAAGGACAGCATGACCCCATTGACCAGATTGGTGGTCACCGCCAGCAAGGGGCACAGCCCGAGCAACTGAACCAGACTGGCGTTCTGGGTCCACAGGCCGTTGCGGGCAATCTTGCGGAATTCGTCGTTAGTCATCCTTCTTTTCCTGATCCGAAAAAGGTCGCGTGGTTTTCCGCGACATACACGGCCGCTTTGCGGATGGCTTTGACGACGGCGCGTGGCGTTACCGTGGCGCCGGCGACCGAATCGAAGCGGCCGCCGTCTTTTTTGACCTTCCATTCGCGTTCGTCGACCATCGCTGGTTTCAGGCCGTCGAATTGGCCGATCCACGGGTGCGCCTTGTTCTTGTCCTTTTTCGGCTCGATATAGTCGCCGAGTCCGGGCGTTTCCCGGTGCTGCGTGACGCGCACGCCGAGCAGCGCGCCGTCGGGGGACAGCGCCAGGAGCATGCGGATGTTGCCCGAATAGCCGTCGGGAGCCACGGCTTCGATGACGATGGCGCTGATCGCGCCGTTACGTCGCGCGACATACGCGGTCGAGGTTTCTTTCTGTCCGAGTTCGGGAGTGGGGGCGAGGCGCAATGTGGCCTTGAGCAGGTCGTTGTCGTAGCTGCCACGCGGCAGGACTTCATCGATCAGCTTCATTTTTTCTTCGGCCGTTGCAGCTTCGATCGTTGGCTTTGTCAGGGTGTAGGCACCCGAGAGCAACGCGGTGAAGATGGCGACAAAAATGAACAGGATGATCGCCGTGCGTACGGCCATTTTCGTGGCACTGATGGGCTTGGCCGAATGCGTCATGGCTTCATCCCGAAAATGGGCGGCTGCGTGTATATGTCGATCAGCGGCACGCACAGGTTCATGAGCAGCACGGCGAAGGCGACCCCGTCCGGGTAACCGCCGAAGACGCGGATCAGGTAAGCAATGATGCCGGCCGCGAAACCGAAGATCAGCTTGCCCTTGGGGGTGGTGCAGCCGGAGACCGGGTCAGTGATGATGAAGAAGGCGCCGAGCATCGTGCCGCCGGAAAAGAGGTGGAACATCGGGTTGGCAAAACGTGCCGGATCGAGCAGCCAGAGCGCTGTGGCGAGGACGGCAAGCCCGGACAGGAAAGCAACTGGCGCCTGCCAGCTGACGATCTTGCGTTGCCAGAGGAAGAGGCCGCCGAGCAGATAGGCGGCGCTCACCCATTCCCAGCCCTGGCCGGCGATGCGACCGAAGACGCCGGAATCGGCCATGATCGCGGCGACCGTGGCATTGTCTTCACCGAGCTTGAGCGCGGTTTTCAGCGCGTCGAGCGGTGTCGCGCCGCTCATCGCGTCGAGTCGCGGCGTTTGGCCGAAAACGGTGGCCAGTTGCCGGGTAAAGTCGACGTCGAGGCTGGCGGGCGGCCATTGTGACATCAGCGCCGGGAAGGAGACGATGCAGACGGCAAAGGCAATCATCGCCGGATTGAATGGGTTCTGCCCGAGTCCGCCGTAGAGATGCTTGGCGACGACAATGGCGAACAGCGTGCCGACGACGATCAGCCACCAGGGCGAGAGCGGCGGGAAGGCGAGCGCGATCAGCCAGGCGGTGACCAGGGCGCTGCCGTCGCCGAGGAATATCCGGATTGGCTTGCCGACCAGACGCAGCATCACGGCCTCCCCGAGAAGGGCGGCGGCGCTGGCGACGGCGATCTGCACGAGGACGATCGGGCCGATCAGCCAGACGTAGGCCGTGATACCCGGAACGAGGGCCAGCAGGACTTGCAGCATGATGCGCGTCACGCTGACGTTCTGGCTGAGATAGGGCGGGGTGTTGAAGTTCATTGTTCTTCTCTCCGCGAACGCTGCGTCTCTGCGCCCTCTGTGTTTGAAGCGGTCGCCTCGTTTTGCAAGGGCGCTCTGCGCGCTTCGATCTCGGCGATTTCCTTGCGCTGGGCGATGGTCAGCCCTTCCGTGTTTTTCGGCTGTGCGGCTTCGCGCTGCAATCGGGCGCGTTCCATGGCGGCGGCGATGGCGGCTTTTTTCGCGGCGTCGGCATCCACGGGCGTTGCGGCAACAGGGGCTTCGCCGGTTGCCGGCGCTTCGGTTTTTTCAGGCGGCTGGACGGCTGCTTTGGCCACAGCGGCCTTGGCCAGTCGCTCAGCCTTTTCGGCCTTTTCGCGCTCTTCGCGCTCGTTGCGGAATTCGAACCGCGCCTTGGCAGCGTCGGCCTGATTCTTGTCGCGTTCGCGTGACCAGATTTCGCTCTTGGCGAAGCGGAAGTACTGCACCAGCGGAATACGCGAGGGGCAGACGTAGCTGCAGCAGCCACATTCGATGCAGTCGAAGAGGTCGTATTCCTGGGCCTTGCCGAAGTTGCGCGAACGGGCGAACCAGTACAGTTCAAAAGGCTGGAGTTCGTGTGGGCAGGCCTGGGCGCAGGCGCCG
>CAZNQL010000005.1:0-27298 GCA_964575415.1 uncultured Propionivibrio sp.
ACGGCGCTCGAACAACTCGTCCATCAGCTCTTTACGTATTGCCATAAATACTCCCCAGCAAGTTTAAGAAAACTACAAAAAAAACCCTTGCCCAACCAACAACTTCGGCAGGACCGAAATCTGCTATCTGGCACTAGCAACGTCCGCCACGGAACTTGATCGACTCGCTTTAGTCTTAGCAACGTATTTCGGTCGACTTCGGGTCTTCATGTTTTGCACGAAGGCGCGTTTTCACCTCTGCCTCCCGTTTGTAATACGAGCCGCCGAGGACTTCGGGCCTTCGTAAAACATGAAGACCCATTGGTTCCGTCTGCAGACCCCCCCACCCCGGAAAACACCTCAATCTTCCCGAATAGACACGGCCCAAGATGACGCGGAATTATAGATATCAGGGTATACGCCGGTCAATCACTTTAGTGGATTTATTTCACAAAAAGTAATTTTGGGCGTTGTTTTGTTACAAACATTGAAAATACAGGCGTGAAGACGCCTCTTGCAGACGCAAGATCTCAAATAAGGAGACGTTGTTTGACTTAACTACAGGGCTGTAGAATCGCGGCCACAATCAGCGCCGCAAACGCCGCCTGGCCTCGAACAGGCACACCCCTGCAGCAACGGAGACATTCAGGCTTTGCACCGAACCGAGCATGGGAATGGTGACCAGGCGATCGCAATTTTCACGCGTCAAACGGCGCATGCCTTCACCTTCGGCGCCAAGCACCCAGGCCGTTGCCTTCGGCCACTGAGCAGAATAAAGATCTTCTCGTGCTTCCGCATCGGTGCCGATCACGCAGATATCACGCTCCTTAAGCTCCCGCAACGTTCGCGCAAGATTCGTTACGGTAATAGGGCACGCTCTCCGCAGCGCCGCTGGCCACTTTGATCGCCGTTTGCGTGAGCCCGGCAGCACGGTCCTTGGGCGCGATCACGGCATGCGCGCCAGCCGCATCGGCAACCCGCAAACAAGCGCCGAGATTGTGCGGGTCCTGAATTCCATCGAGAATCAGCAGGAAAGGCGGCTCTTCCAGCGTATCAAGCACATCGTCCAGGGTGACATGCCGCGTCTCGGCGGAAACCCGAGCCACGACCCCCTGATGGCGACTCCCACCACCGGCCATACCTTCCAGGCGTTTCGCATCGACCGGCACGAGCTTGACCGAATGCAACTCGGCATGACCGATCAGGTCGCGAACGCGAACATCGTTACGTTCAGCATCGATAAAGATTTCGAGAATGGCATCCGGCTGATGACGCAACTTGGCGATGATGGCGTGGAAGCCGTGAATGAAGCTGGTCCTTGACATGTGCAATTCTCGAAAAACGTAATAGGGGGTGCATTCTACAGCAAATTATCGCCCGCGCTTTTTCCCGCTGGCCGGCTTACTGTCTGCCTTGCCATGCTTTGCTTTCTGGACGGATTTTTCCGATTTCCCGGCCTTGACAGTTGGGCTGGATCCGCTCACCTTTCCGCGTACGATCGATTCCACCGCTTTTGCCAGGACAAAGTCGATACGCCCCGACTCCAGATCAGCCCGCACCAGTTTCACCCGTAAGCGATCCCCAAGTCGAAAGCGTTTTCCACTACGTTCGCCGAGCATCTGATGCCTAACATTATCGTATTGAAAATAATCCTCGCCCAGTTCGGAAACATGGACTAAGCCTTCGACATAGACCGAATCCAATGCAACAAAAACACCGAAAGGCACGACCGCCGAAATTGACCCTTCGAATTCTTCGCCGATGCGGTCCTGCATGTAGTAGCACTTGAGCCAGTTGGAGACATCGCGAGTCGCCTCGTCGGCTCGGCGCTCAGTCATCGAACAATGCAGGCCAATTTCATCCCAGGCCCCCGGCGTATAGCGCACGCCTTCGAGCACAGCCTTGATCGAGCGATGCACGAGAAGATCGGGATAGCGCCGGATCGGCGAAGTGAAATGCGTGTAATGCTCGTAAGACAAGCCGAAGTGTCCGACATTGTCCGGGCTGTACATGGCCTGCCGCAACGAACGTAGCATCGCCGTCTGCAGGAGTTCGGCGTCGGGCCTCGTCTTGATTTGTTCGAGCAGTGCCGCATAGTCCCTGGCCGTCGGGTTTTCGCCACCACCGAGGCCTAATCCGAATTCCTTGAAAAAACTGCGCAGGTTGTCCAGTTTCTCAGGCGTCGGCCCCTCATGGACCCGGTACAGACAGGGCTGTTTGTGCTTTTCGAGGAAAGCCGAGGCGCAGACGTTGGCTGCCAGCATGCATTCCTCGATCAGGCGATGCGCATCGTTTCGATACACCGGAACGATATTTTCGATTTTGCCATGGTCGTTGAACAACATCATCGTCTCGATTGTTTCGAAATCGATCGCTCCCCGCTTGTGCCGGGCGTTGAGCAAAACCTTGAACAGGGCGTACAAGGATTCGATCTGCGGCTGTAATAAAGCATGAATATCCGTTTCCGGCACAAGCTCGCCGGAAATCCAGCCCCAGACTTGGTTGTACGTCAGCCGTGCCTTTGACCGGAAAACTGCCGGATAGAACTCGTACGCTTTGATGTCGCCACGATTGCTGATCTGCATGTCGCAAACCATGGCCAGACGATCGACATCCGGATTCAGAGAACACAACCCGTTGGACAACTTCTCCGGCAACATGGGGATGACCCGACGCGGGAAATAGACCGAATTGCCGCGATCCATCGCCTCCCGATCGAGCGCCATGCCTGGACGCACATAATGGCTAACATCGGCGATCGCCACCACTAACCGCCAGCCGCGTCCCTTTTCCTCGGCAAAAACCGCGTCGTCAAAATCGCGCGCCGTTTCGCCGTCGATCGTCACCAAGGGCAATTCGCGCAGATCCCTGCGTCCGTCGCACTCTGCCTTACCGACACGAGAAGGCAGTGACTTCGTTTCCTCGACTACCTGCCGGGAAAATTCGAACGGTAGCTCATGTTTGCGCAGGGCAATCTCGATTTCCATGCCAGGATCGGCATAATTACCGAGCACCTCGACAATGCGACCGATGGGACTGGCATGTCGATCGGGTTGCTCGACGATCTCGACCATGACAACCTGACCGGCCTTGACCTTCGTTTTTTTGTCGGGCGCGACCAGAATATCCTGATTGATGCGACGGTTCTCCGGCACGACGACGACGATCCCGTGTTCGATCATGACGCGGCCAACGACGCGGCTGTTGGCGCGTTCGAGCACTTCGACTATGGCGCCTTCGCGTCGCCCCTTGCGATCAACACCAACGACCCGGACCAGTGCGCGATCCCGGTGCAGGACTTTCGTCATCTGCTTGGCATCGAGATAGAGATCTTCGCTGCCGTCGTCAGGAATCAGGAAACCGTAACCGTCCGCATGCCCTTCGATCCGGCCAACGATCAGGCTGGCTCGTTCTGGAAGAATGTAAGCGCCACGTCGGTTGCGCATCAATTGCGCACCGCGCTCCATGGCGCCCAGACGGCGCTGAAACATCTCGTATTCGAAGACACGAATGTCGAGCAAATCGCACAGCTCTTCAAAATCGATCGGCCGCGCCTCCTCCCCAAGGATTTGAAGAACGTACTCGCGGGACGGCAAAGGGATTTCATATTTTTCCGCTTCACGCGAAAAATATGGATCGTTCTTTCTTCGTTTCGACAGTTTTTTGATTGACATTTTTATTTGTTCCTTTAGAATCCCGCCTTCTTCGGAATTGCCCAGGTGGCGAAATTGGTAGACGCGCCAGGTTCAGGTCCTGGTGGTGGCAACACTGTGGAGGTTCGAGTCCTCTCCTGGGCACCAAACGCCGGATTCACGAAAAGCCCTGACATCATGTCGGGGCTTTTCGCTTTTATAGACTGTTCCCGACCCGGTCAAAATTTTTCCTTACTTCCTGCATTTCCGACCTATCGAAGGTCGCCAGCACAAAAGCCCGGCGCATTGCCGGCACTCCCTGCAGATGGACTAACGAAAATTCGGTGTCGGCCGCCGCACCAGCGGAGGCTTTTTCAAGAACGACATTCATCGAATTCAATTTGATTTCCCGGCTTTCCACACGGATATAGCGTTCCGGCGCCTCAAGCACCGCGCACAGACAATCCAGCTCATGAGCAAGTGCCGATTCCGGACTGCCCATAGCTTCCATTTCGCGCTCGTTCTCCAGAAGCTGCGCTTCAAGTCGCACCTGTTCTTCTACCCAAGCCGGTGCCGATCCAAAAACCGTTCTCAGGCCCGGCCCCTGCTGTCTCAACAAGCGCAAACGGGCGCGAATCAGGGCACGATTGCCTTCGAGCTCCTGACGCTCGTTTTGTTCTTCGCCGATTTCGGAAAGCGCTTGGGCAAGCAGGTATTCGTAAAGTTGGATACCCAGCAAGCGGCGAACCTCTTGATTTGTTTCACCGCAAATTCTGGCCTTGTGATCGGAAAAGCCGACAACGGTTTGCGCCACATCGCGCTGCACAATATCACCCCGTATCGACATTCCAAATGTGCGCTGCTCTTCGTAAGCTATACCGAGAACAAGATGCGCTCTATCAATAAATGGGTATTTATTGAAAAAGGTGCGCAGATTCTGAGAACGGGAAAGCACCTCTGAAACATCACGCGCACTGACAAAAAACGCTCGCAAAGCCGGACTCACTGACCATTGTGACGAGGAAACATGGATTGAGTCAGGTAGCGTAGCGACGACCACACAGACATAGCGCATGCTATTTTCGACGGCGGGCGTCAGTCGCTCACGATAAGAGGAAATCAGTTTCAGGCGCGGATTGGTCAGCGTTACCGCTTTGTCGATACATTGCTCAGTCGTTTCGTACGACACGCTATGCGGATCGAATTTTTCCGGCCTGTTTTTAAACCAGTCAAGGATGCCCATATACCGGCCCCAATTCGATCACGATGCTGTCGCCACCTCGAAGTAGCAAGCTTCGAAGCGAAAAACACTGATTTCCGCCAAGTTAGCCGAATGGATGGCGACGAAGAATTGTCTCATCACGTTCCGGCCCTGTCGACACGATGTCGATCGGCGTTTCGCACAACGCCTCGATACGTGCCAGATAGTTCCTGGCTGCCTCCGGTAAAGCCTCTTGCTTGGTCGCGCCAACGGTGGATTCACTCCATCCTGGAAGCGTTTCCAGGATAGGTTCACAACGCGCCACTTTATCGGCACCAATCGGCAAAAGCTCAACGAACTTACCTGCAAGTCTGTAGCCGGTGCAGATTTTGAGTTCTGCCAGGCCATCGAGGACGTCGAGTTTGGTGATGCACATTCCGGTGACGCCATTGATCTGGATCGAACGCTTAAGCGCAGGCACGTCAAACCAACCGCAACGGCGCTTGCGTCCGGTAACGGTGCCGAATTCGCGGCCTTTCTGCGACATCTGATGCCCAGGCGTACCCGACGTTTCGATATCGAGTTCGCTGGGGAATGGTCCGCTGCCCACCCGTGTGCAATAGGCCTTAGTAATTCCAAGGACATAATGCAGCATTCCGGGCCCCACCCCTGAGCCGGCCGATGCTTGGCCAGCGACACAATTTGAGGACGTCACAAACGGATAGGTTCCGTGATCGACATCGAGCAGCGTGCCCTGCGCACCCTCGAACAGCAGATTCTGGCCGGATTTGTTAGCCGCATGGAGCGCAGCTGAAACATCGTCGACCATCGGTTTGATCATTTCGGCATCGGCCAGCGACTGCTCGAGCACAGCTTGGTAATCGACGGCCTCGACACCCAGATATTGAGTCAGGACGAAATTGTGGTAGTCAATGTTTTCCTTGAGCTTTTCGGCAAAACGCTCGGGGTTGAAGAGGTCGTAAACGCGTAATGCTCGACGTGCGACCTTGTCTTCATAGGTCGGCCCGATGCCCTTGCCGGTCGTACCGATACGACAATCGGCCTCCTTAGCCGCCTCGCGTGCCTTGTCGAGGGCTGAATGGTAAGACAGGATGAGCGGACAGCCCGGGCTGATCTTCAGACGCGAACGAACTTCAATCCCCCCCGCCTCAAGCTCCCGGATTTCGGAAAGCAGATGGTGGATATCAAGCACGACCCCGTTACCGATATAGCAATTGACTCCGGCACGAACGATACCCGAAGGAACCAGGTTGAGCTTGTACACCTTGTCGCCGACAACCAGCGTGTGGCCGGCATTGTGCCCCCCCTGGAAACGAACGACGCCTTGAGCATGGTCAGTCAGCCAATCGACAACCTTGCCCTTCCCCTCATCGCCCCATTGCGTACCGACAACTACTACGTTTTTAGCCATTTCAAATCCCTGTTCAATTCTCGTTCAAATTCTGAATGACCCATTGCCCCTCACACTCGACCAGTTGCCTGTCGCAATGCGGCCCTTCGCAGTACTCTTCTCCGGGGAGCAATTCAACAACGACCTCACCCTGCTTTCGCAGGACGTCGATACGCGCGGCCAGATCGGGCTTTAACGCCGAGTAGGGTGCCAGAATGGCGCTTCCGGAAGAAGTGACGGAGGCCAGCCGGGCGATTTCGCGCAAATCCATGGAAAAACCGGTGGCCGGGCGTGAACGACCAAAATCCTTGCCGACGCCGTCGTATCGCCCGCCCTGAGCAATCGCACTCGGATAGCCGGAATAATAGGCGGCAAAGACCACGCCGTTGTGATAGTGGTAACCGCGCAGATCGCCGAGATCGAAAGACAAGGGCAATTCCGGCATACCCTCTTGCAAAAGCCTCAGTTCATCCAGGGCCGACCCGATCTCGGGTAACGCTGGTAACTCGCGCGAGGCGGTTTCGAGCACGTCGACCGCGCCATAAAGTTCCGGCAGCCGCAGGAAGGCAGAGCGATAAGGCTCGGCAACATCAGCGCAGCATTCGCGCAAGCCGGGAATGTCCTTGGCCTGAAGGAGTTGAAGAATATTCAGCTCAACTCTTTCATTGAGGCCAGCAGCGGCTACCAAAGCACGAAAGACGGCAACATGACCGATATCGATACGCTGCGGCTTGGCCCCCGCTGACTCAAGTGCGACCGCCATCAACCGGATAACTTCGAGATCAGCTTCGATGCCAGCGTAGCCGTACAACTCGGCCCCCAGCTGAAGCGGTTCGCGGCTCGCGGCTTGGGAAGCGGGCCGTGCATGCAGCACACTGCCGCAGTAACACAGACGAGCCACCCCCTGACGATTCAGCAAATGGGCATCGATGCGCGCAACTTGCGGCGTCATGTCCGCGCGCAAACCCAGCGTACGGGCAGAAAGTTGATCGACGAGTTTGAAGGTCCGTAGTGTGAGATCGGTCCCCGACCCCGTCAGCAACGATTCAAGGTGTTCGAGTAGCGGAGGCATAACAAATTCGTAGCCGCGCATACGAAACAAATCGAGTAGAGTACGACGCAGCAGCTCGATGCGAAATGCCTCTTGAGGCAGGGCATCAGCAATATGATCGGGGAGCAGCCAGTTCATCGGAATACCATGAGCAAAATAACACCAACCAACATCGACGACAGACCAACGAAACGAATCTGACCATCAGTCAGCTGGATAAGACGACGGAATGTGTCACGCCAGATACCCGGCGAAAGGAAGGGGATCACCCCTTCCAGCACGAGCATCAGGGCAAAGGCCAAAAGCAGATTCGAGGTCATTTCCCGGTTGTGTTTCCGTCGCGCCCGACATTCTTCATGTATTTGAAGAAATCGGAATTAGGCTCGACGACAATCACGTCCGACTTGTCCTTGAAGGAATTCCGGTAAGCCTCCAGACTACGATAGAAGTTGTAGAATTCCCGATTATGGTTGTAGGCCTGAGCATAAATTGCTGCAGCTTTGGCATCGCCCTCACCCTTAGCTTTCTGGGCGTCGCGGTACGCCTCCGCAACAATAATTTCACGCTGCCTGTCAGCATCGGCGCGAATTTTTTCTGATTCGGCGCCCCCTTCGGAACGCAACGCGTTGGCAACCCGCTTGCGCTCGGCTTCCATCCGGCGATAGACCGACTCGCTGACCTCGGTTGGTAAATCGACGCGCTTCAAGCGAACATCGACAATCTGCACACCGATCTTGCGCGCGTCCTGGTCAACTTTATCACGCATTTCCTCCATGATCTGATCACGCTCACCGGATACGACGTCATGCACGGTACGCTTGCCGAACTCCTCGCGCAAACTGGCATTGACGGTTTGCGACAGGCGAGTCTTGGCACGCGATTCGTCCCCGGCTACCGAAATGTAATACAGGTGAGGGTCCACGATGCGCCATTTCACATACGAATCCACCAGCACGTTTTTCTTTTCCGAGGTAATGAAGCGTTCCGGCTCGGCCGAGTCGAGCGTCCGGATTCGCTTGTCGAAATAACGCACGTTCTGAATCATCGGCCATTTCAGATATAGCCCTGGCTTTTCGATCACGGTACGCACTTCACCGAGCTGAAATACGATGGCGAACTGCCGCTGATCGACAGTAAATATGGAAGCACCAATAATTACTAGGATCGCCGCAATGACAGCAGCGACAAAATTGAAACTCGATTTCATCAACGAACCTCCCGATCACGCGAACGCATCAAATCCCGCGAGCGAGGATCAACCCTATCCAGCAGTCGAGAAGCGACCTCCCCGGGTTCTGATGTTCCAGGCCGCGAAGACATCGGCTCGACACTCTTAACAGGATCAGACGCAGATACAGCCGCACCCGCCGCCTGCATCAACTTATCCAGCGGCAAATAAAGCAGATTCCCCTGACCTTTGGTGTCAAGCATTACTGTGCTCGCATTCGAGTACACCTGTTGCATACTTTCCAGATACAAACGGTTACGCGTCACCTGGGGCGCCTTGGCATACTCAGTGTTGATCTGTTTGAAACGGCTGGCATCACCTTCGGCCGTCGCGATCAGGCGCTGTTTATAAGCTTCAGCTTCCTCCATGAGCCGCGCCGCTGCACCTCGAGCTCGCGGAATGACGTCATTAGCGTAAGCCTGCCCCTCGTTCTTCTGGCGCTCACGATCCTGCCCCGCCTTGACCGCATCGTCAAATGCCGCCTGTACCTGTTCGGGGGGCTGCGCATTTTGCATTGTCACTTTCGAAATCAGAATCCCCGTCTTGTAACGATCGAGAATTTCCTGCATCAGAGCCGAAGCCGTCACCGCGACCTGTTCTCGCCCCTCATAAAGCACGAAGTCCATCTTGTTCTTACCAACAATCTCGCGAATCGCGGTTTCCGCAACCTGCATCACAGACTCGTCCGGAGAGCGGTTATTGAAGATATATTCAACAGGATCCTTGAGGATGTATTGCACCGCGAACTGAATGTTGATGATATTTTCATCGTCGGTCAGCATCAGCGCTTCCTTGAGCACCTTATTCTTCTCGCTACCGCGGTAACCGACTTCAAGAGTCCGCACGCCAGATATATTGACCAGTTCATGCGATTCGATCGGGTAGGGTAAACGCCAGCGCAACCCCGGATCGGTGCTCTCCTTGTACTCACCGAACCGCAACACCAAACCACGCTGGGAGGCGTCGACGATGTAAAAGCCGCTCGCCAGCCAGACCGCAAGAACAAGACCAACGAGCAGACCGATACCGCCGCCGAGAAACTTGGGATTGAATTCAACCGGTGGCCTGCCACCACCGTTGCTACCGCCCGATTTCTTGTCGAACACGCCGGACAGACGACGATTCAGATCGCGCCATAACTCTTCAAGGTCCGGGGGGCCTTGATTCGGCCCTTTACCCCCACCGCCACTCTCGCCACCACGATTTCCCCATTGCGGGTCGTTAAGCGACATAAGCACTCCAATCGTTGAAATCATAGGGACGTACCCGTCTCCAAAACATTATCAGGATCAAGCGATGCCTCAACGGCCAATGACAACTGGCGTGCATCACGAAGCTTCTCGAGGGCAACTTCAGCCAATGCGTCGCGCAAAAGCGGCAAACCTTCGCCGGACCTGGCGCTGATGCGAACACTGGCAATTTTATCATACTCGTCCCGCTCGACCGCTGGCGGCAACCCGGTCAGATCGAGCTTATTCAGCACAAGGATCTGCCGAACATCACTGGCACCAATTTTCGCAAGCACCTTATTGACCTCAGAAATCTGCTCTACGCGCGCCGGACTCGCCGAATCGACGACATGTAACAGCAAATCAGCCTGCGTTGTTGCCTCCAGTGTCGCATGAAACGCCGCGACCAGTTCATGTGGCAAATCCCGGATGAATCCAACCGTATCGGAAACCACGATATTCCCGGCCTCGCCTAGCCATAACTTCCGTGAGGTCGTATCCAAGGTAGCGAACAACTGATCGGCCGCATAGGCTCCGGCATGGGTCAGCGCGTTGAACAGTGTCGACTTGCCGGCATTGGTATAACCGACGAGCGAAACATTAAGAACATCGCCGCGTACCCTCGCCTTACGCTGCACACCGCGCTGCCGCTCCAGTCGTTTCAAGCGCTCACGAAATACCTTAACGCGCTTACCTAACAGGCGACGGTCGGTTTCAAGCTGGGTTTCGCCTGGCCCACGCAAACCAATTCCGCCCTTTTGTCGCTCAAGGTGAGTCCAACCACGCACCAACCGAGTGGCCAGGTGGTCAAGTTGAGCCAGTTCGACCTGAAGCTTACCCTCTGAACTTTGCGCGCGCAGAGCAAATATGTCGAGTATCAGACTGGTGCGATCAATCACGCGACATTGCAGCGCCCGTTCAAGATTTCGCTCTTGGGCGGGAGACAACTCGTGATTGAAGATAACAAGATCGGCGCCTTGCGCGGCCAATTCGACCGCGATTTCCTGCACCTTGCCCTTGCCGGCGAAAGTCGCCGGATCGGGAGATTGCCGCCGCCCGAGCACCTCGCCACAAACTTTGGCGCCGGCTGACTCGGCAAGGAGACGGACTTCCTCGATCTGTTCGGCCAAGTCATCCCGGCCAAAATCGAGCTGGACAATGAGCGCACGCTCACCGGCCGCAGGGCGCTCAAGCATTCCTATGCGCTACACAAAGATTTGAAAAACAGATAGTTGAGATCACACCGTCAGACATCCGGATGCCTGACGAGTGTCCACAAACGTAAGAATGAATCAGGAATGGTCGCTTCCATCCTGACTAACGGAAACCGGACGCGATGGCACCACGGTCGAAATGGCGTGCTTGTACACCATTTGGGTAACGGTATTCTTGAGCAAAACGACGTATTGATCGAATGATTCAACTTGACCTTGCAATTTGATGCCATTAACAAGGTAGATTGAGACGGGAACATGCTCCCGACGCAAAGCGTTGAGAAACGGGTCTTGTAAAAGTTGCCCTTTATTACTCATGGTTGAAACTCCGTGTCACGTTGTTGGTTATATGGGAGCAGCTTAATTGATTTTGCATTACTTTGCCAGCCATTGGCCGCTTAACCGGGCAAACCACGACGGACCTTCCGTTTCGCGCCAGATTCAGCCTCAGCCGTGGTAACTTGCTTTCGTTTGACCGCCGAGACCGTTTTTTGTTTCGCCTTCTCATCGGGCTTCGGCTTGCGCCGGTTCTGCGCCGGCGGTTTCTTGTCGGCAAACGGGTTCTCGGACACGTTGAACTGGATGCGCAGCGGTGTCCCTTGCAACTTGAACACCCCCCTGAACACATGCTCGAGATAGCGGCGATATGAATCGGGCACCTTATCAAGCGCATTGCCATGAATGACGATAACCGGTGGATTACGACCACCTTGGTGCGCATAACGCAGTTTGGGTCGAAATATGCCGTTGCGCGGCGGGGACTGCCTGGACACCGCCTCGATCAGGGTTCGCGTCAATTGTGGTGTGGACAGGTCGGCCGTCGCTGCCTTGTAGGCGGCATCGACCGACTTGAAAATACCGACCAAGCCCTGCCCTTTAAGCGCCGATACGTAATGAAAATCAGCGAAATCAAGAAACTTGAGCTTGGCTTCGAGCGTTTCCTTGATCTGGCCGCGATCATACGAATCGAGACCATCCCACTTGTTAACCGCCACGACCAGCGCGCGCCCCGATTCAACCACGAAGCCAGCGATATGGGCATCCTGATCCGAAATATCCTGCCGCGCATCAAGGACAAGTACAACAACGTTTGCATCCTCGACAGATTTCAAGGTCTTGATCACTGAAAACTTCTCAATGGTCTCGAACACCTTGCCCTTGCGGTGCAGGCCGGCCGTATCGATCAGGGTATATTTTTTATCGCCACGCTCAAAATCGACGAAGATCGCGTCGCGCGTTGTTCCCGGCTGGTCAAAGGCGATGACCCGCTCTTCCCCGAGCAAGGCATTGATCATCGTGCTTTTACCCACATTCGGCCGACCGACGATAGCCACCTTCAAGGCGGCATCCTCTTCCTGGCTTTCGTCGGGCTCGGGATAGGGCTCAAGCACGAGTTCGATCAAACTACGCACCCCTTCGCCGTGCGAAGCTGAAATCGCTAACGGCCGTCCAAGACCGAGCTCATGAAAATCGGCAGCGACGATACCGCGATTCATGCCTTCGGATTTATTGACCGCAACAAAAACTGGCCGGTCAAGCCGCCGCAGTTTGTTGGCGATTTCCTTGTCCAGCGCCGTGATGCCAACCCGACCGTCCACAAGAAACACTACCGCATCGGCCTCGGCAATCGCCTGTTCGGTCTGGCGTGCCATTTCGTGCATGATGCCATCTTTGGTCAGCGGTTCAAAGCCACCGGTATCGACGACCAGATAAGGCTTGCTGCCCAGCTTTCCGTGGCCAAAGTGACGATCCCGGGTCAAGCCCGGAAAATCGGCCACAATGGCATCGCGTGTCCGGGTCAGACGGTTGAACAGCGTCGATTTGCCGACGTTAGGACGGCCGACAAGAACAATGGTCGGTTTCATTCAGCCTCGATCGCAAATAACCCGCCCTTGCTCGTCTGGACGAGCAATCCGCTCCCCAGAGCCCGCAAGGGCCCAACAACGGCCCTGCCGTCGGTCGTTTGACGAGCCACAAAAGAACCATCTTCGCGGCTCAGAAAATGCACAACGCCTTGAACGTCGGCTACAGCAACAAATCCATGGCGCAGCAGCGGCGCGGTAACTTGCCGTCGCAAAAGTTTTTCCTGCTTCCAAACGCTGGTCCCGCTCATCAATTCAAACGCATGAACCGCGCCCTTGTCATTGGATACGTAAAGATTATGGTTGTCGACCCCTAGCCCGGCCGAACTTGACATTTCACGCGCCCAGGCCAGGTTGCCGTTGCCTAGGTCAAAGCAGGCGACCCGTCCCTGGAAGGCGACGGCGCAAAGCATCCGCCCGGATACTGCTGGGACGCTGGTAATGTCAGCAACACGGTCCAGTTCGGTAACCCCCTTTGGCAAAGCCACCGTCCCCTCCCAGACTGCCGCCCCGTTGCTTGCACTGATAGCGATCAATTTCCCGCCCGGGAAACCAGCGAAAACATAATCACCGTCAATCAACACGGGAGCCGTGACCCGAAGCGCCAGCGAGGGAATCGGGCGTTGATACAACCATTTCCGCTTACCATCAAGTAGATCGTAGGCCGCCAATCGGTTATTGCCGCTGCGTACAACGACGAACCCTTTACCGAGAGCGGGAGGAGAAAGAATCTCGCTGGTCGCCTTGGCCGTCCATAAAAGTTTGCCATCGGCGCTGGAGTACGCCAGCACTTCGCCCTTGTCCGATCCGACGACAACAGTCGTCAAATCGGCACCTACACCGCCAGAGATCTGGTGACCAACCTTGATCCGCCAGACCTCCTTGCCATCATCAATACGTACCAGCGTTCCATTCCGGCCAGCCGCATACACGGTGGAGCCGATCACGGCTGGCGTCAAGGCATAGCCATCGCTTTTACCGACGTTCTCCTGCCAAACGACACGAATCTGCTTGCTGGCCGTGAACGGTTGCAGCTCTGCCATTTTCGGCGCGTTGCTGGCGAAGGGATTCAACGACTCCAACGTCGAGCAACCGGAAAGCAATAAGGCCAGCATTGCTGGCAAAGCCAACGGCGCAATAGATTTCCTCACGACTTACCCCCACCCAGAGCATCGATTTTCTGCTGCAGAATCTCGCGATGGATCGTACCGGACTGCGCCTGCCAGTCTTGCTCCAGCCCCTTGGTCTTTTCGCGCTTTCCAATTTCATCGATCTTTGCCTGTGCCGTGCGGTAGGCGGCAAGCGCCTCCGCCTTTTTGCCCTGCGCCTTCAGCACATCTCCCCGATTCTCGGCAAACAGGGCTTCGAAGCCAGGATTCACGTCGCCTTCGAGTTGTTTGAGCGCCTGATCATAGGCTTTCTCATCGAGCAGAACGGCGGCAAGACGCAGCCGTGCCAGTTCGCGCAACTCTTCCTTGCTGTTTTCGGCAGCCCATTCAAGCTGAGCCTTGGCCGATTTGGCGTCCCCCGCTTCGAGCAAAGCGCTGGCCGCCACCAAAGCACCGAGCTGAGCATAACGGGTCCGTCCGAATTTCTCCAGAAGTTCGCCGCTAGCCGCCTTGATGCGCTGTGTATTTCCTTCCTGCACGGCGCTCATCAGAACGACGTTGACTGCCGACGCCTGTGCGGACTGATTGCGTTGATACCAGTTCCACCCCTGCCAGGCCGCCACGGCCAGCGATGCGATGGTCACAAAATTGATCACCAGATTGCCGTATTGCTTCCACCACGCCTTGACCTCGGCGAGTTGTTCCTGTTCTTCAAGATCGTAGGTTGCCATTACGCTTCGTCCCCATCCAGGTAAGAATTCATGATTTCATCAGCGACGTGTTCGATACCGACGCGCTTTTGTTGCCCCTGTTCCTCGCCAATGCCGCGCAGGTGTTTGAGCGTCACCTCACCGGCAGCAGCTTCGTCGTCACCGATGATGACGGCAAAACTCGCGCCCGAAGCGTCGGCTTTCTTCATCTGCGCCTTGAAACTGCCAGCGCCACAGTGGAAAAGTACGTCGATACCCATGTCACGCAAGCCCTCGGCAACGCGGGGCGCCAAACGCGACGCCGCCTCGCCCTGATGCACCAGATAGACGTCAACACTTTCGGCCGCAGGCTCACCGCCCGATTCGCGAATCAGCGCCACCAGACGCTCGACCCCCATCGCAAAACCGCAAGCCGACGTCGGCTTGCCGCCGAGTTGTTCGACCAGCCCGTCGTAACGACCGCCGGCGCAGACCGTACCCTGCGCGCCGAGACGATCGGTGACCCACTCGAACACCGTCAGATTGTAATAGTCAAGACCACGCACCAGTCGCGGATTGATCTCATAAGGCAGCCCGTAATCGCGCAAGACCTGCTGCACGCCCTCGAAATGCGCCATCGAATCGGCGCCCAGATGCGCCATCAGTTTCGGTGCGCTGGCAATCATCTCCTGCATCGCCGGGTTCTTGCTGTCGAGAATGCGCAAGGGATTGGTATACAAGCGGCGTTTCGCATCCTCATCGAGGCTGTCCGCGTATTTTTCGAAATAGCTCACCAATTCGGCGCGATAGCGCGCTCGCTCGTCCGCCTGACCAAGCGAATTGAGTTGCAGCGTGATACCGTCCAGGCCGAGATCGTCCCACAGGCGCGCGCCCATCAGGATCTGCTCGGCATCGATGTCCGGACCAGCGAAACCGAAGGCTTCGACGCCGACCTGATTGAACTGGCGGTAGCGCGCTTTCTGCGGTCGCTCGTGGCGGAACATCTGCCCCATGTAGTACAACCGCTGCGGATGCTGCGCGGCCAGTTTGTGCTGAATCAACGCCCGCACGCAACCCGCGGTACCTTCCGGACGCAGGGTCAGCAGTTCACCGTTCAGACTGTCGGTAAAGGAATACATTTCCTTCTCGACGATGTCGGTCACTTCGCCGATCGCCCGCTTGAACAGCGGGGTCGGCTCGACGATCGGCAGACGGATCGGCCGATAGCCATAGCTTTTCAGCCAGGAACGGACGGTATCCTCAAACAATTCCCAAAATTCGGCTTCGCCCGGCAGGATGTCGTTCATCCCGCGGACGGACTGGATATTCTGACTCATGATTGTGCTGCGTTCTTTCTGGTGTAGGTCCGCGCCACGTAACGATCGACGATGGCGATGAATTCGTCGGCGATATGATCGCCGCGCAAGGTGACGGTTTTGGTGCCGTCCTCGAAGACTGGGGCCGCCGGCGCCTCGCCGGTTCCCGGCAGGCTGATGCCGATGCTGGCGTGCTTGCTCTCACCCGGGCCATTGACGACGCATCCCATGACGGCCAGCGTCATGTTCTCGACGCCATCAAATTCGGCGCGCCATTGCGGCATCTTTGCGCGCACGTGATCCTGCACCGTCTGCGCCAGTTCCTGAAAAAAAGTGCTGGTCGTCCGCCCGCAACCGGGACACGCCGCGACCATCGGCGTAAAGGCGCGCAAGCCCATGGTCTGCAACATCTCCTGCGCGACGACAACTTCTTGCGTGCGCTTGCCGCCGGGTTCGGGCGTCAACGAAACGCGAATGGTATCGCCGATCCCGTCCTGCAGCAGCACCGCCATCGCCGCGGTCGAGGCGACGATGCCCTTCGACCCCATGCCCGCCTCGGTGAGACCAAGATGCAAGGGATAGTCGGAACGCCGCGACAGTTCGCGGTAGATGGCGATCAGATCCTGGACGCCGGATACCTTGCAGGACAGGATGATGCGCTTGCCCGGCAACCCCAACTCCTCTGCCTTGGCAGCCGATTCCAGTGCCGACGCGACCATGGCTTCACGCATCACACCAACAGCATCCAACGGATCAGCACGCCGCGCGTTCTCGTCCATGATGCGCGCCAGCAGATCCTGATCGAGGCTGCCCCAGTTGACGCCGATGCGCACCGGCTTGTCATATTTGCAGGCAATCCCGATCATCTGTGCGAACTGTTCGTCGCGCTTTTTGCCGTGCCCGACGTTCCCCGGATTGATCCGGTACTTGGCCAGTATCCGGGCGCAATCGGGATGATCGGCCAGCAAACGGTGACCGTTGTAATGAAAGTCGCCGATCAGCGGCACTTCGACGCCCATGCGTGCAAGCTGCTCGCAAATCGACGGTACGGCTGCGGCGGCTTCCGGCGTGTTCACCGTGATGCGCACGAGTTCCGAACCGGCGCGCGCGAGTTCTGCGCACTGGATCGCCGTCTTTACCACGTCCGCCGTGTCGGTGTTGGTCATCGACTGGACGACGACGGGCGCGGCACCGCCGATACAGACTCCGCCGACATCGACGCCGCGAGTCAAGCGCCGAATCAAACCCGGCTGATCTGACACGGATTGTTCTAAAGAATCATTCATGATCACTCGACGGTAACGCGCGCCACATCGTCCTTGCTACGTTTTGACAGGTCGACCGGTTTCCCCTTGTAGGTCAACGTCACGGTGGAAGCATTCCCGATCACCGCTAAAAAAGGCGGTTTCCCGTTAACGACCTGTTGACTTCCTGCCTGACACAACTCGGAAAAAACGACTTCGCCGCTCCGGTCACGAACCTCAACCCATGACGGTTCCTTAAAGCTGAATCTGAGCGCATCCATCGCATCCTTGTTCGCACCGACAACAGGTACGGGAGCGTGATTAACCATAGCAGCCGGTGGCGAATTATCCACCGCCCCCACCGCCGGCACCTGAACGGCAGGCACAAACTCTGCGGCAGGCTGCTGCACTTCCGGCGTTGTTACCCCAGATTTCTTGACAAGCCCCGCCCCCGACTGAGTCGCCGATTTCAGTGCAGAAAGCGTCGATTGCCACAACTCGGGAGGAACGAAAAAGTAAGCCAGCAAAGCCAATAGCAAGACGATCACGCCGGAAATCACCCGGACGTAATCGCGTCGTTCCACCTGACCTTCCTGTGGAACGCGCACATTCGTTCCTGCCGGAATATCGAGTTCGGGGACCAAAGACACTTCCCGGCGATCGAGTTCCTGCATCAGGGTTGCCGGATCAAGCTCAAGTAAACGCGCATAATTGCGAACGAAACCGCGAACGATCGTATTTCCCGGCAGTTGCGCCCAGTCGTTACCCTCCAGCGCCTCGACCTGACGAACGCTCAACTTCAGTGCCCTGGCCACATCTGCCACACTCAGCCCCTTGGCTTCACGCGCGCTCTTCAGTTGCAAGCCTACGCTCGGCGACGGATCGATCGAAGCTGTTTGAGAAACGTCCTCTTCTCCCGTAGAGATTAATTCTTGTTCACTCATTCGAAGTTCCCTTTGAGAAACTCCTGATATTCAGGCGAATCCGGAAATTTCCGGCGGAGTTGCGCGACCAATGTATTGACGGATTCTTCATCACCGCGGCGGCGCTCGACACGCAAATACAACCAAAGCACATCCGCCCCCGGACTCATCAATTGCATCAGCTTATCGAGATGCAGTTTGGCCGCATCGAAATTTCCACGCTTGTAATTGATGCGTGCCAACTGAAAAAGCGCCGAAGGACTCGACGACTGGAAACGCATGCTCTTGCGAACGTATTCTTCGGCAGCATCGAGGTCTCCGACATCAACGTAACACGCCCCCATGTTCAGGTAGGCAATTTCTGGCGTCTGGTAGAGGCTATTGTTGATCGCACGCTGAAAAAATTCGATTGACTCCTTCGCCTTGCCGGTATGACAAAGAAACCACCCATAGTTATTGCTGATTTCCGGATCCTTGTCGTCAAGGCTCAATGCTTTCTGGAAGTCCTTCTCGGCCGATGCCCACTCCTTAATGTTGTAGAGCACCAGACCACGGGTGCTGTAAGCCTGCGCATAATCCGGGTCAATAGATGTCGCGATCGTCAGTTCTTCAAGCGCAACAATCAGGTTCCCGTTCTGGAAGTAAAGCGAACCCAACTGGGTATGCATCTTGGCGCGGGTACGAAAGTCTTTAGCAACGAAATCCGAACGCGGCTCCGACCCGCCGCCCGAATTTTGGGCTATCGCTATCGACGAAACCGACAGCGTCAGGGTTGCAAAACAGAAAAAAGCCACCGACCGGAAAAGTGCTCTTATCATGTTCTAACCTCGTTGATCTCAATAACTCGCCGCGCCGCACGCTGCGAGCGATCCTGTACTTGACCGGCCAATTGGCCGCAAGCCGCATCGATGTCGTCGCCACGCGTCTTGCGCGTCGTCGTCACGACACCTGCCGCCATCAGGATCTCGGCAAACCCTCGGATACGCGGCACCGGCGAGCGTCGATACGGCGAACCAGGGAACGGATTAAACGGAATCAGATTGAATTTACACGGCACGCGGCGCGTCACTTCGAGCAATTCGTGAGCATGGGCCTCCGAATCGTTTACGCCGTCAAGCATGACATATTCGAAAGTCACGAAATCGCGCGGCGCCTTGTCGAGATAGCGTTGACAGGCCGCCATCAGTTCGCGCAACGGGTACTTCTGGTTGATCGGCACGAGTTCGTCGCGCAAAACATCATTCGGAGCATGCAGCGAAACGGCCAGCGCCACCGGGCATTCATCGCGCAGGCGATCCATCGCCGGCACCAGCCCGGAAGTCGACACGGTCACGCGCCGACGCGACAGCCCGTAGGCGTTGTCATCGAGCATCAGGCGCAGCGCGGCAACCGAATTCTCGAAATTGGCCAGAGGCTCGCCCATCCCCATCAAAACGACGTTGCTGATGATGCGATCCTCGGCAGAGCAAGCTCCGAGCGCGCGGTTAGCCTGCCAGAGCTGCCCGATGATTTCGGACACGGTCAGGTTGCGGTTGAAGCCCTGCTTACCCGTCGAGCAGAACGCGCAATCGAGGGCGCAGCCGGCCTGCGTCGACACGCAGAGCGTTCCCCGGTCATCCTCGGGAATGAACACCGTCTCGACGGCATTACCGCCGCCGACATCGAACAGGAACTTGCGCGTACCGTCGTCGGATAGCTTGTCCGAAACTACCGCAGGCGGCAACACGACAGCCATTGTCCTGAGCTTTTCGCGCAGGGTCTTGGCCAGATCGGTCATTGCATCGAAGTCGTTTTGCCCGAATCGATGCATCCAGCGCAGCACCTGCTTCGCACGAAACGGTTTCTCACCGTGTTCGGCGAAAAAGGCGGTCAGGCCGGCGCCATCGAAATCGAGCAAATTGACTGTCACGCGGTCTTTCCGCTCCGAATCAGCGACCGGCGTAAACGTTCATCGCCGGGAAGAAGAAAGCGATTTCGTTCTTGGCGGTATCTTCGCCGTCCGAGCCATGCACGGCGTTGGCGTCGATCGAATCGGCGAAATCGGCGCGGATGGTGCCCGGCTCGGCCTTCTTCGGGTCGGTGGCGCCCATCAGTTCGCGCTTCTTGGCGATGGCGTTTTCACCCTCAAGAACCTGAATCATCACCGGACCGGAAACCATGAACGAAACCAGATCATTGTAGAACGGGCGCTCCTTGTGCACGGCGTAGAACTCGCCGGCTTCTTGCGGCGACAGCCAAGCCATTTTCGCAGCAACGACCTTGAGCCCGTTCGATTCGAAACGGGAGTAGATCTTGCCAATCACATTCTTGGCGACAGCATCCGGTTTGATAATGGAAAGCGTACGTTCGATGGCCATAAAACAATTCTTCACAGCGTTGATGGTTAAGAAAAACTTGGACAAAAACAGATATAACCCGGCATTGTACCAACACTCGCACCATATTTCCGAAGAGGTTCGCGAAAACCGTGGCATTGGCACTCAACATGATGCGTTTCCCGGTTGCGGACGCCCGATCCCACAGGTACCATCCTCGAAATCATCATAAATGCAACCCGGAAAACCGATCAGGCGCTTCCGACCGCGATTTCAAGAAAAACAGACCCGATGACCCATCCACCACTTCAAGACATCGACTCCTGGGTGAATTTTTTCGGCAGCGTCGAACTGCCGATACTCCGGCAAACAGCGCGCCGTCTCGAAGAAGCGCGGCAAAACATCGACCGCATTGGCGGCCGCGAAATCGCTGCCATCGTCCTGCAGGATCCGCTGATGGCCGTTCGCGTCCTATCCTACATCCAGCCTATTCATGGCAAACACCTGCACTCAGACATCACAACCATCGGCAGCGCGGTGATGATGCTCGGGATCGAGCCGTTTTTCGCCCAATTCTCGTCGCCGGTCACCATCGAAAACACCTTGAGCGGCGAACCGAAAGCGCTGCTCGGCATCCTGCAGGTCATCCGCCGCGCCCAGCGTGCATCGCACTACGCCAACGACTGGGCCTTTCAACGGCATGACCTGAACATCGAGGAAGTTGCCCTCGCCGCTCTTCTGCACGATCTGCCGGAGATTCTGATGTGGTGCTTTGCGCCAAAACAGGCCATCGACATCCGCAGCCGCCTCGATGCCGACAGCACTTTACGTAGCGTTGTCGCACAGGAACAGGTCCTCGGATTCAGCCTGTTCGACCTCAAAAAAGCGCTCTGCAAGGCCTGGCAACTCCCGGAACTGATCAACACCCTGATGGACGACGAGAGTGCTGAACATCCCCGCGTCCAGAACGCCGTCCTGGCCGTCAATCTAGCGCGCCATTCAGCCAAGGGTTGGGACAACGCCGCTCTGCCGGACGATCTGGACGCGATCGAAAAACTGCTGCGCATCAATCGCCACACTCTGCTCGACCGGCTCGACATCCCCGTTGACGACCACCCGCGCTTCCTGCCGACGAAAACCGAGAGTTCGGACGAAGACTGACGTCCGAACTGAAGTTACTCCAAAGCCTCCCAGCGCTCCAGCAACACCATCAACTCATCGTCGATTGCCGCCAGTCGTGACGACAGCTTCTGCCCTTCCTCCGGCCCGGATTGATAGATCGACGGGTCTTCGAGTCTGCCGGTGATCGTCTTCTGCTCCTCCTCCAAGGCAGCGATGCGTCCGGGTAGCTCGGCCAGTTCTCTCGCCTCCTTGTAGCTCAGCTTGCGCTTCGCTTCGCGAAGCGGCTCCTTTCGTTCGTCGGCCTTGGTCGCCGCTGGCGCGGAAATGGCAGACGAACGTTTCGCCGTCGACGTGGCCGCATCTTCGGCGCGTCGCCACTTCTGATAATCGGCCCAGTCCTGATAGCCGCCGGCGTACTCGCGCCAGACGCCGTCGCCCTCGTAGGCGATCGTCTGCGTCACTACATTGTCGAGGAAGGCCCGATCGTGGCTAACCAGAAACAGTGTCCCCGGATAATCCTGCAACAGTTGTTCGAGCAGTTCGAGCGTTTCGATATCGAGGTCGTTGGTCGGCTCGTCGAGCACCAGCACGTTGGCCGGCCGGGCGAACAGACGCGCCAGCAACAGCCGGTTGCGCTCGCCGCCGGAGAGCGACTTCACCGGCGAACGCGCCCGCTGCGGCGCAAACAGGAAATCGCCGAGATAACCGATGACATGTTTTTTCTCGTTGCCGATCTCGACAAAATCCTACCCCGGCGAGATCACGTCGACCAACGCCGCCTCCTCGTCGAGTTGCGTACGGAACTGGTCGAAATACGCCACCTGCAATTTCGTTCCCAGGCGCACCGTGCCCGCGTCCGGCGCCAGTTCGCCGAGGATCAGGCGCAGCAGCGTTGTCTTACCGGCGCCGTTCGGGCCGATCAGGCCGATCTTGTCGCCGCGCTGCAAGCGGCAGGAAAAATCGCGTACCACGCACTTGTCGCCAAAGCTTTTGCTCACCCCCTGCAGTTCGGCGACCAGCTTGCCGCTCTTCTCGCCCGCGTCGAGCGCCAGCTCCACCTTGCCCTGCCGATCGCGCCGCGCCTCGACGCCCTTGCGGATCCACACTTCCTCCTGCGCCAGGAATTTGTCGAACTTGGCGTTCTGGATCGCCTCGTCGTGCAGCATCTGCTCCTTCTTCGCCTAGTAGGCGCTGAAATTGCCGGGACACGACAGCAAGCGCCCGCGATCGAGTTCGACGATGCGCGTCGCCACGCGGTCGAGGAAACGCCGGTCGTGGGTAATGAAAACCATCGACACGCCCGACGACACCAGCATTTCCTCCAGCCACTCGATGGCGCCGACGTCGAGGTGGTTGGTCGGCTCGTCGAGCAACAGCAATTCGGGCGACACGGCGAGCGCCTGCGCCAACGCCAGCCGCTTCTTCTGCCCGCCGGAGAGCGTACCGACGCGCGCCTCGGCGTCGAGCGAAAAACGCTGGATCACGCGCTCGGCCTGCGCCTCGAAATTCCAGGCATTAAGCGACTCCAATCGACCCTGCAAATCGTGCAGGCGCTCCAGCAAGGGCTCGTGATCGTCCGCCGACTCGGCCATCGCGTGCGAAACAGCGTGATACTCGGCGAGCAGCGCCGAAACCTCGCCCATTCCGGCGACTACGGCCTCGAACACGGTCAGGTCGGGGTCGAACGGCGGCTCCTGCGGCACGTAGCCCATGCGGATAGCCAGACGCTGCCGTCGTCGAGCGCCCCCTGCCCGGCCAGAGCGCGCAACAGCGACGACTTGCCGCAACCGTTGCGCCCAATCAGGGCGACGCGCTCGCCGGGGTCGAGCTGGAAATCGGCGTGGTCGAGCAAAGGAACGTGGCCAAAGGCCAGTGAGGCGTCGGACAGAATCAAATGCGGCATGAATCAAAAGGCTTTCGGAAAATAGCAGGAGAACTGCGTCGGGCCGAACATTTTACCTGTGAGCCGGTCAGAGGATCGATCCAACTTGATCTATTGATAAAAAACCGGGAGAGAGCACCCATTCAAGCAACCAAGTACCTCGCTTCGTTAAGCAATTCGAGTTGCTTGGGTAGACACACGCGTTTCAAGTCGTATTTCTCGATGACGGTTTGCCGAGCCTGGGTTCTCATCGCATTGAACGCTTCTGGTTCCGCCAATGCCGCGATCACCTTCTCCGCGATTTCTTCCGGTTTTAAGAAATCGACGAGGATGCCGTTCTCGCCGTCGCGGATCACCTCTTCCACCGGCGGCGTTCTTGAACCGATCACCAGGCAGCCGGCCGACATCGCTTCGAGCATCGACCAGGAAAGCACGAAGGGATAAGTCAGATAAACATGGGCGCGGGAAACCTGCATGATTTTAAGGAAAGTTGGGTACGGCACCTTACCGAGGAAATGTACCCGTGACAGATCGAGTGAATCGCCGAGTTCGGCAAGCATTTGTTGCCGTCAGTTGTGCCCGTCTTTCGGATTCGCACCATAGCTCACTTCGTCGCCGCCGACGATCAGCACTCGCGCTTTCGGTCTCTCCCGGAGAATCCTCGGCAGGCTACGCATGAAGCTCGGAAAGCCCCTGTAGGGTTCGAGATTGCGCGCAACGTAGGTGACGATCTCTTCGCCGGCGCGAATCTTGATACTAGGCCCGTCATTACCTGACGGTAGCTTCAGCACCGCCGTAGCGTTCGGCCGCACGAGGTCGGTGTCGATCCCATCATGGATAACGCTCAGCATCGAGCGATGGTGTTCGGGATAACGCGAGTACTGCCATTCGGTCGGACATTGGCCGAGATCGCAGGCTTCGAGCCCGAGCAGGTTGCCAAGATTCTTGGTGCGTACGCGCGGCCCGGTATCGAAAGCCGGCTCCTCTTCAGGATCAAAACCGACATCCGCGCCTTCGGATCGATAGAAGAACTCGAAGTAACCGATCAACGGCGACTTCGGAAAGACGTCCTTCAAATACCAGATTTCTCCCCAGCCGTTATGGCCGAGCATCACATCCGGAACGAAGCCGGATTGCCTGAGATCAAGCGCCGCGCGAGCGACACCCTGTGCGTTGAGCACCCCGGCTTCGGTGCCGTGTAAATAATGGTGTAAATGCGGCGTCACGCTTCGCTGCGGACGGTAGCTAATCTTGTGGATACCCGGCAGGTTGGAGTCCTGGCGCTGGGTGATCGCCACCACCCGGTTGCCCGGCATCGCCGCCAGATATTGCGCCAGATGTAGATACTGACCAGGGAAGTTCTGATGTATGAAGAGGAAATTCATGCCGGCGTGCTTTATCGTTCTCTTCCGGCCTCGTGCCAGGCTTTCTTGACCGGTGAGAGCAGATACTCCATCACCGTTCGCGTGCCGAGCATGATTTCGGCACTGGTCTGCATACCGGCACCGAGCACGAAACGCTCGCCATCCATCTCCAGCGACATGCGCTGCAATGTCACAAGCGCCTTATAGACGAGCGCCGGTGGTTTGACGGACGCCTTGTCATCGGGCGCCGCGCCGGAACCAGAATTGCCATCCGCCGCGTCGGCGCTGACGTATTCGACGACGCCTTCGACCATGCCATACTTCTGGAACGGGAACGCCGCGAATTTGAGCTTCACCGGCTGCCCCTTGCGCACAAAGCCGATGTCGTCGTTCTACGTTCCCGCCGCTTGTCGCCCGCCATCAGATGGCCGGCAAATCCGTCCTTGGCGAGTTTCTCGAAAGCCTTGTCCTGTTCGCGGTAGTACGGCAGCGTTTCGACGAGTTTACGCCGCGTCTGTTCGGAGGCGTCGAGGTCGTGCCGGTAGCGGATCAGTCGGCTGTTTTCTTCGGCCATCGCCGCGTCGAAGGCGGCGCGGTTGGCCTGGCATTGGGCGGCCACTTCCCGGTAGAGTCCGGGCGGATCGCCGGCGGCTTCGGCAAAGGGCGCATTGGCGATTTCGGCATCGATGCGGCGCAGGGTGAGACGCTTGCGCTGGTAATCGGCTTCGACGGCTTTTTCGTCCGCTTCGGTAAACAGGGTATCCATGCGCATGAGCACCTGCCCCGCTTTGACGCGATCGCCTTCATGCACAAGGATTTCCTTGACGATGCCGGATTCGGCCGGCTGCACGATCTTGAGATAGCTCTGCGGAATCAGTTTGCCTTCGGCCACGGCGACGATGTCGAGCGGGCCGAGCAGCGCCCAGAGCAGCAGTGCGACCAAAAGGGAAAGCAGCGACCACAAGACCTTCCGGCCCAAGGGGTTGGGCGGCGTGTCGGTCAAGCGTAACAGCGGCGGCGAGAAATCCCGGTAGTCGGGCTCGGCCTGCGGCAGGCGTTCGGTAAAGGCATCCTGTGCTGCCCGAAGTTTTCCGATGATTTTGTCAAACATGCAATTAGGTATTCGCCATGGAAGAGGTAGATAAACACAAGCCATCGCTCCCCGAGAACCAGAGACTAGGGAAAACCGGTCGGCGGCGTTGGCTGCTCGATCCTTGCTTTTCCTTGGGCCTCTGTAATGGTGGTCCCGGGAAATGGCTTGTTTGCTTTTTACTCCTTAGCTCAAGCGTACGGTCCCTTGCTGTAGACTCTCCAGTGGCCGCAAGGTCTGCGCCTGGCTGCCGAAGTTGCTGGCCCTGATGACATCCTGCGCCGCCGCAAGTCCGATTCCGGCCAGCGTGCCGTTCTTGCCGTACTGGTAAGCCAAATCACCACCAAGGGCAGCGGTATCGGAACCGCCCAGGTTGCAGGTTGCCAGCGCATTGGAGAGCGCCCAGCTGGTCAGCGTCGGATTGATCGTGCGCGCCGTGTCGAAAGCGTTGGCAAGACCTGCGAAATCGAAGGTCTCGACTTTCTCGTCGAGCAATGGATCAGCGCCGCCTGCATCAAATCCAGCCATCGCCTCTGCAATTACCTGCAGATTGACCACCGGCTTCGAGGGCGTCGAGGCATACCAGTTCTGGAAAGTGATCTGGTCGCTTGTTCCCATCTTGAGTACGAGATCGTTGCTCGATTTGCTGAAAGCAAGATCGCTGTAGGCAAAATCGCCCCCCAGGATACTTTCGCTTCCCGTGCCGCCGGAAGCGAAAGTATCCTGGCCATCTCCCTTGTTGAAGCAGATGATGTCGTTTCCGCCCGCGGCATTGCCGGTCAGCTCGTTGTCGAGGGTATTGCCATAACCGACGAGGTCTGCGTCTCCTGCTAGGACGAGGTTCTCAACGTTGTCCGGCAGCGCGAATGTGTGGCTTGCGATCACTGTATCGGTGCCTTCGCCGGTCGCCTAGACTATGGCGTCGGCGCCACTGTCGACGTAGTAGGTATCGTCGCCAGCTCCGCCGTCCAGGGCATCGTTGCCCGCCGTGCCGTTCAGTTGATCGTATCCCGTGGTGCCGACCAGCGTTCTTCCGGAAACCGCCGCAATGGAAAGAATGAAATTCTGACTGATCGACGCGCCAGCCAAGTCGGTAGCCGTCAGACATAGCGCAAGCTCGCCTGCGTCGTTCGCCGCAGGGGTTCCGCTGAACGTTCCCTTCGCCGCATCAAAATTCAGCCAGCCCGGCAAGGCGTCGCCACTGGCCAGCGTCGCCGTCAGCATCAAAACATCACCCGCATCGACATCGGTGAAAGCGTCCGCCGGAATAACATAGTTGAAAGCGACGGCTTCGGTTGCGGTCTAGGCAGCCAAGGCCTGCGCAACTACCGGCGCGTCGTTGATGTTCGCGATTGATAGATCAAAGGTCTGGCTCGCCGTAGCGCCAGCCAGATCGGTAGCCGTCACCTTGAGACTGATTCCGCCAACATCGCCGTT
>CAZNQL010000005.1:27398-117883 GCA_964575415.1 uncultured Propionivibrio sp.
CGCCAGCCAGATCGGTAGCCGTCACCTTGAGACTGATTCCGCCAACATCGCCGTTGGCCAGCGTCGCCGTATAGCTCAGACTGTCGTCCGCATCGGCATCGCTAAAGGCATCCGCCGGAATCGTAAAGCTGAAGGCCGCACCATCACTCGCCGTTTGGTCGGCCAAGGCATGCTCGACCACCGGTGCCGTATCATCGACCAGCGCAGCCAGGCGTATGGCATCCCAACGCGTTCCATCGGCAAACTCGACAGCATCGATCTGCTGCTGGGGGCCGTAGGTCGGATCAAAGAAACTGGAAATTGTCAGTGTGTCGGTCGTACCACGGATCGAGAGAACAAGGTCATCGCTCCCGTTAGTATCTATCCGCTGGACAACGATGTCGGCCGGCGACACATCCGGAAGGAAGCGAACGATGTCAGTGGAACTCAGTGACTCATCCCAGCTATACACAACATCCTGGCCGTAGCCGCGCCCGAAAACGAACACATCGTTGCCATCGTAATCCGCGAGCTCGTCGTTGCCCGCTCCACCGTCAAGGATATCGTCCCCTTCACCACCTTCCAGATAGTCATCACCATCACCAGCACAAAGCGTATCGTTACCACCGCCGCCACGCAAATCGTCATACCCGCCGTAGGACTCTACGCGATCGTTACCAATATCGAACCAATACGTTTCGTCTGCGTCGTTACCTTTCGAATCGTGATCGGCCCGCATCAGGTCAACCATCTGGCGCAGAGTCATTCGTGTTCCGTCAGCGAATTCATAGTATTCGATGCCGTTGCCGAACGACAGGTTATCGCCTTCTCCTTCGGGCGCTCTTGGCAAATCAACGGTCGCAAGCATCCCCGTCGGCCCTTTTAACATCAGGCAATTATTTTCCTCAGACGCCATCACCGTCAGATTGGCAGCATCGACACCCTGGGCAAATCGCAAAGTATCTTGCAGCATGGCCCCGGTACCGTACAAAGACTCCATCGCGACGTAATCATTCGCCGCAATTACCGGCAATTCTGGCAACGGCGGCACGTATTCCGCCCGCCGATAAATATCATCGACACTCCAGGAAAACCTTTCACTTTCAAGAACCGATTCGCAAAATTCCTCAATTGTCTGGGCTGTTGCTATTACTTGCCCATCGAAATGAATTATCCAGTTACCACCATAGTCCTCACTGAGTCCGATATCTTTCACGCCGCGCTGGTGGTAATACCATTGCTTATATCGTTCCCAATCGTTTCCTGAATCCGTGATGAAATCACCCGTATCTTCTTCCAGCAAGTAATAGGTATCGCTGCCCTGCCGGCCATCCAGAAAATCCCTACCACGACCACCAATCAATATATCGTTGGCATTTCCACCGACAAGATGATCGTTGCCATCGTTACCATAGAACAGCGCGCCTCATTGGTTAATACCGCCGTTATTCATACCGACGACTTCGATCAAATCATCCCCCAAACCGCCTTCAACCAAGGCACCGCATGCCAAGTTTGCGATTTCGTAATTTGCTTCGATGTAGTCGATGTAGATTGAATTCTCTTGGTGAGGCTCCGATACCACGTGCAGCTCCGGAATGATCCAGTCGCATCGATAGGTATAGGTAATTTGAGTTACGGTACAGGTCGACACCCCACCGAGACCCGTATTCTGCGGAAGCTGCCATGCGCCTGGGTATGCCATGCTTGCTACGCCTGGAGGGAAGTCATAGACATAAACTAATTCAGAACCGTAACCTATGCTCCCCGGGCTCTCGCCTGCGGGCACGAAATGACCAGTCGGGTAATTGTTTTCGGCCATCGTCGCCGAGCTGCTCTCGATTATGCCGACAGTCTTGGTACTAACCGTTTTTTCAAAGGGATACCCGTTGCTCGAAATAGTCCAGCTATAAGCCTCCGGCGAGAACTGAAGCCCATGAATCCATTCGCTCTGCGTTAGCCACGGGCTACCCATTCCTTCAATGCTGGACTTGTGATACTTCCCGTCCGTGCCAAGTGAATACCCCTCGGCGACTTTGGCGGCAACGAAATCGGCCGCGATTTCCGTCTTGAATTGGTTCCAGATCGATTAAACCTCATTCAGGTCGAGCGCCATCATCGTTTCAAGAGTCGCAAAATCAACCGGCGCATCTGATCCGAGCTGAAATTTCCATAATTGCGGATTGTCGTAATACCCGCATATGCGAACAGCATCGGATTGCCGGCTGATCCCCAGCACGAGATCGTTGCCATCGCGGATTTGCGTCAACGACGTTGGAGAAACGCTACCGTCAATCACCAGCAAATTTTCGTCGCTGCCACTCTCGACAATAGTGTCTTCGCCGGAGCTGAATCCGAAATAGTAGGTATCCCGACCAGCTCCTCCGATCAAGTAGTCGTTGTCCTTGCCGCCAAGCAGATAGTCATCGCCGTCGCCGGCATCGATCGTGTCGTCACCGGAACCGCCATCGAACGAATCGTTCCCCGAGGTACCGACCAAAACGTCAGCCGTATTCCCCCCCTTTATCGCCAGCTCCGGCAACATGTCAACCAGGGCTTGCCAGGAAAACTCACGGCCATCGGAAAACTTGACGTTCTCTATCGCCCCCAAAGCGCCATTGCGAATGGAAATCGCATCATCGTTCCCAAAATCCAGTTCCAGATAATAGGCGCCATCCATGCCCTGGAAATGCCGCACGCTCATCTGCTCAGGCGTCAGATCGCCGGATATGTCCAGCAAATCGATGCCTTCGGCATCGACGATCACATCTCTTCCATCGCCGCGGCGATAAACATATCGATCGTCGCCCGCCCCACCATCAAGCCGGTCGGCGCCAGTACCGCCATCGAGAACATCATCGCCGGCGCCGCCGGTGAGGCGGTCGTTGCCGCCCTGCCCGTCGAGCCGGTCGTTACCCGTTGCACCGTCGAGGGTGTCGGCCTGGGCCGTGCCGGTGATCGTGTCGTCGGCCGCCAACCCGGTGATGTTGAGCGCGGGGTGTTGGGCGATGGCCTCGGCCCAGGTGAGCGAGCTGTCGTCGGCGAATTCCAGGCGGTCGAGGCGCCCGAGCACGCCGTTCTCGATGAGGACGCTGTCGCCCTGGTCGCCATAGCCGATGCGAATGGTGTTCACGTAGCCAATGCCGTAACCGCCCCAGAGGCGGGTGTTGATGATCTGCAAGCTCTCGCGCTTAATTCCTTCGCCGAAGCGGATGACGTTGCCGCCTGTCGCCTCGACGATCGTGTCCTGCCCGTCGCCGATATTGAAGACATAGGTATCCGCCCCGGCAGAACCGGCGAGAATATCGTTGCCGGCACCGCCGGTCAGGGTGTCGATTATTTCCGTACCCGCGAGCGTGTCGTTACCCTCGGTACCGTCAACATCAAAGCCCCAGGCAAGAATATCGGCATAGGTCATCGTCCGCCCGTCGGCAAACTGCAAGGCACCCACGACGGGCACAAGGAACTCGCCGTTGGCCGACGCGTGGATCTGGCGCATGACGATGCTGTCGCTGCCGGAACCGTATTCGATGCGCGTCACCGGAATCGCGGCGTTGAGATCCTCCGCCCATTCGATCGTATTCCTGATCCGGATACTCTCCGGCGTGATGCCCTCGCCGAACCGAATGGTGTTCCCCAGCCCTTCGTCGAAAACTGCATCGTTGCCGTCCCCGAGATTGAAGATGTAGGTGTCGTCACCGCCGTCGCCTTCCAGTTGATCGTCACCGACACCCCCTTCCAGCACATCGTCGCCGTCCTTGGCGATCAGGATGTCGTTGCCGGCGCTGCCGCGCCGTCCACATCGAACCCTTGGGCAAGGATGTTCCGGTAGGTCATGACGCTGCCGTCGTCGAAACGAATCTCGCCGACGACCGGGGTATCGTCCGGATGATCGCTGTCGAAGTCCTGGAAGTGCACGCCCTGGCCGTCGCCCACGTCGACAAACAGCGAGCCGAGCCGGAAGGTGACGTCGGCTTTGTCGATGCCGGGGCCGAGGATCAGTACGCTGGCTTCGGGGTCGTTGGCGTCCGGCGGCGTATCCCAAATGGTGTCGGTGCCATCGCCCTTGTTGTAGAGGTAGATATCCTTGCCTTTGCCGCCGACCAGCGTATCGTTCCCCGTGCCGCCGATCAGCACGTCGTTGCCGGCATCCCCTTGCAGCGTGTCGTCGCCCGCACCGCCGTCGAGGATGTCGTTGCCCGCACCGCCGTCGAGGATGTCGTTGCCGCACAGGCTGTCGGCCAGATCGGGACCGGCATCGCCGACGAGCACGTCGTTGCCGTCGCCACCTTGCACGACATCGGAGCCCGCCTGGCCGAAGAGGACGTCGTTGCCGATCCCGCCCAGGATCAGGTCGTCGCCGCCACCGCCGAAGGCCCAGTCGTCGCCCGCGCCGCCGATCAGGAGGTCGGCTTCGCCGCTGGTGTGATCGAATTGCCAGGTGCCGCCATGCAATACGCTGACGTACTCTTTGGACGCTCCCTGTTCGTCGATCCGTCGTTCGAGGCTCCAATCCAGGTCGAGGGTGTTCATCGTGGCGTCGCCGTAGAGGTTGTCGCTGCCCGCACCGCCGACGAGCACATCCTGGCCGAGTCCGCCCATCAGGGCGTCTTCGCCCGCGCTGCCGATCAGCGTGTCGTTGCCGGCATCGCCGTCAAGAAGGTCGGGAACGCCCGCCGCGGCTTCGCCTGCCTCGCCTTGCTTGATCGCCGCTTCGAGCGTGAGCGTGCCGTTGTTGCTGGTGTCAGCGAAGAGCACGTCGCCCCCGGCGTTGCCGGTCAGCACGTCGCCGCCGGAACCGCCTTCGATCCAGTCGTTGCCGCCCCCGCCGGAAACCTTGTCGCGCCCGCCCTGGGTCAGGAATACTTCGTCGGCATCGCTGAGGCTGCCGTAGAACACGTCGGCTCGGTCGGCCTGCCCGACATACTTGCGCCCTTCCTGTCCGTCGGCACGAATGCTGTTCCCTTGTGCGTCATAGATAGTCTGAGTGCCGCTCTGGCCGGGATCGCTGTCCCAGTCTTCGGTGTCGCCCAGGTACTGGCGTGTGCCGTTGGGCCGTAGCGGCAAGCCGTCAATCAGCCGCAGGCCGTAGCTGCCGGCGCCGGTTTGGGCGGCAGTAAAGTCGAAGTGCTTGAGGGTGACGCTGTCTTCTTCGCCGCTGGTGAAGGCGATGAGAAGATCGTCGCCGCTTTTAGTTGCGATGAAGGCGCGCTCGCCGCTGCCGCCCGTCCAGACGCCGCCGTCCTTGTAGGCGAGCACCAGGAGTTCGTTGTTGTGCTGGAGAAGGCCGCGCTGGTCAGTGTCGAGCACCACGTCTTTCCCGTCTCCCGTGCAGAAACGGTAGAAGTCGAGGCCAGAACCGCCTTCAAGGTAATCATTGCCCTCGTTACCGGTCAGGAGGTCGAGACCACCGCCTCCGTAGAGGAAGTCGGAGACGCCGCCGCCTGTGAATGCGTTGGCCTGATCATCTCCGAAGTAGTAGCGATGGATATTGGCAAACGGGCTGGCCGGGTCGAAGCCTTGGGCGATTTTGTAGCCACTGGCTTCGTCAACAAAATACGTATCGTCTTTTTGGTAGAGGTGGTTGTCCTTTTCTTCGAGCATCCGTTTCTGCGTTGGCAGATCGTTGGTGTTGAACCAGGTCTTGCGTACGAGGAATTCGGCTCGATCCTTGAGATATTGGTCGGTAATTTCGCCGGAATCGGTAGCCGAGTTGTAGAGTTCCAGCGCGCCGTTGGCATTGAACCCGGCGTAATCGGCTCCCAGAACGGCAAAGGGATTAAGCGATACCAACGCGTAGCGGTAGGCCAAGCCCTCGGCGTCGGTTTGTCGTGCTTTTCCCACTAATGAATCAATGGCGGAAGCACTCGTGATCGGAATGAAGATGGCTTTATCAAGAAGGGCCTGGTAGCGCGCCTTTCCCGACCCGTTCTGGATCGTGTCAATAGCCTGATAAAGAAGATCACGATTCCTGTTTCCCGATAACATGAGATTGTTGTCAACCCCTAACAGGCGTTCGATCGCGTCGACGAGGCGTTCGAGGCTGGCGGAGGTTCCTTCCGCCGATGTATTCAGAAGGCTCTTGAACGCCTCTGGCGATAGGCTTGGATCAAGCTGTGACAAGAGGGAATACACGGCCAGCGCATCGGTCAGCGTCTGCTGACTGTGGTTCTTGGCAGCAGGCGTATCCGGCTCGTCGGAACCAACCTGATTTTCGATGGCGATGTCGACAGCTGTACCGGGGCGGCTATTCAGGCCGGCAATCGCGCTCCAGGGGTTGTCGCCGATCTTGGCCTCATCGGCAATGACATTGGTGATTTTCGTGCCGGTCGGCACACTACCGCCGAGAGCGGCAAAGAAGGCTTGATTGGTGGCGTTATCTTTGAAGCGCGGCGCATTGAAGACCGTAGCCTGCGTAGTAAAGCCCGCGAACAGCGTGGTAAATGCCATCGCCAAATGACCGCCAAGGCTGTGCCCGGTAACGTCCAGTTGATGATCCGCATCGGCGGCCAAGGCGTTGTAGATATCACCGCCTATCGCCGTAACCGTGCCGGCCGGCTCCAGCCATTGGTTGCCAATCTGGATGGCTTGCGGGTTCTGGGAAGAATAGACAATCCGGTATTGCTGAACCTGCGTCCCCGGTACTGCCGTCGACCGTGACCACCAGTTGTAGAGGGCGACAATCTGGTCGTAGCCCGCGCCGCCTGCAAATATACTGGCATCGGTCGTCAGGTCGTTGGGAGAACCGGTCAGTTCCGCCGTGCCGCGAATGGCCAGCGTCAGGTTGCCACCGGCATCCTTGAACACCGTAGCGCTGAAACTCGTTCCCAGCCCTCCTTCGGCAAGCGTGTCATTGTATTGGGTGACAACCGTATAGGTCTCAGCGAACTTTGCAGCTTGGGCGGCAGACATCCCTTTTCCATCATCTTGCAGCGCCACAGTATTGGGAATTCGAACCAACAAATTCGTATAGGAAGCCAAGGCCAATTCCGACTGTAAATAATACCTTTCGATATCGTTCATTGCTTACTCCTTATTCGCTTGATTGAATATTTTTGTTAACAAAGGAATGTCGCCGTACTCTTTAGGGCAATGAAAACTCGAACCATACGAAGGGCTTGGCAAATCTCCACCTCCACGGCCATAGGAAATAGATTCGCCAAGAAGTTTTCCATCCGAACGGCGAATAACCTTTATGTCATACCGGGCCATTTGAGGATTACCCTTGCGGTAATAATGTATGTCTGAGACAAAGACATACTCGGGACCAAGAGCGTTTTCGCCCTGAGTTGGTCGATAGAAATTTACCTGTCCCCATTCGTTGAACTTATCCGCCGGCAACTTCACCGTCTCATAGACTTTGATGCCGCCGTCAATCGCACACAGGCGCTTGACCTCATTATCCAGTTCGGCTTTGACTATCGGTCCGCTGGTACAGGCAGTGGCGAGTGGTAACAGGAGCAGTGCGAAGAGATGGGTTTTCATGCTGCAATCTCCAAAAATGAATTATTTTGTGCTGTGCGCCCGTCAGCCGTATGGTCGATAGCGCAGCTGTTGAACACATCCGTCTGATCGAAATTGCCGATGTGCACCGCATCGCCGTCGCCGAGGTCGAGCATCAGCAAACCGAGGTGCAGTTTGACCTGGGAGGCGTCGATGCCAGTCCCGAAGCGGAAGATGTTTTTCTCCGCCTTGCTGTCGATCACCGTGTCGACGCCGTCGCCCTTGTTGAAGACGTAGGTGTCCTTCCCGGTGCCGCCCCAGATCGTGTCGTTGCCCGTGCCGCCTTCCAGATAGTCGTCGCCCCCGCCGCCGATTAATTGATCATCGTTGGCGCCGCCGAACAGATAGTCGTTGCCGTGATTCGCGACTGGCAATACCGACTCGTCGTCATCGCCCCAGATCGTGTCCTTGCCGATTCCCCCGAAGAGGATGTCGTTCCCGCCCTGCCCGAGCAGATAGTCGTCGCCGCTACCGCCGTCGATCACGTCGTTGCCGTAACCAACCAAAGGGGTCCAACCAAAGGGGTCAGTGTCATTTCGATTTTTCTCATTCACGTTATTCATCCCATTCATTCAGAATCCGAAGTCCCGTTGCTCTTCAACTCGCGATACCTCACTCGCTGGTTTGCCTTCCGGCCTTCCGCGCTTGCCGGTATTGATGCGTATGCCGGCCTTGGCGCATATCGTTTCCGCAAACCGTCCATGACCCACCGGCATGCCAAGCTGTAGCGCCTGCCGGATATCAACCGCCGCCTCGGCGTCCAGATGAGGCCGAAACAGCCCCCGGTAGGCCTGTGTACGCTCGTCGTCATTACGGCCTTGATCGAGATACAGCGGATGCGGCGTCAGCCTCGTGTCGGTCTGGCCAAGACCGTTGGCGCGGTAGCTCGACCAGCGATACTGGCCGGGGTCAGCCAGCATTTCCGCGCGCACCGGATTGAGTTCGATGTAGCGATAACAGGATAGTAGGTAGGTTTCGGCCTGAACGAGACTGGATTTGTAGCGCCCTTCCCACAGGCTGCCAGTGCGCCGGTAGAAACGATTGATGTACTGGACGTAGCGCCGGCCGAGCGACTGCATCAGCCGAGCAGGCGATCCGTTTACAGCAGGCGTCAGCAGCAAATGAACGTGGTTGGTCATCAGCACGTAGGCATGAATGGCGCAGCGACAATCGCGAGCCGCTTCTTCCAGCCAATGGAGGTAGCAGTGGTAGTCCTCTTCGGCGAAAAAGCAGGGCTCGCGATTGATGCCGCGCTGAACGATATGCAGCGGCACTTCGGCAAGTTGGATGCGGGGACGACGGGTATGGTTATTGGCTTGTCAATTCAAATGGTAAATGTCTCTGACCCCTTTAGTCGACGTCAGTTCGAAAGTAACTTTACTGAGGGTTTGCAGTGGGTTAGCACTGCTGGCAGCGCTTTTGTCGCTTTGCAGGAACGCGGAAAGCAGCGCTTGAGAGTGCAGGTCCACACTCGACACGCCGGCATTGCTGTTAAGAATGTCGGCTTGAGAACCGATGCGGCCAAAAGGCAAATACCCCAGCACCTCGCCTTGCACGTCAATGTCCGTAACGCGTGTTTCGCGACCGGCCAACGTATCTGCCGGATTCGGATCAGGATTGAAACGATCTCCGGCGGCGATGTAGGCGTCGAGTCGCATCAGCGAATTCTCGGGAACACGCCCCGTCAGGTAGTTCCTCAAATCCTCCGCAACAGAACGCGTTGTTGGGTAGCCCGTGTCATCTGTCGTCTCATAAAAAATCGCCGAATTCAGAAACGGCGCCTGATCGAAAGTCACAGCGCTTTCGTCAAACAGCACGGCAATCAACGAAGCCAACCCACCCCCAAGGGAATGACCGGTCAAGGTGATCTTCGTCCCCGCCGGCATGCTGGACTTGACCAGAAGGTAGTAGTCGGCGGCTTGACGAAGCTGATCGGATAATGCGCCATTTGCCAACGGAATATTGCCGTGAATCCAGTCGGCAGCGCCCGACTGCGTCCCAGCAAAGGAAATGACGACTTCAGTACCGTTCGTATAACAAATGGCTTCGAAGCCGCTTGCATCATCAGTGAAATGAGGGGGATTGATGACCTTTGTCCATCCCTGCGGAACAGGAAACTTGTTGATATCAGGCCGACTTGAAATGTAAGAGGATCCAGCCATCAGCGCGTATTCAATTGTGGTCGTCACGATTTTTCTCCAATTTCAAAAATGCTTTATTTGCACATACGATCTGCAAATTCCTTGTTAAACGTTCCATCTGGATTGGTTCCAAACCATCCACATTTGTAATAAACCATCGCCTCGCACATCTGATTGATCCGTTCCTTCGCCACCGGCTCCCGAAGAATCGTTTTGTATTCGGGTTGCTTTAGCTCGCTATTCATCGCCTTGATCTTCTCCGCCGAAACCAAACCTAGACTGACCATTGCCTTAACTTCTTGCCCACCAAGGTAAATGGCAACATTGAGGGTCTTGAATTCGATGGGAAACTGCTCCAGCGATATACGTTGCCACTGGCTACCGTCATATTTAAAAAAGACATAAGGTGGATTTGGACGCCCCCACTTGTTGTAGGAAAGGCAAAGATTTGGTTTGGCAACGACATAGGCCGTTCCCTTCATGACATGCACGGCAAACAGGTTGAAGTTGGTGCGTCCGATATCCTCGGCGTATTCACTTGTCCAAGTGATAACTTGGCTTGATCCAGGCGGCGAGAAACGGATCGTATGTTTTTTGATCGGGGCCGATTGCCCGATTTCGTGTCTCCCACCATAGGTTTGCGAACGCTCGACAATAATCTTCTGTCCGTCGTGCAGCATCACTTCTTCTTTCCAGCTATCTCCACCGATTCCAAACAAGCCTGCGTTCGCGTTCATGCTCACCCCCAAGGTCAATATCAGTCCGATGGTGCCGAAAGCTTTCAACAACGAATGTCCGAAGTTCATGCTGCGCTCCTGTCAAGGTCGTAAGTATGTTCGTTTGCCGGGTCGCCGAAGCTGATGCGATCGGTGGTATTGGTGCCGGCGATTTCATCGTCGCCTTCCGTCCCCTCGAGGTCGAAACCACGGGCGAGGAGTTGCGCAGAGGTGAGCGTGCCGCCGTCGGCAAATTCGAAGCTGTCGATAGCGCAACTATTGAACACATCCGTCTGATCGAAATTGCCGATATGCACCGCGTCGCCGTCGCCGAGGTCGAGCATCAGCGAGCCGAGGTGCAGTTTGACCTGGGAGGCGTCGATGCCAGTCCCGAAGCGGAAGATGTTGTTCTCGGCCTTGCTGTCGACCACCGTATCGACGCCGTCGCCCCTCGTTTTCATTGTTTTTCCTCCCCCACCACCTCGACCTTGGTGTTGTGCTGGCGGTCGTTGCCGAAGCTGAAGACCTCGTCGACCTGCAGCCCTCTTGGAATCTGGTGCGTGATGAAGAGCATCGTGACCTTGCCCTTGAGCCGGTTGACCGTCTTGGCGAAGTGCTCGGCAGTCTGCTGGTCGAGGTTGGAAACGGCTTCGTCGAAGATGAGAATCTTCGGACGTTTGAGTAAGGCTCTGGCGATGGCGATGCGCTACTTCTGCCCGCCCGAAAGACCGGTGCCGCGCTCGCCGATCTCGGTCTGGTAGCCGTCGGGCAACTTTTCGATGACGTCGTGGATTTCGGCGGCCTTGCAGGCGGCGATCACGTCGTCGAAGGTCGCATGCGGGTGCGCCATGACCAGATTGTCGTAGAGCGTGCCGGAGAAGAGGACGGTCTCTTGCGGAACGACGCCGAAGGCCATCCGCAGTTCGTTGGCGGCGAGATGGCGGATATCCTGTCCGTCGAGGGCAATCTGCCCTTCGTTGGGTTGGTAGAAGCCGAGCATGAGTTTGGCGAGCGTGCTCTTGCCGCAGCCGGAGGGGCCCATGATTACGGTGAGGTGGCCTGGCTTAAAGGCGAGGTCGAGGTTGCGGTAGAGCCAGGGGAGATGGTCGCCATATCTAAAAGCAAGGTTAGTGATGGTGAGTTCGCCTTTGCCTTTGTTCTCCCGGCTGGGGGTGAGCGCGTGCGGTTCCTGCGGGATGTCGAGGATGTCGCCGAGGCGTTTGACGGCGACGTCGGCCTGCTGGAATTCTTGCCACAGGCCGACGAGGCGGAGCATCGGCTGGCTCATGCGCCCGGCGAACATCTGGAAGGCGACGAGCATGCCGACGATGAGGATGGAGAGCGTCATCACTTGTTCGAGGGCGTTGGCGACGACGTTGTAGGTGTTGCCGACCTGTTTGGTCGAGAAACCGGCGGCAAGGTATTGGGCGAGGAAGTCGCCGTACTTCTTATCGATGTCGGGTTCCATCTGCAGCGATTTGACGGTACCCATGCCGGCGATGTATTCGGTGAGGAAGGCCTGGTTGCGCGCACCAAGCATGAACTGGCGGTTGAGCTTTTCCCGGAAGACAGGGGCGACGAAGAAGCTCATCAGGGCGATGAGGCCGAGCAGGCCGACGGCGATCAGCGAGAGCTGCCAGCTGTAGGCGAACATCACGGCGAGGAAGATGAGCAGGAACGGGCAGTCGAGCAGCAGGGTGACGGCGGCGCCGGAGACGAATTCGCGGATGGTTTCGACGCCGTGCAGGCGGGCGACGAGGACGCCGGTGCTGCGGTTTTCGAAATAAGGTAGCGGTAGCCGCAGGAGGTGGCGCAGGACCTGGCTGCCAAGGACGGCGTCGATGCGGTTGCCTTTGGCGACGAGGATGAGCTCGGGGCCAAGCCGGGTAACGGCGTCGGCAACCGGCATCGTCTCCGGCGTCTGGCTGCCAGGACGAAAGTAGAGGATTTTTTCGGCGGTGGCTTTGACGATGAGGAGCGCAGCGGCCGGCGGGCTGGGTTCCGGTTCGGCGGCACTCGCTTGTTCGGGGGTGTTCTCTGGAAGGGTTTCGGGGAACTTTTCAAGAATCGATTCGTTAGCGGCTTCCGACACTACGTCTTCCGGCACGGCAACTTCGGTAGCCGCCGGCCGCTCGAAGGCGATGACCGGCATCGGAAGTTTACTCCAGGTAGCTTCGGCAACCCGGCTAACGCCGGTCTTGAGCTTGAGCGCGCGGGCGGCTTCGTGGAAGGTGGCGTGGGTATACGGCGGCGGAAAGTTCTGCGCGATCAGCGCCGCGTCAAAAGGGATTCGAAAGAGTCCGCACAGGCTGCCCAACAGCCACAGCAGTTTGTTCTCGCGCATTTCCTCCTGCAACGCGAATTGCATTGTCCCCTTCCCCTTCTTTACTTACATCAAACCTGTTATGCTTTTTTACACACACTATTCATAGTTACGAATATACAGAAGAATAAAGCACAATGATATATAACGAAAGTTATAAAAAACCATTTACAAAACACAAAACACCAATAAATATAATCACTTTTCCAACAAACAACTCATCAAGAAGAGCAATCGCGACAGCCGCCGCTTCCCCCCTACCTCATCTCTCCGCAAATTGCCTAACCGGCCGCCTTCCTTTATCCTTCGAAGCTTTAGCGCACCATGATTGGCTCCGACTCCGCATGAGCATTACTCTCAAGACCCCCGAAGAAATCGAAAAAATGAGGATCGCCGGCCGGCTCGCCGCGGAAGTTCTCGACTACATCACGCCGTTCGTCAAACCGGGCGTCACCACCGGCGAACTCGACCGGCTGTGCCATGAGTACATGATCAATGTCCAGGACTGCATCCCGGCGCCGCTCAACTACGCGCCGGCAGGCTACAAGCCTTATCCGAAAGCCACCTGCACTTCGGTTAACCATCAAGTCTGTCATGGCGTTCCCGGCGAAAAACAGTTGAAGAACGGCGATATCGTCAACATCGATATCACTACGATCAAGGACGGCTATCACGGCGACACCAGCCGCATGTTCTTGGTCGGCGACGTTTCGATCCAGGCCAAACGTCTGTGCGAAATCACTTTCGAGTGCCTGTGGCTTGGCATCGTGCAGGTGAAACCCGGCGCGCGTCTCGGCGACATCGGCCACGCCATCCAGCAGTACGCCGAAAAATCGGGATATTCGGTGGTGCGTGAATTCTGCGGCCACGGCATCGGCGCCCGCTTTCACGAAGACCCGCAGGTGGTGCATTACGGCACGCCGGGTACCGGCATCGAATTGAAGCCGAACATGATTTTCACCATCGAGCCGATGATCAACGCCGGCAAGGCGGCGATCCGCGAACTCGCCGACGGCTGGACGATTGTCACCAAGGACCATAGCCTTTCGGCGCAATGGGAGCATACGATCTTGGTCACGGAAACGGGATACGAAGTCCTGACGCTTTCGTCAGGCGCACGCAGCAAACCCGAGCATATCGGGTAGGCCGATGAAACCAGACACCGCGCGCAACGAATTGCTGTCGCGCTACAAATCGCGCATCCAGTCCGGCCAAGCCGCACTGATCGCGCAATATCAAGCCGACCAGGACCCACCGGCATTCCTCCACGGATGCAGCCGCCTGATCGACAATGTGCTGCTCGATCTCTGGCAGGAATTGCAGTTTCCGCCCACCCTGGCCCTGGTGGCCGTCGGCGGCTACGGACGCGGTGAACTCTGGCCGGCGTCGGACATCGACCTGCTGCTACTGCTTCCGGAACAACCCGACGAGACACTGACTGCGAAACTCGAACACCTGGTCAGCCTGTTCTGGGACATCGGCCTGCAGATCGGTCACAGCGTGCGCACCGTCGAGGAATCGCTTGAAGAAGCCGCCGCTGACCTGACGGTACAAACGGCTCTTGTTGAAACCCGCCTGCTCGGTGGCAACAGCGCCCTGTTTGAGCAACTCATGACGGCGTTCAAAGCCCAACTCGACCCCGAGCAATTCTTCAACGCCAAGCGTCTAGAGCAGGACGAACGTTACAAGCGCTATCAGGAATCGCCTTACAGCCTGGAACCGAACTGCAAGGAAAGCCCAGGCGGTCTGCGCGATCTGCAAACCATCCTCTGGATTGCTCAGGCTGCAGGAATCGGCAAGCGATGGCAGGATCTGGAAGACAACGGGTTGATCACCGACCTTGAGAAAGCGGGGCTGGAAAGGCGAGAGAGCTTCCTGCAACGCCTGCGCATTCAATTGCATCTACACGTCGGCCGTTGCGAAGACCGACTGCTCTTCGATTACCAGGCCGCGCTCGCCGAGCAACTTAATTTCTCGCCCAGTGGCAGTAAGCGCGCAAGCGAAGTGATGATGCAGGAGTACTACCGGATCGCCAAAACGATCACCGTGCTCAACACGATGCTGCTGCAAAACATGGCGGCGAGGATTTTCCCCGCTTCAGAACTCCCTCCCGAGATCATCAGCGCACGCTTCCAGAATTCCCAGCAATTGCTCGACGTTGTCGATGAAAATGTTTTCAACGCAACGCCGTCGGCGATTTTCGAGGCGTTCCAGATCATGCAGCAGCATTCCGAGCTGAAAGGCATGACCGCGCGGACTCTGCGCGCCCTCTGGCGCGCCCGCACCCTGATCGACGACGATTTCCGCAACGATCCGGAAAACCGGAAATGCTTTGTCGAATTGTTCAAGGCGGAACACGGCGTCCTGCATGAGATGCGGCGCATGAACCAGCTCGACATCCTCGGCCGCTACCTGCCGAACTTCAGTGCCATCGTCGGCCAGATGCAGCACGACCTTTTCCATGCTTACACCGTCGACCAACATACCCTGCAGGTGCTGCGCAACCTGCGCCGCTTTTCTGACCCGGCCTTCGGTCACGAATATCCGTTCTGCAGCCACCTGATCAGCAACTTCGAACGCCCCTGGCTGCTCTATATCGCCGCCCTCTTCCACGACATCGCCAAGGGCCGCGACGGCAACCACTCCAAACTGGGCGCAGTCGACGCGCAGGCGTTCTGCGACAACCACAGCCTTGAACCGGAAGATAGCGAACTCGTCGTCTGGCTGGTCAAACATCACCTCGAAATGTCGAGCGTCGCCCAGAAACAGGACATATCCGACCCAGAAGTCGTTGCCGCCTTTGCCACAACCGTCAAGGATGAACGCCACCTGACAGCGCTCTATCTGCTCACCGTTGCCGATATCCGCGGCACCAGCCCGAAAGTCTGGAATTCGTGGAAAGGCCAATTGCTGCAGGAGCTGTTCGGCCAGACCAACCGTCTGTTGAGTTCGGGCGGCAAAGCACCGGTCCGGCAGGGCATCATTCAGGAAAAACGCGAAGAAGCGATCCGCATGCTGCGCTACTACGCGACACCCGAAAATGCGCAGGATGGTCTCTGGGACACACTCGACACCGTGTATTTCCTGCGCCACTCGGCCGAGGAAATCGCCTGGCATTCCCGTTCCCTCCACTACCGGATGGACACCCGCAAACCCATCGTCAAGGCACGCCTCAATCCGCACGGCGAAGGCATCGAGGTCATGGCCTACACGCTCGATCAGCGCGATCTGTTCGCCCGCATGGTCGGCTTTTTCAGCCGTGTCGGTTACACGATCATGGACGCCAAGATCCATACGACGCGGCTCGGCTACGCCCTCGACAGCTTCATGCTGCTCGACGTCAGCGGACGCGAGAATGACCGCGACATGATCGCCTACATCGAACACGAACTGAGCGACCGGCTGGCGAAGGAAGGACCGCCCGAGGCCCTGGCCAACGGCCGCTTATCGCGTCAGGTCAAACACTTCCCGATCAAGCCAGTGGTGACCATCGAGCCGGACGAAAAAGGCGTGAATTTCGTTCTCTCCGTCACGGCAGCCGACCGACCTGGCCTGCTTTACACCATTGCCACGGTTCTTGCGGCGCATGGCGCCAACCTGCAAACCGCGAAAATCGCCACACTTGGCGAACGCGTCGAAGACACCTTCCTGATCAGCGGCGGCGACCTCGGCGAAAGTGTCAATCGCGTCCGACTGGAAACCGAACTGCTCAACCAGCTCAAGCTCTAGGCCGCAGTCGCGAAACTGCGATCAATACTGCCAAGGAAGCTTTTTCCTTGGCAGCATTCAGCAGCATGGTCTTGAATGAGATTGGACGCTTTGCGGCGGAGAATGACCATGGAAGATGCATCGCCTCGTAACGACGCGCCATCCGCTCCGACGTGGACGGAAAATGGGCTGCCTTTTTACTTGGCATCCGCCAGGGATGTTTTGATTCGTCTCGAAAGCGACCGATCGAGCGGCCTGAGCAGTGCCGAAGCAGCGCATCGGTTGCACATACATGGAGCGAACGAGCTACCCGCACCGAAACCGGTGCCGGAATGGTCCAAGTTTCTCAGGCAATTCGCCGATCCGTTGATCGTGCTGCTCATGATCGCCACACTGATCTCCCTCTTTGCCTGGGTCATCGAAGGCGGACACGGCATCCCCTACGAGACGTTGACGATCATCGCCATCGTGGTTTTCAACGCCGTTCTCGGCTACATGCAGGAGCGTCACGCCGAAAAGGCCGTCGAAGCGCTCAAGGCGCTTTCCGCACCGACGGCGCGTGTACTGCGCGACAGCGAACCCAGCCAGATTGCCGCCCGAGAAGTCGTTCCCGGCGACATTTTGCTGATCGAAGAAGGCGACACGATTCCCGCCGATGCCCGGGTGCTCGAATCGATCGTCCTGCGCGTTGCAGAAGCGGCGCTCACTGGCGAAAGCACGCCGGCTTCGAAAAGCCCGGAAGCCTTAAGCGTGGAAACCGGGGTCGGCGACCAGGAAAACATGGTCTTCAGCGGAACATCGGTGACTACCGGGAGAGGCTGCGCGATCGTCGTCAATACCGGGATGAACACCGAGATCGGCCGCATCGCCAACACCTTGCAAACCACAAAGGAAGCCGAAACACCACTGCAGAAAGAACTCGACCGCGTCGGTTATTTCCTGGGTCGGCTAGTGATTTCTCTGGCCATCGTCATGGGGCTGACGCTGGTATGGCTCAATTGGGGTGACAACTCTATGAGCCATTTTGTCGCCATTTTATTGTTTTCAGTGGCCTTGGCGGTTGCTGCCGTCCCTGCCGGTCTCGTCGTCATCAATACCATTACCCTGTCGCGCGGTGTCGCCCGGATGGCCCGGCGCAATGTGATCGTACGCCGGCTCAGCTCAGTGGAAACGCTCGGCTCGACGACCGTCATCTGCTCGGACAAGACGGGCACGCTGACGCGTAACGAGATGACTGTCCGTCGCGTCGTCGTTCCCGAAGGCGCCGTCGATTTTTCGGGGAGTGGGTACGGACCGGAAGGCCAGCTTTCAGTCGACGGCGTGCCGCTGGCGGACAGCCCGTTGAAAACGGCGCTTGAAGGCCTGCTTTATTCGGCCGAACTTGCCAATAACGCCCGGCTCGTCAAGATCGAAGGGCGTTGGGCGATCCAGGGCGACCCCACCGAAGGCGCGCTGATCGTCGCCGCGCGCAAAGCCGGCATCACCCAAGACTTCATGAACGAACGCTTTTTCCGCGTCGGTGAAATGCCCTTCAGTTCCGAACGCAAGATGATGAGTGTCGCCCATCGCGACACGAGCGCCGAAGGACACATCGGCATCGCCGCCAAGGGCGCGCCCGACGTGTTGCTGGCCTGCTGCACCCATGAACAAGCGGGCAACGAGGCGCAGCCACTGAGCGAGGAACGCCGACGCGAATGGGGCGAAACCATTGAATGCCTGGCAACGGATGCACTGCGCACGCTCGGTGTCGCCTGCCGGCTCGTCCCTGAAGAAGCGCTGCGCGATGGTTTCAGCGAAACACACGAAGAAAAAATGGTCTTTCTCGGCGTCGTCGGCATGATCGACCCGCCGCGTCCGGAAGCCGCGCAGGCCGTGCAGGCCGCTCGCCGGGCCGGGGTAAGAACCATTCATGATCACTGGCGATCATCAGATCACAGCGGCGGCGATAGCCGCCGAACTGGGCATCGTCGCCAAAGGCGAACACGCTGTCACCGGTGCCGACCTGCAACGAATGAGCGACGAGGAACTGCGTGAGACGGTCCGCCATTGTTCGGTCTACGCCCGCGTTGCGCCGAAGCACAAACTGCGCATTGTCACCGCTCTGCAGGAGCAAGGTCACATCGCGGCGATGACCGGCGACGGAGTCAACGACGCGCCCGCGCTGAAAAAAGCCGATATCGGCATCGCCATGGGGATTTCCGGCACCGACGTTTCCAAGGGCGCCGCGGACATGGTTCTGGCCGACGACAACTTTGCATCGATTGTTGCCGCCATCGAGGAAGGGCGGACGATTTTCGCCAATATCCAGAAATGCCTGCGCTACCTGCTTTCGTCGAACGCGGGCGAAGTGGTTTTTATCTTCCTCGGCGTCGCACTCGCCAGCATCGCGGGACTGAACACTGAAGGCGCGACGATCAACGTGCCGCTGCTGGCGGTACAGATCCTCTGGATCAATCTGCTCACCGATTCCGCGCCGGCGCTTGCACTCAGCGTTGACCCGGTCGACCACGACGTGATGAACACACCGCCGCGCGATCCGGCAAGCCACGTGATCGACGCGCCGATGTGGCGGGATATCTATTTCACCGGCGCCGTGATGGGCATCGGCACCCTCGCTGCGACCCTCTGGATTCTTGCCGACAGCCTGATCGCTGGCGAACCGGGCGATGCCACACGTGCCCAGACGATCTCGTTCAACACGCTGGTGCTTTTCCAGGTCTTCAATGCCTTCAACGCCCGATCTCGCACACGAAGCGCTTTTCGCCACACCTCCGATAACGCCTGGCTATGGCATGCGGCCATTGGCGTTTGCCTGCTGCAGGTCGCAGTGGTGCACCTTCCCTTCCTGCAAACGGCCTTCAACACCCGAGCCTTGACACCTATTGAATGGCTTGTGTGCGTCGCGGTGAGCAGCAGCGTGTTGTGGGCAGTCGAAATGAAGAAGTGGTTGCAGCGGCGCGCTGCCGCCGTTCACTAATCCAAACCATCCGGATCTTCCGGCAAACCAGCCTCACCGGACTGAATCTCTTCGGTGAAACCAAACCTCGTAAAATCACGCATGCGCATGGGGTAGAGAATACCGTCAAGGTGATCACATTCGTGCTGGACGACGCGAGCGTGAAAACCTTCGACGGTACGGTCAATTTCACGGCCAAAGACGTCGCATCCGGTATAGCGCAATTTTCGCCAGCGCGGCACCCTGCCGCGCAGCCCGGGGACCGATAGGCAGCCTTCCCACCCCTCCTCGATTTCGTCGGAAAGCGGTGTCCAAACCGGATTGATGAGCACCGTCCACGGAACGCTGACGGCATACGGATAGCGCGAGTTATGAGTAAAACCGAAAATAACCACGCGCAAGCCGACGCCGATCTGCGGCGCGGCCAAACCTGCCCCGTCGAGATGGCGCATGGTGTCTTCCATATCGGCGATGAGCGCATGCAATTCGGGCGTGTCGAACGCTTCGACCGCTCGCGCCTGTTGCCACAGGCGCGAATCGCCCATCTTAAGAACCGTTCTGATCGGCACGAATGACCAAGCGCTCGATGATTGTCCGCACATGCCCCATCGATTTGTGCAAAACATCCTGGATCGCATCAAAGCTGATGCCTTCACGACTGTCTCCGCGGCCCGCCGCATAATTGGCGACGACACTGATTGCGGCATACGGCACGCCCAATTCCCGGGCCAGAACGGCTTCCGGCATGCAGGTCATGCCAACCACATCGGCACCGTCACGCTCCAGGCGGTTGATCTCCGCTGCTGTTTCCAGGCGCGGCCCCTGCGTCGCCGCATAGACGGACGAATTACTGACAGCAATGCCTGCGTCGCCAGCGGCGGCAATGATCCGATCACGCAACGCACGGTCGTACGGTTCGGTGAAATCGACATGCGTCACGCAACAATCGGCGCCTTCGTGGAAAGTCGATTTCCGACCCCAGGTGTAATCGATGATCTGGTGCGGTACAACAACATCGCCCGGTTTCAGGTCAGGGCGAATGCTGCCAACCGAAGCGACGGAGATGATGCCAACGGCCCCGCTATTCACCAGCGCCCACAGATTCGCCCGGTAGTTCACCTCATGCGGCGGAATCGTGTGTCCATACCCGTGCCGGGCCAGAAAAGCAACCGGATGTCCACAAATCTGTCCGAAAGTCACTGCCCCCGAGGGTTCCCCGTACGGTGTGCGTAGCACCTCGCGGTGCGAAACATCCAGGTTGGCCAATTGCGTCAGGCCACTTCCTCCAATAACCGCCAACATCTTATTTCCCCTTTACGGCATAAATCGCCGGTAGATTGCGCCAGGCGCCGCTGACGTCCATGCCGTAGCCGAATACGAAGCGGTCCGGGACAGTGAGTGCAACAAAATCTGCCTTGATCGGCTTTGACTTGCCGTTGAGTTTATCAGTCGCCACGGCGATATAACAATCCTTGGCACCAAGCTGTTTCAAGTGCTCGACGATGGCGGCCAACGTCACGCCCTCGTCAAGAATGTCGTCAACGATGAGCACGGTGCGCCCATTGACCGGTGTTCGCGGCGAAGCCCGCCAGGATAAGGCCCCGCCGGAAGTCTCCTGACCGTAACGGCTGACGTGCAAGTAATCGAACTCCAGCGGAAAGTTCAACTCTTTCATCAACTGTCCGGCAAACGGGAAGCCCCCACTCATGACACACAACAACAAGGGGTTGGTATCGGCAAGTTGCCCGGTAATTTCCCGGGCAACCCGGCTGACGGCGGCGTCGACAACCTCGGCCGAATGGATCAGGTCGGCGTTCGCCAGCAGCTCGCGGGCCGTTGCAGTCTCGTTCATTTTTGCTCCAGAGTACAAAGATAATTTGCAAAAGCGGCGCCAACCTCGGGATGACGGCGGCCGAAATCGACGGTCGCCTGCAGATAGCCGAGCTTCGAGCCGCAGTCATAACGGGTGCCGTGGTAGCGATACGCCAGTACCTGTTCTTCGCGCAGCAGGGAGGCGATGCCGTCAGTGAGCTGGATCTCGCCGCCCGAGCCGGGCGTCATGTTTTCGAGATGGTGGAAAATCCGCGGCGTCAGGATATAACGGCCGACCACGGCCAACGTCGACGGCGCGGACTCGGGTTGCGGTTTTTCGATGATAGCTTCGATTTGCTCAATGCGTTCGGCAACCGGATTAGCCTTGACGATGCCGTAGCTCGCCGTGTCTTCGCGCGGCACGTCGAGAACGCCGAGCACCGAGCACCGGTAGTCATCGTAACAGTCCGTCATTTGCTTCATCACCGGCGGATTTCCGTCGAGCAGATCGTCGGCCAGCAGGACGGCAAACGGCTCGTCGCCGATAATCGGCTTGGCGCAAAGCACGGCATGGCCGAGGCCGAGCGCCTCCGACTGGCGGATGTAAATGCAGTTGATGTGCTTCGGCAGCAGGTTCTGCACGGTCTTCAACATCTCCGTCTTCTTTTTCAGCGCCAACTCGTTCTCGAGTTCGTAGGCCTTGTCGAAATGGTCCTCGATGACGCGCTTGGTGCGGCCGGTCACGAAGATCATGTCGGTAATACCGGCGGCGACCGCCTCCTCGACCGCATACTGGATCAGGGGTTTATCGACGATCGGCAACATCTCCTTGGGGCTGGCCTTGGTGGCCGGCAGAAATCGCGTTCCGAGGCCAGCAACGGGGAAGACGGCTTTGGTTACTTTTTTCATTGTCATGGCGTTTTCGTTTTTTATTTCGACAAAAGGGTTTGTAATTGTGCCTGATCGATGACCGGAACCCCCAGCTCCTGCGCTTTGTCGAGCTTGGAACCGGCCTCGGCTCCGGCGACGACATAGTCGGTTTTCTTCGATACCGAGCCGCTGACCTTGCCGCCGGCAGCCTCGATCAGCACCTTCGCTTCCTCACGCGACAAGGTCGGCAACGTCCCGGTGAGGACAAAGATCTTTCCCGCCAGCGCCCCGACCGCTTGACGGGCAGTCTCGCCAACCTCGCTTTCCGGCCAGGAAACCCCTGCCGCGCGCAATTGGGAAATAACCTCGCGGTTGTGCGCCTCGCAGCAGAACTCGCGCAGGCATTGAGCGACGACCGGACCGACGTCATTGACTTCGAGAAGCTGCCCCCCTTCGGCATCAAGCAAGCGCTCAAGGCTGCCGAAATGCCGTGCCAGATCCTTCGCCGTCGCCTCGCCGACGTTGCGGATGCCCAGTGCGTAGATGAAGCGCGCCAGCGTCGTTTCCTTGCTCTTCTCGATCGCCGCGAGCAGGTTTCTCGCCGATTTCTCGGCCATCCGGTCGAGACCGACCAGTGTCTTCAAGTCGAGACGATAAAGATCGGCGGGGGTACTTACGATGCCAAGGTCAACAAGCTGATCGACGAGCTTGTCACCCAGACCCTCGATGTCCATCGCCCGCCGCGACGCGAAGTGGATCAATGCCTGCTTGCGTTGCGCCGGACAATAAAGGCCGCCGCTGCAACGGGCCACCGCTTCGTCTTCGGCGCGCATGACATGCGATCCGCAGACGGGGCAAGTCTTCGGCATGACGAATTCGGGCGCCAGGATCGGACGCTTCTCCGGAACCATGCGCACGACTTCGGGAATCACGTCACCGGCGCGGCGCACGACGACGGTATCGCCGACACGGACATCCTTGCGCCGCAACTCGTCCTCGTTGTGCAGCGTCGCGTTGGTCACCGTCACGCCGCCGACAAACACCGGTTTGAGGCGAGCCACCGGCGTTAACGCCCCGGTGCGTCCCACCTGGACATCGATGCCCAACACCTCGGTCTGCGCCTCTTCCGCCGGATATTTGTGCGCCACGGCCCAGCGCGGTTCGCGCGACACGAAGCCGAGACGCGCCTGCAAAGCCAGCGAATTAACCTTGTACACGACGCCATCGATGTCGAAAGGCAGGTCCGGGCGCTTGTTGCCGATGCGTTGGTGGAAGTCAGCCAGCGCCTGCGGGCCGTGCAGGACGGCGCGGTCGGGGCAGACCGGCAGGCCGAACGCCTCGACCGCGTCGAGTACCGCGCTGTGGGTATCGGGCAAGCCCCACCCCTTCACTTCGCCCAGACCGTAGGCGAAGAAGGATAACGGCCGGCTGGCGGCAACCTTCGAATCGAGCTGGCGGATACTGCCGGCGGCGCCGTTACGCGGATTGACCAGGGTTTTCTGGCCAGCGGCCTGCGCCCGTGCGTTGAAACGCTCGAAGTCAGCGCGGTTCATGTAAATTTCGCCGCGTACTTCGAGGACCGGCGGCGGATTCGCCGTCCGCAAGCGCAACGGAATCGACTTCACGGTGCGCACGTTTTCGGTCACGTCCTCACCAGTCTCGCCGTCGCCACGTGTCGCCGCTTGGACCAGCAGGCCATTTTCGTAACGCAAGTTTACGGCCAGACCGTCGAATTTCAGTTCGGCGGCGTAGTCGACCGGCGGATCATCGTCGGCAAGCTTGAGTTCGCGGCGCACGCGCGCGTCGAAAGCGAAGGCGCCGCTGGCTTCGATGTCGGTCTCGGTACGGATCGACAGCATCGGCACGGTGTGGCGCACGGGTTTCAACACATCGAGCGCCTTGCCCCCCACCCGCTGCGTCGGCGAATCGGGCATTCGCAGCTCCGGATGCCCGGCTTCCAGCGCCTGCAGTTTGCGAAACAGGGCGTCGTACTCGGCGTCGGAAATCAGCGGCGCATCGAGGACGTAATACTGGTGATTGTGCTTGTCGATTTCGGCCCGCAGTTCGCGAGCGCGCTCCATAAATCCCATGTGTAAAACCCGGCCTCAGGAGAACAGGCGGCGCGTCAGCGGCCCGCCCGCCGGCAGACCGCTAGCCGTCATCGTCGACTGGAATTGCCCGACCTGACGGCGAATCTGCAGCAAACCTGCCTCAGCCAGCGGACGCCGGTTGTCATCGACGACAACGCCGTGCAGGACGTCGGCAAAGCGTTTCGCCAGTTCAAGCATCTGGCTGAACACGCATTCGCCGTGAGCAACGGTCGGCACGTCGAGCAGAAAGGTGATGCCGTGCGTCGTCAACGTTTTCATGGTTTCCGGTGCGAAGCCGGCCGACTCCTGGTTGAGCAGGAGGTAGAGCACATTGCCCTCGTCGTCGCAGCGCACGAAACGCCCGTCGGCATCGATCACCATGCCCGCTGCTTCGGCCAGGGCACGCAACTTGGTCCCCGGGAAGGCCTGTTCCTTGGCAACGACGTTGATGCCAATCTGGATATCGACACCGGCACAGAATTCGCCGAGCTTGAGCGCTGCATCCAGCGCCGGCTGTCGCGGCGGTAACTCGGTGATGGCCATGAGCGCATGCGAAATATCCTGCATGGCCATATGGAACATGGAAAGTTCGCCGTCCGAAACCGGCTCCTGCCGATCAACGAGCTGCAGAGCAATGCGCACGCTGCGATATTCACTCTCGCCGTCGTCGATGATCGGCTCCCACTCACGTTGGCGCTCGTTATAGCCGACCCAGTACAAAGGTTTCCGGATACGCGCCAGAATGTCCCGCTGTAATTCAAGAATCTGCCCGGCCGAGGTCGGCTCGACAGCCTCAAAAGCGGCAATGTAATCGATGACCGGGGACAACAAATGATGCGGCTCGGAAATCTCCTTGCTGGGCTTTTCTTCGACCGGTGGCATTGGTGCCGTCTCAGGATCGAATTCGGGATCCACGGATGGTAAGGGTTCCGGCGGCAAATCCGGCATTTCGGCGACCGGGGGCCGCAATGGTTCGGGCTCGGCCCCGGATATCGGCGAAGTGGGCGTCGGTTCTGCGATGGTTTCGACCGGAGTTTCCACGTCGCTGCTCCAGACCGGCTCGATGCGTTCGTTGCTCGTTCCTATCTTCACTGTTGCAACGGCCGACACAGGTTCGACCGCAACGTCATCTGGCCGATCATCGCCGGAAGCGGATATCGGCATGCCATCGCCACCATCGCTATTACCGTCAAGGAGCACGTCGGCGTGCTGTTTCTTCATCACATCCTCGACCAGCTTGCGATGCCGGTATTCCTGCCAGGTGTTGTAGGCCACCACGCCGGCCACGGCGGCGCCGCCGAGTCCAATCAATCCAAATTGCAATTCGGTCATGTGCCTTCCTAAACGATCTGCTCGCGCATGCGCAAGGCTTCTTCCATGTCCACTTCGACGATGCGCGACACGCCGGACTCCTGCATCGTCACGCCCACGAGCTGCTGCGCCATTTCCATGGCGATCTTGTTGTGGCTGATGAAGAGGAATTGCGTGTTCGTCGACATGCGCCGGACCATCGCGCAAAAACGCTCGGTGTTGGTATCGTCCAGCGGCGCATCGACTTCGTCGAGCAAACAGAACGGAGCCGGGTTGAGCTGAAACATGGCGAACACCAGAGCGATCGCCGTCAGCGCCTTCTCTCCGCCGGAGAGGAGGTGAATCGTCGAATTTTTCTTGCCCGGCGGCTGCGCCATCACCTGCAAGCCGGCATCGAGGATTTCCTCGCCGGTCATGATCAGTTTCGCTTCGCCACCGCCAAAGAGAATCGGAAACAGTTCGCCGAAGCTCTTGTTCACGGCATCGTAGGTCGATTGCAGGAGACCGCGCGTTTCCCGGTCGATGCGCCGGATCGCGTTCTCCAAGGTCTCCATCGCTTGGGTCAGATCCTCGGACTGCGCGTCGAGGAAACCCTTGCGCTCACGCGCCGACTCAAGTTCATCAAGCGCCGCCAGATTGACGGCGCCAAGCGCCTCAATCGCCCGCTGCAGGGAAGTAATCGTGGTCTGTAACGGCCCGGGGCGCGCATTGGCCAGTTCGCCGACCAAAGCGGCCTCGTCGGCGTGCGCTTCCAGCAGTTGCGCTGCCCATTGTTCATGATTCAGGCCGGCAGCCTGCTCCTTCAAGCGCAATTCGCCGATCTTCTCGCGCATCGGCTCAAGGCTATGCTCGACCTTCATGCGTTGCTCTTCCAACCCGCGCAAAGCCTCCGTCGCCGATTCAACGGCATCGCGCGCCACAGCCAGCGCCTGTTCGCGCGCAACACGCTGTTCGAGAGCTTCCTGCAATAGCGGCTCAAGATCTTCCGCTTGCATGGCATCAGCATTTTCAGCACAGCGCGCCAGTTCGTCGACGATGCGGTCGATCTGCCGATGGGCCAGCGTCCGGTTGCCGGTAATTTCCTCAATCTTGCTGCGGCATTCGCGCTGCGAAAACTGGGCTTCGCGCAGCTCGCGCTCGACGCCGTTGACCTGCTCACGCTCGCCGCGCAACGCCCGCTCGGCTTGTTCGAAACGCGCCCGGACCCCATCCATCACGCCTTGCAGCTCGCGAATCTGTTCGCGCTGACCTTCAATCGCCTCGTCGGCCATGAACAGGCATTCGCTTTCGGCCTCTTCCTCGGCCCCCATTTCGGCGAGGCTGGCATCGATCTGCGATTGCCGCTCGCGGAAGCGGTCGAGCGCCTGCGAGAGTTTGAGCGTCTCGACCTGGATGGCGTGTGCCCGCTCCTGCAAGTCATCGAGGTGCTTACGCGCCTCTTGCTGGCCGTTGCGGGCATCGTCCATACGCGCTTCGATTTCGGCAAGCCGCGCCTGCTCCTGTTCGACCCGTGCCTCGCGACGCTCGATCATCGCACCGAGTTCCTCGATTTCGCGCTGCCGTTCAAGCAGGCCGTGTTCGGCGGCATCGGGCGCGAAGAGGGTCAGGCTTTGCCGGTACACGACATCGCCACCCGGTGTGACGAAACAGTCCGAACCCTTCAGGAGTTCGCGACGCGCCAGCGCGACCGACAGATCGGCAGCGGTCTTGACGCCAGCCAGCCAATCGGAAAGGACCGCCGCATAGCGGGCATCATCGCAACGAATTTTCGCCAGCAAAAGATCGGCGCCACCGACTGCGGATAATCCTTCTTCCGGCAACAGCAAGGTCAGCTTGCTGCCCGGCCGATCCTGGCTCCACGCCGGATCGGGGTCGGTCGCCGGCAGCGCGCTGATTCTTTCGCGCAGCACCGCCTCAGCGGCATCCTCCCAGCCAGCTTCGACATGGATCGATTTCCAGAGCGGCTTTCCATTGTCGAGATGATGCCGACGCAACCACTCGCCGAGTTTGCCTTCCCCCTGCACGCGCTTCTGCAATTGCTCGAGCGCCGCCCGGCGGGCGTGCGCTTCGGCGCGTTCTTTCTGGGCATGCTGGACTTCGGAAAGCACATCGCGACGAAGCTGTTCGAGTTGCGGCAACTCCTGCTGCTTGAGCACCAGATTTTCTTGCGCCTCGGTGATGCGTTCGCGCAACTCGGCGAGCTCTTCCTGCTTGAATTTATATTCCGCATGATCGGGAACCGGCAGTGCTTCGCGCTCCTGGGCCAGGCGTTCCCGCCGTGCGGCGAGAATCTGCAGCGAACGCTGGGCGTGGCCGCGATTGGCGAGTTCGACCTGCAAGCGCTGATCGGCCTGCGCCAATGCGGCGCGCTGCCGATTGACTTCTTCCTGCGCAGCGGCATGTGCCTCCTCGGCCAACGGCAGGCGTTCCTGCTGCGCCGCCAGACGCATTTCCCCCTCTTCGACCCGCCCATCGGCAAGCGCCGAGAGTTCCTGCCAACGCTGCAGGTCAGCTTCCAGTTTCTCGACTTGCCCGCGCCAATGCACCTCGTCGTCACGCAACTGCGCCAGGCGCGACTCGTACTCTTCCTGCGACTCGCGGCGGTGCCGGATTTCGGCTTCCAGCCGCGCCACCTCGGCACTGGCACCGAACAATTCACTTTGCGCGCTATGCAAACCGTCGCTAACGGTGAAATGAATCTCCCGCGTTTCCTCAAGCCGAGCCTCAGTTTCGCGCAAGGCGGCATTCTGCGCTTCAAGCTCGTTGACCGCCCGCTCGATCTCGCGCGCCAGTCGTTCGCGCTCGTTCTGCGCCTCGTTGCGCCGCAGCAGCCAGAGTAACTGCTGCTTGCGCGTCAATTGCTCGTGGTATTCGCGATACTGGCGAGCGACTGCAGCCTGCCCTTCTAGCCGCTCCATCTGTGTCGCCAGTTCAGCGCGGATATCCTCAACGCGGGTCAAATTTTCGCGCGTGTCGGCAATCCGGTTTTCGGTTTCCTTGCGCCGTTCCTTGTACTTGGTAACACCAGCAGCCTCTTCGAGGAACACGCGCAACTCGTCGGGACGAGCCTCGATGATGCGTGAAATCGTCCCCTGGCCGATGATCGCATAGGCTCTCGGACCGAGACCGGTGCCGAGGAAGAGATCGGTAATGTCCTTGCGCCGGACATGCAGGTTGTTGATGTAGTACTCGGACTGACCGTTACGGGTCAACAATCGTTTGACCGAAAGCTCGGCATACTGCGACCACTGGCCGGCGATGCGCCCCAGGGAATTGTCGAACACCAACTCAACCGCCGCCCGCGATACCGGCTTGCGCGTCCCGGACCCGTTGAAGATCACGTCCTGCATCGACTCGCCGCGCAACTCCGAGGCTTTTGACTCACCGAGCACCCAGCGCACGGCGTCCATCACGTTCGATTTGCCGCAACCGTTGGGACCGACAACGCCGACGAGTTGCCCGGGCAACGCAATCGTGGTCGGGTCGACGAAGGACTTGAATCCGGCGAGTTTGAGTTTTGTCAGTCGCATGAAATGGAACGCAGCCCATCTGGCTGCGCAAAAAAATTCCCTGAAATCATCGACCCATGCCAATACAGGCCCGGCCGCCGCCTATAATAGCATCTTGCCAACCTGAATCGTTTATACACATCCCCGATCATGACCACCCGTCCCACGAAAAGCCTCGAAACCTTCCCCAACCCGGCGCCGCAGCGCGATTTTCACATCCACATGGAAATCCCGGAGTTCACCTGTCTCTGCCCAAAAACCGGGCAGCCGGACTTCGCGACGCTGATCCTCGACTACATCCCGGAAAAAACCTGCGTCGAACTGAAAAGCCTCAAACTCTACATCTGGTCGTTCCGCGAGGAAGGCTGCTTCCACGAGGACGTCACCAACCGCATTCTCGATGACTTGGTCAAGGCGACGAAACCGCGCTTCATGCGCCTGACCGCGAAGTTCTTCGTTCGCGGCGGCATCTTCACCAACGTCGTTGCTGAATACCGGAAAAAAGGCTGGAAACCGCAACCGCGCGTCGAACTGGCCGAATTTCCAACGCAATCCAACACCCGGGGCTGACCGCCATGACCGAAACGACTCCTGTGCCGACACCACTCTCCGACGAACAGCTCGACCGATCGGAACAATTACTCGAGGATACTGCCCTCGAAGACGCCATGCGTCTCGACCAGATTCAGGGTTATCTGTGCGCCGTCCTGGCCGGACCACAACCCATGCCTGAAGTCGACTGTCTGGCCGACGTCATCGGCAGTGAAGACGCGCTCGCCAGCCAAGCGGGCCGCGAAGCGACCGACCTCCTGCGCTGTTTTGCGACCGGCATCGAAGCCGAACTTGCGGCCGGTATTCCGCCGATTCTTCTGCTCTACCCGAAGGACGAGGCTGACAGCGAAGACAGCCCGAGCGATTACGTACCTTGGTGCCAGGCCTATCTTGCGGGCGTCGATGCGTCGGAAGAGGACTGGTTCGAGGCGCTGGGCGAAAGTGAACTCGACCACGAAGATGAAGACAACGAAGAAGTCAATTACCTCGACGAACGCCTGTTCCCGTTGATGGTCCTGACCGGCGAAGCCGCCGCCGCTGCCCGCGAACACGGCGAAGAATGGCCGGAGGGCGAGGAAGGCGAGCGGATCATTGACGAGTGCGAGGAAGATCTGCCGCAGGCCGTCACCGATATCTACCGCTTCTGGCTCGCCAAGCGCGGCCAACCGACAATCCGCCACGAAACGCCGAAGGTGGGTCGCAACGACCCCTGCGGCAGCGGAAAGAAATACAAACAGTGCTGCGGCGCCTCCTGAGTCGCGCTACTTGATCCAGCCGCTGGCGAAATCCTCGACGGTTTTCGCCAGTTTTACCGGATTGTGGCGGATGTAGTCGGTTTCACTCGTAAAATCACGTTCGACGAGTTTGATCCCCTTGCACATCAACGCCTCACGGTCACGCAAGCGAACCGGAGATTTACCTTCAGCGTGATATTTTTCGAGGAGGTCCGCACGTAGCTCACCGTTATTGACGAGCACGTAATCGATCGTCCCCTCGCCGAGATAGCGTTCGAGGACATGAACAAAATCCTCGACTTAGAAACCATCGGTCTCGCCGTGCTTGGTCATGATGTTGCAGACGTAGAGAATCTTCGCCCGCGTCGTGCGCAGAACGTCGCCCATTCCGGCACACAGCAGATTTGGCACCAGACTCGTGTAGAGATCGCCGGGACCGATAATCACGTAGTCTGAATTCTCGATAGCTTCCTTCGCACGCGGGTTGAGGCGCCCGCCGCCGAGCAGAAAAGCATCGCGAATTGGAATGCTAGCATCATGTTTTGGCACGTCAATATTCGATTCACCGACGATCCAGTCGCCATTCTCGAGCGTCACGCCTAAGCTGACATTATCCAGCGTGACCGGAATCACCTTGCCATGCACGTCGAACATGTCCGACAGTTCCGTGATGCCACGTTCGAAATCGCCCATGATGTCGGTCAGGGCCGTCAGCAGCAAATTGCCGACTGTATGCCCGGCAATGCTGTGGCCTTCCTTAAAGCGGTATTCGAAAAGCCAGCGCACGACTTCCGTATCGTCGGCCAACGCCACAATCGCCCGCCGCACATCGCCCGGCGGTAGAATACCAAACTCATCGTGCAGTTCGCCGGTCGAACCGCCGGAATCCGCCACGGTAACAATCGCGGCCAGATTCAGATTCTGTCGCTTGCTCAAGCCCGACAAGACGTTGAATGTTCCTGTCCCGCCACCGATGGTCGTAATGTTGCATTTCATTGCCGTAACCCCTGCCGCGAATGCCCGATGCACGCGAGATGTCGATATTGGTCACAGAATATGCGCAAGGCCTCGACCAAGTCAAAGCCAATACATTTGCCGACTTGCATGATCGACCCAATAGCGCGATTCTTGCGCTTAATCATTTATTTGTACAGAAAGGATTCGCTCAAAATGTCAGCTCTGAACGTCGTCGTCCTCTGCGGTAGCCTGCAACGGCCTTCGCGTACCCTTGTTCTGTGTGAAACCCTGCTCGCCGAAATTGGCCGACATCGGACAATCTCGTCAAAGGTGTTGGAAATCTCACAATTCGGACGCGCCATGGGGGCTTGCTTGCAACGCGGCGAACTGCCCATGGAAATTCAAGAGCATCTGGCCACGGTAGAGAACGCTGATGTCCTGATCGCCGCCAGCCCGGTCTACAGCGCCTCCTACACCGGCATGTTCAAACACTTTTTCGATTTCATGAACATGGATGCGCTGGCTGGAACACCGACGTTTCTCGCCGCGACGGGCGGCAGCCCGTTGCACGGACTGATGATCAACCAGCAGATGCGCCCCCTGCTCGCCATGAAACAGGCGCTGACGTTGCCGATCGGGGTTTATGCCACCGAAGCCGACTTCAACAACTACCAGATCAGCAACCTCTTGCTCGACAAGCGCATCGCTTTAGCGGTCAACATGGCGCTACCGTTCCTGCCGAAAAACTGAAAAACCAAGGAAAATCGGATATCCGGCCGGAGACTGTCGTAACCGGCCGAAATCGATGGATTCTTAGTCCGGATTACTTTTTTTGTAACGGGCGATGGCAGCGAGAATCAGATCGCGCGCCTCGGCGGCGTCGCCCCAGCCGACGACCTTGACCCATTTGCCTTCTTCAAGATCCTTGTAATGCTCAAAGAAATGCTGGATCTGGTCGCGGGTAATTTTCGGCAGGTCGGTATGGTTGTGAACATGGAGATAACGACGCGTCAATTTGGGTGACGGCACGGCAATCAGTTTTTCGTCACCGCCAGCCTCGTCCTCCATCTTGAGGACACCGATCGGGCGCACATTGATGATTGCACCGGGAATGATCGGACGCGTATTGGCGATCAGGACATCGATCGGGTCGCCGTCCTCGGACAGGGTATGCGGCACGAAGCCGTAGTTGCCAGGGTAATGCATCGGGGTATAGAGAAAACGGTCAACGACAAGCGTGCCGGTGTCCTTGTCCATTTCGTACTTAATGGGTTCACCACCGATGGCGACTTCAACAATCACGTTGATGTCTTCCGGAGGATTGTTGCCAATGGGAATGGCGTTGATGCGCATGAGTGTCTCCGTATATTGGGTATATCAGCCCGATTCTGACTGATCCTGTGACCGAATGTTCAATCCGGCAGGGTTATTCTGGCGGGCGAATGCTACCACAGGATGAAACGTGCTTCCCTGACAACACCCGTTCTAAGCGCCCTTAGATTCCATTCGTGAGGAAAAAATACTGGCAATCAGGATCATTACCCCGCCGATGGCTTCGCGCGGGCCGAAATATTCGCCGGCGAGCAACCAGGACGACACGGCAGCAAAGCCGACTTCCGAGAGCATGATGACGATGGCACGATTGGCAGCAATGCGCACCAACCCGAACTGAACGATGAGATTGGCGAGCACCAGAACGCCGCCGACGACGAGTATCAGCACCCAGGGAAAAGGCGCGGCCGGCAGGGCTGGTGTCCCGACGCCGGCCAGCATCAGCAGGCCACCGATCACCACGACGCCGAGAAAGGCCACCATCGATTTCGTCTCGATGGTGATACGTCGGGCAAAGCGCGAAAGCACGTTGAAGAGGGCAAAAGAAAATCCGGCGAAAAGCCCCAACCAGTCGGCGACGTCATGCGGCACCGGGAACCCCAGATCGGGGTGCCAGAGGATGGTCGCTGCACCGGCCAGCGACAAGGCGATGACGAAGACGCCGAAGCGATTAAGCTGCTCGCCAAGCAGCAGACGCGACAGAAAAACGGTCCACAACGGCGCCAGATAGAACAAAAGGAGAACGCGAACCACCTCGCCATTCAAGGTCGCCAGCACGTAACCGAGATTGCAACCCCCAGCCGCCAGCGCCAGCCAGAGAAAAATCCAACGCGGTTTGAAGCCGGAAAGCGAACGACGCATGAACACCAGGCCGATCATGAATGCCACACTGTACGTCGCCGTCGTCGCCGCGATGCCGTCGACGCCGGCATCGCGCAGCATCCGATACGGATACCAGATCACCCCCCAGATCAACGCCCCGGTAAACAGGGCAATGATGGCGTCACGCCGACCTCTCCCATCGTCTCCGGAAATTTCTCGACTTTCCGCCATCGGGCGATGCCCCTTATAATCGTCAAATCACCAAAACCAATGCCCACCCTGTGAATCCGAATCTGGCCCTGCGCGAGATCAAGCTTTCCAACGGCGAACCGCAATTCCGGACGCCAAACCATCAAGCCAACGTCGGGCCACACGCCCCGCGTGCAGCCGGCCTATCCTACCATGCACGCTCGCCTTTCCGCGGCAGCACTGCATCCCAAACGATACTTCCTCTTTCCGGACGGAGATGACCCGATGATTCTCGACAAGCTGTTTCAGCTGATGGCGGAAAAGCAGGCCTCCGATATCTTCATCTCGGCTGGCGTGCCGATTCATATCAAGATTCAGGGCAACACGATCCCGGTCAACCAGCAGGTCATGGATCCGGCGATGATTGAAAAAATCGCCCACGAACTCATGTCACCGGACCAACTCAAGACCTTCGAAGCGACAATGGAGATGAACCTCTCCTTTGGCGTGCCCAACATCGGCAATTTCCGGATCAATCTTTTCCGTCAGCGCGCGTCCATTTCGATCGTGGTGCGCTACATCCTCGGCAATATTCCGGCACTCAACACGCTGGCTCTACCGCCGGTACTCGCCGACCTGATCATGGAAAAGCGCGGCCTGATCCTGATCGTCGGCGCCACCGGCTCGGGAAAATCGACGACGATCGCCTCGATGCTCGACCACCGCAACATGAACCGCAGTGGTCATATTCTGACCATAGAGGATCCCATCGAATTTCTGTTCCGTCACAAGAAGTCGATCGTCAACCAGCGCGAACTCGGCATGGGCACACTCGACTGGAACAGCGCCCTGAAGAATGCCATGCGCCAGGCGCCCGACTGCATTCTGATCGGTGAAATCCGTGACCGCGAGACCATGCAGGCCGCGATCGCCTACGCCCAGACCGGCCACCTGTGCCTCGCCACCCTGCACGCCAACAACAGTTATCACGCACTGAACCGGGTCATCAACTTCTTTCCGCTCGAAAACCGGACCTCGCTCTACCTCGACCTGGCTGCTAGCCTCAAAGGAATCATTTCGCAACGTCTGGTCAAAAAACCTGACGGTAAGCGCACCCCTGCCGCGGAAGTCTTGCTCAATACCCGCCACATTCAGGAATTGATCGAACGCGGCGAAATCCTCGAGATCAAGGAGGCGATGGAGCAAAGCCTGGCCCCCGGCTCGCAGACCTTCGAACAGGATCTGTTCCGACTTTACCGTGAGGGCATCATCACGCTCGACGAAGCACTCGGCAACGCCGATTCGCCGACCAACCTCTCCTGGCTGATCAACAACTCCGAGATCACCAGTAACAGCCAGAAAGAGCAGGCACGCGCCGATACCCCGCTCGATTTTGGCGAAATCACCGACAGCGGCACCTCCTTCAAGGAGTTCTCGCTGAGTCTCGATGACGAACCGGAAAGCTGACACACCGCCGGTCCTGGGAACGGGGACCCTTGACCTGGCTGAACAACTGATTCGTTGCCGTTCCGTGACGCCAGACGACGGCGGCTGCCAACGTATCATCGGCGAGCGTCTGGCCAGGATCGGCTTCAGCCTGGAGACCTTCGACCGAACCGGCGTCAGCAATCTCTGGGCACGCCGCGGCAATTCCGGACCCCTCGTCTGCTTCGCCGGCCATACCGACGTCGTGCCCCCCGGCCCAGCCGGACAATGGCTCAGCGATCCATTCACCCCCGTCCGGCGCGATGGTTTTCTCTTCGGACGCGGCGCCGCCGACATGAAAGGTTCGCTCGCCGCCTTCGTTACCGCGATCGAAGCATTCGTCGCCGAACAGCCGCACCATGGTGGCTCGATCGCCGTCCTGCTCACGTCCGACTAGGAAGGGGCCGCGACGGACGGCACGGTCGCCGTCGTCGAAGCGCTGTCTACCCGTGGCGAAAACATCGATTACTGCATCGTCGGTGAACCGACAACAGGCGATACGATCAAGAACGGCCGCCGCGGTTCGCTGAGCGGGACACTACGAATCAAGGGAATCCAAGGACATGTCGCCTACCCCCATCTGGCGAAAAACCCGATCCATCTTGCCGCACCCGCACTGGCCGAGCTGACGGCAACAATCTGGGATCACCGCAATGCCTTCTTTCCGCCGACGACTTGGCAGGCCACTGAAATCCAGGCCGGCGCCGGTGCCGACAACGTCATTCCCGGCCATGTCGACCTGCGTTTCAATTTCCGCTTCGGCACCGCCAGCACACCGGAAACCCTGCAGGCGCAAACCGCCGCCGTTCTTGACCGACACGGCCTCGATTACGAAATCGAATGGACGCTGGGCGCCCATCCCTATCTGACGGATCCGGGATCGCTGGTTGATGTCGCCCGCCGCGCCATCCGCGAAACCACCGGTATTGAGGCGGCGCTGTCGACATCAGGCGGCGCGTCCGATGGCCGATTCATCGCCGACATCTGTCCGCAACTCATCGAAATCGGCCCGGTCAACGCCAGCATTCACAAAACCAACGAATGCGTCGAAATAGACGCCCTCCTCAGCTTATCCGCCATTTATCACCGAATTCTCAACCAACTCCTGCCATGAGCGCCGACACCATGTTCGAACAAGCCCGAAATGAACTCTCGACCCTCCGCGATCTGATGCGCTTTGCCGTCAGCCGGTTCTCCGAAGCCGGCGTATTTTTCGGCCACGGGACCGACAACGCCTGGGACGAAGCCGCCTACCTGCTGCTGCACACCCTGCACTTGCCGATCGACCGGCTGGAACCCTTCATGGATGCCCGATTGACCCAAGACGAGCGAAGCGCCGTCCTGAAGATCATCGAACGACGAATCGGCGAGCGTCTGCCGGCCGCCTACCTGATCAACGAAGCCTGGCTCGGAGATTACCGTTTCTACGTCGACGAACGCGTGATCGTTCCCCGCTCACACATCGCCGAACTCCTCGACGATCAGCTCACCCCCTGGGTCAGCCACCCCTGGGCAGTCAGCCGCGTCCTCGACCTGTGCACCGGCTCTGGCTGCTTGGCCATCCTCGCCGCCCAAGCCTTCCCGGAGGCCATGATCGACGCCATCGACCTGTCGCCGGATGCGCTTGCCGTCGCGCGCATCAATGTCGACAACTACGGGCTTGAATCACGGATCAATCTCGTCCATTCGGACGCTTTTTCCGGCATCCCCAACGAACGCTACGATGTGATCATTTCCAATCCGCCCTACGTCAATGCCGAATCGATGGCGGCCCTGCCGGAAGAATACCGGCGCGAACCCGAACTCGCCCTGGCCAGCGGCGAGGACGGCCTGGATTTCGTACGTACCCTGCTCAAGGCCGCCGCTGACCATCTCACCCCGAACGGTTTGCTCGTCGTAGAAATCGGCAACAACCAGGAAGCGCTCGAACTTGCTTTCCCGGAAACGGTGTTCACCTGGCTCGACACCAGCGCCGGCGACCGTTTCGTCTTCCTGCTGCGCCGGGAAGAACTACCCGGGCTAATCGACTAACAGGCGCGCAAGGCTTCCATTGGCGGCACCTGAATCAGGCGCGCCGCCGCAAGCCACCCCGCGAGAGCAACAAGGACAGCGCCTGCGATCAATGCCACCAACGGCAAGCTGAAATCGATCGACATTTCAAGTTGAAACGCCCGGTTCGCCAAAATTTGTCCGACAACAAGGCTTCCCAATGCCGCGATCAACCCGGCGAGCCCGCCGATCGCCGCAAACTCGGCGAGCAAAGCCTGCCTCAACTGCCTGCGCTGCGCCCCAAGCGCGCGCATCACGGCCAATTCGTAACGCCGTTCGTCAGCCGCTGAAGTGAGTGCCGTATACAGCACGATCACACCAGCCAATAGCGTAAACAGAAACACGAACTGCACGGCCTGCGCTACCTGATCGACAATGGACTGCAACTGATGAACAATCGCCGCGACATCGATCAACGTCAAATTGGCGAATTCGCGCACCAAGCGATTCGCGAACGCCGCTTTCTCCGGAGACAGATAAAAACTCGTGATCCAGCTCGCCGGATACTCGTCGAGTACCCCCGGCGGGGTCAGGACAAAAAAATTGACGCACATCGAATCCCAATCCAGTTTGCGCAGGCTAGTAATCTCCACGCGAACCGGCTCGCCGGCAACGACGAATTCCAGCCTGTCGCCGGGCTTCAACCCCAAGGTTTTCGCCAACCCATCCTCGACCGAAGCCAAGCCGCGACCGGCGTCATCGGGTGAAAACCATTTCCCGCCGACCACAACGTTACCGGACGGTAAATCATTTCGATAAGAGAGATTGAACTCGCGCTCGACCAGACGCTGTGCCCGATCATCTTCGTAATCCCCCGGACCAACATTTTGGCCATTGATCTTTAGCAAGCGACCGCGCACCATCGGCGCGAATTCAGCCGAAATACCGGCATCAGCAAACGCCTGCCGTACGCTCGTCAATTGACCGGGCTGAATATTCACGACAAAACGGTTCGCTGCCTCGGGAGGAATCGCACGATGCCACGCGTCGAGCAAATCATTGCGAGTCACGGTCAATAACAGCAAAGCCATAAACCCCAAGGCCAAAGCGACAATCTGTACCACACTCGCCAACGAACGCCGCTCCAGACTCGCCAGGCCGTAACGCCAACCGACACTAGCCTGCTTCGATCGCGGGGGGGGGGCGCCCGCCGCCGCGGCGGCGCGGGGCGCCGGCCCCCCCCCCCCCCCCCCCGCCCCAACTCCCACCCCCCCCTCCCCCCCCCGCCGCAACCCCAACCCCCCCCCCCCCCCCTCGATCCCCCCCCCCCCCCCCCCCCCCCCCCGCGCGTCAGGCTCGCCAAGCGAACCGCCAGCCGCGCCACCAGCGCAAAAAACAACATTGCCCCGGAAAAACCGCCGACGACATAAGCTCCGAGATGCCACTCCCCAGCCACCCAGAACATCAGCCCGGCCAGCGCCGCCAACCCGAGCAGATACCCCAACAACAAGCGCGACGGTGGCAAAGCACCCGTCGAGAATTCACGGCGCAACACACGCAGCGTCGAAACACGCTTCAACTGCCAAAGTGGCGGCAGCGCAAACCCCAAGAGCAACATGAGGCCGATGGCTACGCCCTGCAACGCCGGCAGCAAACCAGGCCGCGGTAAATCTGTCGCCAGCATCGGAGCCAGCCAGGCATACAGCGCGAAATGCGCAAGATAACCTGCGACGCAACCGAGCGTTGCCGAAAGCAATCCGAGGACGGCAAATTGCGCCAGATGAATGCGCAACAGAACCCCCTCTGTCGCTCCAAGGCAGCGCATCACGGCGCAGGGATCGAGATGGCGCTGCATGTAACGGCGTGACGCCAGCGCCACGGATACGGTCGCCAACACCACGGTCAGCAAAGCCGCCAGCCCGAGGAATCTCTGCGCCCGCTCGAGTGCTGCACGAATTTCCGGTCGCGCATTTCGCGCATCCTCGATACGTTCGCCGCGTGTCAAAGAACCAGCCACGCGCTCTCGATAGGCTGCAATGGGCTTCATCTCACCGGCCAAAAGCAAACTGTAGCTGACGCGACTCCCGATCTGGATCAGACCCGTCGCCGCCACGTCGGCGATATTCATCATCACACGCGGCGCCACACTGAAAAAGTTAACGCCTCGATCCGGTTCCTGGGTCAGCACGGCTTCCACCGCCAGGCTCATCTGTCCAAGGGCAATCCGGTCGCCAACTTTAAGCGAAAGAATCGACGCCAATCGTTCATCCACCCAAACCGCCCCCCTTGCCGGAATCCCCATCGCTACGGCATCCGGAGCATTCGGCGTAGGCGCAGTACGCAAGCGGCCACGTAGCGGATAGCCTTCGGAAACGGCCTTCACGCCCACCAGCTGAACTGCGTCACCGTACATCACCATGCTCGGGAAGCTCTGCGTTTCCGCGACCGCCAATCCGCGCCCGCGCGCTTCCTCAGCCAACGTTGCCGGCCAGGGATGATCGGCGGTCAACAGCAAATCCGCACCGATCAGTTGACTCGCCTCGCGTTCCAGGGCCTGGCGCACACGATCGGTAAAGAATCCAACCGCCGTCAGCGCGGCAACGGCCACGACCAATGCCGCCACCAGCAGGCGCAATTCTCCGGCGCGCGCGTCTCGACGCAACATTTTCAGGGCAAAGGGAAAATATCGGAACATATGCCGATTATGACCCCAATCGTTCGCAGAGTTTCCACCGGATCACTGCTTCAGCAGCATTCTTCCTCGAGTACGTCGAGCAATTGCAAAGACTCGCGATCCTGCCAGGTTTCGAACAGTTCGCGCACTTGGTTGATATGGCAATGGATCATGAACAGGTCGTCGGGCTTTGGCCCCGACCCTCCCTGCCGCTTTTTCTGGAAGTAATCCCAAAATACGGTCGTTCGCCCTTCGACCGCCAGATGCCGGTCAATACAAGCCATCACGCGCCGGGCATTGTCATCGCAATCGATGTCCTTGAAGCTCACGTAACGGTCGGTTTTTTTGCAGGAACAGTTGTTTGTCATGGGTTTGTCTCACCGATAAACGATGTCCTGACCAAGCAAGACGAATACCCGAACCCCAAGGTACTGTTTTTTTAACTTTTTTTACAGAAACCAGGATCCATGTTGTGACTCCGACAACCCAATGTCACCCAATCCGACAAATCAACGGTCAATCAGTTCTCACGGCCGAAACTCAGTAATTCAACAAGCTGAAGCAGGAAACCCCACTCGCCTCCAGACGTTGCGACCCGCCAAGCAAAGGTAGATCGATGACTACTGCCGTATCGACGATCCTGGCGCCCAGTCGTCGCATCAGATTGACTGCCGCCAGCATCGTTCCGCCGGTTGCCATCAGATCGTCCACCACCAGCACGTGGTCTCCCGGGGCGGCGGCATCGGCGTGCACTTCGATGGTCGCTTTTCCATACTCCAGGCTGTAAGACTCCCCAACCGTATCAAAAGGCAACTTGCCCGCCTTGCGCACCGGAATAAAGCCGCACCCCAGCCGATAAGCCAATGCAGCGCCGATAATGAAACCGCGCGCGTCGATACCGGCAACGGCATCAATCGGCGCATCGACATAGCGTGAGACAAAAACGTCGATCAACTGCCGGAAAGCTTCGCCATCACGCAGCAGCGGCGTGATATCCCGGAACATCACGCCGGCTTCCGGCCAGTTTTCTATCGTTCGGATACGCGCGGCAAAAAAATTGTTATTCATAACCATGACTACAGAAAAGCAAACTTAAACACGAAAAGTACAGCGATGGCGACCACCATCGGCGAAAGCTCTTTGCATCGGCCCGCCAGAAACTTGGTGGCGGCATAGGTAATGAAACCGAAAGCGATGCCATGAGCGATCGAGAAGGTGAACGGCATGCTGATCGCGGTCACCACCGCGGGGGCCGATTCGGTCAGATCATCCCATTCGATTTCCGCCAAACCGCGGATCATCAGTACCGCCACGTAGCACAAGGCCGGCGCTGTCGCAAACCCCGGCACGGTACCCGCCAGCGGCGCGAAAACCAGAGAAGCCAGAAACAGCAGGGCAACCACGATGGCTGTCAAACCGGTTCGTCCGCCAACCGAAGTGCCTGCCGCCGATTCAATATAGGCGGTGGTCGACGAAGTCCCGAGCATGGCACCGGCGGCGATGGCTCCGGAATCGGCCAGCAGCGCCCGCTTGAGACGAGGCAGTTTCCCTTCGGCATCAAGTAAGCCGGCGCGATGACACACTCCGATCAAAGCCCCCGAAGCATCGAATAACTCGAACATGAAAAAAGGCAGCACCACCGTCAGCAGTCCGGCATTCAGCGCACCCGCCAGATCCATTTGCATGAAAGTCGGCAGGATCGAGGGCGGCAGTGCCACGACACCAACGAAGGGGGTCAGACCTAAAAGAGTCGAAAGCAGGGTAATGAGCAGAATGCTGATGATGATGGCCCCCGGCATCCGGCGCTGCTCCAAGGCCACGATCAGGATAAAACCGACGACGGCCAGCATGGCCCCTGGTGCATGAAGATCGCCGAGGGTCAGGAGCGTCGCGGGGTGAGCCACGACAATTCCGGCGTTATTGAGACCAATAATGGCGAGAAAAAAGCCGATGCCGGCGGAAATGGAAAACTTGAGCGAACGCGGTATGGCGTTGACAATGGCTTCGCGCACCTTGAACAGGCTAACCAGAATGAACAGCAGGCCCGAGATGAAAACGGCACCGAGCGCTGCCTGCCAGGTAAAGCCCATGCCCTTGACGACGGCAAAAGCAAAATAGGCGTTGAGCCCCATCCTTGGCATACAGGCCCATGATGGCCGAACCCAGTGCCGCCGCCAGGCAAGTCGCCACGAAAACGGCATCCTTGGGCATGCCGGAAGCGGAAAGAATGTCCGGATTGACGAAGATGATGTAGGCCATGGTCAGGAAGGTCGTGATCCCGGCCATAACCTCCGTCCGCACTGTAGTTCCGTGCCCGGAAAGCTGAAATATGCGCTCCAGCATGTTATTCCCTGCCCAAATCGGGCGATTCTATATCAGATTCTTCATTCCCGACCCGGGACAATTCTGCGAGAATTCGCGTCTTATCCAATTTCTGCCAGAGCCTCGTGATTGCCGCAGATCACGACCATTTCATGATCCTTGTACCGCCCAACCGAGGAAATAGCTGTTTCCAATGAACCCCGACCTCGCGCCCGAACCGCTCGTTTTCCTCGACCTCGAAACCACAGGCGCCAATTTCGCCAACGACCGCATCATTGAAGTCGGCCTCGTCGAAGTCAATGCGAACGGCGCGCGAGAATGGAGCACGCTCGTCGATCCGGAAATGCCGGTGCCGGAATTCATCACCGGTCTGACCGGGATTGATTCAGAGATGCTGGCCGGTGCGCTGCGTTTCGACGAAATCGCGTTGGTCTTGCTGGAAAAGCTGCGCGGTCGTCTGTTCATCGCGCATAACGCCCGCTTCGATTACAGTTTTCTCAAGCGCGAATTCAAGCGCGTCGGCATCGACTTCCGCGCCCCCAATCTGTGTACCGTCAAGCTCTCGCGCAAGCTCTTTCCTGAACACCATCGCCACAGTCTCGACGCGCTCGTCAAACGATACGACATCGCCGTCACTGACCGCCACCGGGCGCTGGCCGACGCGCGCGTGCTCTGGGAGCTCTGGCAAAGCTGGCATGCCAACCTAGCCATCGAGACGATCCGCACGGCGGTGGAATCGATCGTCGGCCGCCCCGAACTGCCACCGCAGCTCGACCCTGCGCTGATCGACGACCTGCCCGAAGCCCCCGGCGCCTACGCGCTTTACGGCGAAGACGGCAGCGTCCTGCTGGTCAAGCGCAGCACCAACATCCGCCAGCAGGTATTGGCGCATTTTGCGCCGGGAAAACGCGATACTGCGCTCGTCCGCAACACATTCCGCATCGACTGGCGCGAAGCCGCTGGCGAACTCGGCGCACGGCTGCACGAACTGAAGCTGTCGGCCGCGCAACGCAAACCGGCAACCGATCTTTGCGCCTGGCAACTGGTCCCTTACGACCAGGGCGGTTTCCGTCCGCAACTCGTCTATGCGCGGGATACCGATTTCGCGACGAGCGCCGGATTATTCGGCCTGTACTCAAACCGCCGCGAGGCGGTGAATGCGCTGCGCAAGCTGGTCGAAGCGCACCGCCTGTGCCACAGCCACACCGGCCTTTACGAAAGCAAGGCCAACGAGCCCTGCGTCGCCTACAAGCAGAAATCGTGTCGCGGCGCCTGTGTCGGCAAGGAAGCGGTATCGCTGCACAGCGCCCGCCTGCTCGCCGCCATGACCAAGTTCAAGCTCGCCGAATGGCACTTTTCGGGGCCGGTCGCCTTGGTCGAGCGCGACGAATTTGGCATGCGCGAAGACTTTCACCTCGTCGACCGCTGGCGTTATCTGGGGACGGTACACAACGAAGCTGCACTGCACGAGCGCCTCGAAATCCGCAATGACGAAGACTTCGATCCCGATGTTTACCGGATTGTCACCAAATTCCTGAAAGCCGGAAAAATCCGCGTGCAGCTGCTCGGCTGAAGATCCTCGCCTATTTCGACAAGTCGACTTCGACGGATTTTCCGGAACGGCCTCCGGCTTCGCGGAGCAACGCTTCTATCTCGGTGTTGCCGCCTTTCATCGCCCCATCGACGACCGTTTCGCCGTTCTCGTTGAGGATATCCAGGTCGGCCTTATGCTCCAGCAACAGCTTGACCACAGACACATGCCCGAAACGGGCGGCGTAAAAGATCGCGGTCGATCCATTTTCGCTTTTCGCATCAACTTTCGCGCCGTGCTTGAGCAAGTAGTCCACGACGTCGTGATGCCCATTGAAAGCAGCATAGGCCAGCGGCGACCAGCCGTACAGATTGATCTCGGCACCGCCCTCGACCAGAGGCTTCACAAAATTGAGCTTGCCAGTAAATGCAGCAATTGAAAGCGCCGTTTCACCGTTACGGTTACGGGTATTGAGACGCGCACGTTTTTGCATCAGGTATTCGAAGAGCTCCGGAAGATCCCGGCGCACCGCTTGCGTGAGCAAGCTATCGCCGTCACGGTCGACCGTATTGACGTCGACGCCCCGGTCCAAAAACTTGATCACGGCAGTCGAATCGTTCCGGATCAGTGCCTCCTCCAGATTTTCGTAAGTCCCTGCGGTCGCCAGTCCGGACAACAAAAAAGCAAAAACAATCAGCAAAGGTTTCATCAACACGCTCTCTTTTCTGCAAGAGGAAACAGACGGAAAAAATTTTGGCTGGTGGCTTGAGCTACGTCTTCGACCGAGATGTCGCGCAGGCGTGCGATCTCTTCCGCGACATGGCGAACGTAGGCCGGTTGGTTCAGTTTGCCGCGATACGGCGCCGGTGCCAGATACGGTGCATCAGTTTCGATCAAGAGGCGGTCGAGCGGCACGCGTCGCGCTACCTCCTTGACGATCGTCGCATTCTTGAAAGTCACGATCCCGGAAAGCGAAATATGAAAACCGAGGTCAAGTGCTGCCTCAGCAACCTCACACGTTTCGGTAAAGCAGTGAAGCACTCCTCCAACGCGTCCGGCGCTCTCTTCCTTGAGGAGACGCAGGGTATCGGCTGTTGCCTCGCGATTATGCACGACGAGCGGCTTGCCGATCTCCAGCGCCGCCCGGATATGTGTACGAAAACGCTCGCGCTGCCACTCCGGGGCGTCCTTGTGCCAGTAGTAGTCGAGTCCGGTTTCACCGATCGCAAGCACCTTCGGATGCCGGGCCAGTCCAACCAACTCCTCGACACTCGGTTCGCGCCCGTCAGTCGTCTCGGGGTGCAAACCGACTGAAGCAAAAATCGGCGGATTGTTTCCGGCCAGAGCCAACACTCGGGGAAAATCCTCGAGCCGAACGCCAATACAGACAGCGCAACCAACGCCATTGTCCTGCATCGACTGCAGCACTTGTGGAAGATTGTCGGCGAGTTCAGGAAAATCGATATGGCAGTGCGAATCAACCAGCATCAGTACAAATTTCAGAGGAAATGGGAGTTACATGGTATGGGTCGGACGCGTCGACTGCATGACGCCGCCAAGAAGCCCTTCGATCTTGCGCTTGGCTTCAATACCGCTCTCGTCGTTCTTGAAATGGACGCCGATCCCTTGCGCCTTGCTGTTCTGGGCGTTCGGCGGCGTAATCCAGACCACCGTGCCGGCAATCGGCAGTTTTGTCGGGTCGTCCATCAACGACAGCAGCATGAAGACCTCGTCGCCGATGTTGTACGAACGCGTGGTCGGGATGAAGATGCCGCCGTTGCGCAGGAGCGGCATGAACGCCGCGTACAGCGCCGACTTCGAATTGATGTTGAGCGACAGGACGCTCGGCCGCGGCGTGGCTCCACCGGCAGGTTTGGTTTCGTTGGCTGTAGTCATGGACGTTTCGATCAGCCTTTCCGGTCATTCCGGAACAACGCCGCGTAGTTCAGGAAAAAATCGTCGAGGAACAAACGGCTGTTCAAGGGTTGTTCGCATTGCGCCTTGTATTGTATCGCTTTCCGGCCGAACGCCAACAGGCGGGCCGTAGTAGAAGCCTGCGCCAGAAGCCGCAATGTTTCGTTCTGCGTAACAAAAAAACGCACCGGTAAACCTTCGCCAACCAGTGTCAGATCGAACAGCCACTTCTGCGCCCATTCGACCATGCGCTTGAGCGGCGCCGGTCGCTTTTCAGCCTTGATTGCCCGGTCGACGACGGCCGCAGCGGCAAGCGGGTCGAGACGGCCGCCACGCGACAATTCGGTGACCAACGCATCAAGCAGCACCCGCTCGTCGTCGTTCGCCAGTTCAACCGCCAGCAAGGGCGCTCCACCGGCCAACGCCAGCCAACGGGCGGCTTCGTCAACGCCGGCCTGGGCCAGCCATGCCTCGGCCTTGGCGGGTTCGGGCAACGGCACCGGGATCGACTGGCAGCGGCTACGAATCGTCGGCAACAGTCTATAGGCCTCGTTTGTCACCAACATGAACAAGGTGCTCGCAATCGGCTCTTCGAGCGACTTAAGAAGCGAATTCGCCGTCGAGCGATTCATCGCTTCGGCCGGATTGACGAGCACGACGCGCACGCCGTGCCGGTGCGTCCCGACGTGCAGGAAGTCGTCGAGCGCCCGCACTTGGTCAATGGTGATCTGCTGGCTCGCCTTTTTCTTGCCGCCGGCCTCAGCGGCATCGACCGCTTCCTCGACCAGCGCATCGGGCTGCAGCAGGCGAAAATCCGGATGATTGCCCTGCGCCAGCCAGCCGCAGGCAGGACAAGCGCCGCAAGCTTCGAAATTCGAGGTCGGACTTTCGCAAAGCAGCGACTCGGCAAAGCGGCGCGCCAACTCAAATTTCCCGATGCCGCGCTGGCCGGAAATCAGCAGTGCGTGCGGCAACCTGGCGCGGCGTTCGCCAAGCTGCGCCCAAATGACCTCATGAAGTTCGATGATTTTCATGAACAGTAAGTTAAGACGATGGTCTCGATTTGCCGTTTGATCGAATCCAACGCCTGATTGGCATCGACGACCCGGATCCGCCACGGATCGGCTTCGGCCCGTTCAAGATAGGCCTGGCGGACGCGTTGATGGAAATCGGCGCGCTCCTGCTCGAATTTGTCGAGATTGCGGCCTTGCGCGGCGATGCGTCCGCCGGCCACGTCCGGCGGCAGATCGAAGAGGAAGGTCAAATCGGGTTGCAGGTGACCATGCACCCATTGTTCGAGGGCAGCGAATTTCTGCCGGTCAAGGCCGCGACCACCGCCTTGGTAAGCATAAGTCGCGTCGCTAAAACGATCGCAGATGACCCATTCGCCGCGTGCCAACGCCGGTTCGATGACCTCGGCCAGATGCTCGCGCCGGGCGGCGAACATCAGCAAGGCCTCGGTTTCCAAATGCATTTTCTCGTGCAGGAGCAATTCGCGCAGCTTTTCGCCGAGCGGCGTGCCGCCGGGTTCGCGCGTACAGATGACGGCCAGACCGCGCGCGCGCAGCAATTCGGCCACACCGGCGATATGCGTGCTCTTGCCGGCGCCGTCGATGCCCTCGAAGGTAATGAATTTTACCCGTGCGGACGCTTGATTCACTCTACTTGATTCCTCTCTGGTAACGATTGACGGCCTGGTTGTGCTCCGTGAGCGTTTGCGAGAAATGGCTGCTGCCATCGCCCCGGGCCACGAAGTAGATGGCCTTGCTGTCGGCCGGATGCAGCGCCGCGCGTAGCGAAGCCAAACCTGGCATAGCGATGGGCGTCGGCGGCAGACCACCGCGCGTGTAGGTATTGTACGGGGTGTCAGCAAGCAAATCGCGTTTGCGCAGATTGCCGTCGAATTTTTCGCCCAGGCCGTAAATCACCGTCGGATCAGTCTGCAAGGGCATACCCAGGCGCAAGCGGTTAACAAAAACGGCCGCGACCAGGGGGCGGTCCTGCTCACGCCCCGTTTCTTTCTCGACGATCGACGCCATGATCAGCGCCTGATCGATCGACTGATAGGGCAATCCCTCCGCTCGCGTAGCCCACTCCCGCGCCAGATGCGCCTGCATAGCACGATAGGCCCGCGCCAGAACATCGACGTCCCGGCTCTGTTTGTCAAAAAGATAGGTATCGGGGAAGAACTGTCCTTCGGCGTGAGCAACAGGGGCTCCGATCAATTTCAGGATTTCGGCATCGCTCAGCCTGGCGGTATCGTGACGCAAATCCGGACTGGCATCGAGGCGTTCGCGCATCTGGCGAAAGGTCCAGCCCTCGATGAATTTAATCTCGGCCTGAGTGACATCGCCGCGCGTCAGCTTTTTCAACAGCCCCCAGAGAGAAATGCCGTGACTGATTTCATAGCTGCCAGCCTTGATCGACGATTCGACACGCATGAATTTGCCGAGCAAGACAAGCAACCAGGGTTCGAGTTCGACGCCGGCACGGGAATTTTCATTGGCCGCTGCGCGCATCCCCTTCCCCGGTGCGATATGAAAATCAACCCGCTCTGCCTTGAGCGGCAATGGCGTCGTCACTTTCCAGAAGAATCCGCCGCCCAAGGCAAAAACCAGCAGCACGCTAACGAGTATGAGTTTTTTCAGGAGTCCGGACATCGCACCAACACGGTGGAGAGAAGGTTCAGTCACAAGGGTTCGGGATCGGAGTGGCGATATAATAGCCGAAACGTGCCGCGCAGAACCGCATTAGGGAATGACGATTGATCTCGTCATAGGTCATGCCCCGATCCCAGGCATTCCCGTCATGCGCGACCACCCAAAGAACTTCTAGAGGATATAGCGACGATGAACTCCAGTTGGCAAGACTTTCTCAGGGCAAACGGCGCCCGTTTCGACGGCGACCTGATTACCGATTTCGGCGACCTCAACAGCGAACTGGCCGCCGCCCGCGAGGCGACGATCGTGTCACCGCTGGGCCATCTGGGCATATTCGAATGCGCTGGAGAAGACGCCAAGGTCTTTCTGCATAATCAACTGACCAGCGATGTCAATCATCTCGCCGCCGACACCGCGCAACATTCCGCCTGGTGCACGGCTAAAGGCCGCATGCAAGCAAGCTTCCTGCTGTATCGCAGCGGCAACGATTATCGCGGCTTGCTGTCCGCCGACCTGCTGCCGACGATCCGCAACGACATGCAGAAATACGTCTTGCGCTCGAAAGTCAAACTGGCGGATCTTTCCGCGCACCTCGCCGTTCTCGGTATCTCGGGACCACAAGCCGAATTCGCACTGCAAGCTGCCGACCTCCCCGTTCCCGCCGACGCGTTGCAGACAGCCGATTTTTCAGACAGCAAAGTGATCTGCCTCGACGCGAATCGTTTCCTGATCGTGCTCGCCAGAGAAAAAACGCCCGAGTTGTGGGCCAAACTCGCCGCGAACGCTCGGCCGGTCGGCACGCCGGTCTGGCGCTGGCTCGACATTCAGGCCGGAATCCCATTGATCACCCTGGCCACGCGTGAATGCTTTGTGCCGCAGATGGCCAATTTCGATCAACTCGGCGGTGTCAGCTTTCAGAAAGGCTGCTACCCCGGACAAGAAGTTATTGCCCGCACCCGCTACCTAGGCAAGATCAAGCGCCATCTCTACCGTATCCACGCCGATAGCGCCCTTGCCGCCGGCACGGGCATCTACTCCCCGGAGAATCCGGAAAGCCTCTTTGCCATGGTGGTGACGGCGGCGCCCTCACCCGACGGTGGCTTCGATGCACTTGCAGTCATTCAGGAAAGCCTGGTGGACAGCAGTGAGCTGCTCTTTGACGCTACAGGGCAGACCGGATTACGGGCTTCGATCGTTTCGGCGGTCGGCGACTGATCACCGAATATTTCGGCGGCAATCCGCAAACCCCAGGTCGCCTTTCTCGCTCTCGAGCCAGCCGGCCATCTGCCTCGCCAGTTCGTCACCCGACGCAACCAGGGCGGCAACACCGCCCGACGCATCCGGCGTTGCCGCCGGTTGATCAATCAGAAAGCGTCGTCCGGCTACGCGCTCTCGCCGCGCATCGATCAGACTGATATCCGCCAACAACACACCGCGGCTTTGCTGCGGCGAATCGAACATTTGAGTAAATTCATGCAGTTCAAGATTGAGCCGGCAACCAACGGTGGCATTGACATTGCCGTCCATCAGACCAAGTTGTTGCCGCAAGGGTTGCGCCAGCAAGACCGCCGGTGCGCCTGCCCAGCGGCTTTCGCCATATTCGCGGCGCTTGAGCGCATTTTCGTACGCTAACCGGTAATGGATATGGGGTGAATCGGCCCAAGCCGGAGATTTGACATCGAGCATCAGCTCCGACCAACCCTCGTTCACTTTCGCAGGTACAGCAGGCAAGCCAAAATCATAAACGATCACGGACGTCCGCCCGACCGGAGCGTTGACACAGGCACTCAGCAAGACGGCCGAAAGCAAGGCGATAAATTTTTTCACGGCCTTCCTCCGTTATCTGCCGGAGGCCTGAAACCCCCCTCTCCCGGCCCGGGAACTGGCTTCTGCGGTCCAAAAAGCAGGCTTTGCGGAGATTCCTCGAACATCTGCAGCAGGCGACCGAGACGGCGTGAACTGCTCACCAACTCCGACGAAAGCTCGTTGAGACGCGGCGCCAGTGCGCCGGTCTCTTGCGTCGTGTCGGTGAGCGCCGTATCGAGTTTCCGGCTGACCACCTGCAGATCGGCCACGAGCAACCGCGCTTCGGCAAAAAATGGCGCGGCCTGGTCAGCCGTCTGTTCAGCTTTGGTAATCAAATTTTGAAGCACCTGGACGTTTTCTGGCGTCAGCAGTTGGCGCAGCCGCGCCGCGACCTGGCGAGCATCGGCCGAAGTCGCTTCCAGGTTTACCAGCATTGCCGAAAGATTACGGCGATTTTCCGGACTCAGGATCTGGTTGGCGCGATCCAGGAACGCACTGGCATCCTGTAACGTCCGCCCCCCGGCATCCGACAGTTTTTGGATCAGCGAATCCTTCATCGGTATCCGCGGCAGTCCATCCGGCCCCGCCGGACGAAGCGAGCGATCATCGCCACTATCCTCGAGCAACTCGTGTGCGATCCCGGTCACGCCTTGCGTCTCAAGCGTCGCGGTCGTGCCGAGCGTAACCGGAACACTCGTCTTGATCGCAATGCGGAACAGGATGTTGCCCACGTTTTCCGGGTCAAGTTCGATCGACTTCACCTTGCCGACCTGGATGCCGCGATAACGCACCGACGCCTGTGGGTTAAGTCCGGTGACGTTTCTCCGAGTCTGCACAACATATTGGCGTGTCTCTTCCTGAGAACCGCCGAACCACCACAGCGAAGCAACGGCAGCAATCGCAAGAAGCAGCGTGAATACGCCGGCAATCAATGCGTGTGAGCGATTTTCCATGTTCAGACCATACCTTTATCCCGGACCGGTTTCGCATCTTCCGCGCAGAAAAAATTGCGGATGAACGGATGATCCGCCTTGAGCACCTCGATCGGCGTCCCGTCGGCAATGATACGCTGATCGGCAAGCACCGCCACCCGCGATGACAGGCCGGAAAGCGTCTTCAGGTCGTGCGTCACCATGACGACGGTAAATCCCAGTTCAGCCTGCAAACTCCGGATCAATTCGACGAAACCGTCGGCGCGGTCGGGATCAAGCCCGGCGGTTGGCTCGTCGAATAACAATAATTCGGGCTCTAGGGCCATTGCGCGCGCCAACGCCACCCGCTTGACCATCCCCCCCGACAGCTCGGCCGGCATCAATTGCCCGTGCCAGGGTTCGAGCTCCACTTGTTGCAGCTTGAGGCGAACCAACTCTTGAATCGAATCTTCGTCGAGCACCTTCAGTTCGCGTAGCGGAAAAGCGATGTTATCGAAAACCGAAAGCGCAGAAAACAGGGCGCCCTGCTGGAAAAGCATGCCGAGACGTCGGCGGATGTCGCGGCGAATTCCGGGTTCGGCGTCGAAAACGGAATGACCGAACAGCCGAACCGTTCCCGCCTCCGGCCGCAGCAAACCGACGATCTCACGCAACAGAGTGGTCTTGCCGCTCCCCGAACCGCCGACCAGCGCGACGATTTCCCCGGCATTGACGTCTAAGTCGATGTCGCGGTGAATCACGCTTTCACCGAATCGCGTGCGTATCCTACGCAACTGAATGACTGAAGTGGCAAGCGTATTGCTCATGATCACCCTGCCACCGGCAAACCGATATTGCGGGTCAGGACGGCGAACACGGCATCGACAACGATCAACACGGTGATCGAGGCGACGACCGATTTCGTCGTCTCCGACGACAGGCTTTCCGTGTTCGGCCGCACCCGGAGGCCACGTTGGCAGGCGATCAGCGCGATCAGCAGACCGAAGACGAAACCTTTACCCAGTTCGATCCAGACGTTGGCTACCGGCACGGCGCGCTGCAGTGCATCGATGAAATAGCCGTATTCCAGCCCCATCTGCAGGTTTGCCGAGATCATGCCGCCAATCAAACCTGCTGCCGCGCACCACACCACCAGCAACGGCATGATGATGGAAAGCGCCATGATCTTGGGCAAAACCAGGCGCAGGCTGCGCGAAACCCCCATCGTCGCCAGCGCGTCGATCTCCTCGGTCACACGCATAACGCCAAGCTGTGCCGTCATTGCCGAACCGGATCGTCCGGCCACGAGCACGGCGACGATCACCGGACCCAGTTCACGGATGATGCTGATGCCGAGCAGATTGACAATATAGACATCGGCACCAAAGTTCTTCAGTTGCAAAGACGACAGGAAGGACAGCACGATGCCGATCAGAAACCCGACTAACGCCGTCACCGGCAAAGCCAGCGCTCCGCCCTTGTAGAGATTGGCCGAAAATTCGCGCCAGGGAATATCCCGCGGATGTGCGCACAGATAAAACACATCGAGGATCAATTCACCGATCAAAATAAGGAGATGACGCAGATTGCGGACAGCCGCCAGCGCTCGCGAACCGATCGCCACCAGCCCCCAATAGTGCGGCAAAGGCGGTGCGGGCATCGGCTCACCTGGAATATTCGCCACGCGTTGCAAGGCCAAGCGGTGTTGCGGCAGCATCTCGACAACCGTCGGCCATTGCCGCCCCCAAGCACGCCAGAGCAGCAGGGCACCAGCGCTGTCGATACGCCTAATGGCCGTCAAATCCCACTCGGCGCCACTACCGCCAACCGCTTTCAGGTTTTCCTCGAAATCCGCAATCGGTTGCGGCAGGTTCGACAGGGTCCAGTCACCAGCCAGCGTAACGCGTTCGACGCCGTCCAGCACACGGGACTCGACCCCGGCTGCGGTCATCGTCACGCCACCGCGACCATCGATCCCGAACGACGCTTAATCTTGAACGTCATGCCGATCCATCGCCAAACGAAAACCTCATCTCCAAGCGCCGACGCACTCAACGGGTTGGTCTGCAGCCAGTCAGCAGGCAGTTCGATCTGGAAGCCGCCCTCAAAGGATTTGAGCGAATAAGTCGGCAACGGCTGGTCATCACGGGACCGGCAAAATATCGAGGCCAATCGGATGCATAAAACCAAGCGCCAGAGCGGATCACCGACCGGCCTTGAGGGCAGCTTGTCGAGCTTGCCGCGCTGCCCCAGGATCAGGAAAGCCAGACTCTCCTGATCCGTTTTTGAAAAACCGGGCATGTCGGCGTAACCGACGATATATGCGCCGTGTTTGTGAAATCCGCCATGGGCAATCGAAATTCCGACTTCATGCAAGGCACTCGCCCAGCGCAGGAAACGGACATCGCCCTCCTGCTCCATCGCTTCGATATCGACCATTTGCGAGAGCGCGGCCAGCGCCACCCGTTCGACGCGTTCGGCCTGCTTCGAATCCACCTGATAACGGCGCATGAATTGCTTCACCGTCGTATCCCGCTTGTCGTGATGGTGGAATCGACCAAGCAGATCGTAAAGCACGCCGAGTCGCAATGCGCCTTCGGAATAGGCGATCCGTTCGACTTTCAACTCGGAAAAAATCGCCGACATGATCGCGATGCCCCCGGGGAAAACCGGCAAGCGGTCCGTACGTAAACCAATCAATTTCAAATCCGCAGCCGAACCGGCGCGAATAATCAGTGCCCGCAGCCTCTCCAGGCCGGCCCGCGTAATGCCGCTCTGTCCCTCGGGATTGAGCCCATTCAATTCACACAGGTCGACGATAGCGCGCGCGGTTCCTGACGAAGCCACCGCTTCGGTCCAACCAACGCGGTGAAAATCCTGGGCGATCGTCTGGATTTCGCGGGCGGCGGAAACCTCGGCTTCGACAAAACGCTTCTTATCGACTTTACCGTCGGGAAAAAAGCGCAGGGTATAGCTCACACAGCCGAAAAACAACGATTCCAACAACAAGGGATCGTATTTCCTGCCAATGATGAATTCGGTCGACCCCCCGCCGATATCGATTACCAGCCGCTTGTGACTTAGGGGTGGAAGGGAATGTGCCGAACCGATATAAATCAGTCGCGCCTCTTCGCGCCCGGCGATCACTTCAATGGGGAATCCGAGCGCCGCCTCGGCCTTGGGAATGAATTCCTTGGCATTCTTCGCCACGCGCAAAGTGTTGGTCGCCACTGCCCGTACGGCCTCCGGCTGAAAACCGCGCAGCCGCTCCCCGAAACAACACAAAGTTTCGAGCGCTCGTTGTTGCGACACTTCATCGAGGTACTTCTCGGGGGTCAACCCGGAAGCCAGACGCACCATATCTTTCAGGGTGTCGAGCGGGTAAATCTGATCCTCAACAACGCGACCGATCTGCATCCGGAAACTGTTCGATCCGAGATCCACCGCGGCAATCTGCTCATAAGTCATTCGATATATTCTCAACCATGCCCGGGAAGCAATTCTATCACCGCCTTTGCTGGTCATTCCCCTCTGGAGTTTGGCTGAGCGACCATCGCATCGACATATCCTTGTAACAATGCTGCAACACCATCGCAGCTTGCAACGGCCTAGCATTCCTGATTCAATGAGACCATGACACATCGCACCGACCTACCCCACGGCAGTACCATTCATTTCCCGCCGGAAAACTTCCTCAACCGGGAGCTCGGCATCCTGGCATTCAACCGCCGGGTGCTGGCACAAGCAAAAAACCCGAATACCCCCCTGCTGGAACGGTTACGTTTTTTGTGTATCGTCAGCAGCAACCTCGATGAGTTTTTCGAGATTCGCGTTGCCGGACTTAAGGAACAGATCAAGCTGAACTCGATCGCCGTCACCACCGACGGCCTCACCGCGCAGGAGGCCCTCCGGCGCGTCAGCGATTTTGCGCACGCCTTGGTCGAAGAACAATATGGTCTCCTGAATAACGAGGTTCTCCCGCAACTGGCCAGCGAAGACATCCACTTCCTGCGCCGTACGGAATGGACCGAAGCGCAAACCGAATGGATCCGGAACTATTTCGTCAGCGAAGTCATGCCGATTCTGACCCCGATCGGTCTCGACCCCTCACACCCCTTTCCGCGCGTACTCAACAAGAGTCTGAATTTCGCCGTCGAACTGGAGGGCAAGGATGCCTTCGGACGGAGCTCGGGCGCTGCCATCGTCCAAGCGCCGCGCGTCCTGCCGCGCGTCATTCGCCTACCCAAAGAGCTTTGCGACTGCGAATACGGCTTCGTCTTCTTCTCGTCGGTCCTGCACGCCTTCGTCGGCGACCTCTTCGCCGGCATGAACGTGAAAGGCTGCTATCAGTTCCGCGTCACGCGCAACAGTGACCTGTTCGTCGACGAGGAAGAAGTCAAGAACTTGCGCGCCAAGATCCAGGGCGAACTGCCGCAACGTCACTTCGGTGACGGCGTCCGACTGGAAGTCGCCGACAATTGCTCGGAAGCCATGGCCAGTTTCCTGCTGGGGCAATTCGGCCTCAACGCAATCGATCTTTACCGCGTCGCCGGACCGGTCAATCTGGTCCGGCTGATGCAGGTTCCGGACTGGGTGGATCGCCCGGACCTCAAGTTAGAATCCTTCACGCCGGGCTTTCCCAAGTCGCTGCAACAAAAGGGTCGCAGCATTTTCGACGACATCCGCGCCGGCGATATCCTGTTGCATCACCCCTATCAGAGCTTCTCGCCCGTCATCTCGCTGATCGACGAAGCGACGACCGACCCGAAAGTCGTCGCCATCAAGATGACGGTTTACCGCACCGGAACCGACTCGGTCCTCATGAAATCGCTGGTGCGCGCTGCCCAGAACGGCAAGGAAGTCACCGTCGTCGTCGAACTGATGGCACGTTTCGACGAAGAAGCCAACATCGGCTGGGCAACCAAGCTTGAAGAAGTCGGTGCGCACGTCGTCTACGGCGTCGTCGGCTACAAGACGCATGCCAAGATGCTGATGATCGTGCGCCGCGAAGAGGAAAAGACCGGCAGCCGGCTGCGCCGCTACATCCATCTCGGCACAGGCAACTATCATCCGAAAACCGCGCGTCTCTACACCGACTTCGGCTTACTCACCTGCAACGAAGAAGTCGGCGAAGAGGTCAACGAAGTCTTCAAGCAACTGACCGGACTCGGCCGTGCGCAAACGCTGAAACATCTCCTGCAAGCGCCGTTCTCACTCCACCAGCGCCTCCTCACCGCAATCCGGGACGAAGCAGAAGCCGCGCGTACCGGCAAGCGCTCGCGCATGATCGCCAAAATGAACTCGCTCCTGGAGCCGGAAATCATCAACGCCCTTTACGAAGCCTCGCAGGACGGCGTCAAGATCGACCTGATCGTCCGTGGCGTCTGTGCGCTTCGTCCAGGCATCAAAGGGCTATCCGAGAATATCCGGGTACGCTCGATCATCGGCCGCCTTCTGGAACATCATCGCGTCTTCTATTTCCATGCCGACGGTGAAGAGAAGGTTTATCTCTCCAGCGCCGACTGGATGGAACGCAATTTCTTCCGCCGCATCGAACTGGCGTTCCCGATTCTTGACAAGAAGCTGAAGCGCCGCGTCATCGCCGAAGGACTGCAGGTCTATCTGCGAGACAACCAGCAATCCTGGACCATGGACGCCAACGGCAACTATCACCCGCATCGCAACACACGCGGCAAGCCGCGCAACGCACAAAACGAACTGATTGAACTGCTCAAACCCTGAGAGAGGGGGCGGATGCAACCCCTGCCCCGATCAGTACAAGGAGCAAAAATATGCACATCATCGGCATTGACGTCGGCGGAACGGGAATCAAGGCTGCCGTCGTCGACACGGAAACCGGCAAATTGCATCGCGACAGGATTCGTATCGAAACACCGCGACCAGCAACACCAAAAGCCGTTGCGAACACCCTGATCGACCTGCTCGAGCAACATCAATGGTCCGGTCCCGTCGGCATGGGTTTTCCCTCGGCATCCGAAACGGCATCGCGATGTCGGCAGCGAATATCGATAAATCCTTCATCGACTTGCCGATCGCCGACTATTTCTCGCAACAACTCGGGCATCCGGTCTTTGTCGCCAACGACGCCGACGTCGCCGGGCTGGCCGAAATGCGCTTCGGCGCCAGCCGTGGGAATAGCGGCGTGGTCTTGTTTATCACCATCGGTACCGGACTGGGATCGGCCCTGTTCATCGATAGCCGGCTGTTGCCGAATACGGAACTGGGACACATCTATCTCGAAAACGGCATCGAAGGCGAGCTTTTCGCCTCGGAAGCTGTCCGGGTCACCCAGAAATTGCAATGGAAGGAATGGAGCAAGCGTTTCAACCTCTACCTGGCCACCATGGAAAAACTGTTCTGGCCTGACCTGATCGTTCTCGGCGGCGGCGCAAGCAAGAAAATCGACAAATTCTCGGAATATTTGACGACGAAGGCGCCAGTCGTCGCCGCCAGTTTCCGGAACCAGGCCGGCATCATCGGCGCCGCGCTGTTCGCCGAGGAATCATTGAAAAAGCAGCAGGGAAATCTCCCATAGCCGCGGGCTTCCCGAAACCCAAAGTTTTGAGCGGAGTCGTCTCGGCTATCGCCTGGAACGAAACTTAGATTCTCACGAAAAAAACGGTGCGCAAGCCTGAAATGGGCAAGCACGGTGATTTCGGGACACCCTGCTCAGGCGCGGCGTGCTCCGACCACGCCATCGACCTCCTGCAGCAAACCGAGCATGCGCTTGACCTGAGCGATATTGCCAACCTCCGCCGTGAAGCGCATATGCGCCGCCCCATGTTTCGACTGCGTACTCACCGCGATGACGTTGATTTTCTCGCGGGTCAGCACATCCGAAACGTCCCGCAACAAACCTTGGCGGTCATGGGCATCGACAACGATATCGACGGCAAAGACGCTTTCGGTTTTCTTCCCCCACGCCGTTTCAATCACGCGCTCGGGATGCATCGCCTCCATGTTGGCAAAATTGGGACAATCGGCACGATGGATCGACACCCCCTTGCCACGCGAGACGAAACCGACGATGGGATCGGGTGGCGCCGGCTTGCAGCAAGTAGCCAACTGGGTGAGCAGTTTGTCGACACCGCCGATCAGGATTCCCTTTTCGGACACATCGCTGGCCTTGCGCTTGCGCGGCGACGGTTCGCTGATGAAATTTTCGTCCGGAGCTTCCCCTTCCGCACCACGCACTGCCGTTTGCAACTGGCGAAGCGTAACCTCGGCGCGCGAGACGGCGAGAAACAAATCGTCCAGCTTCGAAAATCCGAGCTTGTTAGCCAAATCGTCGAGACGAAACCCGGTTTCGCCCATACGCTGCAATTCGCTATTGACGATCGCCCGCCCGTCAGCCAGAGACTTTTCCAGCGCTCGTGCCGAAAACCACTGTTTGACCTTGGCCCGTGCCCGGTGGGTAAACAAATAACCGAGAGACGAATTCAGCCAGTCTCGCGACGGCCCGCCTTGCTTGACGACGACGACCTCAACGCGCTGCCCGGTCTCCAACTGGGTATTCAATGGAACCAGTACGCCGTCGACCTTGGCGCCCCGGCAACGATGGCCGAGATCGGTATGGACCCGGTAGGCGAAATCGACTGGCGTCGCGCCGCGCGGCAGATCGACCACCCGCCCCTGCGGGGTCATCACATAAATCGTTTCGTCGAGCGCCGCTTCCTTGTAGTGCTTGACCCAGTCCGAGGAATCCGAGACTTCGTCCTTCCAGGTCAGCAGCTGGCGCAGCCAGGCGATCTTTTCATCGTAACTGCCAGCCGAAGACGACTTGCTGCCTTCTTTGTAGCGCCAGTGCGCCGCCACGCCAAGCTCGGCGTGCTTGTGCATCTCGTGGGTCCGGATCTGGATTTCCAGCGCCCGACCGTCGGGACAATGTACGGCTGTATGCAGAGAACGGTAATTGTTGCCCTTCGGGTTCAAAATATAGTCATCGAACTCCTTGGGGATCGGCGACCACATGTTATGAACAATGCCAAGCGTCGTGTAGCAATCCTTGACTTCGTCTACGATGACCCGCAGCGCGCGCACATCGTAAACCTCGGAAAACTCGACGCCTTTCTTACGTATCTTGTTCCAGATGCTGTAAATGTGTTTTGGGCGGCCATAGATCACTGCGTCCTTGATTCCGGCCGCAGCCAGCTCCCGCTTCAGACGATCAACGGCGTCGGTAATGAAAGCTTCACGCTCGGCCCGTTTCTCGTCCAGTTGCTTGGCGATCGTCTTGTAGATTTTGGGATGCAGGAAGCGAAACGAGAGATCCTCCAGTTCCCATTTCAGTTCCCATACACCGAGCCAGTTAGCCAACGGCGAATACAGTTCCAGCGTTTCACGCGCCACCTGCGTGCTCAGCTCGTCGTGCGTGGTCGCGTAATAACGCAAGGTTTGCGTGCGCGAAGCCAGACGCAACAGAACGACCCGGATATCCTCGACCATTGCCAGCAACATCTTGCGCAGCACTTCGACCTGCGCCTTGAGATCGGCCGGATTGTGCTCGCCGCCGTCGGTCGAATGTGCAACAAACCCGCGCGAGATCAGACGGATCTGATTGAGACGGAAGATGCCGCTGACAAGTTGAGAAACGGCCGAACCGAAACGCTCTTCAATCTGCGGAAGCGTTTTCTCATCAAGGCTGGGCAGGGCAAAAAGAAGCGCGGCCAAACGCGAATCGGCATCGAGCTTCAACCCCGCCAAAATCAGTGCCATGCCCAAGGCATGATTCCAGACAACTTCCCCGCTCCCCAGCGTCTTGTCCCCATAAACTGACAAAGCATACTCAGCCGCCCGCGCGACCTTCTCGGCCTCCTCGACCGAAAGACCTTCGCACAGTGTTTCCAGGGATTTTTCTTGGCCGCTATGGGCTGCAACAGAGGAGTGAGTAACCGAAACCATGGCCGCGATTATAAACCTTAAGATAAAAACATATTGGTGGCGGTCAAATCAAAATCAAGATCATGACACCAAGTTGTATTCCGTATCCACGATAGTCACGGGCATAATGCGCAGCTAAACCGAGAACTCAAGCGACCTTCATGCTTTCCCGATTCCATCACCCCTATCTCCTGTTGACCCTGACTACGCTCTTCTGGTCGGGAAACATGGTCGTCGGCCGTGCAATCCGCGCTGATGTGCCACCACTTACGCTCGCTTTCTGGCGCTGGGCCATCGCCTTCGCCCTGACGCTGCCCTTCGCGCTACCACACCTTCGCGCGCAATGGCCGCTCCTCAAGCGCGGCTGGCCAGCGGTGGTTTTGCTCGGCCTGCTCGGCGTCGGCGGTTACAACACCTTTGCCTATATCGCGTTGCAACATACGGCGGCGACCAATGCCGTGCTACTCAACTCGTTCATCCCGATCGCCACGATTGCGCTGTCCTGGGCCTTTCTGAACAAGCGGCTGCGGGGAAGCGAATGGCTCGGCGTACTGATCTCGCTGTCCGGGGTCATTCTCATCGTCGCCCGCGGAACTCACCATCCTTCTCGGCCTCTCGCTTAACATCGGCGACCTATGGATGCTGCTTGCGGTCATCATCTGGGCGCTCTATACCATCGGCCTGCAATGGCGGCCCACGGGCATCGATCCGATGCTGATGTTGGCGGCGTTCACCGCCATCGGTCTCATTGCCCTTGCCCCGGCCTGCGCTTGGGAAATCGCGCAGGGCCGGCATGTCATCGTGACCCCTGCCTCTCTCGCCGGAATCGCCTATACCGGCATCCTGCCCAGCTTCGTCGGTTATATCTTCTATAACCGCGCCGTCGGCGAAGTCGGCGCCGGCAAGGCTAGCCTGTTCATCCACTTGATGCCGGTCTTCGGCACCCTGCTTTCGGCCGTTTTTCTCAACGAAACACCGCAAGGATTCCACTATTTGGGTATCGCGATGATTTTTGCTGGCATATTCCTGACGACCGCAAAACGCCCCCTTTGAGCATGCCATGATCGGCTCGATCTTCAATTGGTTACGCGGTGAGACCAACCAGAAACTGCTTCCCGATGCACTCTGGCAAGAGATCCTGGCGCAACTTCCCTTTCTGGGCCGCCTGCGCCCGGAGGAAGCATCGCGTCTGCGGCAACTGACTGAAGCCTTCCTCACCGAGAAGGAATTCACGGGAGCCGGCGGTCTCGAACTGACCGATCCGATCTGCGTCTCGATCGCCGTCCAGGCCTGCCTGCCGATCCTCAACGTCGGACTGGAGAATTACCGGGATTGGGTCGGTATCGTTGTCTATCCGGACGAATTCGTCATTCCTCGAACGATCGAAGACGAATTCGGCGTCGTGCATGAATACACCGAAATCGCCGCCGGCGAAGCCTGGTCGGACGGTCCCGTGCTCATTTCCTGGCAGGACGCCGCGATGGCCGTCGAGGGCTACAACGTCGTCATCCACAAATTCGCGCACAAACTCGACATGCTGAACGGCGAGGCCGACGGCATCCCGCCATTACATTCCGGGTTGTCTCGTGAAAAATGGGAAAAAGTATTGAAATCTGCCTACGAAGATTTCTGTGCTTGTGTCGACCACGCCGAAGCAAACGATCTGGAACCCCTCTTCGACCCTTACGCGGCCGAGAGTCCCGGCGAATTCTTCGCCGTCATGAGCGAAGTGTTTTTTGAAACGCCAGAGCTTCTACGCGACGAATACCCGAATTTCTACAAGCAGTTGAAACTGTTTTACCGGCAAGACCCGGCAGCGGATTGGGAACGAACCCCGGAATAAACCTCGGGACGTATCAACCGGCTCGTTCGATCAAAGCGACCGCATCGGTCGAAATCCCTTCTTCACGGCCGACAAAGCCGAGTTTCTCCGCCGTCTTGGCCTTGACGTTGACGCATTCCTCGGCAATCAGCAGATCAGCGGCGATCACGCTCACCATCTTCGGAATGTGCGGCGCCATCTTCGGGCGTTGCGCATTGATCGTCGAATCGACGTTGACGATCCGCCAACCGGCATCCATCAATTTTTGACGCGTTGCACGCAAGAGTTCGCGGCTGTCGGCACCGCGATAGCGCTCATCGGTATCGGGAAAATGGCGGCCGATATCACCCATCCCGGCCGCGCCGAGCAGCGCATCGATGATCGCATGCAGCAGCACGTCGGCATCCGAATGGCCCTGCAACCCCTTTTCGTGCGGAATGTCGACGCCGCCAATGATCAGCTTGCGCCCGACAACGAGCGCATGAATGTCCCCCCCCTGTCCGATGCGGAATCCGGCGCCCATCAATTTCTCCCCTGCAATATTAGTTCCGCCAGTCGTAGATCGGCGGGAAAAGTTACTTTCAGATTGGTCGCGTCGGAACGCACCAACCGCGGCTTGTAACCAGCGGCCTCGATTGCGCCGGCCTCGTCGGTCACGCCGTCTGCCTCGTCCAACGCCCTGCGCAACAGGCCGAAGCGGAACATTTGTGGCGTCTGCGCCTGCCAGAGTCCGTCTCGCGGCTCGGTTTGCGCCACCCGTTGATCGGCATCGGCTCGTTTCAAGGTATCCGCCACCGGGACGGCCAAAATGCCGCCGACCGGATCATCACGCAACTCGGCAAGCAAAGCGTCCAGCATCTGCTGGCTCAGAGAAGGCCGTGCAGCGTCATGCACCAGCACCCAATCGTCTTCGTCAAGCAGACCGGCAACGGCAGCCAGCCCGTTGGACACGCTTTCGGCACGCGTTTTTCCGCCGCAGGCAGCAACGCGCAAGCGATTGCCGAACTCGGACCAGTCATACCCCCCCCACCACTCATCCTCAGGCGAGAGAACGACCCAGACTTGATCGATCCAGGGACAACGACACAGCGCGGAAACGGCGTGGTAGATCAACGGCCGACCGGCCAGATCGAGAAACTGCTTCGGAATCTCGGCCCCGAAGCGGGCTCCGCTGCCGGCGGCAGGAACAATAGCGAAATAACGTGACATGACGCAATTCTAGCCGATCTCGCTTTCTGAAAAATCTAGTGATGAGCTTGCCTTGCCGCGGTCTGTCACCATATATTGAAGGAGGAGGTAAGGACTAATGAATATCGCTTGCCGCCCAGCCGCCGTCGCTGGGATGTTCTACCCAGGCACTGCCGACATACTGGGGCAAGAAATTGACCGGTTGCTGGCATCGTCGCCAACACGGACGTCCGGTTTGCCTAAAGCCATCATTGTGCCGCACGCCGGTTATATTTATTCCGGGTCGATCGCGGCCAGTGTCTATGCGCGGTTCGCTGCTGCACGTAATGCGGTCAGACATGTTGTCCTGCTCGGCCCGACGCACCGTGTTGCCTCAATGGACTAGCCCTTCCCACCAGTAAGGTGTTCAGCACGCCGCTCGGCAACGTCCCGATCGACCAAAAAGCGGTCGAGAGCATCGAGGACTTGCCGCAGATCGTGTTCAGCGACTTGGCGCATGCACAAGAACATTCCCTGGAAGTGCAGCTTCCCTTCCTGCAAGCCCTCTTTGATGATTTCTCACTGCTGCCGCTAGCAGTCGGCATGGCCACCCCCGCCATGGTTGCGGAAGTGCTTGAACGGGTATGGGGCAGCGATGAGACCCTGATCGTCGTCAGTTCGGACCTTTCGCACTATCTGCCCTATTCGGAAGCACGGCGAATCGACGCCCAAACTGCCGAGGAAATCCTGGCGCTGCAGGCTGTGATCGACCACCGGCAGGCCTGCGGCGCGACACCGGTCAACGGTCTGCTCCTCGCCGCTCAACACCATGGCCTGAAAGCCACGCTCGTCGACCTGCGCAACTCCGGCGACACCGCTGGCGACCGGATGCGCGTCGTCGGTTACAGCGCGTTCGCATTTTACGATGAGGCCCGCGATGATCATTGACCCCCTCGGACTGGCCCTGCTGTCCCTCGCCCGCAATGCCATCGACCAGTGCTTCGGCGGCGACGAGCGTCCGGTGTCCGCCCATCCCAGGCTGAAAACGCCCGGTGCCACGTTCGTAACGCTGACGAAAAAGGGTCAGTTGCGCGGCTGCATCGGCAGCCTCGAAGCCCACCGTAAACTCGCTGACGACGTTGCCGAAAACGCTGTCGCTGCCGCCTTCCGTGATCCGCGCTTTCCGCCGCTGTCCCGCAGCGAATGGCCACAAACACGCATCGAGGTTTCCCTTCTCGACGCCGCCGAACCGTTCGAAGTCGCCGATGAAGACGACGCCATCGCCCGCCTGCGCCCCGGCATCGACGGCCTGATCCTGACGCACGGTTACCGGCGCGCAACCTTCCTGCCCCAGGTCTGGGAATCACTACCCGACCCGCAGCATTTCCTCGAACAACTCAAGCTCAAGGCCGGACTGCCGATCGACTTCTGGGACGATAAAATGACCCTATCCCGTTACGGCGTCCAGAAATGGAAAGAAACGTGAAAACACCTGAATCCGCTCATCCGGCCCGCTGGTGGCACCCCCTTCCGGCAAAGGAAGGCAGCCCGGCGCGTATCCAGTGCGATCTCTGCCCACGCGACTATTTCTCGAGCGCGGTGCCGCGCATCCCAAAGCCGTCGTCTGCGGACGACCGGTCTACGACGATTCCGTTCCCAAGGGACGCCTTTACGGCCGTTACGTCACACACTTCTGGGTCTGGGTCGAAACCCTGTCCTTTGCCATCGGTGATTCGATGTGCGGCTTTCGCCTTTCTGGGAAGGTCTGCCGATCGAAAACATCGACACCCGGGTCATCTATCCCGAAGACGGCGTCTCGCACTTCGATATGTGGCGTGACAACGTCCGCATCTCGAAGATGCACACCCGCCTCTTCTTCTCGATGCTACCCCGACTGCCGCGATTGCTCTGGCGCAAACTGAGCGGATCGAGGGGTCGTGAGACGCATTGGTCGCAATTGGCCGAACGCGGCAGCCTGCTCGGACTGCGCATCACCTTTGCTTGCTACCGCCTGCTCGGCGAGCGTGCCGCCCGGCTTCTGCTTTATCCGGTCGTCGCCTACTTCTTCCTGTCCTCGTCGCGGGCGCGCCAGGCATCGCACGATTACCTGAAGCGCATTGCTAAACACAAGAACGCTCCCCCGCCGGGTTGGGGCGACAGTTTCCGCCACATGCTCGAATTCGCGCGTTCCGGCCTCGACAAGCTGGGCGCATGGATGGGCCGTGTCGATCCGGCCCGAGTCGACTTCCCGAATCGCGCCGCCTTCGACGAACTGCTCGCCTCCGGACGCGGTGCGGTGCTCATCGGCGCGCATCTCGGCAACCTTGAAATGACCCGTGCGCTGGCCACCGAAGACCGGCTGGCGACCATCAACGCCGTCGTCTATACCGAGCATGCCCAACAATTCAACCGCATGCTGGCCGCGGCAAACGCCGATTTCGGCGTCAACCTGCTGCAGGTCAGCCACTTCGGCCCGGACACAGCGATCCTGCTCAGGGAAAAGATCGACCGCGGCGAACTGCTGGTCATCGTCGGCGACCGCACGCCGCCTGCCGAGAACGGGCGCGTCACACATGTCGACTTCCTCGGCTCCCCCGCCCCGTTCGCCCAAGGACCGATCATCCTCGCCAGCCTGCTCGACTGCCCGGTCTACCTCTTCTTCTGCCTGCGCGAGGGTGACGGCTACCGGATTCACTTCGAACCGTTCGCCGAGCGCATCGACCTGCCACGACGCGAACGCCAGCAACGGCTGAACGACTATCTCCAGCAATACGCCGAGCGTCTTGAGGCCCATTGTTTGGCAGCGCCAACGCAATGGTTCAATTTTTACGATTTCTGGCAGCAGGATGCTGCCGCACTTTCCCCGAAAGCATGAACATGGATGCAAAAGTCACCGCCAGTCCGATTGAAATCGGCGTCCGGCGTTTGCGTATCGAAGACGTCCTGCAGATCGCCCAAAACGGCGCAAGTGCCGAACTGTCAGCCCACCCCGATTTCGTTCGCCGTATCGACAGCGGTGCCGCCTTTCTCGAACGCCTGCTCGCTGATGAAGGGATTGTCTATGGCGTCAATACCGGCTACGGCGATTCGTGCACCGTCGGCGTACCACCGAACCTGGTTGCCGAACTGCCGCTGCACCTGACTCGCTATCATGGCTGCGGCATGGGACGCTACCTGGACGAGGAAGATACCCTGGCCGTCCTGGTCTGCCGCCTCAACTCGCTGGCGTAGGGGTATTCCGGCGTGCGTCGGGAACTGCTCGAACAGCTGGCGGCGCTGATCCGGCATCGCATCCTGCCGCTGATCCCCGCGGAAGGCTCGGTCGGGGCCAGCGGCGACCTGACGCCGCTCTCGTACGTTGCCGCTGCACTGATCGGCGAACGCGAAGTCATTCACGCCGGCATGCGCAAACCCTCCGCAGAAGCCCTGCAAGACATCGGCAGGAACCCGATCCGGCTGGCACCGAAGGAAGGACTGGCGGTCATGAACGGCACGGCGGTCATGACCGGCCTCGCCTGCTTGGCCTGGCACCGCGCCGACACTCTGAGCCGCCTGTGCTGCCGCCTGACGGCGCTGGCGTCGGTCGCCTTGCGTGGCAACCGACGCCATTTCGATCCGCGCCTGTTTGCCGCCAAGCCCCACGCCGGGCAAAACGAAGCGGCGGCCTGGATTTATGCCGACCTGCACGAGGAAGAAGGTGAGATCATCCGCCTGCAGGATCGCTATTCGATCCGCTGCGCGATGCGCTGGGCTGGATGCGGCGCGACATCGAGAACGAAATAAACAGCGCCAACGACAACCCGCTGATCGACGGCGAAGCGGAACTCGTCTTGCACGGCGGCCATTTCTACGGCGGCCACATCGCTTTCGCCATGGATGCCATGAAAACCGCGGTCGCCAACCTCGCCGACCTCATGGACCGCCAACTCGCGCTGCTCGTCGACAGCAAATACAACCACGGCCTGCCGCAAAACCTCTCCGGCAGTTGCGGCGACCGTTCGCCGATCAACCACGGTTTCAAGGCGGTACAGATCGGTTCGTCGGCGTGGACGGCCGAGGCGCTGAAACTGACGATGCCGGCCAGCGTCTTCTCGCGCTCGACCGAATGCCACAACCAGGACAAGGTGAGCATGGGAACCATTGCCGCCCGTGACTGCCTGCGCGTCCTCGAACTGACCGAACAGGTCGCATCGGCACTGACCCTGGCGGCCGTTCAGGGCGTCAAGCTGCGCCAGAAGCTGCAGGACGCCGAACCCGCCGAGCTGACACCGGCCGTGGCGGAATTCATGCAGGCGGTCGAACTGCATTCCCCGTTCCTGGACGAAGATCGCCCCCTCGAAGCCGAGCTGCGCGCCGTAGCCGGCTTGATCCGCAAGGGCAGTTGGGAGATTTATGAAAACGTTTGAGTTATCCGCGCGCGTCGAAATCGAAGTGCCGTTTCATGACGTCGACGCGATGAACGTCGCCTGGCACGGCCATTACGTCAAATACTTCGAACTGGCCCGCTGCGCATTGCTGCGTAAATTCGACTACGACTACCCGCAGATGCACGCTTCGGGATACGCCTGGCCGGTCGTCGACTGCCACCTCAAGTACGTTCGTCCGGCGCGCTATGGCCAACGCCTAGGGTCGAAGCCACCCTGCTCGAATACGAAAACCGGCTCAAGGTCGGCTACGTGATCCGCGACGCCGGGACCGGCGAGCGATTGACCAAGGGCAGTACCATCCAGGTCGCCGTTGATGCCGTTACGCACGAGTTGCAGTTCGTCTCGCCGCCTGTCGTTCTGGCCAATCTGGAGCGCGTATGCGGAGCCTGATTCTGGCCTTTCTTCTCTTCGCCTGCGCGTCGATGCCCCTTCGAGCAGAAGACACCGCCACGCTGAAACGGATCGGCGCGCAGATCGATCAGCACAACGTCATCCGCGCCGATTTCACGCAAAGCAAGCAGATGGCGGCGCTCAAGCGGCCGCTGCAAAGCGACGGTCGTGTTGTTTTCTCCCGTCTGTACGGTGTGCTGTGGCAGATCGAGCGCCCCTACCGGATGAGCTACGTACTCGGTGAGGACCGCATCGTCGAAATCGCCGCCGATGGCACGCGCCGCGAACGGGGTCTCGCCGAGGTGCCCGGACTGGTCCAGATTGGCCGCATCTTCCGCGCCCTGCTCGGCGCCGACACGACGGTTCTCGGTGAAATCTTCGAAGTCAGCGCGAAAGGCAACCCGGCCAACGGCGGACATTGGGAAATCGACCTCGTGCCGAAACAGGCGCAGCTCGCGCAATTCCTGAAAGCGATCCACCTAAACGGCGGGCGTTTCGTCGAAGTCATCCGCATCGATGAAAACGCGAATGACGTGACGCAAATCCGGTTTTCGAACTCCCGAACCGCCGATACGCCGGACGCAACCGAATTAACACTGTTCGGCAAAACCGCCAAGCCATGAACGATCAGCGCGCGACACCGGCCATGAAACGACGCGCCGCGATCTGGCTGCTGCTCGCGCTAGCCGTCGTCGCAAGCTGCATCGGCCAGATCGTAGCCGCCGGACGCCTGCCCCTGCAAACCAACCTGCTCGCCCTGCTCCCCCCGACCGAGCGCAACCCGGTCGCCGAGGAAGCCATCGACAGGTTGGCTGATTCCGCTGGCGGCCGCGTCATCATTCTGGTCGGCGGCAAAGATTCCAGCCAAGCGTCCGCAGCAGCACGCGAATTCGCCACCGAATTGCGGCAATCCGACGCGTTAAAAAACATTGTCGCCGAACTGCCGCCCTTCAACCCCCGGCAAATCAACGACTTCTACCTCCCCTACCGCTTTAACCTGCTTGCCGCAGCCGACCGTATTGCGCTCACCGCAGGCCACGTTGATCTGGGTGAACGCCTGCAGCGCAAGCTGTACACCCCTTTCCGCGCCGGGTTGACGCTGTCGCCGGCCGATGACCCTTTCGGATTCACGGACGACTGGCTAGCCACCCTGCCCCTGAACAACTTCCGGCTCGCCCCCGAAAACGGCGTCCTGGTCACACACGAGAAGGGCAAGCAAGACAACAGGACCTGGGTCTTCGTTTCGGCCGAGCTGCCTGATTCGGCTTATGACGGCACCTTGCAGCAACGCGTCAGCGACGCCGTTACCCGTGCCGAAGATTCGTTGAAAACCAAACATGCCGGCATCGACATCCTGCGCATGGGCACCGTTTTCTACGCCAGCGCGGCACGGCAAAGCGCCGAGCGCGAGTTTGACCTGATCGGCGCCGGTTCGCTGCTCGGTCTGCTCGGTTTGCTCTACCTCGTTTTCCGTTCCCTGCGTCCATTGGCGCTCGGTCTGCTCTCGGTCGGCTTCGGCATCGGCGCCGCCGTCGCACTCAGCATCGCGACGTTTGGCGAGTTGCACCTGATCACGCTGGTTTTCGGCGCCAGCCTGATCGGCGAAGCCATCGACTACGCCACCCAGTATTTCGCGGCGCATCTCGGTGCCGGCAAGGACTGGGACGCCATCGCCGGCCTGCGCCGCATTGCCCCCGGACTCGCCATCGCACTGGCGACCAGCCTGCTCGGCTACGGCGCGCTGCTGCCGGCGCTCCTCGTGCGCCCCGGCACACGCGACCCGGAAACGGCGGTCGCCTATCCGAGAAAATTCCTCGCCGGATGGCAAAAGCACATGAACCCGCGGCGCTGCCTGATTCTGGCCGGACTGCTCCTGGTGATCGCCATTCCCGGATGGCAGCGCCTCGAAGGCAACGACGATATCCGCCTGCTGATCTCGCGACCAGCCTCGCTCGTCGCGCAAGAAGAGAAGATCCGCGAACTGACCGGTTTCGCGAACAGCAGCCAGTTCTTCCTTGTCGAAGGCGACACGGTCGACGCCGTTCTGGCACGGGAGGAACAACTTGCCGCTCGTCTCGACCATCTCGTAACTCAGGGCGGCATCAGCGCCTATCAGGCCATTTCCGCTTTCGTCCCCTCGCCGGAGCGTCAGCAGGCCAACCGGAAGCTCTGGCAGGACAAGTTCTTTGCCGACGAAACCGGCTTGCGCCGGCTGTTGGCGGCCAGCGAATTGCGCGACGATATTGCCGACCGGCAGATTGCCGACTTTCATGCCTCCGCCGGCACGACGCTGACCGTCGACGACTGGCTCCGCTCGCCGCTGTCGCTGCCTTACCGCCATCTCTGGCTCGGCAAGACACCGCAGGGATTCGCGACGATCGTCATCCCACAGGGCGCTGCCAACCTCGACCAACTCGCCAAGGCGGCTGACGGATTGACTGGGGTCGCCCTGGTCGACAAGGCCGGCAGCGTCAGCCGCCTCTTCCACGACTACCGCCGCTGGGGTGCGCTCTGGCTGCTCGGCGCCTTCGCGTTGGTGCTCGGCGTGCTCAGCCTGCGCTACGGACTACGCCAGGCGGCGGTCACCCTGTTCCCGACCGTGCTCGCCGTCGCGGTATCGCTCGGCATTTTCGGTTATATGCACGCCCCCTTGACGCTCTTCAACCTGATGGCGCTCATGCTGGTGCTGGGGGTCGGCGTCAACTACGCCATCTTTCTGCGAGAAGGCATCCGCAGCGACAGCAAGACCGCTGCGGCGACGCTGGCCGGCGTGCTTCTGTCGGCGGGCACAACCTTGCTTTCGTTCGGCCTGCTCGCCTTCAGTTCGATGCCGGCGCTCTCCGGTTTCGGGCTGACCCTGCTCGTCGGCGTCGGCATCGCCGTTCTCCTGGCGCCGATGGTGTTGAGCTTTTCCAAAGGAGGAACCGAGTGAGGCTCTGGCACGCCCTGCTCCTGACGGTGTTGCTAGCACTCGGCGCCTGCTCGAACGATGAATCGTCCTGCCCCCGCCTATTCGGCGACGGCCGCTACTGCCTGCAGCCAACGACCGGATTGACGCCCTTCAATGCGCAACAAAAAATCGACATCCGTTTTCGTGACCGCCGCGACACGCTGATCGCCGAGGTCGAGGTCGATGAATCCGGCATGCATCTGGTCGCATTGACCCCGTTCGGGCAAACCCTGCTGCAGGCGAACTTCGACAACCGGGTTGCCAGTGCGACAAAAACCCCGGATGAACGCCTCAACCCGCCCCTGCTCATCGCCTTGCTGCAACTCAGCCTGTGGCCGGCCGAATCCGTGCAAAAAGGCCTCGAACCGCCGCTGACGCTGGTCGACGCACCGGGACAGCGCCGCATCGCCAATGGCGAAGAAACCTTATTGGCAATCGAATACACGGGTAATATGCCCCCCTATCGCCGCCTGCGCCTGACCATCCCGGCGGCGGGTCTGGAAATCGATATCGAAACCCTCCCGGAGATCGGGAACGCCTCATGAACAGACGAGTTTTCCTGCCCAGTCTGGGCATCATCAACGCCTTGGGCTCTGGCTGCGACGGAGTCGCGCAAGGCCTCTTCGCCGGCGACACTTCGGGCATGGTCGTCGAAGACGGCTGGCTGCCGGACGGTCCGGTGCGTATCGGCCGGGCACGCGGCGCATTGCCGGAAATCCCTGCGGCATTAAAAACCTACGACTGCCGCAACAATCGCCTGCTGCTCGCTGCTCTGGCGCAAATCCAGTCTGACGTTGACGCCGCACTATCGCATTTCGGCCGCAATCGTATCGGCGTCGTGCTCGGCACCAGCACCTCGGGCATCGCCGAAGGCGAAGCGGCGATTGCCGCTCATCGCGCCACCGGCGCCTTTCCTGCCGCTTTCAGCTACCGACAACAGGAAATCGGCATGCCCGCCGTTTTCCTCGCTCGCCACCTCGGGCTGTCCGGACCGGCCTACACCGTGTCAACGGCCTGCACATCAAGCGCCAAGGCCTTCGCTTCGGCCCGCAATCTGCTCCGTCATGGACTGTGCGATGCTGTGCTCGTCGGCGGCGTCGATTCGCTGTGCCGCCTCACCCATCGGTGAAGGCGCCGCGCTTTTTCTCATGACGCGGGAAGCAGCGGGATTCGAACTGCTCGGCATCGGCGAGACGAGCGATGCTTATCACATGTCCGCCCCCCAGCCGGAAGGCCTCGGCGCGGAAGCGGCCATGCGCGCCGCCATCGCCGAGGCCAGCGTCACGGCAAGCGACATCGATTATCTGAATCTGCACGCTACGGCCACACCCAAGAACGACGAAATGGAAAGCCGCGCCATTGCCCGCGTTTTCGGCAGCCCTCCGCAAGGCGTCCCCGCGAGCGGCACCAAACCGCTGACCGGCCACCTGCTCGGCGCGGCCGGCGCGACCGAACTGGCGTTCTGCTAGCTGGCTCTGCGCGACGGCTTGATGCCGCCACATATCTGGGATGGCGAGGCCGACGAAGCCTTGCCGCCGCTCAGCCTTGTAAACGGCGAGCAGCGTTTCACGCGCAACGAAGGCCGCTTGTCCCTTTCCAACTCATTTGCTTTCGGCGGCAGTAATGCCAGCCTGTTGATCGGAGACCTCCGATGAACCAAGACATACGCATACTCCCCGTCGAGGACATCATCCCGCATCGCGGCACATTGCTGCTGCTCGACCGCATCGTCGACTTCGATGACGAACGCGCTTGCATCGAATACACGCCGCAAGCGAATGCCTGGTACGCCGACGCCAACGGCGATATGCCATCCTGGTTCGGCATCTAACTGATGGCACAGACGATCGCTGCGCATGTCGGACTCCTCAAGCGCGCCGCCGGCCTGCCGCCGAAAATGGGCGTATTGCTCGGGACGCGACGCTTTAACAGCACGATTTCAGCCTTTACCGCCGACCACTCGTTGCGCATCTGCAGCGAGGTCGTGCTACGCGACGCCAGCGGCCTGGGTGCCTACGAATGCCGCATCGAATCAAACGGCGAGGAAGTCGCCACGGCGACCCTCAAAGTCTATGAACCCGAAGATTTCCAGTCCTTTTTACAAGCGAGTCATCCATGAACCAGCGACGTGTCCTGATCACCGGATCGAGCCGCGGCATCGGCCGCGCCATCGCCTTTCGCCTGGCGCGCGACGGTTTCAACGTCACCGTGCATTGCCGCAGCAATCTGGCGGCTGCCGAGAATACCGCGGCTGAAATCAGGCAAACCGGTGGAGCGGCTTCCATACTCCAGTTCGATGTTTGCGACCGCGCCGGCGCCCGCAGCATACTCGAAGCCGACATCGCCGCAAATGGGGCTGATTACGGCGTCGTCTGCAACGCCGGCATCACGCGCGACAACGCCTTCCCGGCGCTTTCGGAGGAAGACTGGGACAGCGTGCTCGATACCAGCCTCGACGGATTCTTCAACGTTGTGCATCCGCTCACCATGCCCATGGTGCGTACCCGAAAAGGCGGCCGCATCGTCACGCTGGCCTCGGTTTCCGGCATCATGGGCAACCGCGGCCAGGTCAACTACAGCGCAGCCAAGGCCGGACTCATCGGCGCCACCAAGGCGCTGGCGGTCGAACTGGCCAGCCGGAAGATCACGGTCAATTGCGTTGCTCCCGGACTGATCGAAACCGAAATGACCCACGATCTGCCGGTCGAAGAAGCCCTGAAAATCGTGCCGATGAACCGTGTCGGCCAGGTCGACGAAGTCGCGGCGGCTGTCGCCTTCCTGATGTCCGACGAAGCCTCGTACATCACCCGCCAGGTGCTCGGCGTCAATGGAGGAATCATTTAATGAAGCGTGTCGTCGTCACAGGCATGGCCGGCATCACCGCGCTCGGCGAGAACTGGGAGGACATCGAAGCCAGGCTGCGGGCTGGCCGCAACGGTGTCCGGCGCATGAGCGAATGGGATTACATCGAGGCGCTCAACACCCGACTCGGCGCTCCAGTCGATGGATTCGCCCCGCCCGCCCATTACCCGCGCAAGATGATCCGCTCGATGGGACGCGTTTCGCTGATGGCGGTCCGCGCCAGCGAAATGGCCTTAAGCAACGCCGGGCTAAGCGACGACCCGAGCATCCGCGACGAGCGCATGGGCATCGCCTACGGCTCGTCTTCGGGCAGCGTCGAACCGGTCCGCGTCTTCGGCAACATGCTCGAGACCGGCTCGATGCAGGGCGTGACGTCGACGAGCTACATCCAGATGATGCCGCACACCACCGCCGTCAATGCCGGATTGTTTTTCGGGCTCAAAGGCCGCGTCATTCCGACGTCCAGCGCGTGCACGTCAGGCAGCCAGGGCATCGGCTACGCTTACGAAGCCATCCGGTTCGGCCGTTAGCAGATGATGCTCGCCGGCGGCGCCGAGGAAATCTCCGGGCCGGGAGCCGCCGTGTTCGCCACTCTGTTCGCCACGAGTTCGAAGAACGACGCGCCGGAAACCACGCCGCGCCCGTTCGCCCGTGATCGCGACGGCCTTGTCGTCGGCGAAGGCGCCGCCACCCTGGTCCTCGAAGAATACGAACACGCGAAGGCGCGCGGCGCGAAGATACTCGCCGAGATCGTCGGTTTCGGCAGCAACTCGGACGGCAGCCATATCACCCAGCCCGAAGCCGAAACCATGGCCGTCGCCATGCGCATGGCGCTCGACGACGCAGGACTCACCCCCGAGGCCATCGGCTACATCAGCGCTCACGGCACAGCGACCGACCGCGGTGATATTGCCGAAAGCCAGGCGACGGCCAGCGTCTTTGGTCCCAAAACCCCGATCAGTTCGATGAAGAGTTATCTCGGTCATACCCTTGGGGCCTGTGGCGCGATCGAAGCGTGGTGGGCGATCGAAATGATGCGGCGCGGCTGGTTCGCAACGACGATCAATCTAACGAATGTCGAACCGGAATGTGCCGAACTCGACTTCCTGACCGGTGCAGGAAGATCGATTGACCTTGAATATGTCATAAGCAATAATTTCGCCTTCGGTGGAGTCAATACCTCAATCATCCTGAAACGCCCAAGCTAGGAATTATTATGACAAGAACGATTTCCAAAATAGCCATCGTCATCAGCAGCGTACTTTTGATGTCTTGCGCCACGAACATTCACTCGTCGAGATTGACGAATCCGCCGCCATCCGCCAAGTTTTCCTCATTCAGCCGATTCGAACTCAAGCCCGTCGAACTGTCTCCGACCTACTCACACCATGGGGCCAATCTAAAAGCAACAGCAAAGATCCAGGAATATTTCGACTCGCGCGTCAAACCGATCATCAGCCGATGGAATGAAAAAGGTGGCCCCGCCGACAACACCTTACTCATCGAGCCACGTATCGAACAGATCAAGTTCATCGGGGTCGGTGCCAGAATCTTTGCCGGGCCGATGGCCGGAAGCTCCGCCGTTGTCATGAAAGTCAGATACATCGACAAGAGCAATGGCAAAATCATTGCGGAACCCGAGTTTTATCAGCGCGCCGCCGCGATGAGCGGGGCCTTCACTTTTGGCGGGCAAGACAATGCGATGCTGGCCCGGATTACCACGCTGGTCGCGGATTACAACACAAGGAATTACGATCAACGCGTGGGCGGCGAGACTGGCGCCCCTCATGAAGGCGAAGAGGCGTCCTACAACTAAAAGCATCGAACACTCCCTTTGCTCGAAGTTGCTACCCGCAAGGAAGATCTTGCGGGTAGCCCCCCGGCAAAAACAACATCATTTGCCCCATCAATACGGAGCAAGACCATGAAATCAAAACTCGTATCCCTGCTTTTTTTCGTCCTGGCCCTGATTGCAGCGCCGGCCATCGCGCGCGAACCGGTACCCGTCATCGACCTTCCGAACAATGCGGTCGCCACGAACAGTGGGAAAACAGTCACGGCAGAGCAAGTCAAACAAGCCATTCTCACCGCTGCGGCCAGCAAGGGATGGACCGTCGCCCAACAACCGGATAGACAACTCGTCGCGACGATTCTGGTACGCAACAAACATACGGTCGTCGTCGATATCGCCTATTCCGCAGAAAGTTATTCGATTGTCTACAAGGACAGCATCAACATGAAATTCGGGGTTGTCGACGGCAGCAAAGTGATCCATCCGTATTACAACCGCTGGACGCAAGCCCTCAAGGAAGCGATCCGCATCGAACTGCTCAAGCTTTGATCGTTAGTCACTTGAGTCGGCATTGATGCGTCGCGTCGCCGTGACCGGCCTGGGCATCGTTTCCTGCCTGGGCAACGAACTCGACAGCGTCGCGCTGTCACTTCGGGAGGGACGCTCTGGCATTCGCCCGATGCCGGAATACGCCGAAATCGGCTTGCGCAGCCAGGTTGCCGGGATCCCGGACATCAGCGCCGAACCCAGCGTTGACCCAAAAATACGCCGCTTCATGGGCGATGCCGCGCTCTACGCCTACCACGCCATGCGCAAGGCGGTTGCCGATGCGCATCTTGATTCAGACGATCTGGCAACACCGCGCACCGGCTTGATTGTCGGCTCAGGCGTAGGTTCCCTTTACGAACACACCCTTGCCGTTGATACGCTACGCAGCCGGGGCGCTTCAAAAAATCCCCCTTATACCGTCCCCAGATTGATGGGCAGCACCACGTCGGCGTGCCTGTCGACGGCATTCGGTATCCAGGGCGCCAGTTATTCCATCACCTCGGCTTGTGCAACGTCGGCGCATTGCATCGGCCACGCGAGCGATCTGATCCGACTGGAGAAACAGGACATCGTGGTTACCGGCGGCGCCGAGGAAGTCTGCTGGACGTCGACGATGCACTTCGACGCCATGGGCGCGCTCTCCACGTCGTACAACGACGCCACGGCATCTCGCCCTTTCGACGCGAGCCGCGACGGCTTCGTGATTGCCGGTGGCGCCGGCATCCTGATCCTGGAAGAAATGGAGCACGCCCTCTCCCGCGGAGCACGGATCTACGCTGAATTGGCAGGCTACGGTGCCAGTTCCGACGGCCTAGACATGGTCCTACCCTCCAGCGATGGCGCTGCCCGCGCCATGCGCCTGGCGCAAGCAGAGGCCGGTGGTAACGTCGATTACATCAACGCGCACGCCACCTCGACACCGCTGGGCGACATCAGCGAACTCAATGCCATCCGCGACGTGTTTGGCAGTTGCGAATCGGGGATACCGGCCATCTCCTCGACCAAAGGGCTGACCGGTCACCCGATCGCCGCCGCCGCGGCACACGAAGCCATTTATTCTCTGCTGATGCTTGAACGTGGTTTCCTCGTCGGCTGCGCGCACCTCAATGACCCCGACCCGGCCTGTGCCGACCTGCCAATTCTGATGAAAACCGTCGAACGCCGCGTTGACACCGTCATGTCGAACAGTTTCGGCTTCGGCGGAACCAACGCCAGCCTGATTTTTCGTCTAACTTCCTGATGCAGCATAATTTTCAATCCGACAACAAGGAACAATCATGAAAAAGCATTTTGGACTCGCTCTTGCCCTGACAACCCTCGTGACCAGCCAGGTCGCCTTCGCCCGGGACGATCAACGCATGCACCCCCTGGAAGACGCACTCAACACGCCAGCAGCGACCAGCAAGCTGGACCCCTCGGTCAAATTCTACTTCGGACAACAGAAGCACCCGAAAGTCGTCAAATCCTTCGGCGAATGGAAAACCAACAAAAAAACGAACGGCTTTAACAAGTCGGACAAGGAGGCTTGCGAGTGGACATTTCTGAGCGCCGTCCTTGAACTTCAGGAACGGGCTAAAAAAGAAGGCGGTAACGCAGTCATCAACATCAAGAGCAACTACAAAAACCAGGAACGCAGCAGCGAGACCGAATACATGTGCGGCAGCGGCGCGCTGATGTCCGGTGTTGCCTTGAAAGGAAACGTGGTCACAATTTCTCGATAACAGTAACTACTAAACGTGTTCACAACAAATAGACCATTGGCGCATACAAGAAAAATGCAAGCTGTTCAAGCAGTAATCGTACAAAACCTTTCGTTACACTTAGCACCAATGACAGAAAAACGTGCAATTAAGTGAAATAATGACCAATCGATTGTGGAATCCCTTTCTTTCTTCCGATTCACGCCAGCTTACATTTTTTCTCAGCACACTTTTTTTTATGCTTACAGGGTGCCAGACAACTTACACGCTACCAATTGGCAAACCGTCTGCTGAGATCAGTTTTGAAAGCACTTCCGATTCAACGGGCACAACAGGTATGTTTATTAGTGTTTTACATTATGAAAACCTCAACTGTGACCCATCAAAATATGGCGACAAAATTGCAGGGACTTCTTTTGCTGAAAAAATGGAAATACTTGGACCAGTCAAAATTCTTGCGGAAGAATCATTTACATTTGCAATTAGGTACATTGATTCGCGTATTGCAGAGAATCGTGAGTGTTCTGTCACTGGGAGTTTTTTTCCAAGAAACGGACGATCCTATATTGCGAGATTCCGCACTGTAGGAAATGTCTCTTTTTGCGACATGACGATCGAGGAGCTGTACCCAAACGACTCCCAAATCATTGACTACATTTATCCAGAGTTTACTTGTACAAAATTCATGAACAGGCCTGACACTTTACAAGGGAAGAAATGGGCAACCTCACGACTTATATTGGGATGTAACAGTCCAAACAGCCCCAAGTGCGAAATAGAATCTCCGCTTAGCTTAGTGATTAGTCCATCAAGTTAAGCACTAAAATCTCCACCAACCTGACCATCAAGTCGCCGGAGGGAACAAGCCGACAGACGGTGTACGTCAAGGCCGCTGACGGTTTCCAGACCGGTATGGAGGAAAACTGGGTTGAAGTCATCAAAACTGCCTTGCGCTCCTACGGCGACGACCTCAAGTCGAAGCTGAAGTAAAGCTTACGAGAATCTGGAACGGGGCTAATCCCCGTTCCTTGACTTGAAAGCCTGCCGTTTCAAGAAGAAGTGACCTGATCGGCTATAATTGCCGACCGTCAGTCAGCTTCAATCACCCCCACGTGTCGCATCCATCTTCCATGCCCGAACCTCTCGCCGCCCTGCCGTCGCTCACGCTGCCGAAATTCAAACCGGGAGAACGCCTGCAAATGCCGCCGTTTTCCGGCTCCGCCGATGCGCTTCACATCGCCCGGCTCGCCGGCAACGGCAAGCTTCTGGCGGTATTGACCGCATCGGCAAGCGACGCGCAGCGGCTGCTCGACGAAATTCCGTGGTTCGCACCGGGCTTGCGCGTGCGATTGCTGCCGGACTGGGAAACCCTGCCCTACGACAGTTTCTCGCCGCACCATGACCTCGTCTCCGAGCGCCTGGCGACGCTGTACAGTGTCATGCGCGGGGAATGCGACGTGCTGCTCGTTCCGGCATCGACGGCGGCCTACCGCTTGGCACCGCCGGCCTATCTCGCGGCGTACACGTTTTTCCTGAAGAAGGGCGAAACGCTCGACCTCGACGCGCTACGCAGCCAGCTCACGCTGGCTGGCTACTCGCACGTGACGCAGGTCGTCTCGCCCGGCGAGTACTCGGTGCGCGGCGGCCTCATCGATCTTTTCCCGATGGGTTCGGCGTTCCCCTTCCGGCTCGACCTCTTCGACGACGAAATCGAGAGCATCAAGACCTTCGATGTCGATAATCAGCGCACGCTCTATCCGGTGCCGGAAATCCGCCTGCTGCCGGCGCGCGAATTCCCGCTCGACGACAAGGGACGGACACTGTTCCGCCGGCGCTTCCGCGAAACCTTCGAGGGCGACCCGGCCAAATCGGGCATCTACAAGGACGTTTCCAGCGGTATCCCTTCGGCCGGCATCGAATACTGGCTGCCGCTCTTCTTCGAAGAAACGGCAACTCTCTTCGACTACCTGCCGGCGGACGCCGTGCTCTACCAGCACAACGACGTGCCCGAGGCCATCCGCGCCTTCTGGCGCGATGCGCAGTCGCGCTTCGACATGCTGTCCGGCGAATACAGCCGGCCGCTGCTACCGCCCGGCGAACTGTTTCTTGGCGAAGAAACCTTCTTCACGGCGGCCAAACCCTATGCCCGGCTCGTTCTGTCCAAGGGCGACGGTGGCGCGACCGCAGTAGTACCGCCGCTCGCCATCGACCGGCGCGCCGACGATCCGCTGCACAGGCTGAAGGCGTTCATCGACGCGCATCTCGTTCAATCCGGCAGCCGCATCGCCATCCTCGCCGAATCGGCCGGTCGGCGCGAAACGCTGAACGAACTCTTAGCCGAATACGGGCTGAAGCCCGCCCCCTGCGCCGACCTCGCGGATTTTCTGGGCCGCGACGACAAACTTGCAATTACCGTCGCGCCGCTGCATGAAGGCTTTCTGCTCGGCAATCTCGCTTTCGTCAGCGAAGCCGAACTCTACGCCGCCAGTCCGTCTCGCCGCAGCCGCCACGCCGCGCAGCGCAAGGCTTCGCTCGACAACTGGCTGCGCGACCTCACCGAACTCAAGATCGGCGACCCGGTCGTGCACGAGCAACACGGCATCGCCCGCTATCAAGGCCTCGTGCACCTTGACCTCGGCGAAGGCGATATGGAGTTCCTCGAACTCCACTACGCCGGCGACGCCAAGCTCTACGTGCCGGTCTCGCAGTTGCACGTCATCTCCCGCTACTCGGGCGCCGACCCGGACGCCGCGCCGCTGCACGCGCTCGGCTCGCCGCAATGGGAAAAAGCCAAGCGCAAGGCCGCACTGCAGGCACGCGACACCGCCGCCGAACTGCTCTCGCTCTACGCCCTGCGCGCCGCCCGCCAGGGCCACGCCTTCGAATTCACTGTTCACGACGACGAGGCCTTCGCCGACGGCTTCGGCTTCGAGGAAACCGCCGATCAGGCCGCCGCCATCGCCGCCGTCATCGAGGACATGAAAGCGGGCAAACCGATGGACCGCCTCGTCTGCGGCGACGTCGGCTTCGGCAAGACAGAAGTCGCCCTGCGCGCCGCCTTCTGTGCCGTCGCCGGCGGCAAGCAGGTCGCCGTGCTCTGCCCGACCACCCTGCTTTACGAACAGCACTTCCAGACCTTCAGCGACCGCTTCGCCGACTGGCCGGTGAAGATCGCCGAACTGTCGCGCTTCCGGACCGCCAAAGAAACGACGCAGGCGCTGAAGGAACTGGCCGAAGGCAAGATCGACATCGTCATCGGCACGCACAAGCTGCTGCAGAAGGACGTCAAATTCACCCGCCTCGGCCTCGTCGTCATCGACGAGGAACACCGTTTCGGCGTGCGCCAGAAGGAAACGCTGAAGGCGCTGCGCGCCGAGGTCGACGTGCTGACCCTGACCGCAACACCGATCCCGCGCACGCTGGCGATGTCGATGGAAGGCCTGCGCGACTTCTCGGCGATCGCCACCGCCCCGCAGAAACGGCTGGCGATCAAGACCTTCGTCAGCCGTTTTGCCGACGGCATCATCCGCGAAGCGCTGCTGCGCGAATTCAAGCGCGGCGGCCAGGTGTACTTCCTGCACAACGAAGTCGACACCATTGAAAACATGCGCGACAAATTGTCGAAGCTATTGCCCGAAGCGCGCATTGTCATCGGTCACGGCCAGATGAACGAACGCGAACTCGAACGCGTCATGCGCGACTTTACGCAGCAGCGTGCCAACCTGCTGCTGTGCACGACGATCATCGAGACCGGCATCGACAACCCGCACGCTAATACCATCGTCATTAACCGCGCCGACAAGTTCGGCCTTGCCCAGCTGCACCAGTTGCGCGGCCGCGTCGGGCGCTCGCACCACCAGGCCTACGCCTATCTCCTCACGCCGGGCGGAGAAGACGGCAGCGGCCTCACCAAGCAGGCGAAACAACGGCTCGAAGCGATCCAGATGATGGACGAACTCGGCGCCGGCTTCTATCTCGCCATGCACGACCTCGAAATCCGCGGGGCCGGTGAAGTGCTCGGCGAAAACCAGTCCGGATCGATGCAGGAAATCGGTTTCAACCTGTACACCGAGATGCTCAACCGCGCCGTCGCTGCCTTGAAGCAAGGTAAGGAACCCGATCTCACGCAACCGCTCGGATTAGCCACGGAAATCAACCTGCACACGCCAGCACTGCTGCCCGACGACTACGCCCCGGACGTGCATGAGCGGCTCACGCTCTACAAGCGCCTTGCCAACTGTGATACGCAGGACGACATCGCCGCCATGCACGAAGAACTCGTCGACCGCTTCGGCGAACTGCCGCCGCAGGCGCAATCGCTGCTCGACACCCACCGCTTGCGTCTCTTCTGCAAGCCCCTCGGCATCGTCAAGCTCGACGCCACGAGCGAACAAGTCGTCGTCCAGTTCGAGCCGAACCCGCCCATAGAACCGATCCGCATCATCAACCTGATCCAGAAGGACAGGAACTACAAACTCGCCGGACAGGATAAACTATCGCTCAAACGGCACTGCCCGACGCTCGCCGACAGGGTCGCCGCCGTCCGTGAATTACTGAGACAATTGAAACCATGACCGCACACAACACGCCCGACATCGAGAACGTCAACGTCGTCGATTTCGACCCCATGCCTTCGCCCGAGGAAATCCACGCCCGTCTGCCGCTCACCGACAAGGCCGCCGAAACGGTGATGAAAGGCCGCGAGGCGCTACGCAACATCTTCGACGGCAAGGACTACCGCCTCTTCGTCGTCGTCGGCCCCTGCTCGATCCACGACCCGGTGGCCGGTCTCGACTACGCCAGGCGACTGAAAGCGCTTTCAGAAGAAGTCGGCGACACGCTCGTGCCGGTCATGCGCGTCTACTTCGAAAAACCGCGCACCACCACCGGTTGGAAAGGCTACATCAACGACCCGGACATGGATGACTCTTTCCACGTCGCCAAGGGTATGGAAAAAGCCCGCCGCTTCCTGCTCGACATTGCCGAGCTCGGCCTGCCGGCCGGCACCGAGGCGCTTGACCCGATCTCGCCGCAATACCTGGGCGACCTGATCTCCTGGACGGCCATCGGCGCGCGCACGACCGAATCGCAAACGCACCGCGAAATGTCTTCCGGCCTATCGACGCCGGTTGGATTCAAGAATGCCACCAGCGGCGACGTCGGCGTTGCCGTCAATGCCATCCTCTCGGCTTCGCGCCCGCACAGCTTCCTCGGCATCAACAGCCAGGGACGCACCTCGATCGTACGCACGCGCGGCAACCGCTACGGCCACGTTGTGCTGCGCGGCGGCGACGGCCGCCCCAACTACGACACCGTCTCGATCTCCATTGCCGAAGCTGCGCTGAGCAAGGCCAAACTGGCGACGAACATCGTCGTCGACTGCTCCCACGCCAACAGCTCCAAAAACCCCGAATTGCAGCCGCTGGTCATGGCCGACGTCGCGCACCAGATTCGCCAGGGCAATCGCTCCGTCGTCGGTGTCATGATCGAATCGAACCTAGTCGCCGGCAACCAACCGATTCCGGCCGACCTTTCGCAGCTCAAATACGGCTGCTCGGTCACCGACGCCTGCGTCGACTGGGACACCACCGAAAAAATGCTGCGCGACGTGCTACCGAACCGGAACAATTGAAATACTGAAACAGAAACCAACCACAACGAACACAACGGGCGCCACGAAATTCCTAAAGCGACAACAAGCCATTGCTTTTCGTAGCGTTCGTTGTGCACGTTGTGGTTAATTATTATTTGTCGTTATCCTTCAGGAGCTTACCTTGACGTCCGCCCGCCCTCTGATCCGTCCCTTCACCGGCCTGCGCCCGCGCCCAGAACATGCTGCCGCCGTCGCCGCCCCCCCTTACGACGTCCTGTCCAGTGAAGAAGCGCGCGAACGCGCCGCCGGTAAGCCCTACTCCTTCCTGCACATCTCGAAAGCCGAAATCGATCTCCCGCCGGAAATCGATCACTACGCGCCCGAGGTGTATGCCAAATGCGCAGAAAATCTCAAGAAACTGATTGACGGCGGCATTCTCATCCGCGACGAAAAGCCCTGCTACTACGCCTATCGGCTGATCATGGGCGAGCACGTGCAAACCGGCCTGATCGCCCCCGCTTCCGTCGCGGACTACGATACCAATCGCATCCGCAAGCACGAATTCACCCGCCCGGACAAGGAAGACGATCGTGTGCGCCAGATCGAGGCACTCAACGCCCAGACCGGACCCGTTCTGCTTGCCCATCCCGACAGCGACGAAGCCGAGCGCCTGATCGCCGCCGCCACCGCCGGCACGCCCATCGCCGACGTCACCGCCGACGACGGCATCCGCCACACCGTCTGGCTCATAGACGATGCCGCCGCCATCGAGCGCATCGGCACCGTCATCGACGCCATGCCCAACCTCTACATCGCCGATGGCCACCACCGTTCCGCCGCCGCCTCGCGCGTCGCCGCCGCCCGGCGCGGCAAGGGCGCACCGGACTCCGCCGAATACTTCCTGGCGGTAATTTTCCCGGCGCGGCAGATGCGCATCATGGACTACAACCGTGTCGTGCGCGATCTCAACGGCCATTCGGTCGAGAACTTCCTCGCCTTGGTCGGCGAACGCTACACCGTCACACCATCCTCGGCGCCCGTCCATCCCGAGCGTACCGGTGTCTGCGGCATGTACGTCAATGGTCAGTGGTTCCACCTCGCCATCAAGCCCGAACTCGTCCGCGTGGCAGACCCGGTACGTCGTCTCGACGTCTCGGTCCTCTCCGAGCAACTGCTCGGCCCGATCCTCGGCATTGCCGACTTGCGCCGCGACACGCGCATCGACTTCGTCGGCGGCATTCGCGGCCTTGGCGAACTCGAAGCCCGCGTCAATAGCGGCGAAATGGCCGTCGCCTTCTCGATGCACCCGACGCAGATGAGCGAACTCATGTCGGTCGCCGACGCCGGCGAAGTCATGCCGCCCAAATCGACCTGGTTCGAACCGAAGCTGGCCGACGGCCTCGCCTCGCACGTCCTCGACTGACCGCCCCCGGAAGGCGTCTGGCAAGGCGCCTTCCCTCCCCACCGCAGCCTTCAACCCGCCGCCCCGAACCAGCAGACTCGCCACCCCGCGCCTGCCGCGATTGAGCGCGTGAGCAAGAATCATCGTCCTTGGCACGTCCGAGTGGACTGACATTTCTACACGGTTCGAATGTCGTCACCGTTTTGCATCGAATGCCTCGCCATAGAACGACGCAGTGGATGTACCGAAACCGGCTTAGGGATAGCCCAGTTTTTCCAGCGGCAGAATATTTGCGCCCCAACGCATGCACCCAATACAATCCCGGCCGTCCACCATCCGATCCCCCTTGAATATTTCCCCATGTTGCCCACGGTTCCAGTAAGCCACTCGCTCAAGACCCGAATCACTTTGCTGACCGTATTCATTTTTTTGACCGGCACGTGGGCATTGTCGATTTATGCCACACATACGCTGCAAAGGGATATGGAGCATTTGCTTGGCGAACAGCATTTTTCTACGATCAAGCAAGTCGCGGCTGAAATTGACAGTGAAATCAGGGAAAGAATTCATGCGCTTGAGGTGACGACCGAGATCATGGACGCGGCTTGGATCGACCGACCGTCGACTGTGCAGAAATTCATTGATGGGCGCCCGCTTCTGAAAAGCCTTTTCAACGATGGAATCATGGTCTATCACAAGGATGGAACGGCCATTGCAGCATCACCGCTCGTTAAAGAACGGATCGGCCTTAATTTCATGGACAGGGACTACCTGATTGGCGCCATCCGTGAAGGTAAGGCAACGATCAGCCGACCGATCATCGGCAGAACAGGACATTCCCCCTCCATCGTCATGGCCGTCCCTTTGCGCAACGCGCAGGGACAAATCATCGGGGCTTTGGCCGGGGTTACCAGACTGAACAAACCGAGCTTTCTTAACCGCATTTCAGAGACTCGTTTTGGCACTAGTGGCGGCTATCTTCTGGTGGACCGCAACTCCCGCATGATTGTGACGGCCACCGACAAACACCGCACCATGGAAGCCACGCCGGACCCCGGCATCAGCCCAATGATTGACCGTTTTCACCGGGGTTTCGAAGGGTATGCCGTATATGTGAATCCGCATGTTCAGGAGGTGCTGGCCTCGGTTAGCGGCATCCCGGTAGCCAATTGGCATGCAGCGATCAACCTCCCGACAGATGAAGCCTTCGCACCAAGCCGGAGGATGCAACAACGCATGCTACTGGCCACCCTGCTGTTGTCCCTCGTTGCCTGCGGACTGACCTGGTGGATCCTGCGGCGTCAGCTTTCGCCGATGCTGGATACGGCCTTATCTCTGTCTATGACACCAGAAAGCCAGCAACTGCCGGAAGCACTGCCCGTCGCCCGCCAGGACGAAATCGGCGTGATGATCGGCAGTTTCAATCACTTGCTGGAGAAGCTACGAAAACGGGAAATCGAACTGCACACCAGCGAGGAGCAATTCCGCCTGATTTTCGAACAGAGTAAAGATGCCATCATTTTCGGCTACCCGGATGGGCGGATCATTTCCGCCCATCCTGAGGCCTGCCGCCTATTAGGCTACAGCGAAGAGGAATTCCGCCAATTGGGGCGCCAGGGGATTGCAGACATGACCGATCCCGAGCTGATATCAGCCTTCGCAAAACGCTCGGAAACCGGCCGCTTTTTTGGCGAAGTCCCCTGCTGGCACCGTGACAAAGGCAAGTTCGCCGCCGAATTCGACTCCTCTCTGTATACCGATGCGCAGGGCCAGATGAGAACCATCAACCGGATTCGCGACATCCGGGAGCGCAAACGAGCCGAGTTGGCGTTGATCGACAGTGAGCGCCGCTTCCGGACGCTGACGGAAAACATGCCGGACAACGTCGTGCGTTACGATCACGAATGCCGCGAACGTTACCGAAATGCTGCCGCATTGCGGTTCTTCGGACATTATGGGCCGCACTGGTATGGCAGGACGCCAACTGAACTTATCCCTGGTGTCCATGAGATTGTGGAATACGAAAGCAGAATTCGACAGACTCTGGCGACGGGCGAATCAAGTTCCATAGAATGCCACATCGTCGTTGGCCCTCACCGCGGACAAGCTCATCTCATTTCATTTGTTGCCGAACGCGACGAAAGCGGCAAAATTGTCGGGGCCATCACTATTGGACAAGACATTACCAGCATCAAAACCACAGAACGCCAGATCATTGAATCCCGTGACCTGCTGCGCCAACTGGCGGTGCGCTACGATAGCGCGCGCGAGGAGGAGCGCAAACGCATTGCGCGCGAAATCCACGACGAACTTGGCCAGATGCTCACGGCCCAGCGCCTAAACATTGACACCCTCAAGCGTCAGTTCGGAAACGCCAACCCAACGCTGATGGCGCGCTGTAATTCAATGCTGGAATTGACCGACAAGACCATCCAGGTTGTCCGCAGTATTGTCAACCTCATGCGCCCGGCAGCGCTGAACATGGGAATTGCCGCGGCTCTGGAATGGCTGGCTTCGGAGTTATACTCTCGCACCGGCGTGGATTGCCGGGTGCATCTGGATGAAAACGGGATAGATCTCGATGAGGAAAAAACTGTGGCCGTTTTTCGCATCGTTCAGGAATCCCTGACCAATGTTGCCCGGCACGCCAAAGCGCAATGTGTCGAGCTTTTCTTTGCGCGCAAAGGCACGCACTACAGCCTGTTTATCCGTGATGACGGCGTGGGATTTGATCCGGAGAAGGTGCCCGAAAAACACCTTGGCCTGGTCGGTATCCACGAACGGGCCTTGATGATCGGCGGCAAAGCCTGCATCGTCAGCGCACCCGGTTCCGGAACCGGAATCCGGGTGACCTTTCCTCACAAACAGGAGCAGGGAGAACAGCCATGATCCGCTTGTTGCTTGTTGATGATCACATCGTGGTACGTGAAGGGTTCAAGCAACTCTTTGCACTGACCAAGGATATCGTCGTGACCGCTGAGGCGGCAGACGGTGCACAAACCCTCAACGCTCTGAACTGCGGGCGTTTCGATCTCGTCCTCCTCGACATGAATTTGCCCGGCGTTTCCGGCACCGATCTGATTGCACAGATTGCGGCGCTCGACGCTGCCCCCCCATTCTTGTCCTGTCCATGAACAATGAGCCGCAAGTTGTCCGCCGGGCGCTGGCCGCCGGTGCGTCCGGCTTTGTCTCCAAAGACAACGATTCCGAAACCCTGCTGTCCGCCATCCACAAGGTGGCTGACGGCGGTCGATTTCTCCCCCCTTCGCTTGCCGAAGCTTTGGCTTTCCAGTCTTCGGTGCCTGACAACTTGCGCCCACTGCACGAACAACTATCCCAACGCGAATTTCAGGTCTTCCTACTTCTATCCAAGGGAGTCGGTTGTAACGAGATTGCCAACCAACTTGCGATCAACAACAGGACAGTCTCCACCTACAAGGCCCGTCTTATGGAGAAAATGGGATTTGCGTGCAATGCCGATCTGGTCAAGTACGCTTTGTGGCACCAACTGACCGATTAAGGGCCACTTTCACGATCTGAATCTTTGACTCGAAAATTCGCATATCGACGCCTGCCTTGAGGGATTACCAGGGCAACCACGAAGAACGAGCCTGAAAATCGGCCAGATAAGAAGTTTGCCCGGCAAAATTCCACGCCACCCCGCACCATGCCATTTGGCTAAACAGAGAAGAGGGTACGATCCGCCCCCCCAACCCAGGGGTGTTGTCATCACCAATGGGCTAGGCATTCAATTTAGCCCCACATCTAGCAAGGCATACACCATTAGCATTTTGTAGTGGGGTCATTACACAACCCACTCATTGATCATTACCCCTCCGGTCGGACCTTACCTATATGAATTTTGGATAACTATTGTCAGACTACCCTCTCGATGAATACATCGTGGGAAAAGGCATGGCGCCGTGCCGCGCGACTTGTCAGGCTGAGGTAGCCGGCAAGGTCAACCTTATTTCCGGCCTTTGTAGGCGCCTGAATCGCCAAACATATTTTGTTTGTAAACCAACTTAACCAAGAGTTTTCGTATGCGGTCCACGGTTCCGGTAAAACACTCACTCAAGACCCGCATCACTTTGCTGACCGTATTCATCTTCTTGTCCGGCATGTGGGCATTGTCGATTTACGCCACGCGTACGCTGCAAAGGGATATGGCGCATTTGCTTGGTGAGCAGCAACTTTCGACGGTCAAGCAAGTCGCGGCTGAAATTGACAGCGAAATCAGGGAAAGAATTCATGCGCTCGAGGTGACGGCCGGGATCATGGACACGGCGCTGATCAACCAACCGGCGGCTGTGCAGAAATTCATTGATGAACGCCCGGCTCTGAAAAGCATTTTCAACGATGGGGTCATGGTCTTCAGCAAGGATGGAACGTCCATTGCGATGTCACCGCTCGCGAAAGAACGGATTGGCCTTAATTTCATGGACAGGGACTACCTGATCGGCGCCATCCGCGACGGCAAGGCAACGATTAGCCGACCGCTCATCGGCAGAACAGGACGGGCGCCCGCCATCGTCATGGCGGTCCCCTTGCGCAACGGGCAGGGGGAAACCATCGGGGCGTTGGCCGGGGTGATCAAACTGAACAAGCCGAGCTTTCTTAATCGCATTTCAGAGAGTCGTTACGGCGCCACGGGCAGCTATTTTCTGATCGATCAGGAAAGCCGTCTGAATGTGATGGCCAGTGATAGAGGCCAGATCATGGAAACGATCCCGCCCCTCGGCATCAGCCCGGTGATAGACCGTTTCCACCAGGGAAACGATGGATATAGCGTTTACGCCGACTCAAATGGACAGGAAGTTCTGGCCTCGGTCAGCAGCATCCCGGTCGCCAATTGGCACGCGGCGATCACTTTCACGACAGAGGAGGCCTTCGCGCCAATCCGGAGCATGCAACTGCGCATGATGCTGGCAACCTTGCTGTTAACCATGATTGCTGGCGGACTGACCTGGTGGGTCTTGCGGCGCCAACTCTCGCCGATGCTGGGCACGGCCGTTTCACTAGCCGCCATAGCGAAAAATCACCGGCAACCGCAGTTTCTACCCGTCGCCCGCCAGGACGAAATCGGCCTAATGGTTAGTGGCTTCAATCACTTGCTGGAGACGCTACGAGAACAAGAAATCGAACTGCGCACCAGCGAGGAGCAGTTCCGCCTGATTTTTGAACAGAGCAAGGACGCCATCATTTTCGGCTACCCGGATGGGCGTATCGTCTCGGCCAATCCTGAGGCATGCCGCCTATTTGGCTACCGCGAGGATGAATTCCGCCAACTAGGACGCCAGGGCATCGCAGACATGACCGACCCCGAGGTTATATCAGCCTTCGCGAAACGCTCGGAAACCGGTCGATTTTTTGGCGAAATCCCCTGCAAACAGCGTGATGGTGGAAGTTTCACCGCCGAATTCGATTCCTCGCTGTATACCGACGCGCAGGGCCAAGTAAGAACCATCAACCGGATTCGCGACGTCCGGGAGCGCAAACAGTCACAACAAGCCCTGCGCACGAGAGAACGCTACCAGCGCGCATTGCTCGACAACTTCCCGTTCATGGTCTGGTTGAAGGACGAGCATAGCCGTTTCCTCTCAGTCAATCAGGTTTGCGCCGAATTCTGCGGCGCTTCTAGCGTTGATGAAATCCAAGGCAAGACGCTGCTTGACCTGTTCCCAAGAAAGCAAGCTCTGACTTTTCTCTCAGAAGATCAGCGAGTGATGTCCAGTGGCAAACCAAGAACCATTGAAGAACGCCTCTCTGCCGATGGCCAGGATTTTTGGCTGGAAATCTACAAATCACCGATCATTATTGACGGAGAAACTGTCGGAACAGTCGGTTTTGCCCGGGACATTACGGCACGAAAGCAGGAGGAAGCAGAGTTGATGCAATACCGTTACCGTCTCGAGGAGTTGGTGGCGTCGCGGACTGCGGATCTGGCTCAGGTTAACGACGCCCTGACCCGGGCAAAGGAGGCCGCCGAGTCGGCAAACCGAGAAAAAAGCCTCTTCCTAGCCAACATGAGCCATGAGATTCGCACGCCGATGAACGCCATTCTCGGCCTGGCCACTCTGATGCGCCGCGCTGGTCGGGGGGGGGGGGGGGGGGGGGGGGGGGGGGGGGGGGGG
>CAZNQL010000006.1:0-112765 GCA_964575415.1 uncultured Propionivibrio sp.
GATCACCGTCGCGCCGGCGCAGACGCTGACCGACAAGGAATACCAGATCATGCGCGACGCATCGATCGCCGTCCTGCGCGAGATCGGCGTCGATACCGGCGGCTCGAACGTACAGTTCTCGATCAATCCGGACGACGGTCGCATGATCGTCATCGAAATGAACCCGCGCGTCTCGCGTTCTTCGGCACTGGCGTCGAAAGCTACGGGTTTTCCGATCGCCAAGGTCGCGGCCAAGCTCGCTGTTGGCTATACGCTCGATGAACTGGCCAACGAGATCACCGGCGGCAAGACGCCAGCGTCGTTTGAACCGTCGATCGACTACGTGGTGACCAAGGTGCCGCGTTTCGCTTTCGAAAAATTTCCGACCGCCGATTCGCGCTTGACGACGCAGATGAAATCGGTCGGCGAAGTCATGGCCATCGGTCGGACGTTCCAGGAGTCGTTCCAGAAGGCGCTGCGCGGACTCGAAGTCGGCGTCGATGGCCTGAACAAGCGCACCAGCGACCGCGAGGAACTGGAGCGCGAGCTCGGCGAGCCCGGGCCGGAGCGCATCTGGTACGTCGGCGACGCCTTCGAGAGCGGATTTACGCTCGACGAAGTCCATGCGTTGACGCATATCGATCCGTGGTTCCTGGCGCAGATCGAGGATATCGTGCGCATCGAGATGGCGCTTGACGACATGTCGATCGAGGACATCGATGCTGCAACGCTGCGCGAACTCAAGCGCAAGGGCTTTTCCGACCGTCGCCTCGGCAAATTGCTGAAGACGAGCGACACGGCAATCCGCCAGCGCCGGCACACACTGGGAATTCGTCCCGTCTACAAACGTGTCGATACCTGCGCGGCTGAATTCGCAACAAGCACGGCTTACATGTATTCGACCTATGAGGAAGAATGCGAGGCCAACCCGAGCGACCGCAAGAAGATCATGGTGCTTGGCGGCGGACCGAACCGGATCGGGCAGGGGATCGAATTCGATTACTGCTGCGTGCATGCGGCGCTGGCCATGTGCGAAGACGGCTACGAAACGATCATGGTCAACTGCAATCCGGAAACCGTGTCCACCGATTACGATACTTCGGACCGCCTCTATTTCGAGCCGCTGACGCTCGAAGATGTGCTCGAGATCGTCGCTATCGAGAAGCCGGTCGGCGTTATCGTTCAATTTGGTGGTCAGACGCCACTCAAACTGGCACGAGATCTGGAAGCGAATGGTGTGCCGATCATTGGTACGACACCAGACATGATCGATGCCGCAGAGGATCGCGAACGTTTCCAGCAACTGTTGCACGATCTCGGTCTCAAGCAGCCACCCAACCGCACGGCGCGCACGGAAGAGGATGCTCTGCGTCTGGCCGACGAAATCGGCTATCCGCTGGTTGTTCGTCCGTCGTACGTTCTGGGCGGTCGAGCCATGGAAATCGTGCATGAGCCGAAGGATCTTGAACGATATATGCGCGAGGCGGTGAAGGTTTCCAACGATTCACCGGTTTTGCTTGACCGCTTCCTCAACGATGCCGTCGAGGTTGACGTCGATGCCTTGTCCGACGGCCAGGAAGTGATCATTGGCGGTGTCATGGAGCACATCGAACAGGCCGGCGTGCATTCTGGCGATTCGGCATGCTCGCTGCCGCCGTACTCGCTGTCATCGGCGGTGCAGGATGAACTGCGTCGGCAAACCCGTCTTATGGCCAAAGGCTTGAACGTGTGCGGCCTGATGAATGTTCAGTTCGCCATCCAGAACGACATTGTCTATGTGCTGGAAGTCAATCCGCGCGCTTCGCGCACGGTACCCTACGTGTCGAAGGCAACCGGTTTGCAATTGGCTAAGATTGCGGCACGTTGTATGGCCGGACAGACCTTGGCTAGCCAAAGGGTAACGAAAGAAGTTATTCCGCCCTACTACTCCGTCAAGGAGGCGGTCTTCCCGTTCAACAAATTCCCGGGCGTCGATACCATCCTTGGGCCGGAGATGAAGTCGACCGGCGAGGTCATGGGCGTCGGTGTTACATTCGAAGAAGCTTTCGTCAAAAGCCAGATGGCCGCAGGCGTCAAGCTTCCGACGTCGGGCAAAGTCTTCGTTAGCGTCAAGGATTCGGACAAATCAAAGGTCGTCGACATCGCCCGCGATTTGCACGCGGCGGGTTTCAGCATCCTGGCAACGCGCGGTACGGCGGCGGTAATTGTCGCAGCAGGGATTCCAGTCTCGACGGTGAACAAGGTGACCGAGGCTCGTCCACATATCGTTGATATGATCAAAAACAACGAGATTTCCCTGATCATTAATACCGTCGATGAGAAGCGTCAGGCAATTAACGATTCGCGGTCGATTCGGACTTCCGGTCTGGCAGCCCGGGTGACCATGTATACAACGATCTGGGGGGCCGAGGCAGCGGCTGTAGGGATCAAGAATCGCGGAGAGTTGGTGGTTTACCCGATTCAGGAGTTGCATTCGCAGTTGGCCTGATCGATACCGGAAATTACCGCTGTCCTGCTGCATGTGGGGCAGCGGTTTTGTTTTTGCAAGGATATGTTATGAACAAGGTACCTCTGACGGTGAATGGCGCTGAAAAGTTGCGCGCCGAATTGCACCAACTCAAGACAGTCGAGCGTCCGAACGTCATTGCGGCAATCGCCGAAGCGCGCTCGCACGGTGATCTGTCGGAAAATGCTGAATACGATGCGGCCAAGGAGCGCCAAGCGTTTGTCGAAGGGCGTATCAAGGAAGTTGAGATGAAACTGTCGAACGCGCAGATCATCGATCCCAAGTTGCTGGATGCTGATGGCCGTTGTGTGTTCGGTGCGACGCTCGATCTTGAGGATCTCGAAGCCGGCACTCAGGTCAGTTATCAGATCGTCGGCGAAGACGAAGCGGATATCAAAGCAGGTAAGATTTCGGTCAATTCGCCAATTGCTCGCGCTTTGATCGGTAAATTTTCCGGTGATATTGCGGAGGTCCAAGCGCCGGGTGGGGTGCGCGAATACGAAATCGTCGACGTTCGCTATGATTGATCAGCCACATCAGGGGGCGACGAGGGCGATGAACGGCGAACGTGTTTTCGTTTCTTCTCGGACTAATCCTGAAAGCTGCGCTTATTGCGTCTGTGTTCTGGACGGTTACGGCGCGGCTTAGCGTTTTCTTTTTCCTCCGGCGCCGGTCGCCAGATGACCAGCAATTTACCGATATGATGGACCGGCGCGGCGCCAAGCTGTTCGCAAATCAATTTCAGATAAGCTTCGCGTACGGAGCGATCGTCGTTGAAAACACGGATCTTGATCAACTCGTGACTGTTCAGGCTGAGCCCGATTTCCTTGAGCACAGCATCAGACAAGCCATTCTGGCTGATGGCGACAACGGGATTCAGGGCGTGGGCGTGGGCGCGGGCGCGCAGGGCGCGACGCTGTTCGGCGGTAATATCAAGCATTCGATCAACCTCTACAAAGCGCGCATTCTACCGGGTTTAAGTCATGAAACGTACTAGAACGAGCAAGGCCTGGATGCAGGAGCACGTCAACGACGCCTATGTTCAGCGCGCCAAGGCTGAAGGATTCCGTTCGAGAGCTTCGTTCAAGCTGATGGAGATCGACGACCGGGATCGTTTGATCCGCCCCGGTGAGATTGTTGTCGACCTCGGTGCGGCCCCCGGCGGTTGGTCGCAAGTGGCGGCCAAACGTCTGGGTGGAAAAGGGCGGGTGATCGCGCTTGACCTGCTGGAAATGGAAGCCTTGCATGGCGTTGAGTTCATTCAGGGCGATTTTCGTGAGCAGGAAATTCTGGAAACCCTGGAAAAAACGCTGGCCGGCGCGCGGGTGGGACTTGTGCTTTCCGATATGGCCCCCAATATGTCAGGCATCGTGGTTTCAGATCAGACGCGAATAATGGATCTGGCCGAGCTTGGACTGGAGTTTTCACGCAACTGGCTGAAACCCGAAGGGGCTTTCTTGGTCAAAGTTTTCCAAGGTTACGGTTATGACGATTTCGTTCGGGAAATGCGCAAGGTGTTCAAGACAGTTACCACGCGCAAGCCGGATGCTTCGCGTGATCGGAGTCCAGAAGTTTATCTGCTTGGAAAAACGCTGATAAGCGGATGAGTGTTCACTTTTACCCGATTAATAACCGTGCTTTGCCGCCTGAATTGTGTCAGAAGCGGTTAGAATGGGCGCTTTGCTACGGCATTTGTTTCGGGGATTGCCCCGTTGTAACGACGAAGAGGTTTCGCGTTGAATAACATGTTCAAAAATCTGGCGGTGTGGCTGATCATCGGCTTGGTGCTGATGACGGTGTTCAACCAGTTTAATTCGCGTCAGACAGCTCAGCCTTCGATGGAATATTCTGAATTCATGAGGGAGGTCGAGCAAGGCACGATTGCCAAGGTGGTGATCGAAGGACGGATGCTCAAGGCGACGACCAGCGACGGGCGTAAAGTTACGTCCTTCGCGCCGCCGGACCTGTGGATGGTGTCCGATCTGCTCAAGTATGGGGTCAAGGTTGAAGCCAAGCCTGAGGAGGAGCAATCCTTCCTGATGAATCTTTTCGTCAGCTGGTTCCCGATGCTGTTGCTGATCGGCGTCTGGGTCTTCTTCATGCGTCAGATGCAGGGGGGCGGCAAGGGCGGCGCCTTCTCCTTTGGCAAGAGCAAGGCACGCCTGCTCGACGAATCGTCGAACAGCATTACCTTTGCCGATGTGGCCGGTTGCGATGAGGCCAAGGAAGAGGTCTCCGAACTTGTCGATTTTCTGCGTGATCCCTCCAAGTTCCAGAAGCTGGGCGGCCGGATTCCCAAAGGCGTCCTGCTGGTTGGTAATCCGGGGACGGGTAAGACGCTGCTGGCCAAAGCGATCGCCGGCGAAGCGAAAGTGCCGTTCTTCTCGATTTCCGGATCCGATTTCGTTGAAATGTTCGTTGGTGTCGGTGCGGCACGTGTGCGCGACATGTTCGAGAACGCCAAGAAGCATTCGCCGTGCATCATCTTCATTGACGAACTGGATGCCGTTGGTCGTCGGCGCGGCGCCGGCCTCGGCGGCGGTAACGATGAGCGGGAGCAAACCCTGAACCAGATGCTCGTCGAAATGGATGGTTTTGAAGCTAGTTCCGGGGTCATCGTGATTGCCGCGACGAATCGTCCTGACGTCCTTGATCCGGCGCTGATGCGTCCGGGGCGCTTCGACCGCCAGGTCGTGGTGCCGCTACCTGATATCCGTGGGCGCGAGCAGATTCTCAACGTGCACATGCGCAAGGTGCCTTTGGCGCCTGACGTCAAGGCTGACATTATCGCCCGCGGCACGCCGGGTTTTTCTGGAGCCGATCTGGCCAACTTGGTCAATGAAGCGGCCTTGTTCGCCGCGCGCCGCAACAAGCGCCTGGTTGATATGGAGGATTTCGAGAAGGCCAAGGACAAGATCATGATGGGCGCCGAGCGTCGCAGCATGGTCATGAACGAGGAAGAGAAGCGCAATACGGCCTATCACGAATCCGGTCATGCCGTGGTCGCCAAGCTGGTACCGAAATCCGACCCCGTACACAAAGTGACGATCATCCCGCGCGGACGCGCGCTCGGCTTGACCATGCAACTGCCGGAAGAAGACCGTTACGCTTACGACCGCGTTTATCTGATGAGTCGTATAGCCGTCCTTTTCGGCGGGCGTATTGCCGAAGAACTGTTCATGAACCAGATGACGACCGGCGCTTCGAACGATTTCGAGCGCGCAACGCAGATGGCGCGCGACATGGTGACTCGCTACGGGATGTCCGACGCGCTGGGGCCGATGGTCTATGGTGAAAATGAGGGTGAAGTTTTCCTTGGCCGTTCGGTGACGACGCACAAGAATGTTTCCGAAGCGACCATGCAGAAGGTCGACGCCGAAATTCGGCGCATCATCGACGAGCAGTACTCCTTGGCGCGCAGGTTGCTTGAAGAGAATCGCGACAAGGTCGAAGCGATGACGGCGGCGCTGCTGGAATGGGAAACCATTGATGCCGATCAGATTGATGACATCATGGCCGGTCTGCCGCCGCGCCAGCCAAAGCAGCCCCAAATCAAACCGGCCGACTCTTCAACACCTCCACCGCATGCGGCGCCGAGCACCGAGGCGCCGGCGGCCTGAGGCTAACGGGAAACAATCAGGCCGGGGGAGTTCATACTCCCCCGGTTTTTTTATTAATGCGTTTCTGACAAGACCTCCTGTTTTTGAGCGCGAGATAACATGCTTCGTTGCGGAAAATTCCATCTTTCCCTTGACCGTCCGCTGCTGATGGGCATCGTCAATCTGACCCCGGATTCATTTTCCGGTGATGGTCTCGCGGGTAATGCGCAAAATGCGATTGCCCAGGCTCATCGCTTGATCGAAGCGGGGGCCAATCTTCTTGACCTTGGGGCGGAATCGTCGCGTCCTGGAGCCATTCCGGCAAGGCTTGATGAAGAACTTGAACGTCTCCTTCACGTGCTGGATGCTCTCGCGGACTGCCCAATTCCGATCTCGGTCGATACTTACAAGCCGGAAGTCATGCGCGCGGCCATCGACCACGGTGCGTCGATGATCAATGACATCTACGCGATGCGCAGACCGGGCGCGATTGATGCTGTCGCTGCCGGCGATTGCGCTGTCTGCCTGATGCATATGCAGGGCGAACCGCTGACCATGCAGCAAAATCCAGGCTATGTCGACGTTGTCGGCGAGGTCCGCGCGTTCCTGTCGGAAAGGGTCGAGGCGCTTGTTGCCCGTGGCGTCGATCGCAAGCGCATCGTCCTCGATCCGGGGTTCGGTTTCGGGAAAACGCTCGAGCACAATCTGGAGATGCTGCGCTGTCTGCCGGAGTTTCTCGTCGACGGCTTACCCGTGTTGGCCGGCATCTCGCGCAAGTCGATGCTCGGTGTGATCACGGGGCGCCCGGTCGGGCAGCGGCTCTCCGCCAGCGTCGCCGCCGCCTTGTTGGCGGCTCAGCGCGGGGCGCGCATCCTGCGGGTGCACGACGTGGCTGAAACGCGCGATGCGCTGGCCGTTTGGCAGGCGTTGCAAGATTTCCCCGCTTGTTAATCCGTGTAATGAATTTGTAATTGTTGTTTGCAAGACAGGGGCTTGAATATCGGTTATCTTTTTCCGACCGTTTGATTGCTTGAGAGCAACGATCGGGCAATCCGCTACATATCAACAGGACATATCCCCGAATGGCCATTGAAATCGAACTGAAACTTCGGCTGCCCTTTGCTTCAGTAAGGCACTTGCTGGCGCATCCCTTTTTCGCCTCGCAACCGGGGCAGAAAAATCGCCTGTTGAATACCTACTACGACACGCCGGAATTTGATCTGCGAAAACGCGGCATTGCCTTGCGCTTGCGGCGAAAAGGCTGGGCGCTCTGGCTCATGACGGTCAAGGGGGGCGATGCCGGCGTGGGCGGTCTCGCCCAGCGAAGCGAGCGGGAAGCGCCGACGCAGCCCGGTGTTTTTGATTTTAGTATCGTTACCGACGCCGGGTTGCGAGAGTTTCTCGAAAGGCATCATTCCCGCTTGTTGCCAGTGTTTACGACGGATTTTACGCGTACGGCGTGGACAATCGACTTGGCCGGATCGCGGATCGAGGTGGCGCTCGATCGCGGCAGAATAAATGCGTTGCAGATTGAAACAACTTCAGGAGAGCGTAAGCCGGTTGGGGAAAGTATTTGTGAACTCGAACTGGAACTGTTGCAAGGTGAATCGCCGGATGCGCTGTTCGATCTAGCCATTGCCCTGGCTGCCGATATCCATCTTCTTCCTGAGATTCGGAGCAAGGCCGAGCGTGGCTACGCGTTGGCCGATCCTTCACTGTCGAAGCCAGTCAAGGGCTTTGTTTCGCCAGTCGATTCCTCGATGTCTCCAGTCGACGCATTCAGGGCCATTGCCTTGGCCAGTCTGGCGCACTTGCAACGTAACGAAGCGGGAGGCATCAGTGGCGAAGACCCGGAATATGTTCACCAGTGCCGTGTCGCCATCCGGCGCCTGCGTTCAGCTTTCAAATTGTTCTCCCCCGTCTTGTCGTCAACTTTTGTCGCTGTTTATGCGCCACGCTGGAAGGCGCTGGCAGCAAATCTCGGTGGTGCGCGCGACTGGGACGTTTTTCTTTCGGAAACCCTTGTACCCCTTGAGGAAGCTTTTCCTGATGATGCCGGCCTGGCGCTCTTGAGAAGTCGAGGTAAGGCCGCCCAGACCAAAGCGCAATCGTCGGCCGGGGCTAGTCTCTCGCAGCCAACCTACAGTCAGCTTCTTCTGGCCTTTTCTGCTGCGTTGTTCCGGGTCGAAGCGCCGACGATTGCGGGTAACGACAAGCCTTCGGCCTCAAGTCTTCATCGCTTTGCGGTCGGGCGATTGAAGAAACGGGGGCGGACGATCGCAAGACTGGCTCGCGAGCATAAAAAAATGCGTGCTGAGTGCCGCCACAAATTGCGCATTGAATGTAAGAAACTACGCTATGCCATCGAGTTCTTCGCGCCGATTCTTTCGGAAAAGCGGATTTCAAAATATCAACTCGCCTTGTCCAGAATTCAGGATCGGTTGGGGGCGCTCAACGACCTGGCCACGGCCTTGCGTTTGATCGGCGAAATCCATCCCGGTGAGAAACCGAATCCGCTAATTCTCGGCTGGATCACCGGGCGAAATGAATTGCTTGTCAAAGAATTCGAAAGCGAATTACGCCATTTCCTGGCCTGCAAAGCGCCCTGTAAATAAGCTTTCGTTTCGGTTGCCGTCGCGGGGAGCGTCGGTAATAGTCGCAGCAGGCGTAGAGTCGCGGTCAATTTCCCGGTTGGCCAAGGGGTTGGTCTGCCGCCGTTCGATGAAGAGACAGCTGCCGGGCGTTTTTTTTGCATTCTTTTTGGCTTCGGCGGCGGCTGCTGAAATTTCCCGATGCGATTCGAAAGTGTCCGGAAGCACTAGGGTCGCGCCGATCGATAGCGATGGTAAGGGGTAAAACACGGTCTGGCCGCGTCTGTTCTCGGCGAAGTATCCGTTGGCTTTTCGGGTCTCAGTATCGACCAGACTCAGGACGCGCTGGTCGAAAATGCGCAGGATTTCCCGGCAACGTTCTTCCCAATCCGAGCTCTGAAAGAGAATCATGAAATCGTCGCCACCGATGTGGCCGCAAAAGTCGGACAGAGGATTGATCGCTTCGGTTAGTGTTTGGGCGAGTAGAACGATGATGTCGTCACCCTTACGGTAACCGAAGACATCGTTGAACGGCTTGAAACGGTCGATATCGAAATAGCAGGCGTGGAAGCGGATGCGATTTTCGAGCAAGCGATCAATATGTTCGTTGATTGGAACGTTTCCTGGCAATTGCGTCAGAGGATTCGCATAGCGGGCGGCCTGGATCTGCATCTGGGTGATCATGTCCATCAAGTCGTGCGCGCTGCCGGTGCCCAGATATTGACCGTCGCGAGTGATGATGAATCCATCGTAAATGTGATGCCTCGCTGATCGGCTGACGATCAGAGCAGCTTCCTGCACCGTCGACGATTGATCAATGCACAATGGCATCGAATCCATGAATTGCACACAGGATTTTTTACCGAACAGTTCCCGGTGGTACGGTCGCGCCATGTGGTCGAATATGTCGTGGCGGTTGATCAGTCCCAGTGGGGCACCATTGGATACGACCGGCATCGACATGAGGTCGGGGTCGTTCTCGAAACGTTGATAGACGATGTCGTTCTTGGTTTCCGGAGAAACCGGTTCGATCGTGCGAATCAGGCTGCGCACGGTGATGTTACCTGTCGGCACAGCTCCAGCCGGGAAAACGATGATTCCACATTTGTTGATGACATCGATGATTTTCTTGTTGGGAAGAGATTCCGGTTGTGCGGCTGGTCGGGCAATCAAGTAACCTTGTCCATAGGCGATGCCCAAGTCGCGAATCGCCAGGCAATCGGCTTCGTTTTCTATGCCTTCGGCGACGATATGCGCCGCACAGCTTTCGGCAAGGTTCTGCATGGCTTTAACGAAATGGTGCTTGAACTTGTCTTCGGCGATGCCGTCGATGAAGTGCCGGTCGATTTTGACGTATTCCGGCTGGATTTCAGGCCACATGCGCAAATTTGAAAATCCCTCGCCGAGGTCATCAATGGCAATTTGATAGCCCATGTCCCGATAGTGCGTGAGTACACGATGAATATCCGGGTAGTTGTTGATGCGCTGGTTTTCCGTGATCTCGATCACGATCCGGTTTGGGCTAAGATCGATCTGGCGTAGCAGTTCCATCGTTCCACCATTGAGGAAGAATTCATCCTCAAGACAATCCGGGCTGGAATTGACGAAAAGTTTACCGGGAAGCTGCAATTTGGCAAAAGACCGGAAAATCGTTTCACGGCAGGCTTTTTCGAGTTTTTTTCGCAATCCGGCGAGTTCTGCCGTCTCAAATAATTTTTTGGGTGAGTGAAGAGTGGTGTTTTCCGGGCCACGAATCAGGCCTTCGAATGCGATATACGAGTGTGTACGGAAATCGATGATCGGCTGAAATACGGCAGATAATTGGCGCCTGTCGAGAATTTCCTCGAGCAGATCGATCTCCGCCGAGAATCTTTCGCTGTTTTCTGTGCCGAGAAGAAACATCGGAAATGAAGGAGTTTGAATGGTCGCAACTTGCATATAGCGGCTCTCTGATAGGTGGTTCTGTAGATTGGCCGATAACTTAACCTGTGAAGGTTTCAGTACAATGACGGCCTTTACTACTTTGTATGACGAGCTTGCCGGGAGGGTTGGGATGACGAGAAAATATTTTGGTACTGACGGTGTGCGAGGGCGCGTCGGGCAGTCGCCAATCACGCCTGATTTCGTGATGCGCCTAGGCTACTCTGCAGGCAAGGTTCTCGTCGCACATGGCGGAGATACCGGCCATTTGCGCACCGGGGACCGGCCGACAGTACTGATCGGCAAGGACACGCGCAGCTCCGGCTATATGCTCGAGGCCGCCCTCGAAGCCGGTTTTTCGGCAGCCGGCGTCGATGTCTGCCTGGTCGGACCAATGCCGACACCAGCCGTGGCTTACCTGACGCGCGCCTTACGCCTTCAGGCCGGCATCGTCATTTCGGCCTCGCACAATCCCTATTACGATAACGGCATTAAATTCTTTTCGGCTCAGGGAACCAAGCTGGACGATGCCATCGAGGCTGAGATTGAAGCCGGTATCGATAATCCGCTGGTGTGCGTTCAGTCGTCCGAACTGGGCCGGGCGCGACGGATCGACGATGCTGCCGGGCGTTACATCGAATTCTGCAAAAGCACGTTCACGAATGCCCTTGACCTGCGCGGCCTGAAAATCGTTGTCGATTGCGCAAACGGCGCGGCCTATCACATCGCACCGCATGTTTTTCACGAACTCGGTGCCGAAGTCATTACCATTGGCGCCGAGCCGAATGGTTTGAACATCAACAAGGAAGTCGGGGCAACCTCGACTGGCGCGCTGAGCAAGGCCGTACTCGCCAATCAGGCGGATTTGGGCATCGCCCTGGATGGCGATGCCGACCGGGTGATGATGGTTGATGCCGAAGGCGAGGTGTATGACGGAGACCAGTTACTTTTCGCCGTGGTCCGCAGCCGTTTGCGGCAGGGGGCGGTCTCCGGCGTGGTCGGAACGTTGATGACCAATCTGGCGTTCGAACATGCGCTGGCCGGCATGAATGTGCCCTTCGCCCGGGCTGCGGTTGGTGATCGTTACGTGCTCGAAATGCTGAGCGAGAAGAAATGGCTCTTTGGCGGGGAGAATTCCGGCCATATCCTCTGTCTTGACCGGCATACGACAGGCGACGGCATTGTTTCTGCGCTGCAGGTGCTTTCGGCGTTACGGGAAGAGGGGGGAAGTCTGCGTGCCTTGCTCGGCAAGCTCCAGCTTTATCCGCAGATTCTGATCAACGTGCCGCTGGCCAAAGGGTTTTCCTGGAAGGACCATCCGCTTATCACGTCAACGAAAGAGCGAATTGAGAATTGCCTGAGTGGTGAAGGACGGGTGCTGTTGCGCGCTTCCGGGACCGAGCCGCTGTTGCGGGTCATGGTCGAGGGACAGGATGCCGGAAAGGTCCGGGAGGCGGCAGAAGAACTGGCTGCGACTGTTCGCGAGGCGGTTTCGGCGTGAATTTACTGTTTTAGGGGTAGAGATAGGTCTTTATTGACGCATGTTTCGAGTTTGTAACAGAACTGAAATGTTGGCCGGTTACGATGCGCTTGATCCTGTGATCAACCATTTAGGAGGACTTATTTTGAAGAACGTCAAGTGGCTTGCCTCATCCCTTATCGCGCTTTCCCTGAGCGTTAACGCCCAAGCGGCCGAAGTGACCGGCGCTGGCGCTTCGTTCCCGGCTCCGGTTTACGCCAAGTGGGCCGATGCCTACTATAAGGCGACCGGCAACAAGATCAATTACCAGTCCATCGGTTCCGGTGGTGGTATCAAGCAAATTACAGCCAAGACCGTTGATTTCGGTGCCTCGGACAAACCGCTGAAGCCCGAACAACTCGAAAAAGACGGCCTGATGCAGTTCCCGACCGTGATCGGCGGCGTCGTGCCGGTGGTGAATCTGCCCGGTATCAATCCAGGGCAACTCAAACTGACGGGGGCGATCATCGCCGACATCTATCTGGGCAAGATTACCAAGTGGAACGATAAGGCTATCGCCGAGATCAACCCAGGGGTCAAGCTTCCAGATCAAAGCATCGGTGCTGTGCGTCGTGCCGACGGTTCAGGTACGACCTTTATCTTCAGTAACTACTTGTCCAAGGTTAGTCCTGAGTGGAAGGACAAGGTTGGTGAAGGTACGGCGCTGCAGTGGCCCGTCGGTATCGGTGGCAAAGGTAACGAAGGGGTTTCCGCCTTCGTGCAGCGCCTGCCGGGTTCGATTGGTTATGTCGAGTACGCCTACGCCAAACAAAACAAGCTGACGCACGTTTTGCTGAAGAATGCTGATGGTAAGTTTGTTGCTCCGGATGATTCGGCGTTCAAGGCTGCGGCCGCCGGGGCTGATTGGACCAAATCCGCTTTCTACGCCATCCTGACCGAACAGCCCGGCAAGGAGGCCTGGCCGATTTTCGGAGCGACCTTCATCCTGATGCACAAAATTCAGGATAAGCCTGAGCAAGCCGTCGAGGCGCTCAAGTTTTTTGAGTGGTCTTATAAGAATGGCGCCAACATGGCAACGGAACTCGACTACGTCCCTCTGCCTGAAAGCCTGGTTAAGTTGATCAAGACTTCCTGGGGGCAGATCAAAGATTCTTCCGGCAAGGCAGTTTATAACAACAAGTAATCGTTTGATCACGGCTCGCGTTTCGGGTTTCCAGAACGCGAGCCGTTTTTATGGGCCGAATCTGAACTTGGGCGACACTACGCTAAAATCACAACAATGAGTACGACTGAGGATTCTCTTGCTGGTGGGGCTTCGGCCGCCAGACAGAAAATTGGCGACTGGTTGTTTTTCAACCTGACGCGCGCTTTCGCCGCATTGACCCTTTTGATGCTTGCCGGAATCGTCGTCTCGTTAATCATTACCTCCTGGCCTTCCATTGCCAGATTCGGGCTTGGTTTTATCTGGAACAGTGAATGGAATCCCCCGGGCGAGAATTTCGGCGCTTTGGTTTCGATTTACGGGACGATCGTGACTTCGTTGATCGCGCTCATCATTGCGGTTCCCGTCAGTTTTGGCATCGCACTCTTTTTGACAGAACTTTCTCCGGTCTGGTTACGCCGTCCCTTGGGAATCGCTATCGAATTGCTGGCTGCCGTGCCTTCGATCGTATACGGCATGTGGGGGTTGATGGTTTTTGCGCCGATATTTGCCCAGTACATTCAGCCGTTGTTGTCGTCGTCCTTGGGGCTTATACCGCTCATCGGCGAGTTGTTTTCCGGACCGCCGTTAGGAATCGGTATCCTGACGGCCGGCATCATTCTGGCCATCATGATCATTCCTTTCATCGCATCGGTCATGCGTGATGTCTTCGAAGTGACACCTTCCATGCTCAAGGAATCGGCCTATGGGGTGGGGGCGACGACTTGGGAAGTGGTCTGGAACATCGTGTTGCCGTATACCAAAGTCGGTGTCGTTGGCGGCATCATGCTTGGGCTTGGGCGGGCGCTGGGTGAAACAATGGCGGTGACATTCGTCATCGGCAATAGCAGCTATTTGACGGGCGTGTCGTTGTTTGCGCCCGGAAACAGCATCACCTCGACACTTGCCAACGAGTTCGGAGAGGCTGGCTCCGGGCTTTATACCTCCGCTCTAGTCGAATTAGGCTTGATCCTGTTCATGATCACGCTTGTTGTGTTGGTTATTTCAAAATTGCTTCTGCTTCGCTTGTCGAAACAAGAAGGTTCAAAGACCTGAGGCGGGCTGCATGGAACTGTTGCAAAAACGTAAGATTATCAACAAGGTTGCGCTAACACTGGCTATGAGCGCGATGGCGTTCGGCTTGTTCTGGCTCGCCTGGATACTTTTGACGACGCTTCAACTCGGTATCGCTGGCTTGTCGCTCGATTTGTTCACCCAGATGACGCCGCCGCCTGGAGGCGACGAATGGGGGTTGGCGAATGCCATCGTCGGGACCTTGATCATGGTCGGCTTGGCTACCGGTGTCGGGACACCCATCGGTGTTCTGGCCGGCATCTATCTGGCGGAATACGGCAAGCAATGCTGGCTTGCGCGGACGACTCGCTTCATCAATAGCCTCCTGCTTTCGGCGCCCTCTATCGTGATCGGTCTTTTTGTGTATGCGGTCTATGTTCAGTTCATGGGGAATTTCTCGGCCATGGCCGGGTCAATTGCCCTTGCCTTGATCGTCATTCCAGTCGTACTCTCAACCACGGAAAACATGCTCAATCTTGTGCCGAATTCGTTACGAGAGGCCGGTTTCGCCCTTGGTGCACCGAAACGGATCGTGGTTATGCAAGTTGCTTTGAAAGCCTCGATGACCGGCGTGCTGACCGGGGTTCTTCTGGCGGTGGCGCGTATCGCCGGCGAAACGGCGCCGCTGCTCTTTACAGCGTTGTCGAATCAGTTCTGGAGTCTCGATCTCAACAAACCGATGGCCAACCTGCCGGTGACCATTTTCAAGTTTGCCATGAGTCCGTTCAAGGATTGGCAGGAACTCGCCTGGGCAGGTGTTTTCCTGATTACTCTCGGCGTTCTCGGCCTCAACATCGTGGCACGCATCTTTTTCCGCTCCAAGCACAATCAGTGAAACCGATTTCATCATGAACGAAACAAACCAGCATATTTCATCCAGGGAAGCGGACGAACTCGTGACGCAGTTGGAATTCAGGAATATGAATTTCTATTACGGGAAATTCCATGCTCTCAAGAATATCAATCTGAATATTTTCAAGCAGCGCGTGACGGCTTTCATCGGCCCTTCCGGGTGCGGAAAATCGACGTTGCTGCGAACGATGAACCGCATGTTCGATCTGTACCCCGAGCAGCGCGCAACCGGTGAGTTGCTACTGGATGGGCGGAATATTCTTGATGCCAAGGTTGATGTCAATGTTTTGCGTGCCAAGGTGGGTATGGTTTTCCAGAAGCCGACGTCATTCCCGATGTCGATTTACGAGAATATCGCCTTTGGTGTGCGCCTGAACGAGAAATTGTCCAAGGGCGAAATGGACGAACGCGTCGAGTGGGCGCTTAAAAAAGCGGCGATCTGGAACGAGACCAAGGATAAGCTGGGGCAGAGCGGGGTCAATCTTTCCGGCGGTCAGCAACAGCGTTTGTGTATCGCGCGCGGCATCGCCGTCAAGCCAGAGGTCCTGTTGCTCGATGAGCCGACTTCGGCGCTTGATCCGATCTCAACGATGAGCATCGAGGAGTTGATTTCCGAATTGAAGAGCGAATTTACGATCGCCATCGTGACGCACAATATGCAACAGGCGGCTCGGATTTCAGATTTCACAGCATATATGTATCTCGGAGAGCTTATCGAGTTTGGATTGACCGATCAGGTGTTTATCAAGCCGGCGCGAAAAGAAACTGAGGATTACATTACCGGTCGTTTCGGCTGAAACAAACCGACCGGGTTTTTGGGTCTCGCTCCTTGGGGTGATGGGGGTGTGACTATCGGTTTGGCATTTGCGCGAACCACCATTGATTGACCCGGAGTTGCGTCTCTGGCTATAATCGGTTCCTTTTTTACGGGGTGTCCTATGCGCCAAAAACTCGTTGCGGGCAATTGGAAGATGCACGGTACGCTCAAGGTCAATCAGCAGTTGCTGGATGATGTTGTCGCAGGGCTGGCAGATCTGAGCGGCGTGGCCGCTGCGGTTTGTGTTCCTTTCCCGTACCTGGCGCAAGCGCAGGCGTCTCTGACTGGGTCGTCGTTGGCCTGGGGGGCGCAGAATCTGAGCGAGCATGTGCAGGGGGCATTCACCGGCGAGGTTAGCGCAACGATGCTTCAGGATTTTGGCTGTCGCTATGTGCTGGTTGGGCATTCCGAACGTCGTACGCTTTATGGCGAAAGCGATGTGCTGGTTGCGGAGAAATTTGCTGCGGCCTTGGCGGCTGGGCTTCAACCGGTGCTTTGTGTTGGCGAGTCGCTCGAGCAGCGTGATGCCGGGCAGACGGTTGAGGTCGTAACTGCCCAGCTCGATGCCGTGATCGGACGTGTTGGCGTTCCCGCTTTTGCAAACGCAGTCGTGGCTTACGAGCCGGTCTGGGCGATCGGAACGGGGCGGACTGCAACTTCTGCTCAGGCGCAGGAGGTTCATGCGGCGATCCGTGCTCGCTTTGCTGGGGTAGATGCTCGTGTGTCTGAAGGTTTGCAGATTCTATATGGCGGTAGCGTTAAGCCGTCTAATGCAGCCGAGCTTTTTGCAATGCCAGATGTTGATGGGGGGTTAATCGGCGGAGCGTCGCTGGTTGCGTCCGATTTTCTGGCGATTTGTCGTGCAGCGGTTTAAACAAGAGAAATCATGGAATATTTATTTACAGTAGTTTTGTTGATTCACATCGTGGTGGCAGTCGCGATTGTTGGGTTGGTGCTCGTACAGCATGGCAAAGGGGCCGACATGGGGGCCGCTTTTGGCAGCGGGGCGTCCGGTAGTTTGTTTGGTGCAACGGGTTCGGCAAATTTTCTGAGTCGGTCGACCGCGGTGCTTGCTACAGTTTTTTTTATTACCAGTCTCTCCCTGGCTTTTATTGCAACAAATAAGCCAAGAAGCAGTGGCAGTGTGATGCAGGATGCTGTACAATATGGCCCTGCTTCGATTCAAGGCGAGGCGGTGGGTGGTAAGGCTGAAGTCCCTGCGGACGTTGATTTGAAATCAAAAGCAATTCCCAAGTAAGCAGGGGTTTAGGCGTAGGGGGGTATCTCCCTGTCGTTAGATATAAGTAGTGCCGACGTGGTGAAATTGGTAGACACGCTATCTTGAGGGGGTAGTGACTTCCGTCGTATGAGTTCGAGTCTCATCGTCGGCACCAAGTGAAGTTGTCCGGGGCGGGTAACTTCGATCTGAACTAAAGCAAAAACGGCGGCGGATCATGCTCGAGAGTTATTTCCCGGTATTTGTCTTCGTCTTGATCGGTGTCGTGTTCGGCATCGCACCTGTCCTGACTGGGATGGTTGTTGCTCCTTTCCGTCCTGACAGTGAAAAGCTGTCTCCCTACGAGTGCGGATTCGAAGCCTTTGAAGATGCGCGCATGAAATTCGATGTGCGCTATTATCTGATCGCCATTCTTTTCATTCTTTTTGATCTCGAAGTCGCCTTTCTTGTCCCTTGGGCGACAATCTTCAAGGAAATCGCCGGAACCGAGCCCGTTAAATGGTTCGGGTTCATCGAGATGCTTGTGTTCATCGCCATCCTGGTTGTCGGTTATGCCTACGCTTGGGTGAAGGGTGCGCTGGATTGGGAGTGAGCGGTGGGTATTGAGGGGATTCTTCAGGAAGGCTTTGTTACAACGACGGCCGATAAGCTGATTAATTATGTCCGCACAGGATCGTTATGGCCAATGTCGTTTGGTCTGGCCTGTTGCGCGATTGAAATGATCCATACCGGTTGTTCGCGCTATGACTTGGATCGCTTCGGGATTGTGTTTCGTCCAAGTCCACGTCAGTCCGACGTGATGATTGTCGCCGGAACTTTGACCAACAAGATGGCGCCGGCGATGCGTAAAGTCTACGACCAGATGGCCGAGCCGCGCTGGGTCATCTCGATGGGTTCCTGTGCCAACGGCGGTGGTTATTATCATTACGCTTATTCAGTTGTTCGCGGGTGCGATCGTATTGTTCCAGTCGATATTTATGTCCCCGGCTGTCCGCCAACGCCTGAAGCGCTGATCTATGGTCTGCTACAGTTGCAGAACAAAATTCGCCGCACCAGCACCATTGCACGCTAATTCAATCGGGGTTTAGTCATGTCAGCCAAGCTTGAACTGCTTCGCCGTAATCTCGAAGAATGCCTCGCGGAGCGACGCGTCTCGGTTCAGACGGCTTTCGGTGAAGTCTCCGTCGACGTTTCTGCCGCTGAGTATGTTGATGTTATGGAGACGCTCAGGGATCATCCCAATCTCCGTTTCGAGGAGTTGATTGATCTGTGCGGCGTCGATTATTCCGAGTATGGTAATGGCGGTTACGAAGGCAAGCGTTTCGCCGTAGTCGTTCAATTGATGTCGATTACCCATAACTGGCGGCTTCGTGTCCGCTGTTTCGCGGACGATGACATATTTCCTTCGGTTCCATCAGTGATTACGATCTGGAATTCGGCGAACTGGTTTGAGCGTGAGGCCTTCGATTTGTTTGGGATCGTGTTCCCCGGGCATCCCGATCTGCGCCGTATTCTGACCGATTACGGATTCGTGGGCCATCCTTTCCGTAAGGATTTTCCGATCTCGGGATATGTCGAGATGCGCTACGATCCTTTGCAGCAACGCGTAGTTTACCAGCCTGTAACGATCGAGCCACGCGAAGTGACGCCGCGGATCGTCAGGGAAAGCAGTTACGGGGGCGCGGAAAATGCCTGATATTCAAAATTACACCATCAACTTCGGGCCACAACATCCGGCGGCACACGGTGTGCTACGCATGGTTCTCGAACTTGATGGCGAGGTCGTGACGCGTGCCGATCCGCACATCGGTATGTTGCATCGTGCGACTGAAAAACTCGCGGAAACAAAGACCTGGGTTCAGTCGGTGCCTTATATGGATCGGCTCGACTACATGTCGATGACCTGCAACGAACACGCTTATTGTCTAGCCATCGAGCGTTTGCTTGGCATCGAAGTGCCGATTCGGGCGCAGTATATCCGCGTCCTTTTCGACGAAATTACGCGTATCCTGAATCACTTGTTGTGGGTGGGTGCGCACGGTCTCGACGTCGGCGCCATGACCATGGTCCTTTATGCCTTCCGCGAGCGCGAGGATTTGGTCGATTGCTATGAAGCAGTGTCCGGAACGCGTATGCACGCGGCTTATTTCAGGCCGGGTGGCGTTTATCGTGATTTACCCGACCGGATGCCGCAATACAAGGTGTCGAAGTGGAAGAGCGCCGCCGAGGTGAATAAGCTCAACGAAGTGCGCAGCGGGACCTTCCTGGATTTCCTCGAAGATTTCGTCAAGCGCTTTCCGAAGCTGCTCGACGAATACGAAACCCTGCTGACCGATAACCGCATTTGGAAGCAGCGTCTGGTCAACGTCGGTGTGGTTAGTCCCGAGCGCGCCATGCAGTTGGGGTTCTCCGGGCCGATGTTGCGCGGTTCCGGCATCGCCTGGGACTTGCGCAAGAAGCAGCCCTACGAGGTCTACGACCGGCTCGATTTCGATATCCCGGTCGGCAAGACCGGCGACTGCTACGACCGCTATCTGGTGCGCGTCGAGGAAATGCGCCAGTCGAATCGCATCCTGCAACAGTGCATCGACTGGTTGCGCGCTAACCCCGGTCCGGTTATCACGGATAATCACAAAGTGGCGCCGCCATCGCGGGCAGGCGTGAAGTCGAATATGGAAGAAATGATTCATCATTTCAAGCTTTGTTCCGAAGGGATTCATGTGCCGGAAGGGCAAGTGTATTCGGCGGTCGAGCATCCGAAAGGCGAGTTTGGTATCTATGCGGTTTCGGATGGCGCCAACAAGCCTTACCGTCTGAAAATCCGGGCCCCGGGTTATGTGCACCTTTCAGCGATGGATGAAATGACGCGTGGCCACATGATTGCGGACGTGGTGACCATGGTTGGCACGATTGACATCGTATTTGGCGAGATTGACCGTTAATGCTGACACCTGAATCCCTACAAAAAATCGATCGTGAGATCGCCAAATATCCGTCTGGCAAGCAACAATCAGCGGTAATTTCGGCGCTGGGCATCGCTCAGGATGAAAAAGGCTGGATCTCGGAAGAGACCATTGATTTTATTGCTGGTTATCTCGGCATGCCGCCGATAGCTGTCTATGAAGTCGCCAGTTTCTACGGCATGTACAACCTCGAACCGGTCGGAAAATACAAACTGACCGTCTGTACCAACCTGCCATGCATGCTCTCGGGCGGCGTCGATGCCGCCGAGTATCTCAAGCAGAAACTCGGTATCGGTTTCAACGAAACGACGCCGGGCGGCAAGTACACTCTGGCTGAAGGCGAATGCATGGGCGCTTGTGGTGACGCGCCGGTGCTGCTGGTCAACTACCGCCGCATGTGTCGGTCGATGCTGCCGGAAGAAATCGACAAACTCTTGGCGGAGCTCGAATAATGGCGATCCGTGGTGCAATCAATCCGATGATTACGCTCGGACTCGACCAGGCGTCCGATACATCGTGGCGTCTCGAAGCCTACCTCAAGCGCGGCGGCTATTCGTCGTTGAAGAAAATCCTGGCCGAGAAGACGCCGACGTCGCAGGTCATCAACGAAGTCCGTAAATCGCTGTTGCGTGGTCGTGGCGGCGCCGGTTTTCCGACCGGGTTGAAGTGGAGCTTTATCCCGCGCGGATTGCCTGGCGACAAGGTGCTGATCTGCAATTCCGACGAAGGCGAGCCGGGAACGTTCAAGGATCGGGATATCCTGTTCTACAACCCCCACCTCGTCATCGAAGGTATGCTGATTGCCAGTTATTGCATGGGCGCAACGCTAGGTTACAACTACATCCACGGTGAAATCTGGGAAACCTACAAGCGTTTCGAGGAAGCCCTGGAAGAAGCGCGTGCCGCCAACCTGCTCGGTAAGAATATTCTCGGTACGAATCTGGAATTCGAGCTGTTTGCCCACCACGGTGCCGGTGCCTACGTTTGCGGCGAGGAAACCGCGCTGATTGAGTCGATCGAAGGCAAAAAGGGCCTGCCCCGCTTCAAGCCGCCGTATCCGGCAAGTTTCGGACTCTATGGTCGTCCGACGACGGTCAATAACACCGAGTCCTATGCGTCGATTCCGCTGATTCTGAAGATGGGCGCGGAGGCCTATCTCGAAGTTGGTGTGCCCAACAACGGCGGAACCAAGATTTTCTCGGTTTCCGGTCACGTCAACCGTCCGGGCAACTATGAAGTTCCGTTGGGAACCCCTTTCCCGAAGCTTCTCGAACTGGCGGGCGGCATGCGCGGCGGGCGGAAACTCAAGGCCTGTATTCCGGGGGGCGTTTCGACGCCAGTTCTGCCGGCGGAGACCATCATGGACTGCACGATGGATTTCGAATCCCTTTCCAATGCCTGGTCGAGCTTGGGCTCCGGCGCAGTCATCGTCATGGACGAGACGACGTGCATGGTGAATGCTCTGGAGCGCGTGTCCTATTTCTACTACGAAGAGTCCTGCGGCCAATGCACACCGTGCCGCGAAGGCACCGGCTGGATGAACAAGATTGTGAGCCGCATCGAGCACGGGCAGGGCCGTCCGGAAGATCTGGACCTGCTCAAAAGCATACCGAACAATATCACCGGGCTGACGATCTGCGGTCTCGGCGACGCCTCGGGGGCGCCGGTCACAAGCTTCCTCAGGCATTTCGGCGATGAGTTCGCGTACCACATCGAACATAAGAAGTGCCTGGTTCCGCCCGAAGTGCAGCGCATGGGCAGCGGCTTCTTCAAGGCGACGGTTTAGGGTGTCGGCATGCTAGATATTGAAATCGACGGAAAACTGGTTCAGGTGCCTTCGGGCAGCACCATCATGGATGCTGCCAATCGGGTCGGAACCTATATTCCGCATTTTTGTTATCACAAGAAACTGTCGATCGCCGCGAATTGCCGGGTCTGCCTCGTACATGTCGACAAATCAAAGAAGCCGATGCCGGCCTGCGCGACGCCGGTGACCCAGGGCATGAAGGTGTTCACGCACTCGAAGCTGGCGCTCGAGGCGCAAAAAGGCATCATGGAGTTCCTGCTCATCAACCACCCGCTCGATTGTCCGATCTGCGACAAGGGCGGTGAGTGCCAGTTGCAGGACTTGGCGGTGGGCTATGGTGGCAGTGCCGGGCGCTTTCAGGAAGCGAAGCGCGTCGTTTTCCAGAAGGATGTCGGACCGCTGATCTCGATGCAGGAAATGTCGCGCTGCATCCACTGTACGCGCTGCGTCCGCTTCGGCGAAGAGATCGCCGGGGTCATGGAACTCGGCATGGCCAACCGTAGCATGTACGCCGAGATCAAGACCTTTCTCGGCAAATCGATCGAGTCCGAATTGTCGGGAAACATGATTGATCTGTGCCCGGTTGGTGCTTTGACGTCAAAACCGTTCCGCTATTCCGCGCGTAACTGGGAGTTGTCGCGCCGCAAGTCGGTCAGTCCGCACGACAGCCTCGGCGCGAATCTGACGGTGCAGATCAAGAATAACCGCGTCATGCGCGTTCTGCCGCGCGAGAACGAGGACGTCAATGAGTGCTGGCTTTCCGACCGAGACCGCTTCTCGTACGAAGGCCTGAATGCGCCAGATCGACTGCAGAAGCCGATGATTCGTTTCGACGGCGTCCTGCGCGAAGTCGAATGGAATGTTGCGCTCGACTATGTCACGCACGCGCTCAGGGACGTGGCCAATACGCATGGCGGGGAATTGATCGCGGCGCTGGCATCGCCGCAGGCCACACTGGAAGAACTCTACCTGCTGCAGAAGCTGATGCGCGGCTTGGGCTCAGGCAATGTCGACTTTCGTCCCCGACGTCAGGATTTTTCAGCCGACGGCAGGCGCCGTGGCGCGCCGTGGCTCGGCCTGCGTCTGTCGCAGATCAAGGATCTCGATTCCGCGCTTGTGATTGGCAGCTTCCTGCGCAACGATCATCCGCTGTTGGCTCAACGCCTGCGCCAGTTGGCGCGCAAGTCAGGCAAAGTCAGCCTGATCTCCGTTACCGGCGACGACCCGCTGATTCAACTGCATCAGCAAATGACGGTGGCTCCGGATTGCCTGGTGCAGACGCTTGCCGCCGTCGTCAAGGCAGCGGCCGTGATCACTAAGGCTACCGTTCCGGCCGGGCTGGAAGACGTGGAAGTCGGCGATGAGAGCAGGGCGATTGCCGAGAGCCTGATTGCCGGCGAACGCAAGGCGATCCTGCTCGGCAATGTCGCCGAGCAGGGCGCGGATGCGACGCGGCTGCATATCCTGGCGGCGGAACTATCGAAACTGACCGGTGCGACCTTCGGATTCATCGGCGACGCGGCCAATAGTGTCGGCGGCTACTTGGCCGGCGCGTTGCCGAGTGCGCTCAACGCGCGCGAGATGTTCGCCCAGCCGCGCCAGGCCTATATCCTGCACGGGCTGGAGCCGGAACTCGATTGCGGCAATCCGCAACAGGCCATCGCCGCGCTCAAGCAGGCTGCGCTCGTCGTCATGCTGACACCATTCAAGCATGAGGCCGCGCTCGATTACGCCGACGTCTTGCTGCCGACAGCGCCCTTCACCGAAACGTCCGGTACTTTCGTCAATGCCGAGGGGCGGATCCAGTCGTTTAACGGCGTCTGTCACCCGCTCGGCGACACGCGTCCGGGCTGGAAAATTCTCCGTGTTCTGGGCAATGTGCTTGGATTGTCCGGATTCGAATACGAGTCCAGTGAGCAGGTGCGCGATGAAATCGTTGCGGTTGGTCAGGAGTTTGCAGATGGCCTCGACAACAGTATCGAGCCGGAGCGAATCGAAATTGGCGCAGCGGCTGCAGAACTGCAGCGTATCGCTGAGGTGCCGATCTACAGTGCCGATCCGTTGGTACGCCGCGCTACCGCCCTGCAGCAAACACGGGATGCGCAAGCACCGATGGTGCGCATGAACGCCGCGACGCTGGCGCGACTCGGTATCGAAAATGGTAACAAGGTCAAGGTTCGGCAAGGGCAGGGTGAGGTGCAGCTGGAAGTGAAAGCGGACGAGACCGTTCCCGACGCCTGCGTCCGTGTTGCGGCGGCGCATGCCTCGACTGCTGTTCTCGGCGATATGTTCGGGTCGATCATTGTGGAGCGCGCATGATGCTTGAAACACTGCAACAAATCTTGCCGGGTTTCATGATGCCTCCGATCCTCTGGATCATGCAGCAAGGGCAGAATATTTTCGGCGCCTACTGGCCGGACATCGTCACCGTCGTGTGGACGGTGATCAAGGTCATGCTCATCATCGGGCCGCTGATGATGATCATCGCCTACGTGACTTTCGCCGAGCGGAAGGTGATCGGCTGGATGCAGGTGCGCATCGGACCGAATCGCGTCGGCCCCTGGGGCTTGCTGCAGCCGCTGGCCGACGGCCTCAAGTTGCTGCTCAAGGAGGTCGTGATTCCGACCGGTTCCGACAAGGTTGTTTTCCTGCTGGCGCCGATCTTCGCTTTTGCGCCCGCGTTCATTGCCTGGGCCGTCATCCCGTTCAACGAATTCCTCATTCTCGCCGACGTCAATGCCAGCCTGCTCTTTATCATGGCGGTCACCTCGATCGGCGTCTACGGCATCATTCTCGCCGGCTGGGCCTCGAACTCGAAATACGCTCTGCTCGGCGGCATGCGTTCGGCGGCGCAGATGATTTCCTACGAAGTGGCGATGGGTCTCGCGCTCGTCGTCGTGTTGATGATCTCGAACAGCCTGAACATTACCGACATCGTCCGTAGCCAGGGGCAGGGGCGTTTCGCGGACATGGGCCTCGGTTTCCTCTCCTGGAACTGGCTGCCGCTCTTGCCGATGTTCGTCGTCTATGTGGTGTCGATCGTTGCCGAGACCAATCGCGCACCGTTCGACCTCGCCGAAGGCGAATCAGAGATCGTCGGCTATCACGTCGAGTACTCGGGCATGGCTTTCGCCGTCTTCCAGTTGGCCGAATATTCAGCGATGATCCTTTGCTCGCTGCTGGTGTCGCTGCTCTTCCTCGGCGGCTGGCTGTCGCCGGTCGGCTTCCTGCCGGACAGCGCACTCTGGCTGATCTTGAAGACCGTGACTTTCATCTGTTTCTTCTTCTGGATTCGCGCCACCTTCCCGCGTTACCGTTACGATCAGGTCATGCGTCTCGGCTGGAAGGTGTTCATTCCCATCTGTCTGATCTGGCTGGTCGTCGTCGGAGTCTGGATGATGTCACCATGGACGATCTGGAAGTGAGGGCCTAAGACATGGGTTCATTGAAAGACATTTTTAATAGCCTGCTGCTCAAGGAGTTGTTCAAGGGTATGTCGGTGACCGGGCGCTACATGTTCAAGCGCAAGATCACCGTCCAGTATCCCGAGGACAGAACGCCGCAGAGTTTCCGTTTCCGCGGCTTGCATGCCTTGCGTCGCTACCCGAACGGGGAGGAGCGCTGCATCGCGTGCAAGCTCTGTGAGGCCGTTTGCCCGGCCATGGCGATCTATATCGACTCAGACGAGCGGCAGGACGCGAACGGGCAGACGTCGCGGCGGACGACCCGCTACGACATCGACTTCAACAAGTGCATTTTCTGCGGTTTCTGCGAAGAAGCGTGTCCGGTCGATGCCATCGTCGAAACACGAGTTTTCGAATACCACGGTGAGAAGCGCGGCGATCTTTACTACACCAAGCCGATGTTGCTCGCCGTCGGCGACCGCTATGAAAAACAGATCGCGGAAGACCGCGAGCTGGATGCGAAATACCGATAACAGGCGCCGAGATGGAATTCCGAACCTTCGTATTTTATTTTCTCGCTACCATCCTCGTGCTTGCCAGCCTGCGGGTGGTGACTCTGCGCAATCCGGTCCATGCGGCGCTGCATCTCGTCCTGGCCTTCTTCAGCGCGAGCGGAATCTGGATTCTGCTGCAGGCTGAATTCCTGGCCATTGCCTTGGTTCTGGTTTATGTCGGCGCGGTGATGGTGCTGTTCCTGTTCGTCGTCATGATGCTCGATATCAATCTCGATCGTTTGCGGGAAGGCTTCTGGAGCTACTTGCCGCTCGGGGCGATCGTGGCGTTGCTGATGATTGCCGAAATGGCACTGGTGCTATGGGTGCGTCTCTCCCATGTGGCCGAGGCCGGCGTTCCACAGGCCGATGCGACCTACAGCAATGCGACAGCAGTCGGGCGGCTGTTGTTCACAGAATATGTTTATCCGTTCGAATTGGCCTCGATCGTTCTTCTCGTCGGGATCGTGGCGGCGACGGCATTGACCCTGCGCGGCAAGCGCAAGAGCAAGTCCGTCGATCCGTCGCAGCAGGTTTTCGTCAAGGCCAAAGATCGCCTGACAGTGTTGAAGATGCCAGCAGAAAAAGGCGATTGAAACCGGTGTAATGAAGAAGCGTTACGAATAACCGGTATTTGTGAATTGAGGATTCGATGTGATGGCGCAAGGCGCCGTCACCCGTAACAGGAATCAGGGAGACATCTTGCTAACTCTGTCCCATTATTTGATCTTAGGCGCGATCCTGTTTGCGATCAGCATCGTCGGGATTTTCCTGAACCGGAAAAACCTGATCATTCTGCTGATGTCGATCGAGCTGATGCTGCTCTCGGTGAACCTTAACTTCATCGCCTTTTCGCATTACCTGCAGGATCTGGCGGGTCAGATTTTCGTCTTTTTCATTCTGACCGTCGCCGCTGCCGAATCCGCGATCGGCCTGGCAATTCTCGTTGTGCTGTTCCGCAATCTGAAAACCATCCATGTGGATGATCTGGACAGCCTGAAAGGGTGATCATGAAAATGCAAACACTCTATCTGCTGGTTCCGCTTGCTCCACTCGTTGGCGCCGCCATCGCCGGTTTGTTCTGTCGCTTGATTCCGCGCTGGCTTGCCCATACGGCAACGATCGCCGGCGTTGCCACCGCCTTTGTTGCTTCGGTCTTCATCTACCAGGATGTTGCCGCTGGCAATGTTTTCAACGGCACGGTTTACCAATGGCTCAGTTCCGGTGATTACAGCTTCGAGGTTGGTTTCCTGATCGACCAACTGACCGTAACGATGATGCTGGTCGTCACCTTCGTATCGCTGATGGTGCACATCTACACCATTGGCTACATGCGCGACGATCCGGGCTACAACCGTTTCTTTAGCTACATCGCGCTGTTCACTTTCTCGATGCTGATGCTCGTGATGAGCAACAACTTCATGCAGCTCTTCTTCGGTTGGGAAGCGGTCGGCCTCGTTTCCTACCTGCTGATCGGATTCTGGTATGACCGACCGACGGCGATCTTCGCCAATATGAAGGCCTTTCTCATCAATCGCGTCGGCGACTTCGGCTTCATTCTCGGCATCGGTCTCGTCCTCGCCCATTTCGGCACCCTCGACTACAAGAGCGTTTTTGAATTGGCCCCGTCGCTTGCCGGAATATCGATCTCCCTGTACGCCGGTGCCGAATGGGGCACGGTGTCGTTGATGAGCGCGACCTGCATCCTGCTGTTCATCGGCGCTATGGGCAAGTCGGCGCAGGTGCCTTTGCACGTCTGGCTACCCGACTCGATGGAAGGCCCGACCCCGATTTCCGCGCTGATCCACGCCGCGACGATGGTTACCGCCGGTATCTTCATGGTGGCGCGCATGTCGCCGCTGTTCGAACTCTCCGATGCGGCGCTTTCCTTCGTCATCGTCATCGGTGCGATCACGGTGCTGTTCATGGGCTTCCTTGGCATCATCCAGAACGACATCAAACGGGTCGTCGCTTACTCGACCTTGTCCCAACTCGGGTACATGACCGTCGCGCTCGGTGCTTCGGCCTACTCGGTGGCAATTTTCCATTTGATGACCCACGCCTTCTTCAAGGCGTTGCTTTTCCTCGCTGCCGGATCGGTGATCATCGGCATGCATCACGACCAAGATATTCGCAACATGGGCGGTCTGCGCAAGTACATGCCGATTACTTGGATCACATCACTGATCGGTTCCTTGGCCCTGATCGGCACGCCGTTCTTCGCCGGCTTCTACTCCAAGGATTCGATCATCGAGGCCGTCGCCCTGTCACATATTCCCGGATCCGGCTTTGCCTATTTCTCGGTGATGGCCGGGGTTTTTATCACCGCTTTCTATTCTTTCCACATGTATTTCCTGGTTTTTCATGGGGAAGAACGATTCGGTAAATCCCATGGTGCTGATGGCAACGATGACGATCACGGACACGATGCGCATCATGACGACCATGACGACGAAGAAGTCTCTCCGGATCACCACCACGGATTGGCTCCCGGACAGAAACCGCATGAGACACCCTGGGTCGTGACCTTGCCTCTGGTGTTGCTGGCCATACCTTCCGTGGTGATCGGTTATATCGCTATCGAGCCGATGCTTTACGGCGGTTACTTCGGGAATGTGATTGTCGTGAACGCCGAAGCGCATCCGGCGATGTCCGAACTGGCACAGCATTTCCATGGCGCGACGGCGATGGCGCTACACGCGGTCAAAACACCGGTCTTCTGGTTGGCGTTGGCGGGCGTCGTTTCAGCCTGGTTCCTCTATCTCAAGCGTCCCGAATTGCCTGGTGCCATCAAATCCCGGTTGATGCCGCTCTACGTCGTGCTTGAGAACAAATATTATGCCGACAAATTCAACGAGGTGGTCTTTGCCGGCGGCGCGCGTCTGCTCGGCAAGGGGCTCTGGAAGGGCGGCGATGCCGGCCTGATCGATGGCCTGATCGTCGGCGGTTCGGTGCGTCTGGTCAGCCTGCTTGCAGTGATGGCTCGACTGTTCCAGTCCGGACACATTTACCACTATGCCTTCACGATGATTTTCGGCGTCTGCGCCTTGCTGACCTTCTGGGTTCTGCGCGCCTGAACGAATAACAAGACAGGGAACGATATGTCTGGTACTCCGCTTCTTTCTCTCGCCATCTGGGTTCCGATCCTGGCTGGTTTGGTCGTGCTAGCGACCGGGTCGGATCGCAACGCGCCGCTGGCGCGGATGCTTGCTTTGATCGGTGCGGTGGCCGGATTGTTGGTGACGGTGCCGCTCTATACCGGTTTCGACATGACAACATCGGCGATGCAGTTTGTCGAGTTGAAATCCTGGATTCCAATTTTCAACATCAACTATAACCTCGGTGTCGACGGCATCTCGATGCTGTTCGTGATCCTCAACAGTTTCATCACTGTGATCGTCGTGCTTGCCGGCTGGCAGGTCATTAACAGCAAAGTCGCCCAGTACAACGCCTGCTTCCTGATCATGTCGGGATTGATGAACGGGATTTTTTCCGCGCTCGACGGGCTCCTTTTCTACATCTTCTTCGAAGCTTCGCTGATCCCGCTTTACCTGATCATCGGCATCTGGGGCGGTCCAAAGCGTGTGCATGCCGCGTTCAAGTTTTTCCTGTTCACGCTGCTCGGCTCCTTGCTTTTCCTGATCGCGATCATTTACCTCTACCTCGAGTCCGGCAACAGTTTCTCGATCCTTGAGTGGCACAAGACGCCGCTCGACATGGTGACCCAGATATGGATCTTCATGGCCTTCCTGATTGCTTTCGGCGTCAAAGTACCGATGTGGCCGGTGCATACCTGGTTGCCCGACGCGCACGTCGAAGCGCCTACCGGCGGCTCGATCGTCCTTGCTGCCATCGCGCTCAAGCTCGGTTCCTACGCCTTTCTGCGCTTCTCGCTGCCAATTACGCCGGACGCGTCGCATGAGCTCGCCGGCCTGGTCGTCGCCCTGTCGTTGATCGCGATCATCTATATCGGCCTGGTGGCGCTGGTGCAGGTCGACATGAAGAAGCTTGTCGCCTACTCCTCGATCGCCCACATGGGCTTCGTGACGCTCGGCTTTTTCATGTTCAGTGCTCCGCAAGGCGACGCCACGCTTGGTTCGGGCAGCGCGCTCGGTATCGAAGGGGCGCTGGTGCAGATGATTTCCCACGGCTTCGTCTCCGGCGCCATGTTCTTCTGCATCGGGGTGATGTACGACCGAATGCATTCGCGCCAGATTGCCGACTACGGCGGCGTCGTCAACACGATGCCCAAGTTTGCCGCCTTCTTCATGCTCTTCGCCATGGCTAATGCCGGTCTGCCGGCGACGTCCGGCTTCGTCGGCGAATTCATGGTTATCCTGGCTGCGGTCAAGTTCAATTTCTGGGTCGCCTTTGCGGCGGCGACGACGATGATCGTCGGCGCGGCTTATACGCTCTGGATGTACAAACGCGTCATCTTCGGTGCTGTCGCCAACCATCACGTCGCCGAACTGACCGATATCAATGCCCGTGAGTTCTTTATCCTTGCCTTGCTTGCGCTCTGTGCGCTGGGCATGGGTGTTTATCCGCAACCCTTTACAGAAGTCATGCACAGCTCGGTCAACGAGTTGCTGCGTCACATCGCCGTAAGCAAGATCCTCTAAATGGTATCCGCTATGACGCTTGCCGAAATGCAATTCGTACTTCCCGATCTGCGCCTTGCCGCAGCGGAGATTTTCATGGTGGCGATGGCCTGCGTGATCCTCATCGTCGACCTCTTCGTCAAGGATGGAAAGCGTACGCTGACCTACGTCCTGACCCAGTTCACCTTGCTTGGCGCGTTGGTCGCCACGGTGCTGACGAGTACGGGAGAGGTGCTTTACACTTTCAGTAACATGTATGTCGGCGATCTCATGGGCGACCTGCTCAAGGTCATGGTGTACATCACCGTCATGGTCGTGTTGCTCTATTCGCGCACCTATGTGACCGATCGTCCGCAACTGGCACGTGGGGAGTACTACTCCCTGACGCTGTTTGCCACCCTTGGCATGATGGTCATGATTTCGGCTAACAGCTTCGTGACCGTCTATATCGGTATCGAATTGCTCTCGTTGTCACTGTATGCGATGGTTGCTTTGAATCGTGATTCGGTGACGGCGACCGAGGCGGCGATGAAGTATTTCGTCCTTGGAGCCCTGGCCTCGGGTCTGCTGCTCTACGGCATGTCGATGATTTACGGCGCAACCGGGACGCTGGAATTGTCCGCCATCGCCGAGCGCGTGATTTCCGGGCAGAGCGACCGCGTCATTCTGGTCTTCGGACTCGTTTTCCTGGTTTCGGGCATTGCTTTCAAGCTCGGCGTCGTTCCCTTCCACATGTGGATTCCCGATGTTTACCATGGTGCGCCGACGGCGATCACGCTCTTTATTGCCAGTGCTCCGAAGCTGGCGGCTTTCGCTGTCGTTGTCCGAGTCCTGATCAGTGGCCTGTTGATCGTCTCGCAGGACTGGCAGGTGATGCTGATGATTCTCTCCGTGCTGTCGATGGCGATCGGCAATTTCGCCGCGATTGCCCAGACTAACCTCAAGCGCATGCTTGCCTACTCGGCCATTTCGCACATGGGTTTCATGCTCCTCGGGCTGGTTTCCGGCATCCTCGGCGGCGACGCGCATCTGGCGCTCGGTGCCTACAGCGCTTCGATGTTCTATATGGTGACCTATGTCCTGACGACAGCCGGGGCGTTTGGCATCATCATGCTGCTGGCAAAATCCGGCTTCGAATCCGAACAAATCAGCGATTTCGCCGGTCTCAACAGGCGCAGTCCGCTCTTTGCCGGGGTCATGATGATTATGATGTTCTCGATGGCCGGCATCCCGTTCTTCGTCGGTTTCTTCGCCAAGTTTTCGGTGCTCCGGGCTGTCATCGCTGCCGACTATCTGTGGCTGGCGATTGCCGCCGTCTTCTTCTCGCTGGTCGGCGCTTTCTACTACCTGCGTGTCGTCAAGGTCATGTACTTCGATCAGCCAGCGTCCGAAGCTCGCATCGTTGCGCCGATGAGCGTCAAGGCGCTGCTCTCGGTGAACGGTCTGGCTGTGGCGTTATTCGGCATATTCCCGAACACCTTGATGTGGATTTGCGCCTTTTCGCTGGCGCAATCCCTCTGAGGATCGTGGGTAACTGCCTCGTCGAACGCTCCGTCAGTCGGGGCGTTTTCACTGGAGAATTCCGATGAAGGATCAGCATCAGGATAGCGACGGCCATCTGCAGGAAATCCGGCTCGACGGCGAGCAGGTCTTCAAAGGCAAGCTACTCGACGTGCGCCGGGACCGTGTTCAGCTTTCGACCGGCCACGTAAGCCTGCGCGAGTACATCGTGCATCAAGGCGCCGTCGTCGTCATTCCGGTGCTCGACACCGGTAACCTGCTCTTCGAGCGGCAGTTCCGCTATCCGCTCGGTGTCAGCATCCTCGAACTGCCGGCCGGCAAGATCGATCCCGGCGAGGATATCCTGGTCACCGGCCAGCGCGAACTGCTCGAAGAAACGGGTTACACCGCCCGCGAGTGGCGCTACCTCGGCATGATGCATCCGTGCGTCGGCTATTCCAACGAGCGCATCGAAATCTTCATCGCCCAGGGCTTGCAGCGCGAAACCGGGCAGCAACTCGATCACGGCGAAATGCTCGACCTGCTGGAAATGAGCCTCGACGATGCACTGGTGGCGGTCAAGAACGGTGCCATCACCGACGCCAAGACGATCACGGCCCTGTTCTGGGCGGAAAAGGTGCTGCACTTCGGCTGGTAATTGTAGCGGCGCACTTCCGGCAACGTCAGTCCGAGGTCTTGCCCGTTTGCTGCCAGCCGAAGACGGCGATCAGCGCCGCCACTATCTGGATCGCGGCAATCGAGAGCACTGAGCCGAGCCAGCCCCGGCCTTCATAGGCGAGGCCGGTCACCCAGGTCGCCAGCGCGCCGCCGACGTAATAACACATGTTGTAGAGTCCCATCGCCAGCGATTTTCCCTCGCTGACGTTCTCGGCGATGAAGCTGATCGCCACCGACTGGCAGATGAACACCCCGGCCGCGCAGACGGCCAGACCGACGATGATGACCAGCAATGATGGATACAAGGTGCTCAACAGACCGCTCGCCGACAAAGCCAGTGCCGAGAGCAAGGAGCGCTGGAATCCGAACTGTTCGATGAAGCGGCCGGCAACTGGCGTGACTACTACGCCCATCAGATAGACGCAGAACACGTTAGCCAGACCGGACGCCGAGAGGTTGAACGGTGGCGCGGCCAGATGTAGATTGACGTAGGTGAAGGTGCCGGCCAGCGAAAACAGGACGCAGAAACCAACGGCGGAGGCCGCGATCAACCGCGGATTACGCAGATGGTTGGCCAGCGAGCGCAATGCACCGCGCACGTTCCGGTTGGGGGTGAAACAGCGCGACGAGGGGAGTTTCCAAAGCACCAGCACGGCACCGATCAGATTGAGCGCGGCCAGCGTGAGGAAGGCGCCACGCCAGCCGAAAAAATGCCCGAGATGCCCGGTGAGGAAGCGACCGCTGAACCCGCCCATGATCGTGCCGCCGACATACACAGTCGTCATGCGCGCCATGCCGCCGGTACGGAACTCTTCGGCCAGATACGCCATCATCACGACGACGATGCCGGGCACGGCCAGACCTTGCATGAACCGCAGGAGGATGACTATTCCCAGATTGTCCGCGAGTGGGATCAGCGCCGTCGGCAGGGTGAGCGCAAACAGCGACGAGCACAAAATGACTTTTCGCCCCAGCGCGTCCGAGAGCATGCCCATGAACGGCGAGAGAAGCGCGATGGCGAAAATCGTCGCCCCAATCGTCATTCCCGCCTGCACCGGAGAGGCGCCGAAATATTCCATCACCAGCGGCAGGACCGACTGCATCGAATAAACATTCAGGAAGGCGAAAAAGCCGATCAGCCATACGATCGGCCGTGGCGCCTGACTACCGAAATTGGGGGCTTCAGCGCAGGGCATCGACGGGGGCACGGGGCGGATTCGCTTCTGGTAGGGTGAGAGAATGGCCTCCTCGACAGGAATCGAACCTGTATCTCACGCTTAGGAGGCGCGTGCACTATCCATTATGCTACGAGGAGGTCGGCGCGTATTCTACGCGAGGCGGCGCTTGGCCGCCAGTTCTTGAAGGGGAGATAGGCGGTTCGCTTTGCTCGGAAATCACGGGGAAAGTATTTCTGCTCTTTGTCCGGATTGCGCCTGGCGGCGCGTTCCGCTTTACCCAACATGAACTTCCTCTTCGTCCATCAGAACTTTCCTGGCCAGTACCTGCATCTGGCGCAACACCTGGCCGTGATGCCGGGCAATCGGGTGGTCGCGATCACCCAACGCCAGGTTGCCAACCTGCCGGGTATCCACAAAATCCGCTACCGTCCGCAGCGGGGCGTGACGCCGAACCTGCACAATTACCTGCGCTGTACCGAAGTCGGGGTGCTCAACGCGCAGTGCGTTGCCCGCGCCGCGCTTGAACTCAAGAAAACCGGCTTCGTGCCGGATGTGATGCTTGGGCATAACGGCTGGGGAGCGATCTGGTATCTGAAGGACGTCTTTCCGGAGTCGCCGCTGATCGGCTACTTCGAATTCTTCTACCGGTCAGAAGGCGCGGATGTCGGTTTTGATCCTGAAGAGAAACCGGCCTTCGATTTTGCTCGACGGGGCGAGGCAGTTGGTTGCTTAGGAGGGCTGTTTATCCGGCGCAGTTTTGAAGCACGTCGGCCAGTTCGGGGGCACCGTGGCGCCATCGATGAGCTTACCAAGTATCGGCTGGATGGGGGCAGTCATCAGGGAGGGGGCAGAGCGGTAAGCTTCGGCGAGCAATGCGGCGAGTACTAGTGCCTGTAGTCTGTCCTTGGCGGCTTTCCCTGGAAAACCTTGCCGTTACGTACTCGCGTAGAGTTTGTGCCAGACGAATCGGCTCACTTGCGGCAGGCGGACCGGGAAGCAGTTGTCCGGCCGCGTGGGGGCGCTCTTTCAACTCGGCGTACTGGGTGCGAAAGCTGAGTTCATGGTTTTGATATAGCCGGCTTGCCATGATTACTCCATAAATTAAAATTTTATGGGGTAATCGTGGCGGTGTTTTATCCAGCAAACAAATTTTTATGGGGTGAAAATTTTCAGTTTCTTATAGCTTCTTGAAGCACAAGACAAATCAAAGGTCCCGCATCGCAATGAAAAATGCCGCGGGAGCGTTTCAGCTGCCGCGGCATCGATGCGTGTAGCGTGTGATTAACTGAACGCTTCGGCGCGCTTAATCAGTTCGTCAAGGCCCGGTTCGTTCGGGTTGCGTGGCTTGCCGGGGTGGATGATGGCGACCTGGCAGTTCTCGGCGGCCTCGACCAGTTGCGCGTAGGTGCCGGCATTGATGTCGGCGATGTAGGCTTGCTGGTTTTTGTCGAAGGCAAACATCTTGTTGTTGATCTGAATGCATTCGTTACATGTCGAGCAGCGGGGCGTTTCGATCCAGGCTTCGTCGGACGATCTTTCCGGTTCCTGTTCCTCGACAATGGCGGAGGCCGGTTGGGCTTCTACCGTTTTTGCTGCTTCAAGCGGGGCGACCGGGGCGTGTGCCGCCGGTTGATCTGCTTTCGCGCTTTCCTCCCAAGCGGCACGCTCGCTGGCGAGCAGTTTCGCAGCGTGCGAGTTGTGGATGCCGCCGAGTTCCTGCAGGCTGTTCCACATGGCGCGGCAACGACGGGCCTCACGGATCATCTTTTCGTCGGGGATGACCTTTTGCAGCGTTTCTTCAGCGTCGACCATCAACAAATAGGGCACGCTCTCGACCGCTTCGCGCCCCTTGCGTTCCAGGGATTCGCCGAGCGGCGTCATGTCGTCGTTCCAGTGGATACGCGGAACGCGAGCGTAGTGGCAGGCGTAGCGTGCATCGCAGGCGGCAAAGTCGATCAGGGTGAAGGGGAGGCGTTCGTCGACGCGCTGGTGTTCGGCGTCTTCGTAGGAGAAAGCGCGCATCGGCCAGTCGAGTTCCGGCTCGGGGTTGGCCTCGAGCGAGAAGCGGGCGGCCCAGTTGTCACCGGCGGCGGGGTCGAAGGTGAAGGCCGGGAATACGCGCGATTCGAGCGCGGCGGCGCCGACGAGGTAGGCCGGCAGGCCGGCGGTGTGGGTATTGACGCCGGAGAAGACACTGAACAGCGCTGGGCCTTCGAAATCGAGGCCGCGCAGGATGTTCTGGCGCAGCGTGTACAGGCTGGCGGCGGGCGTCTGCATGACGAAGGCGCCGCCCATGGCCAGCGCCGAGCTGGCGAGTTGCCGGCAACACATGGCGAAGGCGAGGTGGCCCTTGGCGAGGCTGGATTTTTCGATGATATCGTCGGTCTGGACGAGCACCTTGATCGGTAGTTCGGCGGAGAGGATCTTGTTCAGCGTCGCCTGCTCATGGCCGTTCAGCGCGGTGGCGTTGAGGAGCACGAGGTAATCCGGGAAGAGCGCCAGCTCGTGGGGGTCGATCCCGCATTCGCCGAAGTCGTCAAAAACCGGGTCGTGCCTGACATCGTCGTATTCGCTCTTGGTTTCGAGTTCGGCGATGGCAACGGCACGCGCCAATTCAATGGCCTTGGGCAAGCGTTCGCGATAGGCGTCGAGGGCAGCGGTACAGGTTTCGAAAGCGAAGGCGTAGGGAGTGTTGACGACCTCGCCGCTGGCGTTTACGACCGGGAAGAACTGTTGCGATTGCAGCGTGGCGAGTAGCGCTTCGACGCGCTGGCGGCGCTTGTCGGAAAGGTTGCGCTTCGGCGCGGCCTTGTTGAGGATGCGCGACATCGATTCGAAGTCGAAGCGGTCCATCGGACCGTTGCCGAAGGATGACTTGAGCGCGTCGGCGCTACGGCCGAGATCGGAGTTGGCGAGATCGGCCTTGAGGATGCCGGAGAGGTTGAAGACGAGGCGCCGGATTTTTTCGCCGAATTTCGCAGCGTGTTGCCGCTGGGCGGCACTCCAAGCGTGTCCGAACAGTCGGAAGGGCAGATCGGCATCACAATCGACGATTTCGCCATCAATGCGGAGGTTGGCTCGGGCTCGGGAGAGACTTTCGGCGATCTGCTTGTCAGCCTGGGCGAGCGGTTCGGCAGCCGCATCCCATAGTGTCGACAGCCGACCGCGTTCGCCGCCGGCAACCCGAACGCGAATCGCCTGTTCGAGGCGCAGGACGTGTTGGCGGATACGTTCGCCGTCATTGCCGCGGGCGATGCGGGAAAGGATGCCGTCAATCACGCCGGAAAGCGTTTCGACGAACTCACCTTGCGACGAAGCGCCGTCGGTTTCGGTCAGTATCAGGGGGAAGTCGTAGCGCAACCGGGTAAGGTCCCGGTAACCCGCGAATAGCGCCGGGCGCAGTCCGAGTTTGTCGATCGAGTCGAGTTTATTCCCATGCCGTTTTCCGGTCAGGTAAAAGGCCACGAGGGATTGCAGATCAGCTTCCATAAATTCTCGCCATCTCAATTTATTGTCGGGTCGACCCGCATCGTTTTAAACGTTTTCGCGGGGCGGCTCTGTGGTTTGCGTGTCGTTTTTTCCTGGGATCAAACCGTGTATTTGTCGAATTCGGTTTCGAGTCCCTTGCGGATCGCATCCGGCGTGCGCAGGACGCCGGTTTCGCGAGTTTCCTCGTAACGCGGGACGTCGGCGTTCTGGTAGAGGATGCCGACCGGGATCACATAGTCGTCGGATGCGATTTCGCGCGCACGGTTCATGTCGAGCGGATCGTGTTCGAGCTGGTTTTTGTAAATCCTGGACAGGCCCGGACTCAGTTGCAGCGATTTTTCGTGATGCAGGAAGAGCAGCCGGTTGGGATCGTTCATCCACGGGTCCATCGCGTCCGGCAGCCATTCCGTGCAGTGCTGGATGATGCGCACGAAGGAAAAGCCCTTGTGGTGATGGGCAGCCTTGATAATCTCGTACAGGCTTTCCGGCACCCAGTCGACGGCCTGGGCGATGAACGAGTCGTTGGAAACGCCGAGCGACACGGTAAGCGGATTCATCGCGTCGAGTTGGCTGCCCATCGGTGTCGTGTTGCTCTTGGTGCCGATCGGCGAGGTCGGCGACGCCTGTTTCTTGGTCAGGCCGTAAATCTGGTTATCATGCAGAAGCACGGTCATGTTCATGTTGTAGCGCAGCGCATGAATCCAGTGGGCGGCGCCGATGCTGCAGCAGTCGCCATCGCCAGTGCTGACGAAAATGTGGAGGTCGGGCCGCGCCATGCGGATGCCCTCGGCGATCGGCAACGCCCGCCCGTGGATGCCGTGGAATCCGTAGGTCTTCATGTAGTGCGGCAGGCGGCTCGAACAACCGATACCGGAGACAAACACGGTTTTTTCCGGACGCAGGGCTTCGTCGCGGCACAGGCGCTGGACGGCAGTCAGGATGGCGTTGTCGCCGCAACCAGTACACCAACGCGGAACGCCGCGCTGATAGTCTTCAAGATCGAACTGCTCGTCGTAGTGTCTCAGCAGGCATTCGGAGGCGGATGATTTCATGGGCTTATCCTTCCAGTTTGTTCAGCTTCGCCAGGAGAACGTCGCGAATCGTGTTGGGTTTGACGGGCTGGCCACGGACTTCCGTCCAGCAATCGACGTCGACTAGATAGCGGGCGCGCAACAGCGTCGCCAGCGCCGAGTAGCGGCGGTTTTCGGCGTCAATGATTTCGTCCTCGGGGTTGTCGCTCCAGTTGGTCTCGACGGTAATGACCTGCTTGAAGCGTTGCATGATTTCTTTGACGCCGGGCTGCATCGGTTGCAGGAAGCGCAGGTGGGCCGAGGAGACTTTTTTGCCCTCGGCTTTTAGCGATTCGACAGCTTCTTCGATGGCGCCTTTGGTACTGCCCCAGCCGAGGACGAGCAGGTCGCCGCTTTCCTCGCCGAAAACCTCCGGTGGCATCAGCGTCTTTTGCAAGGCGGCCAGTTTCAGGCTGCGTGCGCGCAAGCCTTCCTGGTTGATGTCCGGGTCGTAGGTGACGAAGCTGTTGCGGTCGTGGGCGAGGCCGGTGACGGTGTGCATGCCGCCCGGTTGGCCAGGAATGAAGCGCGGTGACAGTCCGGTGGTGGCGTCCCAGTCATAGGGTTTGGCTCCCGCAGGAACCGGGCTCTGGTCGAACGGGGGCGCCAGCCAGGTTTCACAAAATTGCGGCCGGTCGAAGGGTTGCTGCGACGACGACAGGCTGGCGTCGCTGAGCACCACGACGACCATGTTGAAGGTTTCCGCGATCTTGCGGGCGGTGATCATCGAATAGAAACAATCCTCGATGGTGGCGGGGGCCATGACGACTTTCGGGGCGTCGCCGTGGCTGCCGAAGATGGTGGTGAGCAGGTCGCCCTGTTCGACCTTGGTCGGCTGGCCGGTACTCGGGCCGCCGCGCTGAACATTGACGACGACGAGCGGGATTTCGGCCATGACGGCGAGGCCGATGGCTTCCTGTTTCAGTGAGTAGCCGGGGCCGGAGGTGATGGTGACGGTGCAGCGGCTGGCGTAAGAGGCGCCGATGGCAAAAGCGCAGGCCGCAATTTCGTCCTCGGCCTGATGCACGATGCCGCCGATGTCCTCGAAAACGTCGGACAGGTAGTGCGAGGCCGAGGTCGCCGGCGTGATCGGGTACATCGCACACAGGTCCATGCCCGAGGCCATGATGCCGAGGCCCAAGGCCGTATTGCCGTTGACCACGATTTGCGGCGTCTGTCGCGGCGTGGCCGGAATGCTGAAGCAGAAGTCCATGCTGCGGCTGGCCCATTCGTAACCGGCTTCGAGCAGGCGGACGTTGGCGTCGATCAGGCTCTGCTCTTTTTTGCCAAATGTGAGCGCAATCTGTTCGCGTCCGCTATCGAGATTGAAGCTGTAGAGGTAGCACAGGATGCCGAGTGCAAACATGTTTTTGCCACGCTTGGCGTCGTGGCCGAGCGCCTGGCATTCCTTCTCCATCGGGATTTCGATGACCTTGTAACCGGCGTCGACGAGGAGTTTGTGCGCTTCGACGTAGTCCGCGGCAATTTTTGCGTTCGGATGCGTACGCCACATATCCTCGAGCAGAATGATGCAATCCGGCTTCAGTTCACGAGCGCGGACACGGCCGAGCAACACCTGTTCGTTGAAGGCGACGACGAGGTCGGTCAGGCCACCGCCGTTGGTGATGTATTTGGCGCCAATGCGGATGCGGTTGCCGCTGGCGCCAGCGACGCTACGTGCCGGCGGACGGATTTCCGCCGGGATGATTTCCGTCGTCCAGGTGCCGTTGCCCATGCGGGCGGCGATCGAACCGAACGACTGGCCGCAGCGCTGTGCGCCTTCGCCGGAATCGTTGATGATCTCGACGATGTGTTCGGTCAGGGGGGTCACGGTTTTCTTGCCGTTTTTCTTCGAGCTAGTTTTCGCTGTCATATCGAATTTCCAGGTTCGCGCTTGTGCGGTGGGGACTCGTGTTCTCTGCTCTTGGGATGCCGAATCAGGCAACCTTCACGCGGGCGAAATTGCGTTCGCCGAGACCGATGCCGAAGAGTTTTTTCTTGTCTTGATCGTAAGGCTTGCAGGTGTCGCGAATGCCGAGATAGGCCTTCATGCTGGCCGCGGCCTTGCGTCCGGCGCCCATTGCCTCGATGACCGTGGCCGCGCCGGTGACGATGTCGCCGCCCGCGAAGACGCCGGCCAGCGACGTCGCCAGGGTGTCGTCGGTGCCGATATACCCCCACTTGTTGAGCTTGAGGCCCGAGGTCTGTCCCATGATCGGATTGGCGTTGGTGCCGATGGCGTAGACGACGAGGTCGCATTCGAAATCGAATTCGCTGCCTTCGACCGGTACCGGGCGGCGGCGTCCCGAGGCGTCGGGTTCGCCCAGTTCCATACGCACGCAGCGCATGCCGCGCACGTTGCCCTTGCCGTCGTCGAGGATGGCAACCGGGTGTGTCAGCCAGTGGAATTCGACGCCTTCTTCTTCGGCGTGGTGGACTTCCTCGGCGCGTGCTGGCGCTTCCTGGCGCGAGCGGCGGTACATGCAATAGACTTTCTCGGCACCCAGGCGCACGGAGACGCGCATCGCGTCCATTGCCGTGTTACCGGCGCCGATGATGGCGACGCGCTGGCCCATCGGCTGCGGCGTGTCGGCGTTCGGGAAGTCGCGGCCGCGCATCAGGTTGCAGCGGGTGAGCAGTTCGTTGGCTGAGAGCACGCCGTTGAGCGAGTCGCCGGGAATGCCGAGCATTGTCGGGTAGCCAGCGCCGACACCGACGAATACCGCGTCGAAGCCCATTTCGCTGATCATTTGTTCCAGCGTGAACAGGCGACCGACCAGTGTATTGCATTCGAATTTGACGCCGAGTTTGCGCAGGTTGTTGATTTCCGCGTCGACGACTTCATTCGGCAGACGGAATTCAGGGATGCCGTACTTGAGAACGCCGCCCGGTTCGTGAAAGGCTTCGAAGACCGTGACGTCACAGCCGGCCTTGGCCATGTCGGCGGCACAAGCCATGCCGGCCGGACCGGAGCCGACGATGCCGACCTTGAAACCATTCGGCTCGATATAGGGAATGTTGGCCCAGCCTTCGCGGATCGCCGCGTCGCCGACGAAGCGTTCCAGGCTGCCGATGGCTACGGGTTCAAGCGATTGGCCGACCGTGCATACGCCTTCGCACTGATTTTCCTGCGGGCAGACGCGGCCACAAATGGCCGGCAGCAGGCTGGTTTCGGTCAGGATGTCGTAAGCGCCGCGCAGATTCTTTTCGCCGATCTTCTTGATGAAGCCGGGGATGTTGATGCCGACCGGACAACCGGAAACGCAGGGCTGGTCGGGGCACATCAGGCAGCGTTCCGACTCGCGTAGCGCGTCGTCCGGGTGATAGCCGCAGGCGACTTCAGCAAAATTCTTGGAGCGCACGGCAGGTTCCTGCTCGCGCATCGGCGTGCGTTCCTGCGGGATGCTGCGGATGGTTTTTTTCTTGGCCATGGGTTTCAGCTCTGTTTCAGGGCGGTGAACAATGGTCAGGATTTGACGCCATCGACGGCGTTGTCGATGGTTTTCTTCAAGCTGCAGCCTTTGTCGGCTTTGCCGGCCTTTTCCTTCTCCCAGTGGTCGAGCGCCATGCGCTCTTCCTTAGTGTAGCGGCGAAGGCGGGTCATGAGGTCATCAAAGTCGACCTGGTGGCCGTCAAAGTCCGGGCCGTCGACGCAGGCGAATTTCACCGTGTCGCCGATCTTGACGCGACAACCGCCGCACATGCCGGTGCCGTCCACCATCAGCGGGTTGAGGCTGACCATGGTCTTGATTTTGTGCGGCCGCGTCGTTTCGACACAGCCCTTCATCATGATCGGGGGGCCAATGGCAACGACTTCGTCGATGTCCGGGTGCTTGGCGATCGCCTGCTCGATGCCGGCAGTGACCAATCCCTTGATGCCGGCCGAGCCGTCGTCGGTGCAGATGATGAATTCGTCGCAGACGGCGCGGAATTTCTCGTCCCAGAAAATCAGATCCTTGTTGCGGAAGCCGACGACGCCAATCACGTAGGCGCCGCTTTCCTTGAAGGCACGGGCTTGCGGGTAGATCGGCGCGACACCGAGGCCACCTCCGACGCAGACGACTTTCTTCGCGTGGGTGATCTCGCTGGGGATGCCCATCGGGCCGACCAGCGCATGCAACGAAGCGCCGACACGGCAGGTCTGCTGCATTTCGCGTGTTGTTTTGCCGACGGCCTGGATGACGAGGGTGATTGTGCCCTTCTTGCGATCGAAATCGGCGATGGTGAGCGGAATCCGCTCGCCGTTTTCGTGTAGCATGACAATGACGAATTGCCCCGGTTTGGCCGCCTTGGCCATCAGGGGATGGCGAACTTCGAGCAAATAGGTGACGTCAGAGAAATCCTCACGAGCCACAATTTCATAGCAGGACATCGGTCGTTCCTTATATCCGTGGATTCACATGGTGGGCAAACACCCTGTAAGCAGATGTCCGATGCCTTTCGGCGATCGGGTTGTATCTGGAAGACACCGGTTTGAGGCTGGAGGCAAAAAACAGTGCGTCCGAGATGATACCCGTCTTGGGGGTTGAAGGGAAGGATTTCTTATACCTATTTTGTTATTAATGCAATCGTTGTATATTCATCAACATTTGAAATTTCGGAACTAACCTATGCGTAGAAAAATTCCCGGAACCGAGCTTCTGATTGCCTTCGAGACAGCCGCCCGGCATCAAAGTTTTACCCGTGCGGCAGAAGAGCTTTCCCTGACCCAGAGCGCTGTTTGCCGGCAGATTCTGTCGCTCGAATCGATGCTTGGGGTGCAACTCTTCAATCGCATCAAAAAGCGTGTGACGCTGTCCGAAGCTGGACAGATCTATGCCCGGCAGATCAGGGAAAACCTGACGCGTATCGAACACGATACGCTTTCCTTGATGGCACATCGTGGATCCGGTGGCGTGCTCGAACTCGCGGTCATTCCGACCTTCGCCACGAGTTGGCTGATTCCCCGACTTGGTGATTTACACGCATTACATCCTGCCATTACCCTCGATTTGTCGGCCCGAGCCGAGCCATTTATGTTTACCGACACACCCTTTGATGCAGCCATTCATTTCGGGGATCCGATGTGGCCGGGCGCGATTACCGAGCGTTTGTTCGGTGAAGAAATGATACCGGTGTGCAGTCCGGATCTGCTGGGTGGCAAAACCTTGATCAGTCCGGAGGACATGGAAAGCATGCCGCTGTTGCACCAATCATCACGGCCTGATGCTTGGCGGGATTGGTTCGAGGCGGCTGGGTTTGGCCACGTCAATGCCATGGGCGGCGCCCGCTATGAACTGTTTTCAATGTTGGTCGAAGCGGCTAAAGTGGGCATGGGCGTCGCACTGGTTCCGCGCTTTTTCGTGCTCAATGAATTGGCGTCGGGGCGACTGATCATGCCGTCGCCGGTCGTACTGCGCAGCCGACGCAGTTATTACCTGGTCTATCCGGAAAACAAACAGGAGTCGGTGCCTTTGCAGGTCTTTTCGGAATGGTTGCGCAAGCAGGCGGCTGATTATCGGGGAACGATCGAAACGGCCGGTTGAGACTGGCTTAGCGTAACAGTAAGGGCAGGATAACGGCGGTCAGCATGCCATTGAGCCCCATGGTCAGTGCTGAAAAGGCGCCCATTTCTTCGCTGAACATGAAGGCGCGGGCGGTACCGAGACCATGGGCCGCCAATCCGGCGGCAAAACCTTGGGCGGCATGATCGTGGATGCGCAAAAGGTGAAAGAGGCCCCGAAATGCAGATGCGCCGAGGATGCCGGTGACAATGACCAGAACGGCGGTCAGCGAAGGGATGCCGCCGATTTGTTCAGCAACGCCCATGGCGATCGGGCTGGTGACCGATTTCGGCGCCAGCGAGTATACGGTTTCCGGCGTGGCACCGAGCCACCGGGCGACGATCATGGCCGAAAAGGCGGCCGTCGCCGAGCCCGCAAGCAGCGCGATCACCAGCGGTAGCGCCATCCGTTTCAGGCGTTTCCAGTAAGCAAAAAGTGGCACGGCAAGCGCGACGGTGGCCGGTCCGAGCAGAAAATGGACGAACTGTGCGCCCTCGAAATAGCGGATGTACGGAATCTTTGTGGCCCACAGGAATAGGGCAATGATGAAAATGGCAATCAGCACCGGATTGGCCCAGGCCTGCTGACCGCTGCGCCGGAAAATCCAGAAGCCAAGTTGATAGGCGAGCAGGGTAAGGGTCAGGCCAAGCAGGGGCGAAGTTGATAGATAGACCCAGGTTTCCGTCAAGGGCGCCGGGTTCATGGCGTTTCCTTTTCGTCGGTGTTGCCCATCTTGCCGGTCAGGGCCTTGAGCACAAGGGCCGTGACGGCCAATCCGGCGATGGTACTGACGAGAAGGGCGGCGGTGATCGGCAGCCATTCGTCGGCAACGCGGTGGATGTGAAGCATGACCCCCGCACCAGCGGGTACGAAAAGCAGCGAGAGGTGCTGCAACAAGGTGCCGGTGTTTTGTTTCAATTTGGCATCCGCCCGCCCTCGGCCGAGCAGGGTCAGGAACAACAAGGCCATACCGATCACCGGTCCGGGAATCGGCCAGGCAAGCGCGCGGACCAACACTTCGCCAACAAGTTGGTAAAGCAACAGCAGGGCAAAAGTGTTGATCATGGCAATTTGGCCTGCCTACATCTTTTGTCCGTGTTCACGCGTGTCATGGAAACCGACCTTGGTCCATTTTTCCCGCGTCACGTCGAGGTTATACCGCGTGCTGGCGAGATAAACGAGGTTGCCGTCCACGTCCTTGGCCATACAGTGCTGCTGCTCGCGTTCAAAATTTCTGCGCGTGGTCTCATCTGGGAAGGTCAGCCAGCGGGCGGTGTGAATATCGGCGGATTCGAAAATAGCGTCGACTTTGTATTCGGTTTGCAGCCGTTGGGCAACGACCTCAAACTGCAAGGTGCCGACGGCACCGAGCAATAACGCACCCGTGGCCAAATTCTCAAAGACCTGAATGGCGCCTTCCTCGCCCAGTTCCTGCAGCCCTTTCTGCAACTGCTTGCTCTTTAGCGGATCGCGCAGGCGGGCGACGCGGAAGAGTTCCGGCGAGAAGTAGGGGATACCCTTGAAGCCCAAGATTTCGCCTTCGGTCAGTGTGTCACCGATGTGCAAGTTACCGTGGTTGTGGATGCCGATGATGTCGCCCGCGACGGCATCCTCCATCAACACCCGCTCGTTGGCCATGAAAGTCAGCGCGTTGGCGAGTTTCATCTCCCGATCCATGCGCACATGCTTGACCTTCATTCCGGATGTGTACCGACCTGAGCAGACGCGGAAAAAAGCGATCCGGTCACGGTGCTTTGGATCCATGTTGGCCTGAATTTTGAAGACGAAACCTGAAAAATTGGCTTCGGCTGGTTCGACCATGCGTGTTCCGGCGTCGCGTTGTTGCGGTTGTGGTGCCCAGTCGAGCAGCGCCTGCAGGATTTCCTGGACGCCGAAATTGTTGATCCCGGAACCGAAGAAAATCGGCGTCTGCTGGCCGGCGAGAAAATCGACGAGATCAAACGGGCTGCTCGCGCTACGGATCAGGTCGACATCTTCACGCAATTTGCCGACTTCGAGGGGAAAGTCACGGTCGAGGAGCGAGTTGTCGATGCCGTCAATCTTCTCGGCCTCGGTGCGCTTCTCCTCGCCGGGCGCAAAGCGGAGCAGACTGTCGTTGCCGAGGTGGTATACGCCGCGGAAAGTTTTTCCCATGCCGATCGGCCAGGTGATCGGCGCGCATTCAATGTTCAGTACAGATTCGATTTCTTCGAGCAGTTCAAAGGGTTCGCGCACTTCGCGGTCGAGTTTGTTGATGAAGGTGATGATCGGGGTGTTGCGCATACGGCACACGTTGAGCAGCTTGATCGTCTGCGCTTCGACCCCCTTGGCGGCGTCGATGACCATTACCGCGGCGTCGACAGCCGTCAGCACGCGGCAGGTGTCTTCCGAAAAATCTTCGTGGCCGGGGGTGTCGAGCAGGTTGACCGTATGCCCTTGGTACTCGAACTGCATGACCGAGCTCGTCACCGAAATGCCGCGCTGTTTTTCGACTTCCATCCAGTCGGAGGTCGCGTGGCGGGCGCTCTTGCGGCTTTTGACCGTGCCGGCAAGCTGGATGGCACCGCCAAACAGCAAGAGTTTTTCTGTCAGCGTGGTTTTGCCCGCGTCCGGGTGCGAGATGATCGCAAAGGTGCGGCGTTTGGCGACGTCGCGCAGAATTTCAGGGGGAAAGGGGCTGGTGCTCATAAGGAATAAGTTCCGCTGCAAAAACAAAAGCCGCAGGACGGGGAAAATAAAGTTCCCTTCGGCGGCGCGCAGGCCGAACTATAGCAAGACTTGATCGTAACTGGAACGAAAGGGCGTTCCCGCGAGGGGGGGGAAGTTGGTCAGGACGCTGAATTTCGGGAGATTACCGGCGCTCTTGCGAAGCAAGGTGGTATAAAGAGAATATGGTAGCCTCCACCCACAATAATGGGCCGGAATTGGGCCACCATGATCATCCAATACGGGATCAGAAGTAGATATGCCCTTAAATTCGACACTTGATTTCAAGCCGCTGTCTATCGAACGCCTGCCGTGGCGAAGGTATTTGAGTGTATTCCTCGGCGCAGTCGTGATCTGGCTTCTCGTCGCTTGGGTTTTGTCCGGACACTATATCGACTGGAAAATTAGACAGTATCTGCAAGATGCCCATGAGGTGATCGATAGGGATATTGCCGATATGGCGACCGGGTTGGAGCGTAACTTGTCGATATTTCATGGCGTTCCATCGATTATCAGCCGAGACGATGCGATCCGCCGCGCCTTGCAGAAAAACCACTCGGATGCGCGAATGCGGGCACTTGATGTGACTTCGCGACAGGCGGAATGGATCCGGAATCCCGAACTGAATGCTCTGAGCGCTTCGTTGCTCCAATCGGTCCGGAACGCGCCGGCGTTCAGTGTCATCTGGGTGATGGACGCGGCGGGGTATTGCATCGCGTCAAGTAACAGTGTGACTAGTGGCGGTTTTGTCGGCGTCAATTACATCGATCGTGAGTATTTCACGGAGGCGCGGGAGGGGCGTGAAGGTCAGCAATTCGCCGTCGGCCGGGTGACGCGGATTCCCGGCCTGTTTTTCTCGGCGCCCGTTTTTGATCGAGACAGGCTCCTCGGCGTCGTTGCCGTCAAGGTTGACCTGCCTTACCTGTCTTCCTGGGTCAATCAGTCGCACGCGTTTATTTCGGATAATTATGACGTCGTTATCTAGGCGTAGGATAAGAATATTGAGTTGCATGCCTTGCCCGGGGCGAGGGTATATCGATTGACTCCCCAGCAACGGCTCGGGCGCTACCTGCGCACCGATCTTCCGGAACTATCGATCGCGACTTGGGACGGGGATATGGATTCTGGACTCTATCGGCTGAAAGGGCGTGAGATTCCCTACCTGATGCGGTCCAGAGACGTTCAGAACGACAATCTGGCCGTGACGGTTCTGCAGCCCGTCGAAAAAATCGCTTCGAAACAGCAGGATCGCCGGGATTTATTTGTGTTGGGGGCATTGCTCGGGACGTTGCTGATCGGCGCCGCAACGGCAGGGGGGTTCTATCTGAACAATTACCGGCGGACGATTCGTAACCGCGAGCATCAGCGCCAGATCGAGTATCTGGCCAGCCACGATGCGCTCACCGGACTATTCAGTCGGGCCGTGATCGATCAGCTGATTGGCCAGGGCATTGCCTCCGCCGCTCGTTCCGGTCGTCGCATGGCGGTTCTGTTCATGGATCTCGACATGTTCAAGGACATTAACGATTCCATGGGGCACGAGACCGGCGATTTGGTCTTGCGCGAGGTTGCCAACCGGCTACAAGGAAATTTGCGTGCTTCCGATCCGGTCATTCGTCATGGCGGCGACGAATTCGTCACTATCCTGAACGATCTGGAAACTCCGGAAAACGCGGCTGCGCTCACGCGAAAATTGCTCGAGTCGTTGAATCAGCCCATTGTTGTACATGGCGTTACGCTGAATCTTTCGGCCAGCATCGGCGTCGCCGTCTATCCCGAGGATGGCGATACGCCTTTGCAGCTTTTGAGTAACGCCGATTCGGCTTTGTATCGGGTCAAGGCCAACGGACGTTCGGATTTTAGTTTTTACCACAGCAGCATGAACGCCGAGACCATGACCCAGTTGTCGCTGGGAAGTGAGTTGCGCGAAGCGTTGTCGGAGGGGCAGTTCGTTCTTCATTACCAGCCTCAGTATTCGCTTGCAGATTCTCGCGTTGTCGGGTGCGAAGCCCTGATCCGCTGGTAGCATCCTCTGCGCGGCCTGCTGATGCCTGGTGAGTTTCTGCCCGTTGCCGAAAAATCCGGATTTATCGTCGCGCTGGGGGAGTGGGTGATCCGCGAAGCCTGTCGGCAATCCGGTCAATGGCGACGAGATGGGCTGATCGATTTTCCGATCGCCGTGAATTTGTCGGCCGTTCAATTGCGCAAACCCGGTTTGGTCAAAACAATCGAAAAAGCTCTGGCCGATTCCGCCTTGTCGCCGGAGGCTATCGAATTCGAATTGACCGAGAGCGCTGTCGTCGAGAACATTGTTGAAACCTCGAAGACACTGCAGTCCTTGAAGGCACTCGGCGTCAGCCTCTCGATCGACGATTTCGGTACCGGTTATTCGAGTCTGGCCTATCTCAAACGCTTCGAACCGGACATACTTAAAATCGATCGTACTTTTGTGCGCGATGTCGAGACGGATGCGAACGATCTGGCCGTCGTCAATGCCATTATTGGAATGGGCAAAAGCCTCGGTTTTCGGGTTATTGCCGAGGGGATCGAAACCAAATCTCAAGCCAATCTGATTGAACAACTGGGGTGCCACGAGATTCAGGGCTATTACTTCAGCAAACCGCTACCGGCGGGGGTTTTCTCGGAATTCATTCGGCAGCAGAAAGCTCGGAATCCATCCTAGGCGCATTGGCGGCCTTGTGTTTGCCGCCAATGCGGAACCAGAACGAGACCTTATTTTTCGAGCGTTGCCGCTTCCATCTCTTCCGGTGAGACATCACGGATATGCGTTGCGACCGACCATTGGTGACCATAGGGGTCGATCAGGCGTGCGTAACGATCCCCCCAGAACATGTCAGTGACCGGAAAAGTGATTCGTGCTCCGGCTTTAACGGCTAATTCCACGAAACTGTCGACGTCCTCGACATAGAGGTGGATGCTGACGGGCGTTCCTTTCAACGCCAATGGGCTGAGCATGCCCCGCTCCGGGAATTCATCGATCAGCATCAGCGAAGAGTCGCCGATCTTGAGGTGGGCGTGCATCAATCGGCCATCGGGACCGGGGATGCGTGCGACTTCGACAGCGCCAAAGGCCTTGACATAGAACATGATGGCATCGACGGCGCTATGGCACACCAGATGCGGGGTGATCGTGTGCATGCCTCTAGGAATTGCTTGTACTGTACTCATGATTCAATCCTGTCAGTTGGGGTGGGTCGGAAACCTCGCGTCATCTAACTTTATTGACAATGCGATAAAGCGTTTGTTCAGGGCGATGTCCGGAGTCGTTGAAGCTGTTGTCGATCCGTTAAATCAATTGCCGTTGTTTGAGTTCTTCCTTGAGCCAGGCGTAGCAGATGGGCGCGGCCACCAGTCCGGGGAGGCCGAAGACGCTTTCCATGGCCAGCATGGCTGTCAGGAGCTCCCAGGCCTTGGCGTTGATGTGCAGGCCGACGATACGTGCGTTGAGAAAGTATTCGAACTTGTGGACGACGACCAGGAACGTCAGCGACGAGATGGCGACGGCCGGTGAGCGCGCCAGACTGACGATGAAGATGACCGTATTCGAAATCAGGTTGCCGACCACCGGCAACATCCCGGCGACGAAGGTGACGACAATCATGGTTTTGGTCAGAGGCAGCGAAATGCCGAAAAGGGGGAGCGCGACAGCTAGGTAAATGCCTGTGAGTGCCGTGTTGATCGCCGAAATTCGAATTTGGGCAAAGACAATGCGGCGAAAAGCTTCGCCGAGGTTAAATACCCGTTGCGCCAAGGATTTCGCCAGCGGCCCATGGCCATCTGTGCTGAACATTTCGTTCAAGGAGACCATGGCGCCAATCACCATGCCGATCAGTACATGCGCCAGGACGAGTGCGGTTTCCTTGCCGATTCGCTGCAGTTCCGCAGCGTGTTCGCGCAACCAGGTGCTGAGATTGTTACTGATTTCACTGGTGTCCGTGGGGAGGTAGTCGGCCAGCCACTGGGGGAGCTGGGCGCGCGAGCTTTGCAGAATGTCGGCGATTTTGGCGAGCAGCGTTGGGATGCTGCCGCCTTCGCTTTTCAGGAAAAGGATGATGCCGAAAACGGCTGCCGAAACCAGTCCGACCGCAATGACAACAACCAGGATAACCGCGACGCCGCGGGCGCGAACATTCGAAAGATGCGGAGCGAAGAGCGGAATGAAGGTGCGAACCAATTCATAGACCATCAACCCGGCAATCAGCGAAGGGAAGAGATTGAACTTGAGTATGAAGGTCATCCCTAGGATGGCCAGAATCCAGGAGGCGTAATCGCTGAGACAGACCGCGGTGGGTTTGTTCATGATCGGGTAGGTTCCGACAAAAATGACATTTAACCACAGGCGGAACCGAGCGGTGGTGCTGCGTAGAGCATTACCTGGGATGATAAAATGTCAGGACGGGCCAACCACTTCAGCGCGCCATTTCCTGCGGCATGGCCACTGGCCAGGCAACCGGTGAGCAGATAGCCGCCGGTCGGTGCCTCCCAGTCGATCATTTCGCCGGCACAGAAAACCCCCGGGAGGTCGCGGATCATTAGGTTTTCATCGAGGGCTTCGAAGCCTACGCCGCCGGCGCTGCTGATCGCTTCGGCCAACGGGCGTGGCGAAATGAGTTTGAGCGGCAGCGCCTTGATGGCGGTGGCCAAGCATTCCGGATTGGCGATCTCGACTGAGGTCAGGCATTCGTAAAGCAGGGTGGTCTTGATTCCTTTAAGCCCAAGACGGCTTTGCAGGTGACTGGCGAGGGAGCGCGAGCCGCGCGGTCGGGTGACTTCATCCAGGACGTGGGACAGGGGGCGGTCGGGCAGCAGATCGAGGATGAGCGTCGTTCCGTATGTCGGATTTAGTTCGATGTTGTCGCGAAGTGGGGCCGACAAAGCGTAGATCAATCCGCCCTCGACGCCGTTTTCGGTGATGATGAATTCGCCACGCCGACGATGCTCGTTGCCATCGACGTCAACGACGCTAGCCGCCACCGTTTTCACAGGTTCGCCGCCAAAGCGCTGGCGGAGGTGCTCGCTCCAGGCGACATTGAACCCGCAATTGGCGGGACGCAACGGAGCGACTGGCACGCCGAGTTGACAGAGTCGTTCTGTCCATTGCCCGCCTGCCCCGAGTTGCGGCCAACTGCCTCCCCCCATGGCCAGAATGACGGCGTCGGCGCAGCATCTGAATTCGCCGGCGGGTGTGTCGAATGCGAGGGCGTATTGCCCGTTTCCGAGTCGTTCGAGGCCGTGCCAGCGGTGTCGGGGGTGAATGCTGATGCCGTCGTGGCGTAGGCGGTGCAACCAGGCGCGCAGGAGGGGCGCCGCTTTCATGTCGGTTGGGAAAACGCGCCCCGACGAACCGACGAATCAGTTGATGCCGAGGCCGTGCATCCACTCGCGTACGGTGTCCGGTCCGAAGCTGTCAAGCCAAGCTGCAATACGCGCTTCCTTATTTCCGTAGCGGTGGCGAAAGTCAGCCAGGGGCTCCGCGTGGGTAATGTTCATGCCGCCCTTGCCGGCCATCAGGAATTTGCGATCGAGCGTGGGCATGGCGTCAAACAGTTTAACGTGGAGCTTGGTCTTGCTCTGATGGCGACTGATCACCTCGGCCGCCATCAAGCCGGCGGGGCCGCCACCGACAATAGCCAAAGTGATCTCCCCTCTTGGGGTCATATTTTGGATAGCCTCGCCGGTGCGGAGAGCCGATTCCCAAGATGGCCCAGTCTGAGGGCTGGAAGCGCCGCTTGCAGGCGCTCCGGCCGGGTACTGGCGAGCAATGTCAAGCTACCCCGGCTGTGCGAGTTTGGCGCGGCCAAGCGCACGCATTGGCGCGCGACGGCGTCGGCAACATCGACCAGTGTGGCGCGGCCGGCAACGATGGGGGTGAGAATCGGCGCAAGAAAGGCGTAGTGAGTGCAGCCAAGCACGATACGGTCTGTACCGGCTGCCAGTGTCGGTTCCAGGTGTTGTCGTACCGATTCGGCAAAATCGGTATCGCCGAGCTGCAGGGTTTCGACTTGGGTTGCCCAGCCTGGACAGGGCAGGACGTCGACGCATACGTTGCCCGCGTGTTGCCGGATCAGGCGCGCGAGGCGTTCGCTACGAGCAGTCGATGGTGTGGTCAATACCGCGATACGCCGGCTGAGTGTGCTCGTGGCTGCGGGCTTGACTCCGGGTTCGATACCGATCACCGGAAGGAGGGGGAGCGATTTTCGGAGTTCGGCAACCGCAGCCGCCGTTGCCGTGTTGCAGGCGATGACGATGGATGTACATCCCCGTTCGGCAAGATGCTGGCCAATGCACAGTACCCGACTGCGGATAAAGGCGTCGTTCTTGTCACCGTAAGGCACGTGGGCGGTGTCAGCAAAATAGACAAGATCGGCACAAGGCAAGGCATCAGCGATTGCGGCGAGCACCGAAAGGCCGCCGAGGCCACTATCGAATATGCCAATCATCCGTGCTTGAGTTGTATTCGGAGGAGGTTGAAAAGCGGGAGCGAAATGTTTCGACGTTGTTCAATTTGTCGATTCCGTTCCCAATTTTTGAATTATCGCATGGTTTCCAATGGGCAGAAGGTCAGGTCTGAGCTGAGATATATGCACCGCACATTTATTGTGCGTTAACGCTGGGTTATGGGGCTACGTGCACTGAAAAAGGGCGTGGCAGGGCGATTGATGCCTAGGTCGCATCGTCTGTGCAGGTTTTGGCTCACATACAGACCAATATGGCATTGGTGCGCTTTTTGCGTTGAACGAGCATCTATCGGGAGGGAAAATGTTCGAATTCATTCACCAGATGATTGGAAAACTGAGTGTCAGCCGTAAATTGACATTGATTTACCTGCTCGATTTATCCTTTGTCATTTTCGTCTCGTCGATTTTGATCAACGAGAAGTACATCGCCATTAATTTTGCGCGAAACGAGATCGAAGGAAATTCCTACATCAGTGCTATTCAGGGGGCGCTGCTTTCGGATCACCCCGGCAAGCCGAAGCCCGATTCGGAGCGCTCTGCGCCAAAAATTATCCAGGATGCGGAAAGTCGGTTCGGAAAAGATTTTGGCACTGGCTTACTGGTGGAAGATATCTTCAGTCGTTTGGTTTCCAGCGGCGGACTGGAAGTGCTCGATCATTCGAACCGCGAGCATTTGATTCACCTTTTGAAATCATTGATTACCCGCATCGGCAATCAATCCAATCTCATCCTTGATCCTGATTTGGACAGCTATTACACCATGTCTTTGGTGGTGCTGCGTTTTCCGGAATTGTTCGATTTGTCCTTTCAGATAGGAGATAAGGCTAGAGAGGTTCAAGTTGAGAGCGATTCGATAAAGCGTTCGCAGAAGCAGACGGAATACCTGATCATCGAAGGGCGTTTGAAAGCGCTGGCGGATCAGATCGCCACGGATTACGGTGAGGCGATGGTGGCGAATGCCGCACTCCATCCCGTGTTTGAATCAGTCAGGGAGTCCCTGCTGAAAGATATTGATGCACTGCGAACAGCGACTCGAGTGATGGCTTTGGGCCGAATAACTCCAGAAGCGGTGCAAGAAGTTGAAAATCGCCGTCTACAGCTTAAGGCAAATCTCTCCGTGGCTTGGTCTCAGGCGAACCAGACGCTCGAAGGATTGCTCGCCCAACGAGTTGACGGCCTGTTTAGCAAAATGTGGTGGCACCTCGGAACGGCGGTGATTTTCGTGTTCCTCATTTTGTCGGTGGTGTTTTTTGTCGCCAGAATGGTTGTCTTGCCTGTTCGACGATTGTCCGATGTGGCTGCTCGTGTCAGTCAGTCGTCCGATTATTCGCTACGCGCCGAATGGTCTTCTCAAGATGAACTGGGGCGATTGGTCAATGCATTCAATCGGATGCTGGAGCAATTAGACCGATCCAGATTGATCGAACAGGAGTTGGCGGCCAGTGCGCGTGTGGCGATTGTCCAGCAGGAATTGCTGGAAGCCATGCCGATTGCCTTGATGGTCACCGAGATCCCGCGGCATGAAGTTTTGCATGCCAATCGTCCGGCACAGAACTGGCTTCAGGATTGCTCGACGGATCCTTGGGTTGGCGGACTCGATAACTCGCTCCGGATTCGTTTTTTCCAGCAGCTGTCCGATACCGGCGCCGTCGATGGGCTGGAGGTGCTCTGGCAGACCGGCAGCGAAGCACGATGGGCCTTGCTTTCCGCGCGGTTGTTGCGTTACCAGGGAAAAAATGCCGTCCTCACGACATTTACCCCGATCGGACAAACCAAACTGATGGAAGCTCGTCTGGCACTCTGGACCAAGGTTTTCGAAGCCTCATCGGAAAGCATTCTGGTCACGAATGCGCAACAAAAAATTGCCACCGTGAATCGTGCTTTTTGCAGAAGTTCCGGGTACGAGTTCTCGGAAGTGGTCGGAGATGTTCCTCACTTCATGTGTTCGAACGATCACACTGAAGGGTTCTACGATCTGATCTGGAAAACGGCGAAATTGCGCGGTTCGTGGCAAGGCGAGTTGTCGATCAGCCGCAAGAACGGAGAAGTCTTTCCGGCCTGGGCGGTATTCAATGCCGTGCGCGACGAAGTGGGAGAAGTGACTCACTATGTTGTAGCTTATCTGGATATCAGTGAGCGCAAGGAAAGCGAACGCCGTATCAGTTATCTGGCCCATCACGACACCCTGACCGATTTGCCCAACCGGGCGCTTTGCCTGGATCGGCTAAATGTCGCCATTCAGCAGGCGGAGCGGAACAAGAAGCGCGTGGGCGTCCTGTTTCTTGATCTTGATCGTTTCAAGAACATTAACGATTCGCTGGGTCATCATATCGGGGACGGATTGCTGCGTTCCGTTTCTTCGCGTTTGCTGGCGTCGATTCGTGCCGGCGATACAGTCAGCCGACTTGGCGGTGACGAATTCGTGGTTATTTTCAACGGCGTCGTCGATGCCGCCGAAATCAGGAAAGTTGTCGATGAGCGCCTGGTTCCCTTGATTCGACAGCCACATGACGTCGAAGGAACGGTCTTGCACGTATCCTGTAGTGTTGGCATTGCCGTCTATCCCGAGGATGGGGAAGAGGTTGATGTGCTCATGAAGAACGCTGATGCTGCCATGTATCAGGCCAAGCATGAGGGGAGAGACAGTGCCCGTTTCTTTACTCCCGAAATGGACCGTAAGGCCCGTGATCGCATTGAACTTGAGATTGAGTTGAGAAGCGTGGTCGAAAGGGGCGAATTGCTCCTGTGTTACCAACCACGGGTGGAAGCTGGCAGTGGACGTATTGTCGGTGTCGAGGCGCTTGTCCGTTGGAAGCATCCGGAAAGAGGCTTGATTGAGCCATCCCGCTTCATTCCTGTGGCCGAGGAGTCCGGCTTGATTGTTTCGATCGGCTATTGGATTTTTGGCGAGGTCTGCCGGCAACACCTTTTGTGGCGAGAAAGTGGCATAGGAAGTGTTCCCGTTTCAGTCAATATCTCTCCTGCGCAGTTTCGAGATACTGGTTTGATTAATGCCCGCGAAGCCATGCAGCGCTACAACGTTACGCCCTCTCAAATCGAACTTGAGTTGACGGAATCGTTGTTGATGAAAGACATGGCGAGTACGGTACAGTTGCTGCAGGGCTTCAAAGCCTTGGGGGTTTCATTGGCACTAGACGATTTTGGAACGGGGTATTCGAGCCTGAATTACCTGTCGCGTTTCCCGATCGATAAATTGAAAATCGACAAGTCTTTTGTGAGTGACATCCTGGAGGATGCCAAGGATCGTGCGATTACCGAGGCCATTATCGGATTGGGGCATGCCCTTGGACTTGGCGTCGTTGCCGAGGGGGTGGAAAGCATCGAGCAAAAAACGTTACTTCTCGCGGCTGGATGCGATGAGCTGCAGGGTATTTGTTCAGCAAACCCATTTCGGGCGAAGATTTTTCCCGCTGGAGTATGGCTTCGTCATCGCTCGGTTGCCCGATTCTGTGATAGTCATCCGGCTCGGAGTTTTCGGATGACTGGCTCTGTCGTGGGGCGTACGTCGCGCCAGAGGAAGAAGCTCTCGGCGCCTTGTTCGACAAGCATGCCCAGGCCGTCAGAAACCTTGAGTGCTCCGGCGTCGATTGCCGCGCGCATGAAGGCGGTTGGTTCGTTGGCGTAAAACATGTCGTAGGCCAGCGAATGGTTTCCCCAGACCGTGCCGGGCAGGGGGGGGGCTTCATCTGTCAGACCGGAGGCCGTGCCATTGATGACGATATCGAAACTTCCCGTGATTTCGTCGAATCCGCCGCCGTGCAATGTTGTCGCGCCGACGAGCTCGGCGAATTGCCGGGCAAGATCAACCGCCTTGGCGGCGGTACGGTTGGCGATGAAGACTTCGGCCGGTTTTTCCGCGAGGATGGGCAGCAAGGCACCGCGCACGGCGCCGCCGGCGCCGAGCAGGAGGACGCGTTGGCCGGCAAAGCTGCAACCGAGGTTGCGCGAAATGTCGCGCACGATGCCGCAGCCGTCGGTGTTGTCGCCTAGAATCGTACCGTCTTCACGGAAAACCAGGGTGTTTACAGCGCCGGCGGCTTGGGCGCGCGGCGTCAGTTCGTCGGCCAGTTCATAGGCCTCGACCTTGAAGGGAACGGTGACATTCATCCCCTTGCCGCCTTCATCCTGAAAGTGGCGAACGGTTTTCGCGAAGCCGTCGATGGGGGCGAGGATTTTGTCATAGCCGATGTTCTGCCCGGTTTGCTCGGCAAAAGCCTTCTGCAGCAACGGCGATTTGGAATGGGCTACAGGGTTGCCGATGACGGCGTAACGGTCGGTCATGCGCTGGAGTGTCCGTTGGAAAGCGTTTGTCATTGCCCGCAGGGCTGAGTCTGGGCGCGATTTTACCGCTTTTTATCCGGCGTTTTCGTAAGGCAGGCGAAGGCGGGCAATCAGGCCGCCCCCATCGCGCGGCAAGAGTTCGAATGATCCACCGTGCAGCCGGATCGCGCGTTCCACGATGGCCAGGCCGAGGCCGGTACCGCTGGCGTTGCTACGTGCGCTTTCAAGTCGGGTGAAGGGGCGTTTCAGGCGTTCCACTTCGTTTTCGGGAATGCCGGGGCCACGGTCGAGGACGTCGATGACGATTTCGCCATTTTCGGCGCGAGTTTCGATGCGGATCGGTTCGCCTGCATACTTGCGTGCATTTTCCACCAGATTGCTCAAGGCGCGGCTTAGGGCGCGCCGGTTGATGCGTGCCGGCGGCAATTCAGACGTCGCGATTTCAATCGCGGCCGGCACCCGCTTTGCTGCATTCGCGAACGGTTCGACCAACGAATTGATGTCGGCGAATTCGAGCGCTTCGACACTTTCGTCGCGCGCATAATCGAGAAACTGGCCGATGATGCCGTCCATCTGTTCGACGTCCTCGACGGCGGCTTCACGTGCTGCCTCGTCGTTGATCGACATTTCCAGTTCCAGGCGCAATCGCGCTAGCGGCGTGCGCAGATCGTGCGAGATGCCGGCCAGGATTTCGGCGCGTTCGCTATCGATCCGTTTGAGGTCGCCGGACATGCGGTTGAATGCTTTTGCGAGTTGGACTAATTCGATGGCACCACGCTCTGCGATGGGTTCAGGATAGCGGCCGCGCCCAACATCGCGAGCGGATCGAGCGAGGATGCGCATTGGCAGCGTGATGCGCGAGACGATCAGCCAGGCGAAGAAGAGCGCGAGTAATAGCGAGCCGCCGCCCCAGGCCATCCAGTACCATGGGAAACGGCTCTTCGCATGTTCTGCGGGGAGCATCAGCCAGTATTCATCTTCTTCGGTATCGCCGATGGAAAAGCTGACCCAGATGCCGTTGATTCCATTAACGCTGCCGGCAAAACGCGTTTTGGGATCGAGTTGCGCCATGGCTGTTTCATACATGAAGCGGAAGACATAACTGTCCGGCAAGTCCTGGGTTTCATCGGTCGGTTCGGCCGGATAGACGTGCACCCCTTCGCTTTCGGCGAGGTCGCTGAGCAGGCTCAAGCGTTTGGCGGGATCGGCCGAGACGAGGGCCGCCCGGGTCAGGTTGACGACGCTGACAGCGAGTTGGGCAAGTTGCCGTGCCCGCGGTTCGCGTTCGGCGAGTCCGAACAAGGTCAGCCAGATGCCGACTGTGATCACGATCAGCACGCTGACCAGCAGGAAAGTGCGAACCAGCAGGGTGCGGGGAATAAGCTTCTGCAATGGCACTTGGGGCGAATTTCGTCGATGGATTATTTGGCTGCTGCCTGGCCGTCGGGAATGAAGACGTAGCCGAAGCCCCAGACGGTTTGCAGATAACGCGGCGAGGCCGGTTCGGGTTCGACAAGCTTGCGCAGGCGCGAGACCTGCACGTCGATGGCACGGTCGAATGGGCCTTGTTCGCGGCCGCGCGCAAGCGTCATCAGCCGGTCGCGCGAGAGGGGTTGACGCGGGTGTTCGAGGAGCACCTTGAGGACGGCGAACTCCCCGGTGGTCATCGGTTGGATTTCTCCATTGCGTTTCAAGGTACGGCTGGCAAGATCGACTTCGACATTGCAGAAAGTGATGGTTTTGTCCTCCGGTGTCGGAGCTCCTGGTACGGGGGTAACGCGCCGGCGCAGGACGGCCTGGATGCGGGCCACCAGTTCGCGGGGGTTGAAAGGTTTGGGCAGGTAATCGTCAGCGCCCATTTCAAGGCCAACGATGCGGTCGATTTCGTCGCCTTTGGCCGTGAGCATGATAATGGCTTGGTCAGGTTCGCTGCTACGCAAGCGGCGACAGATGGAGAGTCCGTCTTCGCCCGGGAGCATCAGATCGAGCACGATCAGGTTGAAGCTTTCCCGACTCAGGAGTTTGTCCATGGCGGCTGCGTTCTCGGCTGTTCTGACCGTGAAGCCCTGTTCGCCAAGATAGCGCTGGAGTAGATCGCGTAGTCGTTTGTCGTCATCGACGACGAGAATTTTCCGATCGGCCATGATGGTTCCTAACTCATTGTCTGGCGCACGTTATACCTGATTTGGGACTGTCGCTATTCTGACAGCTTCCTATGATACAAATTCTTACAACTTCATCAATGACCAACAAATTGGCGTTACAACTGGCGTGCAGACTGCTTTTTAAGCGTGGGGAAAGCACGAGAGGTTTTCCGCAGCGCGGAAGAAAGGCACAATGGCGCTATTGTTTCGATAGTGCCGGATTTGAAGCGGGGTGATTTGTCTTGAGTTTCAGGATAGTTCTCAGGTCGATAGTCTTACTGGTTCTGCTAGAGCTTTCCGCATCAGGAGCGATAGCAAGTCCGGATGGCGGTCGATTTTACGCCCGTGACCGGGAGCGTCAGAGCATTTCTCAACGTTCGCAGAATCAGGACAGTATCAATAGCTTCCAGCGACGGGAGTCTCGGCGGAGCGAAAACGAAGATACCCGGCGGCGGCAACGACTTTCCCCCGAAGAGCGGCAGCAGTTGCGGCAGGATATCCGTAACGCCGGTCGGGAAATCTATCCGCAGCGGCGCCGTTTCGAACGATAGGTCTGACGTCAGCGTCAAGCGGGAGGATGAATTCGGCGATCAGGTCGCCGGCATGTTCGCCGACAATCGTGACGCCGAGGATGTGGTCCTTGCCGGGGGCGGTAAGCACTTTGACGAAACCGTGCGCTTCGCTGTCGGCGATGGCGCGGTCGAGGTCATCAAGATCGTAGCGCGTGACTTCATAAGCCATGCCACGCTCGTTGGCTTCCAGTTCATTCAATCCGACGCGGGCGACTTCCGGGTCGATAAAGGTTGACCAAGGAATCACCGAATAATCCGCCCGGAATTTCCGTAAGGGATCGAACAGGGCATTAACCGCCGCATACCAGGCCTGATGCGCCGCCGTGTGGGTGAACTGGTAGGGACCGGCAACGTCGCCAGCGGCGTAGATGTTCGGATATTTCGTCTGCAGGAATTCGTTGGTCTCGATCGTGCGTCCGGTGGTAATGCCGAGTTCTTCGAGTCCGTAGCCCTTGAGGTTGGCACTGCGGCCGACAGCGATGAGGAGCGTATCGAATGGAATGCGCACTTCTTGGCCCTCATGTTCGGCAAGCAAAAGTTTCTCACCGTTCTCGATAACGAACTTTTTCGGGGTATGAGCCAGCAGGACGTTGATCCCCTCTGACCGGAATTTAGCAGCAATCAGTTCGGATATTTCCAGGTCTTCGCGCACCAGCAGGCGCTTTGCCGTCTGAAGCTGCGTTACTTTGATGTCCAGGCGTGAGAATGCCTGGGTCAGTTCGCAACCGATCGGTCCGCCGCCGAGGACGAGGAGTTGCTCAGGTTTTTTTCGTAGCGTCCAGATCGTGTCCGAGGTGTAGTAGCCGGTGCTTTCAATACCGGGGATTTCGGGGACGAAAGGATGCGCGCCGGCGGCGATGGCGATGCCGCGCGTGCTTAGCCGTTCGCGGTGAACGTCGTTGCGCTCGATGTCGACTTCCCAGGGTGAGACGATTCTGGCGCTGCCAGCAATGACTTCAACCCCAAGATTGGTATATCGCTCGGCCGAGTCGTGCGGTTCGACGGTCATGATGATGCGCTGCACACGATCCATCACATCAGCAAACTCGAAATGTGCGCATGCGTCGCGAATGCCGAATTCTTTGGCCCGTTTGATGTGTGACAGGAAGCGCGACGAGCGGATCAGTGCTTTCGACGGTACGCAGCCGGTGTTCAGGCAGTCACCGCCGAGTTTGTGCTTTTCGATCAGGGTGACTTTCGCCTTGACGGCGGCGATGTAGGAAGTTACGAGGCCGGCGGAGCCGCCGCCGATGACAACGAGGTTGCGGTCGAAACGCTTCGGTCGGGTCGAGCCTGCATACACTTTCCTGGCAGCCAGTGCGGAGACTACTTTTCGGGCAATCAGCGGAAACACCCCAAGCAGGGCGAAGGAGGCGAGCAGGGCGGGCGAGAGGATGCCGGAGAGTGAATCGATGCGGGCGATCTGTGTTCCGGCATTGACGTATACGAGGGTGCCGGCGAGCATGCCAAGCTGACTGGCCCAGTAAAAGGTGCGGGTTTTGATCGGCGTCAGTCCCATCAATAGGTTGATCATGAAGAACGGAAAGAGCGGTACCAGACGCAGGGTGAAAAGGTAGAAGCCGCCTTCCTTCTCGATGCCGGCGTTGATCGCGCGTAGACGTTCGCCGAACTTCGATTGCACCCAGTCGCGCAGGAGGAAACGCGAAGCGAGGAAAGCCAGCGTGGCGCCGAGGGTCGAAGCAAACGAAACGAGGATCGTGCCCTGGAGAAGGCCAAACACGGCGCCCACGATCAGGGTCATGACGGCAGCGCCGGGCAGGGAAAGCCCGGTGATGACGACATAGGCGGTGAAGAAACCGACCAGTGCCGCCATTGGATGGGTTGCGCGCCAGCTTTCAATGGCCGCCTGCTGGCTTTTGAAATACTCGAGGCTCAGATAGCGACCGAGATCGAACGCGAAAAAGGCGGCGATCAGACCGAGCAATGCCACCAGCAAGGCGATTCTTTTTGAAGTCATGATAGCGCTACCTCCCTGTCGATTTGCTGGCATGCGGGGCGAGTGTGCAAATAATCCGGCCCGTCACAGATGCGCCGGAAATAGGATTCCCAAGCTGGCGAACCTTCCGGCCAGTTATTCAGGAAGATCTTGCGCCAGGTTTTGTCATCGTAATAGATGGGCAATGCATCGACGAAGATGTCTCCGACCCTGCTGCCGTAAAGGGGCGTGAGTGGTGACGGGCGCCGGCTGATCCGGGTCAGGATGCCATAGTGGCAGCCGCTGAAGTTGGGCATGCCGGCGGCGCCGTTGTTGACGATCAGCTTGCCATTCTGCAGTTGGCGCATGACCGGTAGGCAGGTGTGGCTGCTGGCGAAAACATCGACGCCGGCTTCGGCAAAGTCGGCGGTGAGCCATTCTTCCGCGCCTGGCTTGTCGAGTTCCGCGACGTCGAAGCGCCAGCCGGCGAGTGACTCGGCGTCGCCATGCACGACGCCGATCTGGATGTCGCCAACCAGATAACGGGCGTACATCGGTAGTTCCTCAAGGGAGCGACACAGTTCGGGATGACGTTGCGCAGTTTGCCTGAGTCGGGCATGAATCCGGTTGGAGCGTTCGACGGTTTTGTCGCCGACTGAATCAGGGTAGGCGCAGCCGCAACCGGCGTCGTTGGAAGCGTTGCCGAATTCAGCTTCCACATTGCCTAGGATGGCGTCGTGCTGCAGCACGGCTTCGTTGATTTCGCGAAACCCGGTATCGTCGTAATTTAACCAGTTGAAATCGCCATTGAAACAGAGCGTGATGGCAGCCTTTTCTTTGTCGGCCATAGTCAGGATGGCCTCCAGTGCTTGCGGATTACCGTACAGGCCACCGATGACATAAAGCGTTTCGGCGCGCCGGGTCGGCGCTTTGGCCAGGGCGGTAGCGCCGTAATGGTAGCGCGTCGGGCAGAAGCGGCCGGCCCGGTTCATGGTGCGTTGCCTGCCGCAGCAAGCCGGCGACGTTCGAGTAGCACGGGCAGGAAAAATCCGGCGGTGCACAAGAGCAGGCCGTAGAAATTCGTGCCGAGGAGGATGGCGTATTTGCCCTCGCCGATCGCCCAACTGGCCGGAATCAGGTTCATCGCCTGCAGCGTGCCGAGCGCAATGCCGGTCCAGAACGCCAGGTGAAATGCCAACGGCGAATAGGCGATCTGCCGCGAGAAAAAGAAAATCGGCGCCAGGCCGATGACCATCGTACCGCTGATCGTCGTCGCTTTCAGGATGTCGGTGCCAGCAATCATCGGCAGGTTGCCGAACAGGGCGAATCCAACCATTGTCAGCGCGCCCAGCGTCAGGGCTTTCGGTGACGGCTGGCGTCCGGCGAGCAACGGCAGCTCACGCGCCACCAACTTGGACAGCGAGGCGAATGTCGAATCGAGTGTGGAAGCGGCCGAGCTGACCATGACGATTGTCATGGCGAACAATCCGGCGAAGCCAAGGCTGCGAGCGACATCAGCCGGTACGTTGCTGGTTGCCTTCAAGCCATCGAGTCTAGCCTGGACGCCGATCAGGCTGAAGGCGAGGATGGCAATGAAACCGAGAATACCGGCGACGATGAAGGCGCGCAGCATGGTCTTTTCGCGCGTGATGAAGGCGCGGTCAGTCAGGACCGGATCGTGGAAGGGGTAGGAAAACACCTGGAGCAGGGCGACCAGCAGCAAATCCAGGCCGGCATCGAGCGCGAAACTGCCTTCGCTCAGCAGGGCGACGGTCGACCGTCCGGGTAGAACGAAAGCGATGACGATACCAACGAACAGGATGAAAACGACGGCCTGGATCACGTCTGTGAAGATCGAACTGCGCAATCCGCCCTTGAGGCTGTAGAACAAAACGGAAGCCGTGAACAGTAGCGCCGCCGCGATGAACTGCCCGGAGCTGGCCGCGCCGTAATAGCCGCCGACGACGGCGGTATTGCTCCATACTTCGTTGAACAGCCGGATGAGAATTGCCGTCGAGAATGCCAGCGCCGCGCCGCGTCCGTATTTACCGATCAGGAACGGAATGAGTCCGGTGGCGCCTTCGCGGGTGCGCAGCCGATAGATGATGATCCCCGCCAGCGGAATGGACAGCCAGTAGGCGGCATAGGCGAGCCCGCCGACGATGCCGTAGCTGGCGCCGAGGTTGGCGGCGTTGGTCACCGATTTGGCGAAAATCCAGCTGATGAAGATACTCATCGTCAACGCCCATTCGGAAGCCGGACGGCCTTGGCTGTCGTGTCCGCGGAAAAAGCCGGCTTCATCGCGGGCACGGGGCGAAATGACGTACATCACGGCGCCAAAGGCGGCAAGAAAACCCCAGAAGACGAAACCTTGAAGTTCGCTCATGGCGACGCCTCCCTTCAAGCGCCGCAGCTCGGAGCGGCGACCGACTCCGTGCCGAGCGCACCGCCGCAGCTTGAGCCTTGCCCGGCCGTGCAGCCATAACAGTGATCGGCAATCCGGATTGGATGCCCTTCGAGCATGGCGCCGGTGATTTCGCTGATGTGCAGGCGCGAACGACTTTCACCTGTGATTGCCAGCCCCAGTTGCTGGTTGAAGTCGCAGTCGTACACATAGCCCTGCCAGTCGACCGAGAGCAGGTTGCGGCACATCACATGTTCGAGGTTTTTATTGCGATGCGACTCGTGCAACAATTGCATGTAGCTGTTGAATTGCCCCTTCGAGATCAACATCGAGCCAAAGCGCTGGATCGGCATGTTGGCCAGCGTATATAAATTGTTGAAAACAATTCCGAATTCTTTGCTCAAATGGGCCTTGTATGCGGTTTGCAACGGTTCCTGTGGGGGCGGTAGGCTCGGTCCCTGCGGGTTGTAGACGAGATTGAGGACGAGGTCGCTTTCGGGCTTTCCATAACCGAGCGTGTTCAGGCGCTTGAGGCCTTTGATGCTGGCCGCGAAAGTGCCTTTGCCGCGTTGCTTGTCGACATTTTCTTCGAGATAGCAGGGCAGGGAAGCGACGATCTCGACGTGATGATCGGCAAGGAATTGTGCGGCACTTTCGAATCCAGGTTCTTCCAGGATTGTCAGATTGCAACGGTCAATAACCTTGAGGCCGCGCGCACGGGCGTTGACGACCAAAGCCCGGAAGTTCGGATTCATTTCCGGGGCGCCGCCGGTCAGGTCAAGAACCTTGACGTCTGCGCTGGTGGAAATGAAATCGATGAGGGAGTCAATCGTCTCGCTGTTCATTTCTTCGGTGCGCTTTGGTCCGGCATTGACGTGGCAATGTACGCAACTCTGGTTGCAGCGATAACCGAGGTTGACCTGCAGGATTTCGACGTTTCGCCTTAGCAGTGAGGGAAAACGGGTCTTGATGAGGAGAGGGATGGTGGCGTGCATTCGAATGTTTTTTTTTGTCGTTGTTACGACATTTGTCGGTTTTCAACCCGTTTTCTTACACTGAAAAAATAGGCATGACTCGCTACTGAGAGCGTCATGGAACTTGAATGTTCCGAAATATTGTCGCGAGTTTTCTTTTGTGTCGCCCCCTGTGATGCTGTAGAATGGCCCATTAAATCCGAAATCGCCTGATATGCGGTGGTGTTGGAAGCCCGTCCCCGTCCGTTTCTGCGGAGCCGGTCGTTGCGGGTTCCGGTTGGTGGCAAATCAGCGAAGCAGGGGCGGTACGAATGCTGTCGTAATCGGCGTGCCGCAGTCTGTTCGGTATTGACCAACCGAAGTGATTGGATATCACAATGAATGCAAGCATCCTCAAGTACCTGAGAACGAACGGCGAACAACTCGACTCGGATCTTTCTCAGGCTCTCCAGATTCCTCTTGCCCAGTTGCGGGATCTTGTTGCCGAGCTTTCAGCATCCGGTGATGTGATTTGCTGCAAAGTGACGCGTTATATTGACGGGAATAAGATCGAAGGCACCAGTTGTCGTTTGTCCTGCGATTTGCCGGCACCCGCTAGGGGGCGAAAGCCTGGGGTGAAGAAGGATCCGGACGCGGATCGGCATTTGCCAGAATAGCGTCTCTACAGACGCACTAGGCCCAAATGCCCGGTACCTTTCGGGCAATATAGCTTCTGCCGGCGGGGGTCAGGCTACTTCGCCGTTCTTCTTGATGGGGCTTGGCGAAGTGTGCGTAGCGTTCGGAGTGTTGTTGTGATTCTTTTTGCTTAGGTCAGGATTCCAGCCGAGCGTGGCATAAAGTACCGCGAATCCAGCGACGTAAGCCACCGGAACGTGCCAGCCTTTGCGTAGCCAGGTGATCACTGATTTTGTTTCCGGGAAGAGATTGGAGATCGCTACGCCTGACGATGAGCCAAACCAGACCATTGAGCCACCGAATCCCACGGCGTAGGCGAGAATTCCCGAGTCGTATCCGCCCTGTTTGAGCGCCAGTTCGGTGAGCGGGATGTTGTCGAAGACCGATGACAGGAAGCCCAGTCCGAGTGTCGTCATGGCTGTAGGAATTGGCAGTTTTTCTACGGGCATCATTGAGGCGGATGTCACGAGGCTCAACAGAAAAATCGTTCCCTTGAATGTTTCAGGAAGCACCTCCCAATCCGGCCGCCGTAAGGGGACGGAGAGAATGATGGTTAGCCAGACTGCCGCGCCAAGAAATGGGAAGTGATCGGCCATGGAACTGAATTTCATGTTGACCAGTACATTCGTGGAGACGGCAAAAATAAGGATCATGGCGACGATCCCGATTCGTACCTTGTCAACGCGGGTGTGTGCGTTGGAATGCTTGAGAATGGGTGAATAGGCCTGTTGCTGTTTGGCACCGAAATAACCCGTGATCAGCAGGGCGACTACCACGGCGATATAGGCGTCAAGAACTGTCACCGGGTTGACGCCAGCGATCCACATCATGGTCGTGGTCGTGTCGCCAAGGACTGAACCTGCACCGCCTGCGTTCGAGACGGCAACAATTGCGGCAAGGTAGCCCACATGCACTCTGGCGTTGAATAATTGGTGTGCCATGGCGCCACCGATCATCGCGGCGGCGATGTTGTCGAGGAATCCGGACATGATGAAAACCAGGACGAGTAGCACAAAGCCCCCTTTCCAGTCATGCGGCAGATATTTGGGAAGGATGACGGGAAGGTGGCTTTTCTCGAAGTGGCGCGAGAGCAGGACAAATCCCATGAGCAGGAGAAAGAGGTTGCCCAGGGTTACCCATTCGTGAATGAGGTGTAACTCCAGTCCTTCAAGTCCGCTTCCTGTTTTAAATCCGGTAAAGACTAACTTGTAGAGCGTGATGACGGACAATCCGCCAAGCCCGACGTAAAGCGTATGGTTGTGAAAAAGGGCGACGCAAAGCAGAGTCAATCCAAAGAGGATAAAGTCAACGGGGATGCCGGCGACCATGATTAGTTCGCCCGCATGGGCGGACGAAGTAATCATGGTTAGAGCAAATGCGGTGCGACACGCACGGCCGACAAACTTTGGCATTAGTGACTCCCTGTCGTGGTTTATTTGTATCGTTCGGCGTAAACCTTGGAATTGTAACGGTAAATGTGCTTCGCCGATTAGTTTTGTTGCTAATTGTTCTAATTATTCGTTATGTTCTGCCAATGTGGTTCTATTTTGCGGTCTATTGTTATTTTGCTGCGGAGGTCGATAACGCTTTGGTGAGGGTGTGCGCGTTGTGCCTCATCAGATCGAGATAAGTCGGCGCTGGCCCGTCTGGGCCCGATAAGGCGTCCGAGTACAACGTTCCACCGATGTATGCGCCTGATTCCTGGCGGATCCGTTCAAGTAGGCGTGGGTCGGAAAAGCTTTCCAGAAATACGGCTGGAACCCGTTCGGAGCGGATTTGCCGGATGATTTTGGCGACGTCTCCGGCTGAAGGTTCGGCATCGGTATTGATGCCAACCGGGGAAATGAACCGGATATCGTAGGCTCGGCTAAAGTATCCGAAAGCATCATGAGAACTGACGACGCGGCGACGTTCGGCCGGAATGGCGGCAAAGTTGGTGCGAATCTCAGTGTCTAGTTCCAAGATTTTCTTTTTGTAGCGCGAGGCGTTATCAAGATATTCGGAACGCCCTTGTGGGTCGATTTCAATGAGTGCTAACACGATATTGTCGACATAGTGCGAGGCATTCGAGAGGTCTTGCCAGGCGTGTGGGTCGACATCGCTATGGTGTTCGTGTTTGCGGGAATGCTTTGCGGAGTTATGCGGTATTTTGAGCGGGGTGACCCCCTTGCTGGCAATAACCATGAGTCCACGATAACCCGAGGATTTGATCAGTCGTTCAATCCAGCCCTCGAACCCTTTGCCGTTGATAATCACAAGGCGCGAACTGGCGATGGACCGAGCATCCGCTGGTGTGGGCTGGTAGGTGTGGGCGTCGGCATCGGGGCCGACTAACGAATGGACCTGGATGCGTTTTCCTCCGATGCGAGTTGTCATGTCGGCCAGAATGCTGAAACTGGTGACAACATGTAGTGGCGCAGCAGTCGATGCGAGAGTGTAAAAACTGAGCGCAATTCCAATTCCGAAGTGTGCAAGGATTCGTAAGTTTTTTTTGGGTGATGGGCGCATGGGTTGGCTCTTCAGATCAACGTTCGAAATGCCAGCGCGGGCGTAGCCGGCTCATGATCAGCCCATGGGGGGCGATGAGCATCGAAGCGAGATAACAGGTGCCAAGGGTTAGGATAATGGCCGGACCGGCGGGTAAGTTGATGTAATACGACAATAGTAGACCGCAAAGCGAGCAGAGCAGAGCAATGAAAATGGCGGTCAGGATTAGTGGCGCGATGTTGTCAGCCCAGAAACGTGCTGCGGCCGAAGGCAGGATCATGATGCCGACCGCCATCAAGGTGCCGAGCGCATGGAAGCCGCCGATCAGGTTGATGACCAGTAGAACCATGAAGCCGTAGTGCGCCAGTGGGCCGAGTTGGCTGATGCGCGAAAGGTAGGCCGGATCGCAACAGTCCAGGACAAGCAGGCGCAGTCCTGCGGCAATGGCAAGAATAGATAGTGTGGCGAAGGATGCGAGCAAATAAAGGGCGGCATCGTCGAGTGCGAGGACGCTGCCGAAAAGGACGTGCAGGAGATCGACATTGGTGCCGCGCATGGAAATGATCAGGACACCAGCAGAGAGCGAAATTAGGTAGAAGGTTGCCAGACTGGTGTCTTCCTTGATGACCGAACTGCGAGCAACGCCGCCCGAAAGCAGGGCAAGCGCGATGCCAGCGACAAGGCCGCCGAGGGTCATGGCGGTCAGGGAAAGCCCCGCAATCAAATAGCCGATGGCGGCGCCTGGGAGGATGGCGTGTGAAATCGCATCACCGGCAAGACTCATGCGTCGCAGCATGAGAAAGGCGCCGATCGGCGTGGCACCGAGCGATAGGGCCAAGCAACCGGCAAGTGCGCGCCGCATGAAGCTAAACTCGATGAATGGCGAGATCAGGGGCAAAGAAGAAAGTGTGTCGAACAGGTTCATCGGTCGCCGTGCTCGCCACTAATGTTGTCGTCGGTGCGACAGACGGCGAGCTTGGGGCGTCCTTGCGGCGGCGCCGTTTTTTGCCGAGCACGGGCCAGATTCTCTTCCGTCAGCACATTGTCTGTTTCACCGTGGGCGACAACTTCGCGAGCGAGGATCAGTGTTTGCGGATATTCCTGGCGTACATAGGCGAGATCGTGCAGAACCGATATGATGGTGCGCCCTTCGTGGTTCCAGTGTTTGATCAGCATCGTCAGGTCACGTACGGTATTGTCGTCGATGGCGGCGAAGGGTTCGTCGAGCAGAACCAGCGGCGAGTCCTGCAGCATGACCTGGGCAAAGCGCGCTCGTTGCAGTTGGCCGCCCGAAATCTGGCCGATGGGGCGGTCTTCTAGTCCGCTTAGGCCTGTTGTTTCTATGGCTTGTTCGAGGCGTTGAGCTGACTTCTTGTCGATTCCTCGAAACGCTCCGAGCTGCCGCCAGAGCCCCATGGCTACAAAATCTCGGATGCCGATTGGAAAACTGGTGTCGAGACTCGATTGCTGCGGCAAGTAGGCGATGTTCTTTCGCGGCAGGCCGGGATAATAGATTTTTCCTTGCATCGGCTTTAATTCACCGGTAATGCCCTTGAGCAGGCTCGATTTTCCGGCGCCGTTTGGTCCAACGACGGCGAGCAGACTGCCTTTGCTGATTTCACCCTGCAGATGGTGCACGGCCGGGTGATGGTTGTAACCGAGTGTTAGGTTTTCGAACTTCAGGACGGGTGAAGGCGATTCTGTCATGAAAGCGCCCAATAGACCGTCGTCCATAGTGCAATCAGGGCGATACTGGCCCAAAGCAGTCGGGATGATGCGCTTGCGCCAAGTAGGCTGCCGGGGTTTGAATTTTGTCTGGCAGAAGACGCTTTGATGGGGGCGTGCATGAGTACGCTTCGGTCCGGATTCGGAGTTGTGATCCTGACGCATTTTCCCTCCAATTGCAACCCAGTTGCAATTGGAGGGAAAATGCGGGGGATTATGCATTAGGAGGGATGTCTTCTTGGGGGCAGGTTCCTTTAAGGTAAAATTCGCGCATGAATGATGAATATTTTATGCGTGAAGCTATATCTTTGGCGCGGTCGGCTGAGTGCTTAGGCGAAGTGCCAGTGGGGGCGGTTGTGGTTCGTGAGGGAGTCATTGTCGGCAGGGGATTCAACTCGCCAATTGGCGAGTCGGATCCGACGGCGCATGCCGAGATCGCTGCTTTGCGTGATGCTGCGCGTAATCTTGCCAATTACCGTTTGCCCGGTTGTGAACTGTTCGTTACGCTGGAGCCTTGCGCAATGTGCGCGGGGGCGATTCTGCATTCAAGAATTGCGCGCGTCGTTTATGGTGCGCGCGATCCAAAAACCGGTGTGCATGGCAGTGTCGTTGATCTTTTTGCGGTAGAGCGTTTGAATCATCACACCGAGGTGCTTGGTGGGGTGTTGGCGACAGAATGCGGACAATTGCTGTCGGGCTTCTTCGCCGAGCGTCGTCTCAAGCGGAATGCGTAGCATGTATATCCTGATCTCGATTGCCGAGCAGTCGCTAACACTTTATGACTCGGACGGGAGGGGGGTTGCCTGTTATCCAGTTTCCACGGCAAGCAAAGGGGTTGGGGAGGTGCGCGGCAGTTATTGCACGCCGCGTGGTCGGCATGTCATTCGTGCCAAGATTGGGGCTGGCGTTCCGGAAAATACAGTTTTTGTCGGTCGTCGGCCAAGTGGTGAGCTGTATAGCCCGGAGTTGGCGGCATTGTTTCCTGGGCGTGATTGGATTCTCGCGCGCATATTTTGGCTGTCGGGAGTTGAGCCAGGGCGCAATCGTCTTGGCTGTGTCGATACCATGCGCCGCTATATCTATATTCACGGCTGTCCTGATACGGTGGTGATGGGGGTTCCTGCTTCCCATGGTTGCATTCGCATGCGCAATGCGGATATCGTCGATCTCTTCGATCGCGTGCCGCCGTATTGTCCGGTTGAAATCGTCGAATAAACAATCCCGGTTTGCTTTTTTGGGTGGTCTTGATTGCAATGTCTTTGCAATTATTTTCTTGCAGCCTTTTGAGGTTCTTGTGAGTGCTGTGTTGTTTGGCAACTGAAGCGCCAAATAAATGATACAATCGCAAAGTTTTTCCGGGTCGATCCGGAAGAATGAGTTCGTGTGCCATGGTGGTTCACGGCAACGATCTTTTTTTGGGTCGCTGATTACGCACATTTGCCCATTCAAGGGTGTCCGGTTTTTTGCCGGGCGTAGTTGGGCAAATGGTGGTTTAACCCTGATATGGAAAGAAATATTATGTCCGCAACTATGCGTCAAATGCTGGAGGCCGGTGTTCACTTTGGCCATCAAACCCGATTCTGGAATCCGAAGATGGCGCCGTATATCTTCGGTGCTCGTAGCAAGATTCATATCGTCAATCTCGAAAAGACACTTGCCAAATACAACGAAGCCATGGCTTTCGTGCGCAAGCTGTCGGCCAACAAGGGTACCATCCTGTTCGTTGGTACCAAGCGCCAGGCGCGCGAAATTATTGCTGAGGAAGCGACGCGCGCCGGTTCGCCTTTTGTCGATCAGCGCTGGCTGGGCGGCATGCTGACCAACTTCAAGACGATCAAGCAGTCGACCAAGCGCCTCAAAGAAATGGAGACGATGGTCGAGGACGGTTCCCTCGAGAAGGTCGGTAAGAAGGAAGCGCTGATGCTTCAGCGCGAGCTTGTCAAGCTGCAGAAGTCCATTGGCGGCATCAAGGAAATGAATACTCTGCCCGACGCCCTGTTCGTGATCGACGTCGGTTACCACAAAATCGCCATCACCGAAGCGAATAAGCTGGGTATTCCGGTGATCGCTGTCGTCGATACCAACCATTCGCCCGAAGGTGTCGATTATGTCATTCCGGGTAACGACGATTCGTCGAGCGCGATTCGTCTGTACGCTCGTGGCGTTGCCGATTCGATTCTCGAAGGCCGTAGCCAGTTCGTCGAAGAAATCATCGCGGCGACTTCTGACGACGATTTCGTCGAAGAAGCTGAGTAAAAAATATCCTGATCCGGTTATACGGCCTCGGTTGTGAATATGTGGCCGGGTAAGTTGTTGTCAGGGTTCTGAATCTGCGGTCGCCTTCCGGGCGACTGCTCTGTTTCTGGAGAAAGAGATGGCGGAAATTACCGCAGGGATGGTTAAGGAATTGCGCGAGAAGACCGACGCGCCGATGATGGAGTGCAAGAAAGCGCTGACTGAAGCCGGGGGCGATCTGGCCAAGGCCGAGGAAATCCTGCGTGTCAAGTTGGGGAACAAGGCGTCCAAGGCAGCGGCTCGCGTGACGGCTGAAGGGGTGGTTGCCATCAATATTTCCGACGATGGTAAGGTCGGCTCGATCGTCGAAATCAATTGCGAAACCGATTTCGTCGCCAAGAACGACGACTTCCTGGCGCTGACGAAGTCTTGTGCCGAGTTGGTGGCGAGCAAAAATCCGGCGGATGTCGAGGCGCTGCAGTCATTGCCGCTGGGTGAGGGCACCGTCGAGTCGACGCGGACGGCTCTTATCGGCAAGATCGGCGAGAATCTTTCGATCCGCCGTTTTGCCCGGGTTGCGGCCAAGGGCAATTTGGCGTCTTACATTCACGGCGGCAAGATTGGCGTGCTGCTTGATCTGATCGGTGGCGACGAACAACTGGGCAAGGATATCGCAATGCACATTGCGGCTTCCAAACCGAAGGCGCTTGACGCATCGGGCGTTGCTCCCGAATTGCTCAATACCGAGCGCCGGATTGCCATCGAGAAGGCGCGCGCCGACAACAAGCCGGAAGCCATGCTCGAGAAGATCGCCGAGGGTACCGTGCAGAAATTCCTGAAGGAAGTGACTTTGCTTGCTCAGGTATTCGTTAAGGCCGAAGACGGCAAGCAGACGATCGAGCAATTGCTCAAAGCCAAGGGGGCATCGATTGCCGGCTTCACGTTGTTCATCGTTGGCGAAGGCATTGAAAAGCGTGTCAATGACTTTGCTGCTGAAGTCGCCGCCCAAGCGGCCGCTGCCCAGAAGTAAGAAGTTAGCTTGAGGTGATCCAACCATGATTGATCCTGTTACACCCAGATTTAAACGCATTCTGCTCAAGCTGTCGGGGGAGGCCCTGATGGGGGCAGATGCGTATGGTATCAACCGACAGACGATTTCCGAGATTGTGGCGGAGGTCAAGGCGGTGGTTGATCTGGGGGTGCAGGTCGGTGTGGTTATCGGCGGTGGCAACATCTTTCGCGGTGTTGCTCCAGCCGCCAATGGCATGGATCGCGCTCAGGCCGATTACATGGGAATGCTGGCCACTGTCATGAACGGTTTGGCCCTGCAGGATGCGATGCGTGTCGCCGGAATGGCGGCACGTGTGCAGTCGGCGCTGAGTATCGAACAAGTCGTCGAGCCGTATATCCGCGGTCGCGCGATTCGTTATCTGGAGCAGGGGCGGACGGTCATTTTTGCCGGCGGCACCGGGAATCCTTTTTTTACGACCGATACGGCAGCCGCATTGCGTGGTGCCGAGATCGGTGCGGAAATTGTGCTTAAAGCGACGAAAGTCGACGGTATCTATTCCGCCGATCCCAAGAAGGACCCCTTGGCGACGAGATACGAAAAAATCAGTTTCAACGAGGCGATATCCAGGAACCTGGAAGTGATGGATGCGACGGCTTTCGCCTTATGCCGTGATCAGAAGCTACCGATCAACGCCTTCTCGATTTTCAAACCGGGCGCATTGATGCGTGTTGTGCTCGGAGAAAATGAAGGTACTTTGGTCTATTGCTGAGAGGGAGTGTCATGCCGATTGCAGATGTAAAGAAAACCGCCGAACACAAGATGCAGAAATCGCTCGAGGCGCTCAAGGTCGATTTGGCCAAGGTGCGCACTGGTCGGGCACATACAGGTTTGCTGGATCATGTTCAGGTCGAATATTACGGATCGATGGTGCCGGTCAATACCGTTGCCAACATCACCCTCATCGATTCGCGGACATTAGGCGTTCAGGCTTGGGAAAAGGGTATGGCGCCAAAGGTGGAGAAAGCGATTCGGGATTCGGATCTGGGGCTGAATCCTTCGACGCAAGGGGAGCTCATTCGTGTTCCCATGCCCGCTTTAACGGAGGAGCGTCGTCGTGATCTGATCAAAGTGGTTAAGCATGAATGCGAAAACGCGCGTGTTGCCATGCGCAATCTGCGTCGCGACGCCAATGCCACGCTCAAGGATCTGCTCAAGAAAAAAGAGTGTTCCGAGGACGATGAGCGGCGTGCCCAGGATGAGATCCAGAAGCTCACCGACAAATACGTTACCGAGGTGGATAAACAGTTTGCCCAGAAAGAAACCGAGTTGCTCGCCATTTGAGCGCTGCTCGGCGACAACGGCCAATGGCGATCTTCTCCAGTTCAACCCGGGAAATACCGGAAGCACCTCGGGTGCCTAGGCATGTGGCCATTATCATGGATGGCAATGGCCGCTGGGCAAAAAAGCGCTTTCTGCCGCGTTTTGCCGGTCACAAACGGGGCGTCGAGGCTGTGCGTGATACGGTCAAATACTGCCTAGAACATGGGATTTCCTATCTGACGTTGTTTGCCTTCAGTTCCGAGAACTGGCGACGTCCGGAGGAAGAAGTCAATCTCCTCATGCAGCTTTTCATGCGCGCCTTCCAACATGAGGTACAAAAGCTTGATAAAAACGGTGTCCGACTGAAAATTATCGGCGATCTGTCGGCCTTCGATGCCGAACTGCAGGCGTTGATTTGCGCCTCGGAAGAAAAAACGGCCGGAAACGAAAAACTGACCTTGACGATTGGCGCTAACTACGGCGGGCGCTGGGATATATTGCAGGCGGCCAATCGCTTGGCCGGGGATTTCCCTGGGAAACAGGGGCAATGGACAGAGGCCGATTTGGCACCTTATCTTTCCATGAGCTACGCGCCGGAACCCGATCTTTTCATTCGTACCGGTGGTGAAGAGCGGATCAGTAATTTCCTGCTGTGGCAACTGGCTTATACGGAATTGTATTTCACCGAGACTCTGTGGCCTGAATTCGACGCCTCCGCTTTTGATAAAGCGCTGACTTCCTATCGTAAGCGCGAACGGCGTTTTGGCCGTACCAGCGAGCAAATTGCCGGTAATGGGGAGGGTATTGGCGGTTCAATCAGGGCTACGCCAATGGATACTAACAGCAATGCTTAAAACGCGGATCATTACCGCAGTAATTCTCTTTTTCGTCTTCTTTTCAGCCCTGTTTTATCTACCGCCAGCGGGATGGGTCGCATTCGCGACACTGATTGCTTCTTTGGCGGCATGGGAGTGGGGCGGGTTGATGGGGGGCGGTCAAGCTCAGCGCGTCGTGATGGGGCTGGGAACCGCCGCGCTATGTGTTCTCATCACAATTTTACATCCCGCTGCATTAGGAATCGGAGTGGAATTTACAGAAAGCGCGTGGACATTCGGACGTTGGTTCTACGTGCCGGCAGTGGCTTTCTGGCTACTGGTCGTCCCGGTCTGGATGCTGAAACGTTGGCGTCTTTCCCGATCAGTGACTGGTTTCGCGGTCGGTCTGTTGCTCCTGCTTCCGACCTGGCTGGCGCTGGTGCAACTTAGGCAGGCTGGCGCCTACCTTCTTCTCGGCGTAATGGCTGCCGTTTGGCTGGCCGATATCTCGGCCTATTTTTTCGGTTGCAATTTTGGGCGGCATAAATTGGCGCCCACGATTAGTCCTGGGAAGTCATGGGAGGGGGCAATCGGCGCTGGATTCACGGTCATCGCTTATGGCTTTGTGTTCTCATCCTGTTTGCCGAATTTTATGGCGCATAGTTTCATTTGGTTGCTGATGGCAATGGTCTTTTTCACCGTCATCAGCATTATCGGCGATCTTTTTGAGTCTTTGCTCAAGCGGCAAGCCGGACTCAAGGATAGCAGCGCCATCCTGCCTGGGCACGGGGGGGTTCTCGACCGCATCGATAGCCTGACGTCGACCTTACCCTTGGCAGCCTTGCTCTGGTTTTCCAACGGTTTCGGAATCTCGGGATGATCCCGAAAAAACAACTCACAATCCTTGGCTCGACCGGATCTATCGGGGTTAATACGCTCGATGTCATTCGACGCCACCCGGAACGTTATCGGGTGGTCGCGCTCTGTGCGCATAACCAGATTGACCGTCTATACGAACAATGTCTCGAATTCAGACCGACTTACGCGGTGGTGCGTAATGTCGATCTGGCCGGCGAATTGAATCTCCGCCTGCGAGCGGCCGATTGTCCGACATTTGTCGAGTTCGGGCCTGAAGCATTGGTCCGAATGGCTGAATTGCCGGAAGTCGATACGGTTATGGCGGCCATCGTCGGTGCGGCTGGCCTCAAACCCACGCTTGCCGCAGCGTACGCTAGCAAGACGATTCTTTTGGCGAACAAGGAAGCTTTGGTCATGGCCGGGCCGGTCTTCATGCGGGCCGTCCGCGAACATGGGGCCAAACTGCTGCCGATAGATAGCGAACATAATGCTATATATCAATCACTTCCAGAATATTATTCAGGTAATTTGTCAAAAAGTGGCGTCAGCGGTCTGCTGCTCACGGCATCCGGTGGGCCTTTCCGGAAAACACCGTTGGAGGAGCTGCGGCATGTGACGCCGGAGCGCGCTTGCGCACATCCGAACTGGGTCATGGGGCGTAAAATTTCCGTCGATTCGGCAACGATGATGAACAAGGGGCTCGAAATGATCGAGGCACATTGGTTGTTTAATGTGCCCCCGGAGCGGATTAAGGTCGTCGTTCATCCTCAGAGCGTCATTCATTCCTTGGTGCAATATGTCGATGGGTCGGTACTTGCCGAACTCGGCAACCCGGATATGCGGACGCCGATTGCTCATGCTTTGGCTTATCCGGAGCGGATCGATTCAGGGGTTGAACCGCTTGACCTGTTCGCCGTCGCATCACTAAATTTCGAGCGGCCAGATTTGGAACGATTTCCTTGTCTTAGTTGGGCTTATCGGGCAATGCAAGATGGTCAAAGTGCGCCAGCGGCAATGAACGCGGCCAACGAGATCGCAGTTCAGGCTTTTCTCGATGGCCGGATCGGTTTCACGGCGATTCCAGAGGTTATCGCCGCAGTGATGGACCGAACACCGCTTACGCAACTCGCGACACTGGCCGATGTGCTGGCGATCGATGCGCACGCACGACAGTGTGCTGAGCAGGTAATTCGCGGCCTGTCAAAAGACCAATGAGCGGTTTCTTCTATTACCTCGCCGCATTTGCGCTGGTTCTCGGCGTATTGATTCTTGTCCATGAGTTCGGACATTATCTGGCGGCTCGGTTCTTTGGCGTTAAAGTGTTACGTTTTTCTCTTGGTTTCGGGCAGACAATCTGGGCTCGCCGATTCGGTCGCGACAATACCGAGTGGGCGCTCGGGCTTTTCCCGCTCGGCGGTTACGTCAGGATGCTCGACGAACAGGAAGGCGAAGTCGCGCCGGGTGAAGTCCATCGCAGCTTTAATCGGCAGAGCGTGTGGGCGCGCATGGCGATTGTCGCCGCCGGGCCGCTTGCCAATCTCTTGCTTGCCGTGTTCGTGTATTGGGGACTGTTCTGCTATGGAACTCAGGAGCTGCAACCAATTCTGGGAACGCCAGTTGCTGATAGTCCGGCTGCCGCAGCCGGGATCGAGAATGGCGAAAAGGTTCTCAAGATCGGTGGTGAGACGGTTCAAAGCTGGCAGGACATGCGCTGGGTATTGTTACGGCAGGCAGTCGAGCGGGATTCGGTCGTTCTTGAAGTCATCAATCAACGCGGTGAAATTGCCGATCGACGTCTCGATGTTTCTTCGGCCAGGAAAGACGGTTGGGAAGGCGATGCGCTGCAGAAACTGGGAATCGGTTTTTACCGCATGCACATTCCGCCAGTAATCGGAAAAGTCAGTCCAGACGGTGTGGCGGCCTTGGCGGGGCTGCTGTCGGGTGACAAGGTCGAAACAATAGACAATGCGCCGATAGTGACTTGGCTGGATGTGGTCCGCGTCGTGCGTTCTTCACCCGGCGAAAAACTTGATTTCGGGATTAGTCGAAACGGACAGCGGCGAAACATCACCATCGTACCAACGGTCCTCATTGAGGGAGGGCGCGAAATCGGGCGTATCGGCGCCGGTGTCCGCGAACACGCGGACATGCGCAAGGATTTGCTGGTGACGGTGCGTTATGAAGTGGGTACGGCATTGATTAAAGCCATCGGCGAGACTTGGGACAAGTCGGCGTTCAGTCTGGTCATGATCAGGAAGATGATTACCGGTGAGGTTTCCTGGCGCAACATCAGTGGCCCGGTCATGATCGCCGACTATGCCGGCCAATCGGCAAAACTTGGTGCCGATTACTACCTTAAATTCCTGGCCTTGGTGAGCGTCAGTTTGGCAGTCCTGAACTTGTTGCCGATCCCGGTCCTCGATGGCGGGCATTTGCTGTATTATGTTTTCGAGATTGTCAGGCGAAAGCCCTTGTCGCAGCGCAGCATGGAAATCGGCCAAAGGATTGGTCTGTCCATGCTGATTTTGTTGATGGCTTTCACTTTCTATAACGATATCAACCGATTGATTTCCGGCTGACACTATGAAGAAAAATCTGCTGGCGGGCTTGATTGTCGCCCTGTTTACGACCGCTTCGTCTGCTTTCGAACCGTTTGTTGTTAATGACATTCGCGTTGATGGGATACAACGTACCGAGGCGGGAACAGTATTTGGCTATCTTCCAGTCAAAGTTGGGGAAACCTTCAACGAAGAAAAGGCGGCTCAAGCCATTAAAGCGTTATTCGCAACGGGGTTTTTCAAGGACGTAAGAATCGAGGTTGAGAACGGTGTGGTCATCGTCGCTGTCGTCGAACGGCCGGCCATTGCCCAAATTGATTTTGTCGGGCTTAAGGAATTTGAGAAGGATCAGCTCATCAAGGGCTTGAAGGAGGCTGGTTTTGCTCTCTCGCGTTCGTTCGATCAGAGCATGCTGGAAAGAGCGGAGCAGGAACTCAAGCGCCAGTATCTGACGCGCGGTAAATATGCCGTGACGATTACAACGACGGTCACGCCTTTGGAGCGGAATCGCGTGTCGATCAACTTCAACATCAACGAGGGTGACGCGGCAAAAATCAAGGAAATTAATATTGTCGGTGCCAAATCCTTTAAGGAGAAGGAGTTACTTGATCAGCTTCAGTTGCGTACTCCGAACTGGATCAGTTGGTACACCAAGAACGATCAATATTCCAAACAGAAACTGTCAGCCGATCTGGAGACAATGCGTTCTTTCTACCTGAATCGGGGATATCTGGAATTCAATATCGAATCGACTCAAGTGTCGATCAGTCCAGACAAGAAAGACATCTTCATCACGGTCAATATTTCCGAAGGGGAACGTTATATTGTGTCGTCGGTCAAGTTGGCCGGGGACCTCATTCTTCCGGAGGAAGAGTTCAGGAAGGCCATGAAGGTCAAACCGGGCGATATATTCTCCCGTGAAAATCTGAATGAAAGCATCAAAACCATCAGCGATAAGCTTTCTGCTCAGGGCTATGCCTTCGCCAATGTGAATGCGGCACCGGAGATCGATAAGGAAAAACGGCGCGTTGCCTTTACGGTTTTTGTCGATCCAGGCAAGCGGGTCTATGTACGACGCATCAATATCTCTGGAAATACCAAGACTCGCGACGAGGTCATTCGTCAGGAGTCGCGGCAAATGGAAGGGGCTTGGTACGACGACAGTCGCGTCAAGTTGACCAAGCAGCGAATCGACAAGACCGACTATTTTGGCCAGGTCAATGTCGAAACGCCACCGGTACCGGGGACGGTGGATCAAGTCGACGTTAATGTGAACGTCGAAGAAAAATCCACAGGGAATATTTCGCTGGGGGCAGGTTATTCGCAGTCTGAAAAAGTGATTCTTTCTGGATCGATTTCGCAATCAAATATTTTTGGTAGCGGAAAGTTCGTTTCCTTGCAGATCAATACCGGAAAAATTAATCGTACCCTTGGTTTGGGCTACAACAATCCCTATTTCACGATTGATGGCATCAGTCAGGGGTTTGACGTTTATCACCGGAGGTCAACACCAGAATCTTTGGGGTACGCCTACTCGACCGAATCGACAGGAGGGGGGATACGCTTCGGAATTCCGATTTCCGAAAAGCAATCGATCAACTTCGTTGCGGCAGTTGATTACACAAAGATTGAAATTGATCGGGCCGATCCCGATACGCCTTTGCAATACCTTCGTTTCAGCGATAAATTCTGCGGTGGCAGTGATTCTTGCGCGAACACTTCGCTCCCCCTCTCAGCCTGGTGGGTCAGGGACACCAAAGACAGTGTGTTGAACCCGACCATGGGTAGCTTCCAGAAGGCGCGTCTAGAGGTCAGCCCGTTTGGCGATATCAAATACTATAAAGCGATCTATCAGCATCAGCGCTTCTTCACAGTGGCACGTAATACAGTCCTCATGCTGAACGGGGAGCTCGGATACGCCAAGGGGTTAGGGGGGCAGGAACTGCCTTTTTACAAGAATTTCGTTGCCGGCGGCGTCGGTTCGGTACGCGGTTACGATACAGCCAGCCTTGGACCCTATGAGATCAGCAACGGTGATGAGGTGCGGCTAGGGGGGGTGCGCAGGTTTGTTGTAAACGCTGAACTGTCGATGCCGCTTCCTGGTTTTGGTGTTGATAAATCGATGCGCTTTGGCCCATTTTTCGATGCTGGACAGGTGTACGGGGATAGTAAATCAAAATCAGGGGTTTGCGTCCAAGGCGGCGGTGTGTGTGACCAAGGCCCGATTCGTATGTCTGTTGGGTTAGCTGCCACATGGATTTCACCGTTCGGGCCGCTCAAATTCAGTCTTGCCCATCCGTTGAACGAGCAGAATGATGATAAAATCCAGTCCTTCCAGTTCCAGATGGGGACGGCCTTTTAGTCGAGGAGAAATGACTTGAACACAAGAATTGCGACGTTGCTGGTTGCTGCGCTGTTGGCTTCGTTGCCGGTTGCTTACGCAACGGCATCCGAAACATTGAAGATTGGTTATGTCAATACCCAGAGGATCTTCCGTGATGCGCCGAATGCCGTAAAGGCGGCGAAAAGAATTGAGGCCGAGTTTTCCAAACGCGATCAGGATCTGCAAAGGATGGCCAAGCAACTGCAGTCAATGCAGGAATCGCTAGAAAAGAATGCCATGACCATGGCCGATAGCGAGCGCCGCACCAAGGAAAAAGATTTGAACGAGATGTCACGCGAATTTCAGCGCCGGCAGCGCGAATTCCGCGAGGACCTGAATCTTCGTCAGAACGAAGAAAATGCCGCGATCATCGAAAAGGCAAACAAAGCCATCAAGCAAATTGCCGAGAGCGAGAAATATGACTTGATTCTTCAGGATGTTGTCTGGGTCAGTCCGAAGCTCGATATGACCGATAAAATCATCAAGGCTTTGTCCGAAGGTAAGTAAATAGCGTGTCCGTTGGTCTGCGACTAGAAGAGATTGTCAAGCATCTTGGCGGAGAGGTTGCGGGAGATGGCACCACTGTCGTCTCGCAAGTCGCTAGTCTGGCCTCTGCAAAACGGGGTCAGATCGCATTTTTAAACATTGCGAAGTATCGCTCTCAACTGCAGTCGACGCAGGCGTCGGCCGTTATTCTTCCTCCTCAGTTTTCTACCGAAACGTCTCTTCCGCGTGTTATTCATCCGAATCCCTACGCCTATTACGCAAGGCTGGTCGCCTTACTGAATCCGTTGCCGAAGCGTCCGCTTGGCGTGCATCCTTCGGCGGTCGTCCATTCCGACATTCCCGCATCGGCCAGCATCGGGGAGTATGTCATCGTTGGAGAACGCGTTCGGTTTGGCGAGAATGTGACGATCTACCCGGGTTGTGTCATTGGTGATGACGTCGTGATTGGCAATGATTCATTGCTTTATCCGAATGTGGTGGTTTATCGTGATTGCGTGCTTGGTGAGCGAGTTCTGATCCAGGGCGGTGCGGTGATTGGTGGTGACGGTTTCGGATTCGCAAAAGACGGCGAGGCGTGGGTGAAAATTCCGCAGATCGGCCGCGTCGTGATCGGAGACGACGTCGAAGTCGGTGCCAATACCTCGATCGACAGGGGGGCGCTCGACGATACGGTGATCGGCAATGGTGTGAAGATCGATAACCAGATCCAGATCGCCCATAACGTCGTAATCGGAGACCATGCTGCCATGGCGGGCTGCGTCGGCATTGCAGGAAGTACGAAAATCGGTCGGAGATGTACGATCGGCGGTGCTGGCATGATTGTTGGTCACATTGATTTGGCCGACGATGTCCATGTTTCGGCCGGTACGATGGTGACCAAGAGCCTGAGAACCCCTGGGCAATACACCAGCGTCTTCCCTTTCGAAAAACATGAGGATTGGCTGCATAATGCGGCGCAAATTAAGAAGCTTTCCAAGCTTGCCGAGCGCGTTGCCGAACTTGAAAAAAAACTGGAACTGATGGAGAAAATGTCTTGAATCAAATGGATATACACGAAATTCTGGCTCATCTGCCACACCGTTATCCGTTTTTGCTTGTTGACCGCGTCGTCGATTTCGAAGTGGGAAAGTCGATTCATGCGTATAAAAACGTGACTATCAACGAGCCGTTTTTCGTCGGTCATTTTCCACACCATCCGGTCATGCCCGGCGTGCTGATCATGGAAGCTTTGGCCCAAGCTGCTGGAATACTGTCATTTAAGACTCTGGGGGAAAAGCCTGACGATAACTCGCTTTTCTATTTCGTCGGGATCGACAACGCCCGCTTTAAGAAACCGGTAACCGCGGGCGACCAGCTGCATTTGCACGTCGAGATCTTGCGCCAGATGCGTGGCATCTGGAAATACAAAGTCGAGGCCCGGGTCGACGGTGAGATCGTTGCCGAAGCCGAATTGATGTGCGCTCGGCGCGACGTTAATTAAGATGCGGCGCGAGTAAACCATGATCCATTCAACTGCAATCATTCATCCGGGCGCGAAACTCGGCGTCAATGTTTCCATCGGTGCTTATTCGATCGTCGGCGAACATGTCGAAATCGGTGACAACACCTGGATCGGGCCGCATGTGGTTATCTCCGGCCATACCCGGATCGGGCGCGATAACCGGATTTATCAGTTCAGTTCGATCGGCGAGGTGCCGCAGGACAAGAAGTATGCCGGAGAGCCGACTCGCCTCGAGATTGGAGATCGCAACACGATCCGTGAGTTTTGTACGTTCAACCTGGGAACAACTCAGGATGCCGGTATCACCCGGATTGGCGACGACAACTGGATCATGGCCTATGTTCATGTCGCGCACGACTGCCAGATCGGCAACCGCACGACCTTCGCCAACAACGCCCAGCTTGCCGGCCACGTGCATGTCGACGACTGGGCGATACTCGGCGGATATACCGGAGTGCATCAGTTCTGCCGTATCGGCGCTCATACCATGACAGCCGTCGGCACCGTGGTCTTGCAGGATGTGCCGCCTTACGTCATGGCTGCCGGAAATACCGCCTTGCCTTTCGGAATCAATGTCGAAGGATTGAAGCGGCGTGGTTTCTCGGCGGATGCACTGTTGGCCCTGAAGCGCGCTTACCGTACCCTCTACAAATCCGGACTGATGCTAGAGGAAGCACGCATCAAGCTTGAGGAAGACGTCAAGTCGCAACCCGAAATCCAGCCCATTCTTGATTTTCTTTCGGTGTCCAAGCGCGGCATCATCCGATGACCTCCTGTGTCGTTCGTATCGCCATGGTGGCGGGCGAAGCATCCGGAGACTTGCTGGCCAGCCATCTGATCCGGGCGCTCCAGGCGAAATTGCCCGACGCCGTATTCTACGGTATCGGTGGCCCCAAGATGACGGGAGTGGGATTCGACGCCTGGTATCCGCTCGAATCCTTGGCCGTGCGTGGCTACGTTGAGGTGATCAAGCATTATCGCGAGATTTCGGGTATTCGCCGCGAATTGAAAAAGCGTTTGCTGGCTGATCCGCCCGATGTCTTTATCGGCGTCGATGCGCCGGATTTCAATCTGGGACTCGAGAAGGCGCTCAAGAAGCGCGGCATTCCCAGCATCCATTACGTCAGCCCCTCGATCTGGGCTTGGCGCGGTAAACGCATTCACAAGATCGGCGCCTCTGCTTCGCGGGTGTTGGCGCTCTTTCCCTTCGAGCCGGCGCTCTATGAAAAAGAGGGTATACCGGTCACCTACGTCGGGCATCCGCTGGCAGACATGCTGCCGGTCGAAGACGGACGTGACAAAGCGAGGGATGTGCTTGATCTACCCCGCCAACAGGCGGTATTCGCGCTCCTGCCGGGCAGCCGGCAGTCGGAGTTGCGCTACATGGCGGATACTTTCATTGCGACGGCGCGCCAGATCCACCAGCATTTACCGAATGCCTTGTTTCTCGTGCCGCTAGCGACACGGGAAACGCGACTTTTGTTCGAGGCCGCAATTTACCGTTGCGACGCGCGCGATTTGCCGATTCGCCTGCTGTTCGGGCATGCACACGAGGCCATGATGGCTTCCGATGTCGTTCTTGTAGCCAGTGGCACGGCAACTCTCGAAGCGGCGTTGCTCAAGCGGGCGATGGTCATTGTCTACAAAATGGCACCGACCTCCTACCGCATGATGCGTAACATGGGCTATCTGCCTTATGTCGGACTCCCCAATATCCTGGCTGGCCGATTTGTTGTTCCAGAATTCATCCAGGACGATGCTACGCCGCAGAATCTGGCTCAGGCCATGCTCAACTTCTACGCCGACAAGGTGACTCGTGAGCGCATCTCGGAAGTATTCCGGGGTATTCATCTGCAACTCAAGCAGAATACGGCGGAAAAGGCTGCTGCGGCGATTCTTGAATACTTGCCGGAATCGGCGAGACAAGATGCGGTTGCATCTGCCTGAGGGCTTGATTTGCGGCGTCGACGAGGCCGGCCGCGGGCCGCTCGCCGGCCCGGTGGTGGCTGCTGCCGTGATTCTCGATCCCGCCAGTCCAATCGAAGGACTGAACGATTCGAAGAAACTGTCGGCAAAACGCCGTGAAGCCCTGGCTATCGAGATTCGCGCCAAAGCCTTGGCGTGGGCTGTCGCCGAGGCAAGCGTCCAGGAAATCGATCGCATCAACATTTTGCAGGCCAGCCTGCTGGCGATGCGTCGGGCTGTGGAGTCGCTTGCGGTTGATCCGGAGCATGCCCTGATCGACGGCAATCGCTGCCCGGCATTGGCTTGTACGTCAGAGGCCGTTATCGGCGGCGACGGCAAGGTGGCCTCGATCGCCGCCGCCTCGATTCTGGCCAAGACGGTCCGCGACGCCGGCATGCTGGAACTACATGCGGCCTATTCGCAGTACGGTTTCGACCGGCACATGGGTTACCCGACAGCCTTCCATCTGGAAGCGTTGCGCGCCCATGGCCCGTGTCCGGCACATCGTCGCAGCTATGCGCCGGTGGCTCAACTGACGCTCTTATGAAACATATCGCCTCGCGCGAAAATCCCCATTTCAAGGCAATCCGCAAGCTTTGCCTGAGCGGCCGCGAGCGTCGCAAAAGCGGACGGGTACTGCTCGACGGCATGCATCTCGTTGAGAGCTATCTTCATCGTTTCAGTGAACCCGAAGAAATCCTCGTCAGTGAACACGGGGTGAAACAGCCGGAAATTGCCGCTTTTCTAGAACAAATTTCTGGTGGGTCTGCCGTTACCGTTTTCTCGGATGCGTTGTTTGCCGAACTGGCCGTGGTTGAAACGCCGAGTGGCATCATGGCGGTTATTAAAGCCCCCTTATGTGCCCGCGGCATCGATCAGGACGCGGATGCCATAGTTCTCGACGGCGTCCAGGATCCGGGCAACCTCGGTTCGATCCTGCGCACGGCTGCTGCTGCCGGCTTCCGGCAAATCCTGCTTTCTTCCGATTGCGCGCAGGCCTGGTCGCCAAAATCGCTAAGGGCGGCAATGGGGGCGCATTTTCAACTGGATATCCACGAAAATTGTGATCTGCCGGCGTTTCTTGGCGGCTATCGCGGTCAAGCTCTCCTGACGGCGCTTGACGCTTCCGTTGGGCTGTATTCGGTCGGTCTTGGCGACAAGGTCGCCTGGGTGTTCGGCAATGAAGGGCAGGGGGTGCGCGACGAGGTGGCGCAGGTGGTGCAGCTGAAGGTGCGAATCCCGATGCCAGGGGGGACGGAATCTCTCAATGTCGCTGCTGCTGCTATTTGCCTGTTCGAGACCGTTCGTCAGCGCGCTGGCGGTTAGTCAGGAAAATCAGACTTTGATGCGCATCAAACGCGCTTTTTCACGCTCCCAGTCTCGTGTTTTTTCCGCATCGCGTTTGTCATGCTGTTTCTTGCCCTTGGCCAGCCCGATTTCCACCTTGATACGGCCGCGCAGGTAGTGCAAGTCCAGTGGCATTAGGGTGTAGCCGGCGCGTTCGACGAGGCCGATGAGCTTGCTGATCTGCCGGGCATGCAACAGCAGCTTACGGGTGCGCACCGGGTCGGGGTGGATATGCGTCGAGGCCGACGCCAACGGTGTGATATGCATGCCGAAAATGAAGATTTCGCCATCGCGCACAACCACGTAGGCTTCCTTGATGTTTGCCCGTCCGGCCCGGATCGCCTTGACCTCCCATCCCTGTAGACAAATGCCGGCCTCGAATTTTTCTTCGATGAAGTAATCGTGGAACGCTTTCTTGTTAGTGATGATGCTCATGGGGCGGGCGCGGAGGTTCGCTTCCTGAAAATGCTAGAATCGATGATTCTACAGGATTCATGGAGTGTGGCTGCGCATGACCAGAGTTGAGAAATCGGTTTTGATCGAACGTTCGGCACGGCAAATGTTCGATCTCGTCGATAAAGTTGAAGATTATCCTGCGTTTTTACCTTGGTGCGCGGGTACGAGCGTCGCTTTTCGCGACGCCAGTAAAACTGTGGCGACCTTGCATATTGGGTATCTTGGCATCAAGTCACATTTCACGACTGAAAACGAAAAAGTTATTCCACAAAGCATGAATATTAGGCTCGTCGACGGCCTCTTTCGCAGCCTTGAAGGCGAGTGGATTTTCAAGCCGCTGACAGAGCATGCTTGCAAGATCGAGTTTCGTCTCGCCTACGAATTTTCCAGCAGGATGTTCGAGAAAGTTATCGGTCCCGTGTTTAGCCAGATTACCAATACGTTTGTCGAAGCGTTCGTCAAGCGCGCCAACGAGGTTTATGGAGCTTCCGATGTCTGAAACGATCCGGGTTGAAGTCGTCTATGCGTTGCCCGAGAAGCAGGAAATTGTTTCCGTTGTCATGCCGGCTGGTGCGACTGTTCTGCAGGTGATCGAGACATCGGGAATGTTTTCGAAGTATCCAGAAATCGATCCAGCAAAGAACAAGCTGGGGGTTTTCGCCAAGCTGGTCAAGCCAGAAACCGTTTTGCGCGACCGTGACCGAGTTGAAATCTACCGACCGCTGATTGCCGATCCGAAGTCGGTGCGCAAGCAACGGGCAGCCGAAGGTAAGGTTATGAAGAAGGGCGCTGGCGAGCCGGGCAGCGAATCGCTGGGTTCCGGATTAGGGGGCACAGTTCGCCTGGATTGACTGCCGAACCCTGCCAATTTCCAGGTCGCGCTGTGCGTCGTCCAGAAAATAGCGCTCGCCTTTCTCGTCTCGCATTGAGATTCTTTCTCCGGATTCAAGGGTTTGCAGTTGCCTGCGGGCGTTTTCACAATTGCGGGTTTTTTCTGCAGTAGCTGCCTGCTCTTTTTCAGCTTTTTCGCTGTTTTCCCGTGCTTCCTGTTGGCGCTTGCGGAATTCGAGATCGCGTTCAGCCAGCGACTTTTGCTTGACGCCAGAAGAATTCGTCGTCGACGATTCGGTTGCGACTTTTCGTTGCTGATGGACGCGGCCGACCGGAGGTTTGTCGGAAATCACGGTTCGACCGCTTTCATCTTTCCATTGATAAATCTGCGCATTGGCAGCCGTCATCACTGAAAAGATGGAGACGGCAAGGGCGATGGCAAGAGGTTTCATGAACGCATCCTGACTTGATGGGCATGCTGTATAATACGCATTTGTGACCCCGGATTATAGGCCATGCGTATTATTCAAAGGGCGCTTACGTTTGACGACGTCCTCCTCGTTCCTGCCCATTCGTCAGTTCTTCCCCGAAATGTCAGTCTGCGCACGCGGCTGACACGAAACATTCAACTCAATATGCCGCTGGTTTCGGCAGCGATGGACACGGTGACTGAAGCGCGCCTGGCCATTGCTCTCGCCCAAGAAGGTGGCATCGGCATCGTTCACAAGAATCTTGGTGCGAAAACCCAGGCTGCCGAGGTGGCGAAGGTCAAACGTTTCGAATCCGGAATCCTGAAAGACCCGATCACCGTCAAGCCGGAAATGACAGTGCGCGATGTCCTCGAGTTGAGTCGACAGCACAAGATATCCGGATTTCCTGTGCTTGAAGGAAAGGCAGTCGTCGGCATCGTCACCAATCGAGATTTACGCTTCGAGAATAACCTCGACCAGCCGGTTCGCAATATCATGACGCCGCGCGAGAGGCTGGTAACGGTCAGGGAAGGCGCAACCGTCGAAGAGGGCAAGGCACTCATCCATAAGCACCGGCTGGAGCGCGTTCTGGTTGTCAATGACGCTTTTGAGTTGCGCGGCCTGATTACCGTCAAGGACATCATCAAGACGACAGAGCATCCAAACGCCTGTAAGGATTCCTCGGGTCGCCTGCGCGTTGGCGCGGCGATCGGTGTCGGCGAAGGGACGGAGGAACGCGCCGAATTGCTCGCTGAAGCCGGCGTCGATGTGATCGTCGTCGATACAGCGCATGGTCATTCGCAAGGCGTTCTCGACCGTGTGCAATGGGTCAAGAAGAATTTTCCCGAAGTCGATGTCATTGGTGGCAATATTGCCACGGCCAATGCGGCGCGCGCGTTGATCGATCACGGTGCAGACGGCGTCAAGGTCGGCATCGGTCCCGGTTCCATCTGCACGACTCGCATCGTTGCCGGTGTCGGCGTGCCTCAGATTTCGGCGATCCAGATGGTGGCTGAGGGACTCAAGGGAACCGATGTGCCGATGATTGCGGACGGCGGCATCCGTTATTCCGGAGATATTTGCAAGGCTATCGCATCTGGCGCACATGCCGTCATGCTCGGCGGATTGTTTGCCGGCACCGAGGAGGCTCCCGGCGAAGTTGAACTCTTCCAGGGCCGTTCCTACAAATCATATCGCGGCATGGGGTCGATTGGCGCCATGGCTGCCGGCGCTGCGGATCGCTACTTCCAGGACAGCTCGTCCAACGTGGATAAACTCGTTCCGGAAGGCATTGAAGGTCGGGTGCCTTACAAGGGATCGGTTCTCGCGGTGATCCATCAGTTGATGGGCGGCTTGCGTTCGTCGATGGGCTATCTAGGCTGTGCGACGATCGATGAAATGCACAGCAAAGCCGCGTTTGTCGAAATCACCTCGGCGGGGGTACGCGAGTCACATGTGCATGATGTTCAGATCACCAAAGAAGCCCCCAACTATCACGTTGACTGACATGTAATGTGTTCTTCAGGGCGGCCCGATCAGCCGCCCTTGTTCATTCAAGGCTTGAAAATGGCTCACCAGAAAATACTCATTCTCGATTTTGGATCTCAAGTAACTCAGCTCATCGCTCGCCGTGTGCGCGAGCAACAGGTCTATTGCGAGTTGCATCCCTTCGACGTCGATGAAGCGTTCATTCGCGATTTCAAACCGCAGGGGATCATCCTGTCGGGCGGTCCCAATTCGGTATATGAGGCTCACGATTGGCGTGCGCCGCAGGTTGTTTTCGAACTGGGTGTCCCGGTTCTGGGAATCTGCTACGGCATGCAGACTATGGCCGAGCAACTCGGTGGCAAGGTCAAGAGTTCGGGCAAGCGCGAGTTCGGTTACGCCGAGATTCGGGCGCAGGGTCATTCGGCGCTCTTTAACGGCTTCCAGGATCGCAGCAATGAAGAAGGCCACGGGCTGCTCGACGTCTGGATGAGTCATGGGGATAAGGTGATCGAATTGCCGGCTGGTTTTCAGGTCATCGCCAGCAATCCTTCCTGTCCGATCGCCGCTATGGCCGACGAAAACCGGAAATTCTACGGCGTCCAGTTCCACCCGGAAGTCACACACACGATCAAGGGCAAGGAAATGATCGCCCGCTTTGTCCATGACATTTGCGGTTGCGGTCACGACTGGAACATGCCGGATTACGTCAGCGAGGCGATCGAGCGTGTCCGGGCGCAAGTGGGCAAGGAGGAAGTCATCCTCGGGCTTTCCGGCGGCGTCGATTCCTCGGTGGTCGCGGCCTTGCTGCATAAGGCTATCGGCGATCAACTCACCTGCGTCTTCGTCGACAACGGCTTGCTGCGTCTGAACGAGGCAGAGCAGGTGATGCAGACTTTTGCTCGCAATCTCGGGGTCAAGGTCGTTCATGTCGATGCGACCGACCAGTTCATGGGGCATCTCAAGGGCGTGAGCGACCCGGAGGCCAAGCGCAAGATCATTGGCCGCGAGTTCGTCGAAGTTTTCCAAGCCGAGGCGCAAAAGCTGCCGAACGCGAAATGGCTGGCGCAAGGAACGATCTATCCTGACGTGATTGAGTCCGCCGGCGGCAAGACAAAAAAGGCGCACACGATCAAGAGCCACCACAATGTCGGCGGCCTGCCGGAAACGCTTAACCTTAAACTGCTTGAACCGCTGCGCGAATTGTTTAAGAACGAGGTGCGCGAACTCGGCATTGCGCTCGGCTTGCCGCATGAGATGGTCTATCGCCACCCGTTCCCCGGTCCCGGTCTTGGTGTGCGCATCCTAGGCGAAGTTAAGAGTGAATACGCCAATCTTCTCCGTCGCGCCGATGCTATCTTCATCGACGAATTGCGGGCTGCGGACTGGTACGACAAAACCAGCCAGGCTTTCGCCGTATTTCTGCCCGTCAAGTCGGTTGGCGTCATGGGGGACGGCCGCACCTATGAATACGTGGTGGCCTTGCGCGCTGTCCAGACCCAGGACTTCATGACCGCGCACTGGGCGGAACTGCCGCACAGCCTGCTCGGCAAGGTTTCCAACCGCATCATCAACGAAGTGCGCGGGATCAATCGCGTGGTCTACGATATTTCCGGAAAACCGCCGGCGACGATCGAATGGGAATGATTTGGTCGCCGCGGACGCGGCGAGATGTCTTGTCGGATGCTCATTCGAGCATAAGATCGCGCAGATCCTTCCTGAGCGAGCGCGAACGGGGAGCACGGCTCTGACCTATCCGGCAGAAAAAAGCGTAGCCGTCGTTGGGGCGGCTGGCGCTTAAACGCTGGAACTGCCCGGCAAGCCTGATGGCCCCGTCGTTGATTTCTGGGGCCAGTGAAATCTGCCGGCCGGCCTGGACGTACCAGCGTAAGATGACCGGCGTCATTTCCGGCTGCAAATGGAGTCCGTGGCTGTCAGCCGTCAACCACAGTCTTTGCAGCGCCATTCCTGCAGCCACGTGGTCGAGTATCCCGGACAGTGCTCTTTCCGGTCTGAGCAAGATATGTGCGGCGCAGGCGAGCGCCGGAATGAAATCGAGCTGGATGCGGGGGATGATCGTTCCGCCGAGATAACGGTTGAAATATTCGACGCGCTTCCAGCTTTTCATGACCCAGCGCATGAGCCGGGCGGTCGCCGGGTCGACACCGATAGCCTGATCGGGGATGCGGTCGGCGCTGTAGCGGGCATTCCATTCGATGGCGGCAAGATGAACCGGGTACGCTTCCGGGCAGGTCAGGCGAAGGCGGGCGTTTTGCCAGAGCAGGCGCGCGACGGTGAGCTTTTCCGCAAACGATTCAAAGAAAAAAAGCGAATAATCGTTGCCGACGGCGGAAACCAGCGCTTTTTTCTGTTCCGGTCGCAAAGGGGCGGCGCGCATCGGGCGGCGCTGCACGCAGCGCGTTTTGATGTGACAAACGAGCGGGTCTTCGGGGATTTCCGCTGGAGTGAGCGTGACGTCGTAGATCGGTGCGCTATCGGGACAGTTTGGGCGAAGCGTCCATGCGGATTGCAAGCCGAAACGCGTCGCCGCCAGGCGCAACGTTTCGAGAAGCGCGCCGTGCGCCATGTGGCTGGCGTGACCTTCGAAATCGTAGAGGACGTATTCGCGGGTGTCGAAACCGTGAATGGCGATATGTGAGTCGGAGACGATCTCAAAGCGCCAGGGCTGGGTATTGTCGCCGCTCGGCGCCCAGCGGGCGAGATCGAGGATTGAGAGGAGAATGTCGCGGGGCATTATCTTGCCTCCTGGCAGGAAAGTTTTCTGCGAACTGATAGTTGGTAGTCAATCAATCAAAAAAGCGAATTACCCAAGAACATGCTGCGAAACCGATCCCCTCGGAACAAAGTTTTCCCAAAAACCAGAGGGTCACTTGGTGTATTTTTTGTGCCCTTGGCGTTTTTGTGGTTCGCTTTTAGATACCAAGCTGTTTTTTTGCGATCGTGATGGCGAGTCGGTTGATCGGGTTGAGATTACCGCCCGGTCGCCAGGTATGCGCAAACTTGTTGCGATAGCCATCGTACTGGATACCGTGCGGCGCAGCCCAGACTTTGCCGCGTTCGAGAAGGATCTTGAACGCTTCGCTGGCGGCTACCCCGGCGCAGAGTTGGCAGGCCATGATGGTGGACGGGCCGCGTTTTTCCTGGAGATTTACCCGAGATTTGTCGGCGAGGTAATGGCGGTGCAGCAATGCCGGCGCCAGGCCGACCAGGAAACGGACGGCTTTTTCGAGTTCGTGGTGACCGTCGATCTGGAAATATTCTTCAAAAGTCATTCGGCCGGGGAGGAAGTTGAGTAGCGCGGCGCTGATGCCGAGCGGCGCAACAGTCACCGCCGGGATACCGAGGGCGGCGCAATGAGCGAATACCTTTTCGCGCGCCTCGAAGGCGAAAAAATCGAGGCCGTCGACATAAAGGTCGACATCGCGGAAAAAATCGTCGAGATTGTCGGCATCAACGCCTTGTGAAAACAGCTTGAGGTCGACCTCCGGATTGATGTCCGAAGCCATTCCGGCCAAAACTTCGACCTTGGCGCGGCCGATACTGCCCATGCCGGCGATGGCGACTCTTTTGCGGCGCAGGGTCGATTGTTCTGTCTCGCCGATCCAGCCAATATTTCTCGAAAAGGCTTTGTCGTAATCGAAAACCTGCATCGCAACCTTCCTTTCAGGTTATACAAGCACCTCGACACACGCCGGATGACCGAGGAAAGCCTGTGGACTGGCGGTAAAACCGTAGGCCCCGGATTGGTAGATGACGACGAGGTCACCGACTTCGGCTTTCACGAGTGCCATCCTGTCGGCTAGCAGGTCGAGCGGGGTGCATAGCGGACCGACGACCGAGACTGTTTCCCGAACGTCGCTATTCATTCGGTTGCCGATGGCGACCGGATAATTCTTCCGGATGACCTGACCGAAGTTGCCCGAGGCGGAAAGGTGATGGTGCAATCCGCCGTCGGTGACGAGATAAGTCTGGCCGCGCGACTCCTTGCGGTCGACGACGCGGGCGACGTAGATGCCGGCTTCGCCGACGAAGTAGCGGCCGAGTTCGATGACGAGTTCGGCTTGCGGAAACGCGCTTGCTGCGCGTGCGCAGAGGGCGGCCAGGCTGGCGCCGATCGGCGCCAGGTCGAGCGCTTGTTCGCCAGGAAAGTAAGGGATGCCGAAACCGCCGCCGAGATTGAGGAAACGCACCGGCGACGGCCCCGATCCGGCCAGGCGCAGGGCAAGGTCGAAGCTCTTGCACTGCGCCTCGACGATGGCGTCCGCCTTGAGGTTTTGCGAGCCGGCAAAGAGGTGGAAGCCCTCGAAGGTGAGGTCGGCTCGGCCGATGGCGGCGAGCAGCTCAGGGACGCGTTCGGCGTCGACGCCGAACTGCTTGGGGCCGCCGCCCATTTTCATGCCCGAACTCTTGAGTTCGAAATCGGGATTGACGCGTACGGCGACGCGTGCCGGCAGGCTGGTTTCTGCCTGGATGGCGGCGAGTTCCTCGACTTCGCGGAAGGATTCGATGTTGATCAGGATGCCGGCGGCGACCGCTTGCCGCAGTTCCTTACCTGATTTTCCGGGGCCGGCGAAGCTGATTTCGTGCGGGTCGGCGCCGGAATCGAGCGCGACTTTCAGTTCGCCGCCCGAGGCGACGTCGATGCCGTCGACCAGCCCGGCCATATGGCATACCAGCGCCGGCATCGGGTTGGCCTTCATCGCATAGTGCAGCTTGACGGCGCCGGGCAGGGCGGCGCGCAGTTCGGCGACGCGCCGGGCCAGCAGTTGCCGGTCGTAGGCATAGAACGGAGTTTGTCCGACGCGTTTCGTCAGTCGGCTGAGAGGAATGCCGCCGACGAGGAGTTCACTGTTCTCGACGGGAAAGCTCGTCATTGGCGCGTGGGTCGGGGGCTGGCGTTCGGAAGTCTGCATGAGATGTTCTCGGGATGGCTTAGTGTGCGTTCTGTTTCTCGATCCATTCGGTCGACAGAGTCTTGCGGTCGATCTTGCCGTTCGGGTTGCGCGGCAGCGGGCCTTCGCGCACGTCGATATGCGCCGGCACCATGTACGCCGGCATCTGTTTTCGGCATTCGGCGAGCAATTCCACTGTATCGAGCGTCTGTCCCGGCGGCGGCGTGGCGATGACATGAATGGCCTGACCGAGTGTGGCGTGATCGACGCCGAAGGCGACGCATTCGCCGACCCGTTTCGTGGCGTAGATGATTTCCTCGACCTCAGTCGGACTGACGCGGTAGCCGGAGGTTTTCATCATCTCGTCGCGGCGGCCGATGAAATACAGGAAGCCTTCTTCGTCCATGCGCACAGTGTCGCCGGAATAGACCGCCAGCTCGGGAATTACGAGACCGGGTTCGCGTCCGGGTGTATGTGCCGGCAAGGGCTTGTAGCGTTCGGCGGTTTTTTCCGGATCGTTCCAGTAGCCCATGCCGACGAGTGCACCGCGATGCACGAGTTCGCCAGGTTCGTTCGGCGCGCAGGGCGAACCGTCCTCACGCAGGACGAGGATTTCGGCGTTGGGGATGGCTTTGCCGATCGAGTCCGGCCGGCGATCGACTTCCGACGGCGGCAGGAAAGTCGAGCGGAAGGCTTCCGTCAGTCCGTACATCAGGAAGGGCTTCGTCTTCGGCATGCGCGCACGCAGCGCGTCCAGCGTCTCGCGCGGCATGCGTCCGCCGGTGTTGGCAAAATAGCGGAGATGTTCGGTAATCGTCGCCGGCCATTCGAGCTGCGTGAGCTGGATGTACAAGGGCGGTACAGCGGTGAGGCCGGTGACGCGCTCGCGATCGAGCGCTTTGAGTACATCGCGCGGCATCAGGTAGTTGAGCAGGACGACGCGGGCGCCGACATGGAAAGCCGTGGTGAGCTGGCTGAAGCCGGCGTCGAAGGAAAGCGGCAGGGCGGCGAGCAAGGTGTCTTCAGCGGTGTTTTCGAGGTAGCTGGCAACACTTTGGGCGCCGGCGACCATGTTTCGATGGGAAAGAACAACCCCCTTCGGTTTGCCGGTACTGCCCGAAGTGTACAGGATGGCTGCCATATCCGTGTCGATGACGCGATGGCCGGCTTTGGCCGGTGCCGCGATCAGGTCCACCCAGCGCATCTCGGGCAATGCGTAGCCCAAATCGGTCGACAAAGAATCGGTATTGGTGAGGACAATGTGGCGCAAGTCATGGCAGGTTCCAAGAACGGGCGCCAATAACGGCAGACGCTCATTCGAGGTAATCAGTACGCGAACATTACAGTCACGTATGATATAGGCCACCTGTTCGGGCTTGAGCAGCGGGTTGAGTGGAACAAAGACGCACCCGGCCGCAGTGGAGCCAAAACTGGCAATGGCGGTTTCGAAACGTTTTTCGAGGTAAATGGCGATACGTTCGCCACGCTGCATACCGAGACCAAGAACGCCACCGACGAAGCCATCGATCGACTGCTGCAGTTGCGTGTAGGTCATGGACGCGTTGCCGTAGGTCAGGGCGATATTGTCCGGATAGCGTTTCGCAGACTGGGCGATCAATTCGGCGAGCAGATACGATTGTGGCATTTTTTCAGGATTTAAGATTTTGAATCTCGGCTTGGCATTTTAACGAATACTGTTGGTCGCTATTGGGAATTTATTCCACTTACCTGCTGTTGCAGAATGGCATAGCCAGCTTCGAAGTTCGCGATTGTGTAACAGGAGACGAATGGCTCAAATGCATTCTGACAGTATAATCCGGGCTGACCAATTACCTGCCGGGTCGAATGCTGGGATGATCAGGCAATCAAGGAGAAATCATGGAAGTCATCAACGAGGTATTGTCGATCCTGGACGAGGTGCTCGGCCTCAAAGGGCGCGCCAGTACCTTTACGCTCGAAACCCCGCTGCTGGGCGCGATACCGGAACTTGATTCGATGGCTGTCGTGGGTTTGATCGCCATGATCGAGGAGCGTTTCGGATTTTTCGTCGAAGATGATGAAATCGACGGTTCATCCTTTGCAACCGTCGGCACGCTGGTGGCATTCGTGCAGGGCAAACTGGCCGCCTGAGACTGATCTGGTTTTCTCCCGATGTCCATTGAAGCTTTTTACCTCACAGCCTCATCCGGGCAACGCTTTTGTCTGTTTCATCGGCCTATTCAGGAAATTCCACGGAAAGCCAGCATTCTCTAAATTCATCCGTTTGCCGATGTGGCGTAGGTTGGAGGTAAAAGAGTCCACCGTTTTGTAGAATTTTCAGAACGGAAGAAATAAATGACGACGGTCCTCCGTGTCAGGGTCGCAATGTCGAACTGCGGCGCGAAATCGTTCGCCTGGCACACCGGCACAAGCGCTACGGAGCCAGCATGATCGGCTTGAAGCTCCGGCAATCGGGTTGGCGCGTCAACCACAAACTGGTCGAGCGACTGTATGCGCTGTCGGGCTTGCAGGTGAGACGACGAAACGCAAGAAGGTGCTACTGTGGCCGACAGCCGCTGTTACGTCCCCAGCAGGCGAACGAGGTCTGGTCGATGGATTTCGCGTTTGATCGTACGGCCGACGGCCGGGTGATCAAATGCCTGACGGTCGTTGATGACGCCACGCACGAGGCGGTTACCGTTGTTCCGGAACGAGCGATCGGCGGCGAACCGCTGACCCGGATACTGGATCGGCTCGGGTTTGAACGCGGGTTGCCCCGCGTGATCCGGACGGACAACGGTAAGGAGTTCTGCGGCCGCGCCATGCTTAATTGGGCGCATCAACGTGGCGTGCAGTTACGCCAAATCCAACCCGGCAAACCAAATCAGAATGCCTACATCGAATCGTACAACGGATGTCTGCGCGATGAGCGCCTGAAGGAACACTGGTTTGTCAGCCTAGGGCATGCCAAGACGATCATTGAAGCTTGGCGATTGGAATACAACCACGAACGACCCAAGAAAGCACTGAGAGGCCTCACCCCAGCCGCCTATGTTCGAATACTCGCTGAGGAAAAAACGGTATGATCAGCAACAGGACTCTAGTCCAAATCGTTGCTCAAGATGGGGTGACGTCGGGGGCTGAACAACTAAATTGATGCAAGGATTGTGAAAATGGCATTCAGCCTGCTCGGAATCAACTCTCAATAAGAGGAAGTCGTGACGACAGTTGCCGTTGTAGGTTTGGGATACGTCGGTTTGCCACTGGCGGTCGAGTTCGGGAAAAAGTGGCGCACCATCGGCTTTGATATGTCGACTGCCAAGGTGGCAAACTATCGAAACTTCATCGATCCGACAAGAGAGGTCAGCAGCGACGAGCTGAAAGCCAGCCGGCATCTCGAAGTCAGTTTCGTTGCCGTCCCGACGCCGGTCGACGAGGCGCATCAGCCGGATTTTAGGCCACTCCTTGCCGCTTCGGAATCGGTTGGTAAGCACCTGAAGCGCGGGGCAACGGTCGTTTTCGAATCCACGGTGTATCCCGGGGCGGCCGAGGAAATCTGTATCCCGATCATCGAGAAACATTCGGGAATGAAATGGAAACAGGATTTCTTTGTCGGTTATTCGCCGGAGCGCATCAATCCCGGCGACAAGGAGCGCACTGTCACCAAGATCGTCAAGGTGGTTTCCGGCGATACCCCAGAAACCGTGGAGCGCGTCAAGGAGGTGTATGGTAGCGTGATTACGGCCGGCGTCTATCCCGCGTCGAGTATCAAGGTCGCGGAAGCGGCCAAGGTCATCGAGAATACCCAGCGCGACTTGAACATTGCGCTGATGAACGAACTAGCGATCATCTTTGACCGCATCGGCATCGATACGCTCGAAGTTCTCGAGGCCGCAGGGAGTAAATGGAACTTTCTGCCTTTCCGTCCCGGCTTGGTCGGTGGGCACTGCATCGGTGTCGATCCGTATTACCTGACGCACAAGGCGGAAATGCTTGGCTATCACCCGGAGGTCATCCTCGCCGGACGGCGCATCAACGACGGCATGGGAAAATTCATCGCGGAACAGACGGTCAAACATCTTGTCCGGAATGGGTGGTAGGTCAAGGATGCGCCGGTGATCGTGCTCGGGCTGGCTTTCAAGGAGGACTGTCCCGATCTGCGCAATTCGCGTGTTATCGATGTTATCCGCGAACTGCAGTCCTACGGCGCTCGCGTCATCGTCCATGAGCCGGTTGCCGATGCGGCGCAAGCGGTGCATGAATATGGCGTCGAATTGACGGCATGGGACGACCTGCCGCCGGCAGCGGCGATCGTGGCGGCCGTGGCGCACAAAGAGTTCAAACGCCGGCCCTTGGCCGATTTCGTCGGGAAGTTGCAGAAGGATGGCGTGATGAGCGATGTGAAGAGTATGTTCGATGAAGCCGAACTGAAGGCGCAGGGAGTGACGGTGTGGCGGCTTTGATATCAGCGTATGAGCAGCTTCTTCAGCGCTTGCCGCTTCAACCGGCGCGCTGGCTGGTTACCGGTTGCGCCGGTTTCATCGGCTCGCACCTGATCGAGACCTTGTTACGGCTTGATCAAACCGTCGTCGGACTGGATAATTTCGCCACAGGGTGCCAACGCAATCTCGATGAAGTCCGTGACAGCATCAAGCCGGAACAGTGGCAAAGATTCTGCTTCATCGAGGGCGATATCCGCAACCCAGAAACGTGTCGTGACGCATGTCGCGATATCGATTTCATCCTGCACCAGGCGGCGCTAGGTTCCGTTCCGCGTTCCTTGGCCGATCCGCTGACTAGCAACGCTGCCAATATCGACGGTTTCTTGAACATGCTCGTCGCCGCGCGCGACGCTGGTGTCAGACGTTTCGTCTATACCGCCTCTAGTTCAACCTACGGCGATCATCGCGACCTGCCGAAACGCGAAAGCGTCATCGGCCGACCGCTGTCACCGTATGCCGTGACCAAGCTGGTGAACGAACTTTATGCTGAGGTCTTCGCGCGCAGTTACGGTTTCGCCTCTATCGGTCTGCGCTATTTCAACGTCTTCGGAACGCGACATGATCCAGAAGGCGCCTACGCGGCGGTCATTCCGCGCTGGACGCGCGCCATGCTGCTCGGCGAGAAGGTGATGATCAACGGTGATGGCGAAACCAGCCGCGACTTTTGCTTCGTCGCCAACGCCGTTCAGGCCAATCTGCTTGCGGCGACAACGGAAAATCCGGAAGCGGTCAATCAGGTCTACAACGTGGCGCTCAATGCGCGCACGTCGCTCAACCGGTTATTCGAAATGTTGCGCGACGAACTGGCTGGCACGATGCCGCATCTGTCAACACTGAAGCCGGAATACCGGGAATTCCGCGCGGGCGATGTGCGGCATTCACAAGCCGATATTTCCAAAGCCACGCGTTTGCTAGGATACGCACCGAAGCACACCCTGGCGGACGGAATCCGCATCGCCATGCCTTGGTACATGTCGCGCTTTCACATGCCGGATTTCTGTTGAGTTTGATCCTGTCCGGCTTCTTCAACAGGGAATCCTGAATGCGGTGAGTCGTTTGCCGTTAATGCTGGACTTCAGTCTTTCCGTTCGTATTGTTGCGGCGCCGACGCCTTCCGAATTGCGCCGGAATCTGGCGTCAATCTCCGGTTGGCGATGGCTGTCATTTGGTTTGAATCGAATTTCGAACTGGCTGCCGTCGACAATCCCTTCGCTGTAAAGTGTTCCGACAGTCCAAAATCGGTCTCATTCAAGAACTCTTCAAGCATAAAAGAAGCCACGGGAATACATCCCGTGGCTTTAGCTGATCCAACAAAGCTTTCGCTTGATTAGTTTAACCGCAGGTTCCGACCACGCCGCACGCCGTACAGAAATCGCAACCGTCCTTGCGGATCATCGTGTAGTTGCCACATTCGCCGCACAGCTTGCCGGCGGTGGGCTTGGCCGCCGTGTTGCTGGTCGGCGTCTGCAGAATGCCCATTTGCTGCAACGGCATGCCGTTCTCATCAAGAATGCCGAGCATGGCGTAGCGATGGATGATCAGGTGGGCGATGTAAGCCACGGTCGAAGGATAGGTCTGTTGCTTGCGCGTGCCAGGGACGAAAGCCATGAAATCGCCAAGCGGTTCCGGATAGTCGAGCAGTTTGCGCAGCTTCATGCCAATCCAGGCCGGATCGAGAACGCGCATGTCGAGCGAAAGTAGCTTGGTCAGGCCGTCGAGCGCACGTGGGTAGTTGCCGGAGAGCCAGACCGAGTAAGGACGGGTGACGCCATCGGGCAGCGTGATTTCCTTGAGGCCGAGGACGAAATCTTCCTCGGTGGCCGGATTGTACACATCGACCGTCCAAGAGAGCGTACCGTCAGTGCCGGTCTTCGGCTCTTTCAGGCTAAACAGGGCATCGAGCACCGGCGTCGGGCCTTCATTTTTGAAAGAGCCGAGCTGCTCGACACGGAACTGGATCAGGCGCGCCATCGCGGAAACGACGGACGGCATGCGCTTGTGCTCGCCATGCGGCGGGAAGGGCATGTCGAAGCCTTCACCGATCGGGGTCTTGGCCAGCGATTCGAGCTTGAGCTTCAGCCAGCCATGGTCGTTGGCGCGCATGTCCATCGACAGTGTTTTGGCGACGGCGCCGAGGCCGCGCGGCTGGGCAGGGCCATTGACCCAGACTTCGAACGGCCAGGAACGCTCGTCCTGATCGACGTGGCCGACAAAAAGTGCGAACTTGCCGAGCTCATGCTCGATCATGTAGGTCCAGGCCATATTGCCTTCCGGCAATTCCGGACGACCCGGCCAGCGCAGGCTGGAAAGCACGGGTGCCGGGAGATTTTTGATCGACAGACGGCGGTTGGCGTCGCCGCTGACGAAGTCCTGCGGCTGTTTTTTCTCTTCCGCCTGCTTGGTTTCTACGGAGAGTACTGCGCCGAGTACGCTGTTCGGACGGTAGGTGGCAAGTCCCTTGAGACCGGCTTTCCAGGCACTCATGTAGAGATCCTGGAAATCCTCATAGGGATATTCGGCGGGAACGTTTACCGTTTTCGAGATTGACGTATCGACGTACGGCGCGACGGCGGCAACCATGTCCTTGTGCGCTTGCGCCGAGATTTCGAGTGCGGTCACGAAGTAGTCGGGCAAGTTTTCCACGTCGCCGCCCATGTGCTTGTACAAGCGCCAGGCGTAATCCTCGACGGCGTATTCCTTGAGCGTGCCGTCCGGCATACGCTTCTTGCGGTTGTAGGTCCAGGAGAAGGGTGGCTCGATGCCGTTGCTGGCATTGTCGGCGAAGGCCAGCGAGATGGTGCCGGTGGGCGCGATCGACAAGAGGTGCGAATTGCGCAGACCGTGCTTGCGGATTTCGGCCTTGATGTCCTGCGGCAGGCGCGAGGCGAAATTGCCGCCGGAAAGATACAGTTCGGCGTTGAACAACGGGAAGGCGCCGCGTTCCTTGGCAAGTTCAACCGAGGACAGGTAGGCGGTGTTGCGCATGTATTCGGAAATGCGCGCCCCCATCGCCGTCGCTTCCGGGCGATCGTAGCGCAGGCCAAGCATGCACAGCGTGTCACCAAGGCCAGTGAAACCGAGGCCGACCCGTCGCTTGTTGGCAGCTTCTTCCTGTTGGCGCTCCAGCGGCCAGGCGGTGATGTCGAGCACGTTGTCGAGCATGCGTGTTGACACCTTAATGACTTCGCCGAAGGCAGCGAAATCGAACTCGGCACGATTCGAGAACGGGTGCTTCACGAACAGGGTCAGGTTGATCGAGCCGAGGCAGCAGCAGCCGTAGGATGGCAGGGGCTGTTCGGCACAGGGATTGGTGGCCTCGATCAGTTCGCAGTAGTACAGGTTGTTGTCCTTGTTCATGCGGTCGAGGAAGAGAATCCCAGGCTCGGCATGGTCGTAGGTCGAACGCATGACTTGATCCCAAAGATCCCGTGCGCGCACCTTGCGGTAGACCCACAGGCCGTCATCCCGCTGATAGGCGCCGTCGGATTTCATGTCCGAATTGGGCTCGGAACGATGCACGAGTTCGACTTCTGAATCGCTCTCGACCGCGCTCATGAACTGGTCGGTCACGCCGATCGAGATGTTGAAATTGGTCAGATCACCCTTGTCCTTGGCGTGGATGAAGACTTCAATATCCGGGTGATCGCAGCGCAGTACGCCCATCTGCGCCCCACGGCGGGCGCCGGCCGATTCGACGGTTTCGCAGGACCGGTCGAACACGCGCATATAGGAGACGGGACCGGATGCGCGCGATTGGGTACCTTTGACCTGCGCGCCTTGTGGACGGATCGAAGAAAAATCGTAACCGACGCCGCCGCCGCGGCGCATGGTCTCGGCGGCTTCGGCCAACGCGCTGTAAATCCCCGGTTTGCCATCGACAAGCTCGACGATGGAGTCACCGACCGGCTGCACGAAACAATTAATCAGCGTGGCCGCTAGCGGCGTACCGGCAGCCGAATTGATACGACCGGCGGGGACAAAACCGTTTTCCTGTGCCCAGAGGAAGCGCTCTTCCCATTTGGCACGTTGTTTTTCATCTTCGTTGGCGGCCAGTGCTCGGGCGACACGACGGCGCACGTCATGCACATTGGTTTCCGATCCCTTGGCGTACTTTTCGAGGAGAACTTCGCCCGAAATTTCCTGCTCCGCCAGCGGTGCTGGCTCGGTTGCCTCTGCAATGGCGGAAAGGGAGAGTTGTTGTGCGTTCTGGCTCATTGATTTGCCTTTCTGTGCTGAGTGTTGCTTGCGAATTCGGCCGCGGATAACGCGCGATTTGAGGAACACCCCCAAAGGGAGAGCGTGTCGATCAGGTGCCCTATCATGCCCATTTTTTTGGGACGTGGCAAGCAAAAAAACACTATATGTAGTGTGTATTTTTGTGTGCAGCACTATATATAGTATTTTCTAATACGCAACCGCTGTTCGCAGCAGACAGCAAATTGCCTATAAATCACGGCATTGAGGCAATGGGATGGCAGTTGATGGTGCGGCGCACCATCGCCTTTAGCCGCTGCAGAAGGATAGGGATAGGTTTTGGATGCCTGATCCACTGGCTCCGTTCAATGAAAGGTCTGGGTGAAGGCAGTTGCTGTCAAAGTCGTAGCAACGTATGTGCGGCCTGGGCGATCATCCATTCCTCGTTGGTCGGGATCACCAGGACGTCAATGGTGCTGTCCTGCGTACTGATCCGCCGCTCGCCGCTCAGGTTGGCGTTGGAATCGATGCGGATACCTTGCCACTGGGCCAGTTGACAAACTCTCCGGCGAACTTCGGCAGCGTTTTCGCCGATACCACCGGTAAACACCAATGCATCCAAGCCGCCAGCTGCAGCCGAAAGCGACCCGAGTTCGCGGGCAATGCGGTAACAGAAAAGATCGACGGCCTCTTGAGCTTCTGGCTTGTCGCTGGCAAGAAGGGTGCGCATGTCCTGGGAGAGGCCGGAAACACCGAGCAAGCCGGATTCCTTGTAGAGAAGCCGGGTCATGTCATCGACACTCAGTCCCTTGCTGCCCATCAGATGCAGGATCAGGCCGGGGTCGAGCGTCCCGCAACGGGTCCCCATGACCAGGCCATCAATGGTCGAAAAACCCAACGTGGTGGCGACGCATTGGCGTTCAACCATCGCCGTCATGCTGGCACCGTTGCCGAGATGGGCAACGACGACACGCTGATCCGCGCGGGCGCTATACCGCGGCAGTACCCGAGCAATGTAGTCGTAGGAGATGCCGTGAAAACCGTAACGTTTACAACCTTCCTCGGTCAGCTTGCGAGGCAGGCCGTAGATTTGCGCGACGGTGGGTTGGGTGCGGTGAAACGCCGTATCGAAGCAGGCAATTTGTGGCACGTCGGGAAGAATGCCCTGGATAGCGCGGATTCCGTTCAGGTTGTGCGGTTGGTGCAAAGGTGCCAGTTTGTTGTATTGCGCTAGCTGTTCGAGATTGGTCTCATCGAGTACGACCGGGTGCGAGAAACGATCACCGCCATGCACGATACGATGGCCGACGGCGACAATCTTCCCCCCGTTTCCGCTTTCCCCCAACCAGCGGAGAAGGTGGTCGAACGCTTGCTGATGTTTGGTTGCCGCACCGCCCGGCAGGAATTCGTCAGCAATGCGCTGACCGGAATCATTCTTGGCGACCATACGAATCTCATTGGCCCCGATACCGTCAATCTGGCCGGAAATCGTCGCTTTTTCGGGAATCGATCCCGCCAGCTCAAACAAGGCAAACTTGATCGATGACGAACCGGCGTTGATGACGAGGATGTCCTGTTTCATTTGAATTCCAGTTTGTTATGGCTTCTTATGTGCGAAGAGAAACGCGTGCGGCTAGCGTTCGACAATATGCGATTATAGGCCGCAGCACGAACAGCGCTCAATGGACATGCACCGAACGTCGGAGTTCCGGCACGTTCGTGCCGCTAATTCGCTGAAATCAGAGATGTTGGATACACTGGTAGGCCGCCAGTGCGCGGGCAGTTTGCGCCGACGGACGCGCCGGAGTGCCCAGACCGAATTCGGATTGCAGCGCCGGCAGGTTTTCGTCGAGATAGCCGATCACGCGGTCAAGATTGGCGAGCCGGTTCGGAATGAAATTATTCGCCGAATTGAGCAGTTCCGCAGAGCGGGCGAAATTGCTGCCGAATTCATTAAGTGTAGCGATGACGCCTTCTCGGTTCGATGCCAGGGCCGAGGCCAGCCTGGCTGGATCGAAAATGGCAAGATCGCTGCCCTGATCGATACTCAGTCCGACATCACGCACGCCATGAAAGCCGCTGGTCGCACCGTTGAAGATATTGCCGATACTTTGTTCGAGTTCGTAAAGCGATACTTCGGCCGCTTGAGTACCGGCCAGCACGCCGCCCTGTTTCACGCTGTTGCCAAAGCGGTCGATCCAGGCGTTGTATTGACTTGTGAAAACCTGGAGCGCTGATTGGATGGCCGCGTCGTCCATTGCTGGTGTGAGAGCAGCGAGTGATTCACCTGCGCTTTGCATGCCAGCAACGGCACCCTTCATTTCGCTCAACTCGGCCAACTGCGCCTTATAAGCCACCTCGGAAGTATTAATGACGCTCATCATGCGGAAAGCCGCGCCGGGATTAAACAACGAGCGGGCCAGATCATTCGCCGCCAGCCCCGGCGACGTGGAGGGAGCTTCAGCCAGAAAGCTGCTACCGGCGGTGTTGCCTTGCACCAAAGTCAGTAGGGCATCGACCGATGGTGCTTGTTGCGAAGCCATGCGCAAAGCCAGCGACGATGCAAATCTGCCAGTGTTCTGCGTCGACCTCCAAAGCGCGTTCGACTGGAGCGATTGAAATTGTCCGAAGAGGCTGTTGGCGATACCCGATGGTGACATATCCGTCTCCTGATGAATGGCGTCGACCCTGAGGCCGGCGAGCCGAGTGGTACCGGGATTAACGCAATAAGCGCGCCAGTAACGGGAGAGTTCGGGTCAGAGCCATTCGTACGCTTGGCGGCTACTCCCGGGCGGCAGCTTTTGCCGCCCGGGGCAGGATAGGTCGGGTTCGTCGACTTCTAGACGACAGTTCTCAGATGAGGCTGCGTCGGCAGTTTCAGGGTTGCCGTGCCTGGACACAGCAGGTGAGGATATTCGCGGGTATTATCGATGCAACCACCGTCGATATAAACCCCGGCCGGTTCCCGGTGCCTCATCATGATGCGCAGGATAGCTGCCATTTCCTCTTGATCGGCCAACGACTGCCGGACGCGTTCGGCGACGATATTTTCATCGATAAACAACTCGCCCGCCGAATTCTTGCGTACAGCGTTGCGCCAATGGTAGAGCTCGATACATTTTGAAGTCAGCGTAAACGGCTGGTTCAGCTTCCAGAAGTTGCTGAACTGATTGTTGCCCAGATAAATAACCCGGGACCCCTCATAGCCGCTGACATCGGAGGAATGATCATCCGGGTTGCGGAACCAGGTTCGTCCTCCGGGAACGAAGTAGCGCAAGGGCAGGGGGGCGTCTTCAGCGCCATATTCGCGCAAAAATACTTCGTGAAATTCCGCCGACTTGATTGCTCTTCGCTCCCATTGGCGCTGCAACCTATCCAGCAGCTCAGGATTGCAAACGGCAAGTTCCTGGGCGATGGCAAGCAGGATCACGTATTCGGTGGCGCGGTAACAGGAGAACGAATAGAGCTTGCCCGATGCCTCGGGTTGCGTGGCTTCTATCAGCCCGGAGATCAGCGATTTGCCCGGCAGAATCGTAAAACCGTTTTCCTCGCTGTAAGTCCAGTAGTCTTCGGGCCGCTCCGCCGATTCTGTATCGAAGGCCAGCGAGGTCTTGCTCGCTGCCGTAACAATGTTCTTCCGCACGCGCACGGCTGAGGCCAGCTCATCGTAGTTCGGAAAATCGAAAGGTACCGGACAAAGCAACATGGCCAACAGGATTTCCCGTTCAAGATCGTCTGGATTGTGCTCAGTATCGAGATCGAGGTGTCGGCAAAGTTGTGTGGTATCCCAATCGGGCGCCTATTGTTCAGCCAGTCAATTCTGCAAACTAAAACGAATCGCCGCCGGATCGTTATCCCGGTTGATACTCACGTAATCCGCGAGCCCGAGTCTTTTCAAGTGTTCAATAAAGCGTTCTTTTGCAAAAGCGAGCCTTCCGGGCACCGCCTGGATGCGGATGCCCTGAATCCCTTTAACACAGTCCTCTTGAAAGCCGTCCATAAGGGCTTTCCGGTTAAAACTAAAACCACTCCCCATTAAAGTCCCCTCCCGTTATTCACAGGTTTTTATGTGTTAGCCCCATGCGGGGCTATCCGCATTCGAGTCGCCGATGTTGTTCCCGGCTGTTCGACTCATCGTAAATTACAGCTTGATTTCTCCTTTCCGGTTACAAATCCAATCGATAAAAAAACCGGAAGCGGTCAGCCATGGACCGCTTCCGGTTGAATCGTTGCGAGATAACCCGTTCAATCGACGAGTCCGGCAAACAAGGGGGTACTCAGGTAGCGCTCCCCGAAGGAGGGCACGATGACGACAATCAATTTGCCAGCGTTTTCAGGCCGCTTGGCGACTTCCATGGCGGCCCACAGAGCGGCGCCGGAGGAGATGCCGACGAGCAAACCTTCTTCACGCGCCGCACGTCGTGACGTAGCAAACGCATCGTCGTTCTTGACGCGAACCACTTCGTCGTAGATTGACGTATTCAGAACGTCAGGCACGAAGCCGGCACCGATCCCCTGGATCGGGTGCGGCCCCTTGCTGCCGCCCGAAAGGACCGGCGAGGCGTCGGGCTCGACGGCGATGGCCTTGAAGGACGGCTTGCGCGACTTGATGATTTCCGCGACGCCGGTGATAGTGCCGCCGGTACCGACGCCAGCAACCAGGATGTCGACCGTACCCTCGGTATCGCGCCAAATTTCCTCGGCGGTCGTCTGGCGGTGAATTTCCGGATTGGCGGGATTCTTGAATTGCTGGAGGAGCAGATAGCGCGAATCGGAAGCCGCAAGTTCCTCGGCTTTGTTGATGGCACCCGCCATGCCTTCCTGACCGGGAGTGAGGATAAGTTCGGCGCCGTAGCCACGGAGGAGGGCGCGCCGCTCGCGGCTCATGGTCTCTGGCATGGTCAGCACGATCTTGTAGCCGCGCGCAGCGGCAACCATGGCCAGCGCGATACCGGTATTACCGCTCGTCGGTTCAACCAGGATTGTGTCCGGTTTGATCAGTCCGGATTCCTCGGCAGCAGTGATCATCGCTTCGCCGATGCGGTCCTTGACGCTGTGTGCCGGGTTGAAGAACTCCAGTTTGGCGGCGACGGTGGCAACGGCACCTTCACTCAGGCGATTGATGCGGACCAGTGGAGTATTTCCGATCAATTCGGTAACGCTGTTGGCAATTTTCATAGGGTTCTCCATTCGGATTCTTCGGTAGGGAGGTGCTAGGTTGCAACAAGCCTCCTTGGATCATCACGGAAGAGTCTAGCAACAGATAATCGCGAAACGAAAGATAATCTTCTCATAAGAATATGGTGAGGGAGAATAAGCGCCAGATTAAAAACAATTTATGCGGGTATTCAGGGGGTCTTATCACCTTTCCTGACCGCATACTGGCGACAAATTTTTCTCAAAAAAGTCATCTGCTCGCTGAAGTTCTTGCATCCCTTGCATATCATCAGGTGTATCTTGAGCCGAAAACGCTCGGCGACCGATAGTTTACGGTCCAGCGATTCGGATACCAGGCGGGTAACTTCTTTGCATGTCAGCATGGTTCTTCTCCAGCTGAAAACCAATTTTTATCAAGACAGTTGCGCAATGCATTTCGCGCACGGTGCAGGATAACGTTGCAGTTTGTTACCGTAATGTTCAGTTCGCGGCAAACCTCCTGCGTATCGAATTCGAGAAACTCGCGCATCATGAATACGCGCGCCGTATTGTCTGGCAAGTAGTTGAGGCAAGCATCAAAAACTTCCCAGAAGCGTTGCTGGCGCAAGCTTTCCTCCGGATTATCCCAGGTCGTGGGGCGCATATCCGGGCACCAGTGATCGTTGGCCTTAAACAGCGAATCATAGACTTCGTCGAGCCCTTCGTCCTGCGCCGTCAGGGCGGAAATATTGGTTGTCCGGCTTTGGTGGCGGATCTGGTCGACGATTTTGTTGCGCAGTATGGAAAAAACCCAGGTTTTTACCGCCGAGCGCCCTGCAAATTGTTTGGCTCCGGAAAAAGCGGCAGTCAATGCTTCCTGAACGACGTCTTCGGCCAGTGATTCGTTGCGCAGTTGCAGATATGCGAACCTGAGCAGGTCGCGGCGCATTTCGGCGATAAAGTCGTTATCGATACTTGGGTTTTCCTGACTCGCCATGATCTGCCTTCAGCTTGCGATAATCGACAATCGTTCCATTCCAGGACGAAGCGGCAAGGATTCGCAATAGCGATTGCGAACCGGACGAGCCATCATTTGGTATTCGCTGCGAGTAAATTCATGAAACTTCTTCCCCTGTGCCGTTTCCGGAATGGTACTGTCTCATGAACCGTCGGTCTATCCAGTCTTTCCAGCGCCAAATCCAGTCCCCGCTGGCACAAAATCCATTCCATGACATGATGGCGTGCTTCGGTCCCGTTGCCAGCAGATACAAGCTGCGTTTTTGCGGCTGATAGGGAACAGGTACTTGACCGGACAATCCGCGCTCGATATTGCGCACCAAAACCGGCCCGGCACGAACGGTATATACCCCCGATTTCGGGTGCGGCGTATCAATTCTCGAAGCGATATCTCCCGCAGCGAAAATGTTTTCATGCGATAAACTTTGCTGACCTTTTCCGACGGCTACAAACCCATCCGGTGCGAGTTTCAGTCCACTTTTCGCAAGCCAAGGCGCCGGGGCAGCGCCCGTTGCTGAAATCACATAATCTGCTGGTAATTCGGTGCCACCGTCGAGTATCAGACCATTGGCTGAACCCGTGGCGTAGCCTTCGACAAGCGAAATTGCCGATGCCTTAAGGTGTCGGCGCACACAGGCAATGACAGACTTTCCGTGCCCAGCCAACAACCCGCGTCCCGTAATCAGAGAAATTCGTGTTTTCATCGCTCCTATCGCCTGACTGAAACGATGTTGCGCGGCGAAGGCCAATTCGACGCCTCCGGCACCACCGCCGACGATGACGAGTTTTGCCTGGCGGTTTTTCAAACATCGACCCAGACACTCAGACCACCCGGTGATGAAATCCTCCATTGGCCGGATTGGTAACGAGATTGCTCCAGTCAGGATCAGCCGAGATTCATCGATATTTGCGCCGATGTCGAGGGAGAGAAGGTCATAAGCAATATCGCCTGAATGCGCGGTATGTACGATCCGCCGGTCGGCATCGAGACCAACGACACTGTCCCGGATAAAATGGACTTGCGCTGCTTCGGCCAGCGGTCCGAGTGGAACAATGCATTGTTCAAGCGAATAGTGGCCGGCCATCCACCCTGGCAACATGCCGGAATAAACTTGACGTGCATAAGGGGAGATCAGAACAATCTCGACATCGGGACAGCGTCGATTGGCCAATGATTTGAGGACATGCAGGTGAGCGTGGCCACCTCCGGCGAGGACCAAGCGCTTCATGTCTTGCCCCCGCTTGCAAGCACATCGATTTCCGGATACGTATCGAGCAATCGCTCGTAATCCTCGGGACGATCAATGTCCCAAAGCGTTTCCAACTTCTCCCAAATCCAGCCCTGAAGCTCGAAACGAAGACGAGTTTGTCGCATTACCCTGTCACTTCCTCAGTCGATCTGGCTAAATACGGATGGGTCAGACCGGCGCAGACCAATGAGTACATACCCGCCATCCTCCGCAGGAGCCAAAACAGCGTCTTTGTGCGACAAGGTCTCGGCGGCATGCTTCAAGTATCTCGGCGTCAACATCGGGCAATCTGTACCAATGACCAGGCAGCCCATGGATGAGGGCGATCCAGCAATGGCTGCATGCATGCGTTCGCCCAGATCGCCTGCGGGTTGCTGGCGCAGGAGGAGGGGGCCGTAGGCGCGACAGGCTTCGAAATCGGGATGCCGGGTATCCGGAGCGCACCATAAGGTCACCGGCCCGACACCGGCTTTCAGCGCCGTTAGCACAGTGCTTCGTAGAAGCCAGCGTTGCAGGTTTGCCGCGCCCTCCGCGCCCAATCGCGGAATCAAGCGGGTTTTCGCCAGACCGGGAAGCGGCGCCTTGGCCAGGATGGCAACGCCGATTTCCAGTCCGGAATAGGCGGTGCTATTGGTTGTCGCGGGGAACATAACCGTACTCCCTGGCCAGATCGGCTGGATTCGCGCCGAAGAAGAAGCGCAGACGCAAACACCACATGGCGAAAACGGTGCGCCAGAGGCCGTGTTTCTCGCAGCGCCGCCCGGAGGTCAGCACTTTCGAGACAAGGCAAGCGGGACGTCCGCTATCGAGCAATCGCCGACTGATAACGATATCCTCCATGAGCGGAATATCGGGGAATCCGCCAACACAAGCGAACGCCTCACGTGTTAGAAAGATGGCCTGGTCGCCGGTAGCGATCCCTGTGAACCGCGAGCGCAGGTTCATCATCCAGGCTACCAGAGCGAGTCCTGGCAATGAACCGGAAATCCGTACGTCGAAACGTCCCCAACAGGCGCCGTGCGCAAAGGCTTACCGGATTTGCGCACAGGCGTCCTGCGGCAGATGCGTGTCGGCATGCAAAAAAAGGAAGATATCGCCGGCGGCCTGGGCTGCCCCGGAATTCATCTGGCTAGCACGCCCCCGTGATGCCGTCAGCGTTCGGTCGGCAAACGGATGGGCAACTAGCAACGTACTGTCACTACTTCCGCCATCGACAACAATGATTTCAACCCCGCTTTCACGCAATGGTTGAAGTGCGAAAAGCGACTTCGAAAGATCAGCTGCCTCATTGAGGACAGGTACGATAATCGAAATTTTCGGGGAAGCTTGCATCGCAATCCTTTTTGGAAAGAGTGTAAGCATGGTACGCAAATGCACGTTGTTGTGCATTAGTCGCTTCCCCGTTGCATTCCTTACGCCGAGTTCATCGACAAGGCAAAAAAAAACCGCAGGAACGAATTCCTGCGGCCTGTCTGGGAGAGACAAAAACTTGTTTTGGCTTATTTGGCCGGTGCTGCTGCCGGAGCAGGAGCGGCCGGAGCAGCCATCGGTGCCGGTGCGGCAGCGGCGGGCGCCGTCACGGCCGGT
>CAZNQL010000007.1:0-96850 GCA_964575415.1 uncultured Propionivibrio sp.
TCGACTTCGGCGCCATCAACGCCATGCGCGACCTGCACGCCCAGATCCGCCGCGAAGTCATGCGCAAGGACATGGCCAATCACATCAAGCTCGGACCGGGCGGCATCCGCGAAATCGAATTCATCGCCCAGGTTTTCCCGCTTATTCGCGGCGGTCGCGACACGGCCTTGCAGATTCAGCCAACGCTCAAGGTACTGCCTTTGCTCGTCGCCCGCCGACTACTGCCGGCAGAAAGCGAACATGAGCTCGTCGAGGCGTACGAATTTCTGCGCCGGCTGGAACATCGGCTGCAGTATGTCAACGACGCGCAAACGCATATGCTCCCCAGCCAGGACCGAGAACGCCACCTGATCGCAACCTCGATGGACTTTCCCGATTGGGCATCGCTGCTCGGCGTACTCGACGCGCACCGTCAACGCGTTGCCCGACACTTCGAAGAAATTTTTTCTGACCCGGAAGAAGGCACACACCCGTTGTCGGGACTATGGTTCGAGCAGTGTGACGAAAGCGACGGGCTCGAAACCCTGTCCGAGCTCGGCTTCCGTGACCCGAAAAAAATGCTCGACCGCCTCAAGAGTTTCCGCCAAAGCGTCCGCTACCAACAACTCCCCGCGCCGAACCGAGAGCGCCTGGACACGCTCGGACCTCGTCTGATCGCCGCCGCCGCGGCGACACAAACGCCGGACGCCACCTGGCATCGCGGCCTCGACTTCTTCGAAACGATCAGCCGGCGTGGCGCCTATCTCGCACTTTTGCAGCAGTACCCGCAAGCCCTGGCCAAAGTCGCCGAAATGATCGGTAGCTCCGCCTGGGCCGCATCATTCCTGACCCGCCACCCGATCCTGCTTGACGAAGTCCTCGATCCGCGCCTTTACGACATTGCCACCGACTGGGCGGCTTTCCGCGAAGAACTGCTGCACCACCTGGCGGAACATGACGGTGACACCGAACGCGAAATGGACATCCTGCGCGAAGCGCATCACGCGCAAATCTTCCGCCTACTGGCCCAAGATATTGCCGGTCTGCAAACTGTCGAGCGCCTGGCCGACCACCTCACCGAACTCGCCGACATCGTCGTCAGAACCACGCTCGACCTGTGCTGGAACAAACTCAAAGCCCGGCATCCGCAGCCCAAACGTCCGCCGAAATTTGCGGTCGCCGCCTACGGGAAGCTCGGCGGCAAGGAACTGGGCTACGGCTCTGACCTCGACCTCATTTTTCTGCACGACGACCCGGAACCCGACGCGGGCGCCCTCTATGCACGCCTCGGCCAGCGCATGAGCACCTGGATGTCCAGCCAGACCTCGGCCGGCATGTTGTTCGATATCGATCTGCGGCTACGCCCGAACGGCGACGCGGGAATTCTGGTCAACACCCCCGACGCCTTCCGCGACTATCAGTTGAACAAAGCTTGGGTTTGGGAGCACCAGGCGCTGACCCGTGCTCGCTTTTGCGCCGGCGACGCCGAAATCGGTGCCCGCTTCGAAGCCATCCGCACCGAAGTCCTGTGCCAGCATCGCGACCCTGTCAAACTCAAGGCAGAAGCCTTGTCGATGCGCCAGCGCATGCTCGACAACCATGCCTCGAATAGCGAGGAGTTCTTTGATATCAAACATGATCCGGGCGGACTGATCGACGTCGAATTCATGGTGCAATACCTCATCCTCGGCCACGCGCACGAGCACGATCGGCTTTGCGGCAACTTGGGCAACATCGCCCTGCTCGGCATCGCTGCCGAACTCGGCCTGATCCCGCAAACGCTCGCCGACCCGGTGCGCGATGCCTATCGCGAATACCGCCGCATGCAACACGCCTTCCGTCTCGACGGCATTCGCGGTGGACGCGTCGAGCGCGCCGCCTACCGGCACCAGATTGACGCCGTCAGGGCACTGTGGTCAAACCTTTTTGACTAGGCGCTCACTGTCCGGGATATTATCAATCGCCAAAACGCGCCAGCCCCCGACATGAAAGGCGGCGACTCTAGCCAAGGAGAAGAGCCGCCAACCGGATCACTTTTTCAGATTGTCGCGAATCTCGCGCAACAGCAGAATGTCCTCCGGCGTTGCCGGTGGCGGCGCCGGCGGTTCTTGGCGCTTCAGGCGGTTAATCTGCTTGACCATCATGAAAATGATGAAGGCCAGAATGATGAAATTGACCAGGATGGTGATGGAATTGCCATAAGAAAAAACCGGCACTTGCGCCTTCTGAAGGGCATCGAGGGTCATTGGCGTTCCCTCGGGAACCTTGCCGAGCACCAAGAACAGCCCGGAAAAATCAAATTTTCCGCCCATGATCCAAGAGACGATAGGCATGATCAGATCGCTGACTACGGACCCGACGATTTTTCCGAACGCTCCGCCGATAATGACACCGGCCGCGAGATCGATGACATTGCCTTTCATGGCGAATTCCTTGAACTCCTGAATCATTCCCATGACATCTCCTATGTTGTTAATAGAAACGCGGGGTACGACAGGTTAGCTAGGCGAAGGTTCAACAGCGCAAGCTGTCAGAGCTTGCGCAATTTCTCACCAGCTGCGGACAACGTAGCCTCTTGCTTGGCAAAACAGAATCGCACGACACGATCATCACGTCCGTCGGGATAAAAAACGGAAACAGGAATCACGGCCACGCCGATTTCGCGCGTCAGCCAGATAGCAAAATCCCGGTCTGAAAGATCGGAAATCCGGTCGTAACGCGCCAGCTGGAAGTAGGTCCCCCGGCACGGCAGCAAGTCAAACCGGGAGCCCTGCATCTGCTCGCGGAAGAAGTCGCGTTTGCGCTGATAAAAATCTGACAGGCCCAGATGCCGCGAAGCGTCGCGCATATACTCGGCAATCCCCAACTGGCAAGGGGCATTGACCGTAAACACATTGAATTGATGCACTTTGCGAAACTCTGACATCAGTGCTGCCGCGCCCAGCGCATAACCGACTTTCCATCCAGTGATGTGATACGTCTTGCCAAACGAAGAAACGACGAGGCTGCGCGCCGCCAGTTCAGGATGCGTCACCACGCTGGCATGGCGTGCGCCGTCAAACACGATGTGCTCGTACACCTCGTCCGCAAGCACGACGATATCGGTGGTGCGCGTCAGTGCCGCAAGCGCTTCCAAATCTTCTGCGTCGAGCAGGCTACCGGTCGGGTTGTGCGGCGAGTTGATGATGATCATGCGCGTACGCGGCGTGACCAACGTACTCACCTGCGCCCAGTCCGGCTTGTAACTCGGAAAGCCAAGACTGGCGTAAACGGCTTTGCCGCCAACCGTTTCGATAGCCGGCACATAGCTGTCGTAGAACGGCGCAAAGACAATCACTTCGTCCTCTGCACCCACAAAAGCGGCTATCGCCGTAAAAATCGCTTGCGTTGCCCCTGCCGTCACCGTGATTTCCTGCTCAGCGTCGAAGCGGGCACCGTATAGTGCTTCGACCTTGTCGGCGATGGCCATGCGCAACTCCGGAACGCCAGTCATCAGCGGATATTGATTACGTCCTTCCCGCATGGCGCGAAATGTCGCCTCGAACAACTCCGGATCAGCCTGAAAATCAGGAAATCCCTGTGACAGGTTGATCGCGCCACACTCAGCAGCGAGCCGGGACATCACAGAAAAAATCGTGGTGCCTACCCAAGGCAATTTCGAATCGGGCGTCACTGGCGTTTGAAACATGGCATTCTGCATTCGGATGACGAATCGATGGATTCAGGAGTGTAAGAGGGCACCCAAGCTCCGGCAAAAAAATATTTACCGAAGAAAACCATCCCCTGCACGGCCGGAATCCTCTTTTCTCTAGCCTTGAACGCATTTCCCCGTTACGATTCAGCCTATTGAAACAATCCCCGCCCCCAGCTTCACATGAGCAATACGCTGAGCGACGCCGAACTCGAACGCTGTACCCTGCACAGTAGCCGCGAAATCATTTTTCTGCTTCGTAGTCTGATCAAGCGAAAAGCGCGGGTTTCTGTCACCTTCGACGAGGGACGGCGAAGTTTCCTGACCGTGCTAATCGACATTTCAGACAATCAGGGCACGCTGTATTTCGATATCGGCGGCAGCGAGGAAAACAACCAAGCATTCCTTAAATCGGAACGCAGCCAGTTCTTGACGAACGTCGATGGCATTCGAATTCAGTTTTCTTGCAACCAGCCTAGAATCACCAAGGTCGATGGCGAACAGGTTTTCGCTGTTCCTTTGCCCAAGACCCTGCTCCGACTGCAGCGACGGGACGCCTTTCGCTTGCAGTTACCCTCCACAAAGCCGTATATCTGCCGTATCCGTCGCGGCGCACCCGACGAAGCCAAACTCGCAATTCATGATATTTCTGTTGGCGGAATCGGCCTCCTGGCAACCGAAAACCCCGGCTTGGAACCCTTGGAAAGACTGGAAAACTGCTGGATCGACCTGCGCGACTCCGGCATGCTTGCCGTCAGTCTCGAAGTCCGCCACGCCATAACGAAAGAAAGCCGGGCCAACAAAACCGTATGGTATATCGGATGCATGTTTATCGACCTGTCCGCAGCGACCGAAACAACGATCCAACGCTTTATGGCTAAAGCCGAGGCTGAACGTCGCGCCATGCTTCCCGATTAACCAACCGTATCGACCTGTCCTGACAGGAAATCCATGAAGGTTAACAACATCCCCACCCGCACCATCTGGCCGGCCAGCGACTTTCGGGCCGTCGACATCATCGACCAGACCGCCCTCCCGCATGCCTATCGCACCTTACGTCTCGCCAGTTTGGAAGACGCTGCACATGCCATTCGCTCCATGCAAGTCCGTGGCGCACCGTTAATCGGCGTCACCGCCGCCTACGGCCTCGCCTTAGCACTCGCACGCCGTGCCGATGACGCCACATTGACTTCAGGGGTGACCACGCTGGCCTCGACCTGCCCGACGGCCGTCAACCTGCACTGGGCGTTGGCCCGTATGCAATCGCATCTGACGCCACTGCCCCCTGAAGAACGGGCGGATGCCGCCTGGCGAGAAGCCAATGCCATCGCCGAGGAAGACGTTGCTCAATGCCGAAACATTGGCACGCACGGCCTCGAACAGTTGCGCCCGCTCGCCGCCCGTCGTGGCCGACTTGACCTAATGACGCACTGCAACGCCGGCTGGCTGGCGACCGTCGACTTCGGCACGGCACTGGCACCGATCTATGCCGCCTTCGATGCCGGCATCGACGTGCGCGTCTGGGTTTCTGAAACCCGGCCACGCAATCAGGGGCTACTCACCGCCTGGGAACTCGCCCAGCACGGCGTGCCGCATACACTGATTGCCGACAATGCGGCCGGCTTGCTGCTGGCGCGCGGCGAAGTCGACGCGGTCATTGTTGGCGCCGATCGCATCGCCGCCAATGGCGACGTCGCCAACAAGGTCGGCACCTACCTCAAAGCGCTCGCCGCGCGCGAAGCCAACGTCCCGTTTTTCGTTGCCGCCCCGCGTTCAACGATCGATTTTTCTTGCCTCAGCGGCGAGTCGATTCCGATTGAAGAACGCAGCGGAGACGAACTCGGCGTCGTTCACGGACTCGACGGGCAAGGCCTGCCAAATTCGATCCGGCAAACGCCTACCAGTGAAGCGGTCGTCAATCCCGCCTTCGATGTCACACCGGCACGCCTAGTGACGGCAATCGTGACCGAACGCGGCTGTTGTCCGGCAACTAGCGCCGGGCTACGCCAGCTTTATCCGGACGCCTAAAATGAGTCAAGTACTGCGCCGCCAATTGATCGACACGGCTCGCCACATGGAAGCGTCTGGCCTGAACAAGGGCACGGCAGGCAATCTCAGCGTTCGCGCCAACAACAAAGGCGAGAGTGGTTTTCTGATCACACCGACCGGCATGCCTTATGAAACGCTTGAGCCCGAAGACATCGTCTTCATGCGCCTAGACAACACGCATGGGTCTCTCCCCGATAACAGACGCAAGCCGTCCTCGGAATGGCGCTTCCACCACGACATCTACGCCGCACGTCCCGAAGCCGGCGCCGTCGTCCATGCCCACTCGCCGTTCGCGACCAGCCTGGCCTGCCTGCGCCACGACATCCCGGCTTTCCACTACATGATCGCCCGCTTCGGCGGCGACACCCTACGCTGCGCCCGCTACGCCACCTTTGGCACGCAAGAACTTTCCGACGCTGCGCTCGAAGCCATGCGCGACCGCAATGCCTGCCTGCTCGCCAACCACGGCTTGCTCGTTTTCGGACGCGACCTCGGACAGGCGCTCGCCCTCGCAGTCGAGCTGGAAACGCTCTGCGAGCAGTATTGGCGCGCCTGCCAACTCGGCCAACCGGTGCTGCTCGACTCTGCCGAAATGACCGTCATCCTGGAAAAATTCGCAGGCTACGGGCAACAACAATGATCCGTGTTGCCGAAATCCGCCTGCCGCTCACCCACCCCCCGGCGGCGCTCAAAACAGCGGTTTCCGCCCGGCTCGGCATCTCCGAAACAGCCATTCAGCAAATCAACATCTTCAAACGCAGCCAGGACGCCCGCAAGAAGAATGCGTTGATGTTCATTTATGCCGTTGGCGTCGCTGTCGACAACGAGGCGAGCTTGCTCAAAAAGTTCGCCGACGACCCGAAGATCAAAGCGACGCCGGACATGGCCTACCGTTTCGTCGCATGCGCTCCCGAGAAGCTCGAATCGCGACCGGTCATCGTCGGCTTCGGTCCGGCCGGCATTTTCGCCGCCCTGATCCTTGCACAAATGGGTTTCCGCCCGCTCGTCCTCGAACGCGGCAAGGCTGTGCGGGAGCGCACCAAAGACACCTGGAAGCTGTGGCGTGAGAATCAACTCGACCCGGAATCTAACGTTCAGTTTGGCGAAGGCGGCGCCGGCACTTTCTCTGACGGCAAGCTTTACAGCCAGATCAAAGACCCCCGTCACCTTGGGCGCAAGGTACTGAGCGAATTCGTCAAAGCCGGCGCCCCCGAAGAAATCCTTTATGTCGCCCGCCCACACATTGGCACGTTCCGACTCGTCAGTATGGTCGAGCGCATGCGGCGAGACATTGAAGCACTCGGAGGTGAAATTCGCTTCCAGAGCAAGGTCGTCGACCTGCATATTGAACAAGGTCAGGTTCTCGGCGTCCGCCTCGACAGTGGAGAGGAAATTGCCGCCCGCCAGGTTATCCTCGCCCTCGGCCACAGTGCCCGCGACACCTTTGAAATGCTCCACGCTTGCGGCGTTTTCCTGGAAGCCAAACCGTTCGCGGTCGGCTTCCGCATCGAGCATCCGCAAGCTCTGATCGACAAGGCGCGCCTCGGCCCGAATGCCGGCAATCCCCTGCTCGGCGCTGCCGATTACAAGCTCGTGCATCAGGCCGGCAACGGCCGCGCTGTGTACAGCTTCTGCATGTGTCCCGGGGGCCAGGTCGTCGCCGCCACCTCCGAACCGAATTGTGTCGTCACCAACGGTATGAGCCAGTACTCACGCGCCGAGCGCAACGCCAACGCCGGCATCGTCGTCAATGTCACGCCCGAGGACTTCGACGGCACACCGGATGACCCGCTGGCGGGAATCGCTTTTCAGCGCCGACTGGAAGCGCGGGCGTTTGAACTCGGCGGAAGCACGTACGAGGCTCCCGGGCAACTGGTCGGCGATTTCCTCGCTGGCCGCCCCTCAACGCGACTCGGTTCGGTCACCCCATCGTACCAACCCGGTGTTCATTTAACCGACTTATCGACGGCGCTGCCCGCCTTCGCCATCGAAGCCATCCGCGAGGCGCTACCCGCTTTCGACCGACAAATCCGCGGGTTCACCCTTCCCGACGCCGTGCTCACTGGCGTCGAGACGCGCACCTCTTCGCCCATGCGCATCACACGCGGCGAGGACTGCCAGAGTCTTAACGTCAAAGGGCTTTATCCGGCGGGCGAGGGAGCAGGCTACGCAGGCGGGATACTTTCCGCCGCCATCGACGGCATCAAGGTTGCTGAAGCGCTTGCCCTGTCTGCCAACTGCTAGAATTGACTGAGGAATGGTTATATCCACTGAGGAGCTATCGTCATGAGCCCACCCGACCTCATCAAGGCAATTCGTAGTGGAGCCTTATCGGAAGTCATCGCCGCTTTGGACAACGGTGCGCCGGTCGAAATGAACGACGGTCGGGGCAACCCCGGTCTCCCCTTGGCCATGGCCTGCTTCTTCGGGCACCCGGAAATTGTGCGCGAATTGATCCTGCGCGGCGCCAAAGCAAATTTTCCCGACAACCGCGACCCCACATCGCCGTTGTCCATGGCCATCCGGGCGGGAAAACCCGCCCGGATGGCCATGATTGAACTTGGCGCAGAACTCCTGCCCGGAATGGAAACCACGTTGAGCAGTGACGACATCCAGCAAGCGCTGTTGAAAGCGCAGCAATTTGGATTTCGCAGTGCAAGCAATGTAACCGTAAACACCAGCTTTCCAGATATCGAAGAAATCCAGATCACTGGCTGTTACGGAACCGATACCGGCGTACTGGATGCCGAAATGCGCCAGGCGATCCACGAACTTACAAAAAAATGAGCCCTGCGCCCCGGCTTGAGCTCATGAAGCCAGCCAGTCTGCTTGAATTAACAAAATTTGTCATGCCCTTTGGCAAATACAAGGGGCGAGTCATTGCCGACCTGCCCGGGCACTACCTAAACTGATTCGCCCGGGAAGCTTGGCGAACTTCTGGCACTGATGCATGAAATCGACCATAACGGCCTCGTCTCGCTGCTCGATCCGCTACGCGCAAAACCCTGAATCCTGAGCCGTTCCCGGCTCAGGGAGCCGGACATCAGAGTTTAGGCACGGAATTCCGATAATCACCCATAAAAAAACCCGCCGGGTTGCGGCGGGTTTCGAGATCGTTTCTCTTGAGCGCGATTATTCGCAGAGATCCATCTTGACGTCCCAGTTCTTGATCTTCATCGTGCCGTTCTGGGCGAGGTTGAGCTGCATCTTGAAGACACGATCCCACAACTGAGGCTCATGGCCGACACCCTTGGCGAGGCATTCCTTCTTAGCCATGTCGTAGTATTCTTGGAGAATCGGCTTGTATTCCGGGTGCACGCAGTTGTCGATGATGCACTGGGCGCGATCCTTCGGAGCCAGACCGCGCATGTCGGCCAGTCCCTGCTCGGTAACCAGGACATCCAGATCGTGTTCGGTGTGGTCAATGTGCTGTGCGTGCGGCACGACACAGGAGATACCGCGCGGGTCAGTCTTGGACGGACGGATCGACGGTGAGTGCATGATCTTCAGGAAGCCGCTGCGCAGGAAGTCGCCGGAACCGCCGATACCGTTCACCATGCGGGTACCGTTGATCAGGGTGGAGTTGGCGTGGCCATAGATGTCAAACTCGACCGGCGTATTCATGGCGATGACGCCGAGACGACGGGCGACTTCCGGGTTGTTTGAGATAGCCAGCGGACGCAGAACAATCTTCGGCGCATAGAAATCCCGCTTTTCCAGGAAACGCTGGAAACCGGTCTCGGACAGGGACAGTGAGCAGGAAGAAGCGCAATCCAGACGGCCGGAGTCGAACAGGTCCAGCATACCGTCCTGAAGCACTTCAGTGTAGACGCTCAGGTTGTTGAACGGGCCATTGGCCAGACCGCCGACAACGGCATTGGCGATGGAGCCCACGCCCGACTGCAACGGCAACAAATTCTTCGGTAGACGGCCGGCCTTGACCTCGGCAGCGAAGAAGTCCATAAGGTGAGCGGCGATGGCTTCCGAGCCTTCGTCCGCGTCGGCCAGTGCGCGGCCCCTATCCTGATACGTGGATTCGACGATGGCGACAATCTTGCTCGGATCGCACGGAACAAAGGTAGTGCCGATGCGGCTGCCTGCCTTGGTAATGCCGATGATTTCGCGGTTTGGCGGCGCCTTCTGCACGACGATGTCGTGCATGCCTTCAAAGGACGGCATGGCGGTGTTGACTTCGAGGATGATTTTGTCACAGATCATCAGGATTTCCGGAACGATGCCGCAGGAAGCGGTGAGCACCAGGCCGCCGTCTTCGGTTATATCGGAAACTTCGATGATGGCGATGTCAAGCTTGCCGGACGGGGTATCCTTGGTATAGAACCCATAGCCCACGTCCTGGGCGAAAACGGAGAGGTGTTTGTCGCCCATGCGGATGCTGCCATTGTTGATCCCCTTTGCGATGTCCTTGCCGGTCTGGTAAGGCCAGCGGCGATCGATCATGCCGTTCTGCGCCCAGCGGTTCTCGATGTCGGCAGTGGAAGAAGCGCCGACGAACAGGCTTAAACGCATTTTGCCCTGAAGGTTGTTCTTCTCGACGTGGTCGACCAGAGCGGTCGGCACCGCCTTCGGACAGCCGGCGGGGGTAAACCCGGAGAAGCCAACGTGCATGCCGTCCTTGAACATCTCAATGGTTTTCTCGACCGGAACGACCTTGCTCAGAAGGGATTTGCAACGGACGCGATCTTCCAGTGTTCCATATTTACCCATTATTACAATCTCCTGTTTTAGATAGTGATTAATGCGTTGACTAACTACTTAAAGCAAAACGAATCTTGAACCTTATGGGCTACCTGCAAACCGGTTCGCCGAGCCATCCGGTAGCAAAACCGCTATCCTTGCCGCAACCCTATCGAAAATAACGGGCCACACATATTTTTGCCTTAGTGCGTTTGCCCCCCCCCGATCCATCAAGCCATGTCACATCCAGTATCCCACCGATGTTTGCCAAACAACGTAACCAGCGATTTTTTCGACAGGCAAGTTACAGACATAAACACCGGGAAACCACGGTTGAAACCAACCGTTTCAGCAACAATCGGCAATTATAGTGGCCCCTTACATTGAGAGTAAACGACAATTTCCAATGCTTGGCCCAAGGAGAGGAACGACAACACGCTACCCCCTGCCCTGCCTCATATTTGCAGCTCCCAAGCAAAAATTGGCGCACACGTCATTCCGGCGAGCGCGAATCAATCGTAATCGTCACCGGCCCGTCGTTAACCAGGTACACCTGCATATCGGCGCCGAACACCCCGGTCGCCACTTTGCGGCCAAGTTCACTTTCAAGTTGACTGACGAAGCGCTCAAAGAGAGGACGTGACTTTTCCGGGCGCGCCGCCCGCCCCCAGGAAGGCCGGTTGCCCTTCTTCACCGAAGCGAAAAGGGTGAACTGACTGACGACCAGAATGTCTCCGACGACATCCATCAAGCTGCGGTTCATCACCCCGGCCTCGTCAGGAAAAATCCGGAGACGCGGGATTTTGGCGGAAAGCCAAGCCAAGTCAGCTTCTTCATCCGACGCCTCGATGCCCACAAAAAGGAGAAGCCCCGAGCCAACGCATCCGACCACCCGACCATCAACCTCAACACGCGCCGAAGATACACGTTGCACAACAACTCTCATGACGCTCCTCCTTGGCCATCGTCCGCGACAATGGCATTTTTTCGGCGCTGCCAATGCACCACATGAACCGCCGATTCGGGCTGCAACGTGACATGTTCGACCCCCTGATGCAACATTTCATGCCGCGCCGCGGCAAGCACCTCGGACCACCGCGCTAGATCGTCAACCACCAAATGCGCCGAGAGCGCGATCCGATTCGAAGATAAAGTCCAAACATGCAGATCATGCACTGATCGGACCCCGGGCAAGCTAACCAGAGCGTTGCCGATCTGATCGAGCGAAATATGCAGCGGAACGCCTTCCGTCAAAGCCAACAAAATCTCCCGAAGCAAACGCAGACTGGAAACGAGAATTAACAGGCAAATCAGCACAGAAAGAATCGGATCGATCGGCGTCCAACCGGTGAACATGATCACAGCACCAGCAACCAGCGCGGCAATCGACCCGAGCAAATCTCCAATCACATGCAACAACGCGCCGCGGGTATTCATGGTCTGCTCACCGCGCATGAGCAACCAGGCGACGCCGACATTCACGACCAGACCGAAGAAAGCGACCAGTGTCACCGCCTCGCCATTCACGACGGATGGCTCAAGCAAGCGGCGAATTGCTGCCACCGAAATCCCGACGACAACGACGACCATGAACACGACGTTCGCCAATGCCGCCAGCGTTTCGACCCGCCCCAGTCCGTAAGTATGCTGCCGTGACGGCGGTTTCCTGGCCAGCCAAACGGCCACCGCCGCCAACCCGAGAGAAGCGCTATCGGTCACCATATGCGCGGCATCGCCGAGCAAGGCCAAAGAGCCGGACAAATAACCCGACACCGACTCCAAAATGGCGAACCCCAAGGTCAACCACAAAGCCCAAAACAGGCTGGCGCCAGCATCGTGGCGGTGATAGTGATCGTGGTTATGGCTGTGGCTATGCTGGCCACCCATGTTTTCCCCCTCCTTCATCCGACAAAAAATACGAAAAATCGATGACTGCCTCAATTCCGGCGATTAAACGAGTCGAAAAGCGTCAATATCTCGCTGTTCAGTGATTCAGCCCGGGAATCAAGCACCACGCAGCAAGCGGCCGCTCGCAAACTCTCGACGACCGACTCGGCCCCATGAACGATATTGATGATGCCCGCCGGAAAAGCGCAACGACCGGACAATTCTGCAAAGATCAACAGCGCCGACGGCGTTTCTGGGCTCGGCCGAAAGACAACACTAGCCCCACGCAGTAGAGGGGGAATCGCCAACGCAAGTGCGCCAAACAAGGGTTCAACCGCGCCCCCGATCACCGCGCCGACCTCAGCCTCTGAACACACCTCGCACCCTCGCCGCTCCTGTAAAGCCCTAATTGACGCCGCCACCTCTCTCTCCGCCGCGTCCAATGATTTACCAGACTCCCCGGCGATGATTCGAGCGACATGCCCGGCATTGGCGCTCAGCGATTCCCCAAGCCCGTGAAGCAGGTTAGCGCGAACTTCCTCAGTTTCCTCAGCCCAAGCACGCCCAGCTTGTAACGCCCCTTCCACCGCCAATCTGACCTCGCTCACCCCGCACAAAGGAGTTCGCCTTACCACGCCCCCACTTACACCATCGATGACATCCTGAAATTCACGGGTCACCGTCAGAAAGGCTCTTCCATTGACCCACAAGGGAACGACAGGCGGCGCATCAAAATCGGGCATCGGACTTCTTCCTCTGACTTTCAACTTATAGCGCGCTGCTTTTCCACGCCTGCGGCGGTTTATCGAAAACATCTCGAAGCTTGACGGAACAGAATAAAGTCATAATGGTAGAATTCAAAAAGTGTTGCCTTTCGCGAGCCCCACCCCGCAAAGGCATTCAATCATATTTGGCCGAAAGGCAAAGCGAAAGGTTCAACCGCAGGAAAATGTCTGAACAGGAAGCCAAAGGATCGATCCAGGTCATTACTCGAATGATGTCGTTGCTCGATGCGCTGGCCGACTCGCCCGAACCGGCAACACTCAAAGCTCTTGCCCAACAAACCGGACTGCACCCGTCGACAGCACACCGGATTCTAGCGGTAATGACCAACGCCCGACTGATCGAGCGCCGCGACGCCAGCTCCTACAGCCTCGGCATACGCCTTCTCGAACTCGGAAGTATCGTCAAGGCACGTATCAACATCCGAGAAATCGCCCGTCCGTTCATGCAAACCCTCTACGAACAGATCGGCGAGGCCATCAATCTCGGCATTCGCGATGAAGATGAAATCGTTTATATCGATCGCACATCGAGTGGGCGCTCTGCGGTTCGTGTCGTTTATCTGGTCGGTGGCCGGGCGCCGTTGCATCTAACCTCTCTCGGGAAGCTATTTCTTGCCGCCGAAAACCCTGAAAAACTGAGAGCCTACGCAAAACGCAGTGGCCTGCCCGGCAAAACACCGAACTCGCTGACAAGCTTGCCCGCGCTTGAAATAGAACTCGGCAGGGTTCGCTAGCACGATCTGGCCATCGACAATGAAGAAGCGGAAATCGGACTGCGATGCATCGCCGCCCCAATCCGCGACGAGGAAGGCTGTATCGTCGCCGCCTTATCCATTTCAGCGCCGACAGACCAACACAGGGCTTCCGATTGGGAGGGGCCTTTAAAAGCAGCGACACTAGGCATTTCGCGTGCTATCGGCTACCGTTCAACGAACAGAGAGTGATTCCAAAAAGCCGGTTTCTAGGCGACGGCCGCAAGCCACCAAAACCTCCCGAAACCGGTCTAACTTCCAGAGTATGTGGGAGCGCTCGTTCGCGAAAACAACTCACGCATGGGCAAACGGTTCGTTGCCTGCAAGGATTCCATCCAGCGCTTGATCCGATTGGCATCCCCAATCCGCGTCTGTTTTCCTACGGAATCGAGGAGAACTATAACCACGGGACGATCAGCAACCCGCGCCTGCATCACCAAACACTTACCTGCTTCGTGGATATACCCGGTTTTGGAAAGCCCAACGTCCCAAGACGAACTCTTCACCAAAGGATTGGTATTGCGATACGCCATTTCGCGACCAGCGACATGCACGGTCGCTTCCGCTGTCGTCGACAGCTCGCGAATCAACGGATAGCGATATGCCGCTTCAACCATCCGAACAAGATCATGCGCCGTGGAGACATTGTGGCTGCTCAGCCCGGTCGGATCTTCGAAATGCGTATCCTGCATTCCCAAAGACCGCGCTTTGGCATTCATCGCCGCAACGAAGGCCGACAATCCTCCTGGATAATGTCGTCCCAAAGCGTTCGCGGCGCGATTCTCTGAAGACATGAGCGCCAGTAACAATGCAGTTTCTCGGGTCATGGACGCCCCTACGACGAGCCGCGAACGGCTACCGCGAAGATAATCGACATCCTCGCTGGAAATCGTAATCTGTTCTTTCAAATCCGGCGCACCGTCGATAACGACCATGGCTGTCATCAATTTGGAGATTGACGCAATCGGCGCCACGGCTTCTGCGTTCTTCTGGAATAGGGGATCCCCACCATTCTGGTAGGCTACCAAGGCCGACGCAGACTTCACCGCCAATCGTTGAACTTCAGATTTTTCGCCAACGGCAGTCACCGAATTAGAAGCACGATGTTGCTGTTGCTTGACTACAGGGCGAACGGCTGCCCGCTTCGCCACGGGAGTTATCTTGCTCTTTTGCGCGACTTGCTTCGACTTCGTCTTTTCTGCCGCCAAAGCGCCTTCTGCGAAAAAAAGCCCACTGACAAACAATGCCACAAACAGAAAAGCACTTCTCGGCACACTTTTCATCAACGACAGCTCCTGATGATCCCAATCTTCTCCACACAGACGGAGTCTAGCACCCATGCCAATAAAATTAAAGGAAATAAAAGGATAACCAACATATCCAATAATTTACATTAAAAATTAACCCGTTTTTGCCAGCCCTTCACCTCCAGTCCGGGCGTTATCCTACCATTGAAGCTGCTTTACGCTGTGTTACTATTGCCTAGGACGATACAAGGTACCGCTAGATTTCGCATGATTTTGACCAGATGGAATGCTGGAAACAAAAAGAATAATGCCGGCAAAAACGAATAAGGCATCACAGCACCAAATCACTCTTCTCTTATAAAAAACCGCACTTCTGGAGTGCATTACCGTGGGCCGCACAATCGCGGCCTCGGTGTGCGTTACATCATTCTTTATACGGAGTTTTGACATGAGCCAAACATCAGTAGCCATCAACACCCCCGATTACGTCAAACATGAAGGCCTGAAAAAATGGGTCGCCGAAATCGCCGCCTTGGTCACCCCAGAACGCGTCGTCTGGTGCGACGGTTCGCAGGAAGAATATGACCGGCTTTGCGGCGAACTGGTCGAGGCCGGCACCTTCGTCAAACTCAAAAAACGTAAAAACTCCTATCTCGCCTTCTCCGACCCCTCCGATGTTGCCCGCGTTGAGGACCGCACCTTTATCTGTTCGAAAAAACAGGAAGACGCCGGCCCGACCAACAACTGGGAAGACCCGGCCAAGATGCGCGCCACCCTGAACGGGCTGTTCAAGGGCTGCATGAAGGGCCGGACGATGTACGTCATTCCGTTCTCGATGGGGCCAATCGGCTCCCCGATCGCTCAAATCGGCGTCGAGATCACCGACTCGGCGTATGTTGTCGTCAACATGCGCATCATGACGCGCATGGGCAAGGACGTGTTCCCGGTACTGGGCACCGATGGCACCTTTGTCCCCTGCGTACACTCGATCGGCGCACCGAAGGAACCGGGCGCCAAAGACCCGAAATGGCCGTGCAACCCGACAACCAAGTACATCGTGCACTACCCGGAAACCCGCGAAATCTGGTCCTACGGTTCCGGCTATGGCGGCAACGCTCTGCTCGGCAAGAAATGCCTGGCCCTGCGTATCGCCTCCAGCATGGCACGTGACGAAGGCTGGATGGCCGAACACATGCTCATCCTCGGCGTCGAGTCGCCGGAGGGGAAAAAACACTATGTTGCAGCGGCCTTCCCGTCGGCCTGCGGCAAGACCAACTTCGCCATGCTCGTCCCCCCCGCCGGCCTGAAGGGCTGGAAGATCACCTGTATCGGTGACGACATCGCCTGGATCAAGCCGCGCAAGGACAAAGACGGCGTCACTCGCTTGTACGCCATCAACCCGGAAGCCGGCTTCTTCGGTGTCGCCCCTGGCACCAACGAAAAGACCAACTACAATGCCATGGCTTCGCTATCCGAGAACACCATCTTCACCAATGTCGCGCTGACCGACGACGACGATGTGTGGTGGGAAGGCATGGGCCCAGCGCCGGCACACGCCATCGACTGGCAGGGCAATGACTGGACGCCGGAAATCGCCAAGGAAAAGGGCACCAAGGCCGCGCACCCGAATTCACGCTTTACCACCCCGGCTTCGCAGTGCCCCTGCATCGACAAAGACTGGTCGAACGCTGACGGCGTACCGATCTCCGCTTTCCTGTTCGGCGGCCGTCGGGCTTCGACGGTGCCGCTGGTCTGCCAAACTGCCGACTGGGAGCACGGCGTGTACATCGCCGCCACGCTCGGCTCGGAAACCACCGCCGCCGCTTTCGGACAACAAGGCGTCGTGCGTCGCGACCCGTTCGCCATGCTGCCGTTCTGCGGCTACAACATGGCGGACTACTACAGCCACTGGCTGAAAATGGGGTCGGTCGCCAGCACGTCGGCACCCATTTTCATGGTCAACTGGTTCCGCACAAACGAGAAAGGCGAATTTGCCTGGCCCGGCTTTGGTAACAATGCCCGAGTTCTCAAGTGGATCATCGAACGCTGTGAAGGCAAGGTCGGTGGCAATCAAACCGTACTGGGAACCATCCCCGACTACAAAGACATCGATTGGACCGGCGCCAATTTCTCGAAGGAGGAATTCGAGAACGTCACCTGTCTCGACCAGCAAACCTGGCTCGGTGAGCTTGAAGGCGTCAAGGAATGGTTCGACAAGATGGGCAGCAAGCTGCCAAGCCGGCTTGCCGAAATCCGCGACGAACTCGAATCTGGCTTCAAGAAGGCCTGAGTTTAAGCCAACGCAAAAAAGCCGCCCTCTGGGCGGCTTTTTTGCGCCTCACGGGTGACTCCCCGCTACACTACCGCTTTTAATCTCATCTCTCAATACTATGCCCAGCTTTCCTGCAAGCCGGCTTTCCGGCATAGCCCCTTTTCATGTCATGGAATTATTGGCCCGTGCCAAGGCACTAGAAGCTGAAGGACACGAAATTATCCACATGGAAGTCGGTGAGCCGGATTTTCCCACCCCCGAGCCTGTCATCGCCGCCGCACAAAAATCCATTATTGACGGCAACGTGTTCTACACGCACGCCCTGGGACTGCCTGAACTGCGCCAAGCGATCTCGGATTTTTACAAATCACGCTACGGCATCAACATTCCTTTTTCGCGCATTGTAGTTACTGCTGGCGCCTCGGGAGCACTTCTACTTGCCTTGGCCTGTCTTGCCGAACCAGGCAGCGAATGGCTGCTCACCGACCCCGGCTACCCGTGCAACGCCAACTTCATTCGCAATTTCGGAGGCATCCCCGTCGGCATTCCCGTCACGCCGAAAAGCAACTACCAACCGACGGTCAATGATCTTGAAAATTACTGGAATCAACGCACAGCAGGTGCACTTTTTGCATCGCCGGCGAATCCGACAGGCACCCTTTTCGACGACACAACCCTGGGAGCCATCTCAGCATTCATCGAAAAAAAACATGGACAACTGATCGTCGACGAGATCTATCATGGACTGACCTATGGGTGCGATGCCTCGAGCGCACTTCAATTCAGCGATGATGTTTTCGTCGTGCAAAGCTTTTCCAAATACTTCAACATGAGCGGTTGGCGACTCGGCTGGCTGGTCGTTCCGGAAAAGCATGTACGCAACATCGAAAAACTCGCACAGAATCTGTTCATCGCGCCATCGACGCCGGCTCAACATGCCGCGCTGGCCGCCTTTTTGCCCGAGACTTTGAAAATTCTCGAAAGCCGTCGCCAAGAATTCTGCAAGCGCCGTGACTTCCTTGTTCCGGAACTCGAAAAACTCGGATTCCGGCTTCAAGTCAAACCCCAAGGGGCTTTTTATCTTTACGCGGATTGTAGTGCACTGACGAAAAGCAGCGACCATTTTTGCCGAGAGATCCTCGAGGCGGCGGGCGTTGCCATTACCCCCGGCCTTGACTTCGGATCTCACGCCCCCGCCACACATCTTCGTTTCGCCTACGCGAATAGAATTGATCGGCTGGCCGAGGCCGTATCCCGCATTAAACGCAATTTAGGCTGAGTCTTGCCTTAACGCTATCTTTACCTTGAATGCGAAGAGGCACAGTCCGGCTGTGCCTCTTCGCATAAAGTGGGGGTGCCCCCCCAGAAATCAACCTTACTTGGGACGCGATCCGGTCGGGAACGGCCAGGCGCCCGTTGGATTCAATGCTGACTTGAGGCCGGGTGTTGCAGCTGTCGAAGGAGGCGGCGTGGGAGCGGCAACGGGAGATGATGCCGTTGCCTCGGCGAGCGGCTTTTTCTCTTCAACCTTTTTCGCAACTGGCTTTGCTGCTACCTTCTTCGCTGCCGGTTTAGCCGCCGCTTTCACTGCCGGCTTGGCAGCCACTTTCTTTGCCGCGGGTTTCTTGGCGACAGGCTTAGCCGCCGCGGGTTTTTTGGTACTTGTTGCCATGTCAACCTCCTTCGTTGATTTCGAGGAAAACTAGACGCTAGCGCACTACACAAAACGACCCGCTACCCGGGCCATTCAACCAGCACGCTTCTGACGCACCGATCGAATCCGTTGACGAAAAGCCATGCCGAAACTCCACAAGCCCCGGATCGCAAAATAACAAAAGCATTGCCCGCATTAAAAAACAGTCTTTGCCGGCATCGAAACTGAAAAGTGGAGTGAAAGAAGAAAAAAGCCTTGACCAGCCTGAGAAAAGCCAGAGAGCGCTGGGTTGATTTGATATTCTCGGAATCCCGGAGGGGCACTCAAATCCATCACGATCCACATTCAAAGGCAGGAGTCCAAGACAAACGAACTCCGGAATGCAACAAGACATTCGCCCGACAATCAGACTACTAGATATTGTGTCGGGCATGCCATTCGCGACTAATTCTAGTGACGCACACCCCTTGACGCAAGCTGTTTATTATGGCAATGAACGAAAATTGGACATGCTGTCGCAATTCGACAACGGCAATCCCCAGACAAAACCCATCATACTGATGGAATATCCGTCACACACAATCGTTATACACTTCAATCAAGCGGCCCAGGCAATCGCCCTTGCGAATCGAGACGCCCCCAGTCGAAACAAGGACCGGGATCGGTTTTACGGCCGGGAGAAATATCAGAATGACCAACGATGACGTCAATAGGATAAACAACTCGTAACGCTTCGACGAGGCGCAATAATTGCGCATACTGCTCGTGCTCGAAGGGCAAGTCGTCGCAGCCCTCCAGTTCAATTCCAATCGAATAATCGTTGCAACGTTGCCGCCCCAACCACGAAGAAATTCCGGCGTGCCAAGCCCGCATATTGCACGAGACAAACTGGATCAACTCCCCATCGCGCCTGATCAGAAAATGCGACGACACGCGCAAACCGGAAATTTGCTGGTAATAAGGATGCTCCCCTACATCGAGGGTATTGGAGAAAAAACGAATAATGGCGTCGCCACCGAATTGCTCTGGCGGCAAACTGATCGCATGGATAACCAGAAGGGAAGGGTGTTCGCCCGCCAGACGCACGTCATAATTGGGGGAGTCGACACGTCGCGCGCCACGCAGCCATCCGTCCTGATCCACAATGTCGCTCTCTCGCACACTCACTCCTGCTGCATCAATGCTCTTCGATACCGAGGCGTTCTATCCGGTAACGCAAGGAGCGAAAACTCACGCCAAGCAGCCGGGCAGCCGCTGTCCGATTGAAGCCGGTTTTGGCTAGGGCATCGAGGATGACTTGCCTCTCGATTCGGTTCATATGATCGTCGAGCGTTTCGCCCGAGCATTCCTTGCCTGCTTCGGCCGGCACGACGTCGTCCGATAATTGCAGATCGGCAAACTCGATTTTTCCACCGGCGCATAGCGCCGTTGCCCACTCCAGAATGTTTTCGAGTTCGCGCACATTCCCTGGATAGGAGTACTCGCAGAGCGCCTGCATCGCTTCGCCGGTCAGCTCCGAGTGATTCCCCGGGCAAATCCGCTCAAGCATCGCCCCGACGAGCAACGGAATATCCTCGCGCCGCTCCCGCAGGGAGGGCATTTTCAGCTCAATGACATTGAGTCGGTAGTAGAGATCCTGCCGAAAACTTCCTGAGTCGACACACTCCTTTAACTTGCGATGCGTCGCTGAAACAATGCGGACATCCACCGCTTCTTCGCTCGCACTGCCAACCTTGCGCACCCTTTTCTCCTGAATCGCACGCAGCAGCTTGACCTGCATCGCCAAGGGCAAATCCGCAACTTCGTCAAGAAACAGGGTTCCGCCGTTGGCGGCCTGAAAAAAACCGTCGCGATCGCTATCCGCCCCGGTAAAAGCCCCCTTGCGATAACCGAAGAATTCGCTTTCCATGAGATTTTCCGGGATGGCTCCGCAATTGACCGGCACGAAAGGCGCACGACTTCTCGCACTCTGGCTATGGATCAGACGCGCGGCCAATTCCTTGCCACTGCCCGACTCACCCGAGATATAAACAGGCGCCTGACTGCGCGCCAGTTTACCGATCATCTCGTGCACATAAACAACGGTGGGCGATTGGCCAATGAGCTGCCCAACGGTCCCGGGATCGGAATTTTCAATGCCCTGCCCAGCAAACGACGTCGGCACGTTTAATGCCGATTTCACCAGGGTACGCAGTTGATCAAGCGCTACCGGCTTGGCCAGATAATCAAAAGCCCCCGCCTTCAATGCAGCGACCGCATTGTCAGCACTACCGAAAGCGGTAATCACGGCCACCGGCGTATCACCGTATTTCGCCGCGACCAAACGAACAATCTCCAATCCCTCGCCGTCGGGAAGTCGCATATCGGTCAGACACAGGCCATAGCGCTCGCGTTCAAGCAGGCTTTTCGCTTCAGCGATACTCCCCGCACAATCGGCAGACAACCCCATGCGGGCCAGTGTCAGATCGAGAAGTTCGCGAATATCGGCTTCATCATCGACTACCAGAATCCTGGACGACTCCCCCCGGAACCTTGCCCCCCCCTTATTCGCCGTCACTCAACCGCCCTCCCGAAAATGCAGAAGTCTGTCCCCGATTCGCTATTCAGCAATTCGAGCCGTGCGCCGTTTGCTTCGCACAGTTCGCGCGCAATATACAGCCCCAAGCCAGTGCCACTACTGCGCGTTGTAAAAAACGGTTCGAAGACGTGCTCCCGATTCTCTTCATCAATGCCCTCACCGTCATTGATCACATGCAACTCGACACTTCCGTCTCGCAAACCGTCATACACACGCACAACAACACCTCACTGGCCGCCGCTCGAGTAGCGCAAGGCATTGCCAAGCAGATTCCACATCACTTGATGGAAATGCGAACGATCGAAGAACAATATCGCAATACCGCGGCAATCGACTTGGGTGATACCGGCGAGCGCCGCTTCTTTCAGCGTATATTCCTCGATGAGATTCGGCAATGCCTGTCGGAGATCAATCTTTTCCCGATGCGCGCGATCTCGTCTTCCAAGATCGAGAACATCGCTGACGATACGCTCCACGCGCTGCGCATTGTCGAGCATGATATTCAACAGCCGGATGCTGACGGGATCGTGACAATCCTCACGCACTAACTCTCCCGCGTGCGTAATCGCAGACAGGGGATTGCGGATCTCATGCGCAATATTCGCCGTCAGGCGCCCCAATGCCGCCAACTTCAATTGCCGCGCCTGCTCCTGCAAACGACCGGTATCCTCAAGAAAAACCAGCACATCGCCCCCGGCGCTGTCGGTTGAAACAAACCGCGCTCGTAATTGCATGCCGCTGGCGGGCGCGCGCACAAGGAGAGGCAGATCGGAAGCATGCTGGCACCAACTCGCGAACCCTCGCGCCAGTTCCGTAGAATAATCGACGAGCATTCGACCGGTCGGATCACCTAACCCAAGCAACTGTTCCGCGCGTGGATTATGCAGCTTAACCCCTCCGTCGCAACCGATAACCAGGACACCATCCTGCATTTCTTCGATCACCCGCCGGCTGATCAGTATCTGGTTGCTCAGCTCCACGCCACGCCTGCGCGCCAGGTCCTCATTGGCAATAACCCGACTTGCCAGCAAACGGGCGATAATCGCCACGCAAAAGAGGGCCGCGCAAAACAGTCCGGCCTGAAAAAAATCGGCAATTTCGAAATCTGACACCACCGCTCGCCAGCTCTGTTCGACCAGAACGGCAATTGTCGCCACTGCCGCATAAAATAAAACCAGACGCCCTTGCCCGACCAGTCCGGCGCCGGCCAACATCACCAGAAACATGGCCCCCAATCCGCTGCGCAAGCCGCCGCCGGCATGCATAAGCAAAGTGAAGACCAGGATATCCGCCAACACATTCAGGCTCAATTGCATGTTGAAACGGCGGCGCCAGAAATGAACGCCAGCCAGGGATATCGTCGTCACTAACAGATAGACGCTCGTCACGGCCAGGTGGAGATGCCGGTTTTCAGAGCTCAGCAACGAGAACGATGACGGTTGCAGCAGCACAGAAAGGAACAACAATCCGGCAATACAGACCCGATAGGAATTGAAATAGCGCAGCGACTTCCAGAGTGCATCACTTTGCTGTCCGACGGCGGTCACCCCAGCATTTATCATGAATGGCCGGCTTCACGCCCCTCGGCTTTAACCCGATGCGCCGGGCAACAGTAAAAGCGCCCATCGTCCTGAACACTTTCGCTCATCGGTTGATGAACGCCGCACCATCCGCATTGCACCATCCGCTCAGACGTACCAATCTGCGGTCGACGTCCGCACGAACGAGCACGGGCGCCTCTGCGCAACAACCAGATCATCGCGCACAGGAAAGCCAACAGGAGCAGGAATTTCATGTCTCGCCACACTCCACAGCAACGCTTCATCAAAGCGAAGAAGCATAACAGATGCGTGGCACTTCAAAACGCTTCGAATCTTTTACGAAATCGGTTTTGCCCAATCGACATCCCTTGCCGACGAAAAAAGAGCCGTCTGCGACGGACCGCCAAAACGCTGAGACCGGCGACATGCCGGACCAATGGAAACCAAGGCAATTTGAACCGGATCGTCCTCCGCGCAGGAGAACGAGGAACGCGGACTGGAGCCGCGCCAATAAAAAACCCCGCCAAAGCGGGGTTAGATCGAAATCTGTGTGGTCGGGGCGAGAGGATTCGAACCTCCGACTCCTACGTCCCGAACGTAGTACTCTACCAGGCTGAGCTACGCCCCGACCGAGGCTACGACAGTGCTAGAAAGACCTAGCAACTGCGAAGAGGCATAATTCTAGCAAAGAATCCTTGTATGGGGAAGCGGGCAATGCATTGATCGCTGCTGCTGCCCGATCGGCTTCTGCCTTTGCCTGCCGCTTGGTGTGTTCGAGCGCGCCGGTCGCCCGGATCGCCGCCAGAACCGCGGAGAAGTCGTCGCGCCCACCGCTTTCGATGGCTCGGCGCACGCAATCCGCCTGCGCTTTCGTCCCGGACTGCATGACATGAATCAAAGGCAAGGTCGGCTTGCCTTCGGCCAGATCGTCGCCGAGATGTTTCCCGGTTTCGGCCTCGGCGCCGGAATAATCGAGCACATCGTCGATGAGCTGAAACGCCGTCCCCAGATGCATGCCGTATTCGGCCAGACCGCGCTCGGCCTCCGGCGAAGCACCGCCAATGATCGCGCCGAGCTGAGCTCCCGCCTCGAACAATTTGGCCGTTTTGAAGCGGATCACCTTCAAATAGCGCTCCTCATCGACGTCGGCATCGTGGCAGTTCATTAACTGCAACACTTCGCCCTCGGCGATGATATTGGTCGCATCAGAAAGCACGCGCATGACGCGCATGTCGCCAACCTCGACCATCATCTGGAACGCACGTGAATAGAGAAAATCGCCGACCAATACGCTGGCCGCGTTGCCAAAAAGAGCATTGGCCGTCTGCCGCCCGCGCCGCAAATCGGATTCATCGACCACGTCGTCGTGAAGCAAGGTCGCCGTATGGATGAATTCGATCACAGCCGCAAGCTCATGGTGGCGGACGCCGCGATAGCCCATCGCCCCAGCAGAAAGTAACACCAGCGCGGGACGCAACCGCTTGCCGCCACTCTGAATAATGTACTCGGCGACCTGCCGGACCAGAGCCACTTCGGAGTGCAGACGCGCACGGATGACCGCATCGACGGCATCCATATCCGATCCTATCAGCGTATAGAGCGGGGCCAGTTTCACTTGCGCGCACCTTGAAAAAAACCTGCGAATCTTAGGGGGCGCCCTGCATCGCGTCAAGCAAAAGCAGCAAGGCAAAATCGGCAGCAAGCACGGAGGCCTCCAGCACATCCACCTCACGGGAACCCTTTGACTTTGCAACACAAATACGTATAATGCACAGTTCTTCGTTTCACATCACTTGTTTATTGGAGTCCAACATGTACGCGGTCATAAAAACCGGTGGCAAGCAGTATCGTGTCGCTGCCGGTGAAAAACTTAAAATAGAACAGATACCGGCAGAAGTTGGCGCAGAAATCACCATTGACCAGATTCTCATGGTCGGCGAAGGCGAGTCCGTCAAGATCGGCTCCCCCATCGTCGCTGGCGCATCGGTCAAGGCAACTGTGCTTTCGCAAGGCCGTCACCCCAAGATCAGAATCTTCAAGATGCGTCGTCGCAAGCACTACCAGAAGCGTCAAGGGCATCGTCAAAACTTCACCGAAATCCGCATCGACGGCATTACGGCCTGATTGCCAGCCTGACGAAAAGGAAACAGAACCATGGCACACAAAAAAGCAGGCGGCAGTTCCCGTAACGGCCGCGACTCAGAATCGAAACGCCTCGGCGTCAAGCGCTACGGCGGCGAGCTGGTTACGGCCGGCAACATCATCGTCCGTCAGCGCGGCACCGAGTTCCACCCGGGCGTCAACGTCGGCATCGGCAAGGACCACACGCTGTTCGCGTTGATCGACGGCCACGTCCAGTTCACGATCAAGGGCGAGAAGAAGCGCCGCACGGTCAGCATCGTTGCCGCTGCCTGAGCGTTTTTCGCGCTACCGCCGTACGGCGAAAAGCCCTATCCCTGCGGTAGGGCTTTTTATTTTGCGACATCCGACCTAGCGAAAGACCGCGTGCCATGAAATTCATCGACGAGGCGAAAATCTACATTGCCGCCGGCAACGGAGGCAATGGTGTCGTCTCCTTCCGACGCGAGAAATACGAACCGATGGGGGGCCCGGACGGCGGCGACGGCGGCAAGGGCGGCAGTATTTATGCTGTTGCCGACCGCAACCTGAACACACTCATCGAATTCCGCTACACGCGCAAATTTCTCGCCGAGCGCGGCGAAAACGGCGCCTCGACCGACCGCTACGGCAAGGGCGGCAAGGACATCACGCTGCACGTCCCGGTGGGCACGGTCATCACCGACGTCAACACCAACCAGTTGATCGCCGACCTCGACGTAGACGGCAAAAAAATCATGCTCGCCAAGGGCGGACGCGGCGGCCTCGGTAACATCCACTTCAAATCCAGCACAAACCGCGCGCCGCGTCAGTGCACACAAGGCGAAACCGGCGAAGAGCGCGACCTCAAGCTCGAATTGCGCGTCCTGGCTGATGTCGGTCTGCTTGGCCTGCCGAACGCCGGCAAGAGCACATTCATCCGCTCCGTTTCAGCCGCGCGGCCAAAGGTCGCCGACTATCCGTTCACCACCATGCACCCGAACCTCGGCGTGGTCCGCGTGAGCGAAAACAAGAGTTTCGTCATCGCCGATATTCCCGGCTTGATCGAAGGCGCAGCCGACGGCGCCGGCCTTGGCATCGGCTTCCTCAAACACCTTGAGCGCACGCGCGTCCTGCTGCACATCGTCGACCTAGCGCCGCTCGACCCGGACGCCGATCCGGTGCGCGACGCGCAAGCCATCGTGCGCGAACTCGAAAAATACAGCCCCGAACTCGCCACCAAACCGCGCTGGCTGGTCCTCAATAAGCTCGACTTGATTCCCGAAGACGAGCGCGATCAGTGCGTCACCGACTTCCTGCAAGCCTACGCCGCCGGCGACACGCAGTCCTTTCGCATCAGTGCGATCAACGGCGAAGGCTGCCGACCGCTGATCTACAAGCTGCAGGATGCGCTCGAGCAACTGGCACCGCCAGCGCCGGCAAAAGACACATCACAAGACGAACATTTTCCCGAAGACCCAGAAACCGATCACGAAGAATTGCCATGACCCCTACGCGCCTCGCCGAAGCCAAGCGGCTTGTCATCAAGGTCGGCTCAGCCCTCGTCACCAACAACGGCGAAGGACTGGACACCACCGCCATCAACGAATGGGCACGGCAAATCGCCGAGCTCAGGCGGCAGCACAAGGAAATCGTACTCGTTTCATCCGGCGCCATCGCCTGCGGCATGCAACGCCTCGGCTGGCACAAGCGGCCGCACGCCGCGCATGAATTGCAAGCCTGTGCCGCCATCGGCCAGATGGGCCTCGTTCAGGTCTACGAACAGGCTTTCTCGCGCCACGGACTGCACACCGCGCAAGTGCTGCTAACCCACGACGATCTCGCCGACCGCACACGCTACCTCAACGCCCGCTCGACGCTGACGACGCTGCTCGAACTCGGCGTCGTGCCGATCATCAACGAAAACGACACGGTGATCACTGACGAAATCAAGTTCGGCGACAATGACACGCTCGGCGCCCTGGTCACCAACCTCGTCGACGCCGACGCCCTGGTTATGCTCACCGACCAAACCGGATTGTTCACCGCCGACCCGCGCAAGAATCCAGACGCCACCCTGATTGGCGAGGCCCGCGCCGGCGATCAGGCGCTTGAAGCGATGGCCGGCGGCGCCGGGACGCAATACGGACGCGGCGGCATGATCACCAAAGTGATCGCCGCCAAGCGCGCCGCCAGCAGCGGCGCGCACACCGTCATCGCCAGCGGTCGTGAAACCGACATCATGCTGCGCCTGGCGCGCGGCGAACCGGTCGGCACCCTGCTCGTTTCTGAAACGCCCCGGCTCAACGCTCGCAAGCAATGGCTTGCCGACCATCTGCAACTTTCCGGACGGCTGGTTCTCGACGCTGGCGCCATCCAGGCGCTCGCCGCCGGCAAGAGCCTGCTGCCGATCGGCGTCATCGCGGTGCAGGGAGAATTCGAACGCGGCTCGGCCGTCGCCTGCATCTCGCCGGAAGGCCGGGAAATCGCCCGTGGCCTCGTCAATTACGGCAGCAGTGATGCCCGCCGCATCGCCCGACATGGCAGCCAGGACATTGAAACCATTCTGGGGTATGTCGATGAAGCCGAGATCATCCACCGGGACAATCTTGTCCTGAGCTGATTCAACTCCACTGTGATCCTACAGCAATCTTGCCCCCCAGCTTGACACCCAGATGGATTGGCGTTGAAAAAAACGGGCACCGAAGTGCCCGTTCTATGCCGAACTAACATTGTCGGTTTAAAACGCGTGGTTGATCCCGGCGGTAAATGCGCTATTCGCTTCACCCGCGGCCTTGGTTTGGGAAAAACCCGCCGCGGTAACCACGTTGGTATCGTTGTCGGTACGGGTGTAAGTGGTGTACAGCGTGGTGCGCTTTGACAGGCGATGAGTGTAGCCCAAGGCCCACGATTGCGAACCGCCTTTGCCCTTCGCATCCCAATCGAGATTGGCATAGCCGGCATGAATGGCGCCCTTGCTGAAGACCGGCATGATCGCGCCAATCGACCAGACACGAGCACTACGGTCCGCTGTACCATTGGTGCCCTTGTTCTCCAGATCCTGATAGGTAGCGGTCACCTTGACGACCTTGAAGTCGTAAGAACCGGCGATCATCCACTCCTTGGTATCCTTCAGGGAATAAGCGGTCTTGTTATCTGCCTTGTGATAAACAGCATCGACGTTCAGGCCGCCGTTTGCGTAGTTCAGACCTAGACCGTAGAGGCCGTCATCGCCGGCGCTCACGCCGTTACCAGCCGCCGTAGCGCTGGTCGTGTTCTCGCCAAAGCCATAAATACCGCTGACCGTAAAACCTGCCAGTTTCGGGCTGGTATAGGTCACTGAATTGTTGATGCGAGCCGGGCTCGCCGCCGCAATTGTCGCGCCAGCGGCCGCCACCAGAACCTGCAAGGGCGACGCCACCGCCGAGGCCGCTAGCGAATCATTGCGCGCTTGGGCATCATAAGCGGGCGCATACTGGCGACCCAAGGCGATCTGACCGAGCGCGGCGCTCTTCAGGCCGACCCACTGCTGACGTGCTAGCGATTCACCGACACCTTCGTTCTGATCAAGGGTCAGCCCATACTCAAGGGTAAACACCGCCTTCAGGCCGTTGCCGAGGTCTTCCTGGCCCTTGAAGCCGAGGCGCGAACCCGCCAAGCCTCCGGACTCGATACCCGAAAAGTTGGCGTTCTTTTTCAGCGCGCCCTGGCGTTCGCCAGTGCTATAAACGTAGGCTGTGTCTACCACACCGTAAATGGTGACGTTGGATTGCGCAACAGCCAATCCGGAAGCCAGAGACCGGTCAGCGCTAACGCGATCAGTTTCTTTTACATTGAACCCCTCTCCTTCAGTAGTTTTTCGTTAATGCGCATGCGCGTCGCCGCAGCATTCGTACCCCAAAAGCAATTGATAATAGCCCATTGAAACATTCCAACAAATGCTCAGCGTAAAACCCGCGCCCCAAGCCCAACTTAACCCCGCAAACATAACTTTCCAAACAAAACGGGCGCCGAAGCGCCCGTTTCTTTTCTAAAGCCTGACGATGTCAGATTAGAACGTGTGGCGGATACCGGCCGTAAAGGTTCCATTCCGTTCGCCGCGAGCCGCGGTGTTCGAGTTCCCTGCGGCAACGAGCGCATTCTTGTCGTTGTCGACCGAGGTATAGGTCGTGTACAAGGTGGTGCGCTTGGACATGCCATGGGTGTAACCCAGCATCCATGCGTCCGATTCGCCGGCATTGTTACGATCCCAATTGAGGTTAGCGTAACAGACGCGGATGGCGCCCTTAGGGAAGACCGGAACAATGGCGCCAACCGACCAGAGACGGCTGCTAGAATCCTGAGCATTGGTACCATTATCGTCGCTGCGATCCTGATAGGTGGCCATGACCTTGGCAACCTTGAAGTCATACGAACCGGCAACTATCCACTCCTTGACGGGGTCACGGGTCGAAGCCGAAGCCGCAACCGCAGGCACACCATCAATGGCAGCGATCGCAGCAACCGGGCCAGCCGAAGTGCGATCCTCAACGTAGTGGTAAACCGCATCCAGATTCAAGCCACCGTTTGCATAGTTCAGGCCAAGACCGAAGATTCCGTCGTCACCAGCGCTCACGCCGTTACTGGCCGTCGTAGCCGACGAGCCGTTTTCACTAAAACCGTAAATAGCGCTGACCGTGAAACCGGCCATCTTCGGGCTGGTGTAGGTCACGGAGTTGTTGATGCGAGCGTTCGACGAACTCTGAATCGTCATGCCAGCGGCCGTTTCCAGAAGCAACAGCGGCGATGCGGTCGAAGAAGACTCAATCACATCGGCACGAACCGACGCACCGTGGCCCGGAGCATACTGGCGGCCCAAGGCAAACTGACCCAGCTTGTCGCTCTTCAGACCAACCCACTGCTGGCGAGCAAGGGTTTCACCAATACCATCATTAGCATCGAGGGTCAGCGCGTACTCGAGGGTGAAGACAGCCTTCAGGCCATTGCCGAGGTCTTCCTGGCCCTTGAAGCCGAGGCGCGAACCGGACAGAATGCCGGAATTGATACCGTTGAAGTTGGCATTATTTTTCAGGGTGCCCTGACGCTCGCCGGAGCTGTAGACGTACCCGGCATCAGCGACACCGTAAATGGTGACGTTGGATTGCGCGAAAGCAGCGCCGGAAACCAGACCGGCAACCGCCAGAGCGATAATTTTCTTTTGCATTGAGAATCTCCTCTAGGTTTAAGGTCGGCAGCTCCTGGGGCGCTGCCAAACTGAACCTCTCATGGATGAGAAGTTGAGGCTGATCATGACAAAGCCAGCGAGTCTGGGCAAGCATTAAGGCACGATTCGCGGAAACACCCGCGCTCTTTGTTGCGCAATTGCAACAAACCGGCTTTCAGAAAAACAATCCGGCCAGTGCCTGCCCTGGTGATGGCGAGCGCATGAACGCCTCACCGACAAGAAAGGCGTTGATGTTATTATTGCGCATCAGCACCAGGTCGCTGGCGGCGAGGATGCCGCTTTCGGTGACGACAATGCGATCCCGCGGAATACGCGGCAGCAGGTCGAGCGTCGTTTGCAGACTGACCTCGAAGCTGCGCAGATTGCGGTTATTGATGCCGATGAGCGGCGTTTCTAGCTGCAAGGCCAGATCGAGCTCATCGCCGTCATGCACCTCGACGAGGACGGCCATACCCAGATTCGCGGCGATCGCCTCAAATTCCTGCATCGTCGCCAGATCGAGCGCGGCGGCGATGAGCAGGATGGCGTCAGCACCCATGGCGCGCGCTTCATGAACCTGATAGGGATCGACGAGAAAATCCTTGCGCAGCACCGGCAGCGAACACGCCGCCCGCGCGGCCTTGAGATATTCCGGCGCACCCTGGAAGAACTGGCGGTCGGTAAGTACGGAAAGACAGGCGGCACCGTGCGCTTCATAATCGTCAGCAATTTCGGCCGGGCGAAAATCTTCGCGCAACACACCCTTGGAGGGACTGGCCTTCTTGATCTCGGCGATCACCGCCGGTTTGCCTGCGGCGATCTTCGCTCGAATGGCGCCTAAAAAATCACGCGTTGGCGACTGCGCTTCGGCTTTAGCGCGCACCTCGGCCAACGACTTGACCGCCAGCGCTGCCGCCACCTCCTCGTGTTTGACGGCGAGGATTTTCTTCAGAATATCGGGCGTACTCATGCGGCGCAGCCCTGCGTGAAGCGAACGAACTCGTCCAACTTGGCGCGCGCCGCGCCGCTGGCGAGGGCTTCGCGCGCCAGCATGATCCCTTGCTCGATCGACCCCGCCACACCCGCCACGCAAAGCGCCGTGCCGGCGTTGAAAACGACGATTTCGCGCGCCGTGCTTTCCTTGTTAGCGAGCACTGAATAAATCACCGCCTTCGACGCCTGCGCATCGTCGACGCGCAGGTTGCGGTTGGAGACCATCTGCAGGCCAAAGTCCTCGGGATGAATGTCGTACTCGCGAATCTCGCCGTCCTTGAGTTCGCCCACCATCGTCGCCGCGCCGAGTGAAATCTCATCCATGCCGTCGCGACCATGCACGACCATGACCCGCTTAGCGCCGAGACGCTGCATGACGCGCACGAGAATGCCAACGAGATCGGGATGAAAAACGCCGAGCAGCATATTCGGCGCACTGGCCGGGTTGGTCAGCGGCCCCAGAATGTTGAAGATCGTGCGCACGCCCATTTCGCGGCGGATCGGCGCGACGTTCTTCATCGCCGAATGGTGATTGGGCGCGAACATGAAACCGATGCCTGTCGCCTCCAAACAATCGCGCACCTGCAGCGGCGTCAACATGATGTTGGCACCGAGCGCCTCGAGCACGTCGGCACTACCGGAACTGGAGGATACGCTGCGCCCGCCGTGCTTGGCCACCTTGGCGCCAGCCGCAGCAGCAACGAACATCGACGCCGTCGAGATGTTGAAGGTATGCGCACCATCACCACCGGTGCCGACGATATCGATCAGATGGCCGCTGTCGGGAATGTCGATGCGCGTCGACATTTCGCGCATGACCTGCGCCGCCGCCGTGATCTCGCCGACGGTTTCCTTCTTCACCCGCAGGCCAGCCAGGATGGCAGCGACCATCAGCGGCGAAATCTCGCCGCGCATGATCTGGCGCATCAAATCGAGCATTTCGTCGTGGAATATTTCGCGGTGTTCGATGACCCGCATCAAAGCGTCTTGCGGCTTCATTAGGCATGCTCCTCGAGGAAGTTCTTCAACAGATCATGGCCGCGCTCGGTCAGGATCGACTCGGGATGAAACTGCACGCCTTCGACGGCCAGCGTCTTGTGGCGCAGCCCCATGATTTCGCCGTCGTCGGTCCAAGCGGTGATTTCGAGGCAGTCGGGCAAGGATGCACGCTCGACGGCGAGCGAGTGATAGCGCGTGCAGACCAGCGGGTTAGGCAATCCGCGGAAAACCCCAACGTCGCGGTGTTGCACCGGCGACACCTTGCCGTGCATCAGCTTCTTGGCGTGCACGACGCGACCGCCGAAGGCCTCGCCAATGGCCTGGTGACCGAGGCAGACGCCGAGTAGCGGAATCTTGCCGGCAAATTCGCGAATCGCCGCCAGCGTAATGCCGGCCTGCGACGGATTGCCCGGCCCCGGCGAAATCACCAGATAGTCAGGATCAAGCCGAGCGATCTCATCAAGCGAAATCGCATCGTTGCGGAACACTTTCACCTCCTGCCCCAGCTCGCCGAAATACTGGGCGATGTTGTAGGTAAAGGAATCGTAATTGTCGATCATCAGTAGCATGATGACACCTCACTCAAAACGGGTATCAAGGCCGTTCTCGGCCAATTCGGCGGCGCGCAGCACGGCGCGCGCCTTGTTTTCGGTTTCCTGCCATTCCGAGGTCGGATTCGAGTCGGCGACGATGCCGGCCCCGGCCTGGACATGCAGCTTCTTGTCCTTGACGACAGCAGTACGGATGGCAATAGCCAGATCCATATCGCCGTTAAAACCGAGATAGCCGACCGCACCGGCATAGATACCGCGCTTGACCGGCTCCAGTTCGTCGATGATCTCCATCGCCCGCACCTTGGGCGCGCCAGAAACGGTACCGGCCGGAAACGTGGCCTTGAGCACGTCGAGCGCGTCGAGTCCGGGCTGCAATTTGCCTTCGACGTTCGAGACGATATGCATAACGTGTGAGTAACGCTCGATGACCATGTTTTCGGTCAGGCGCACACTCCCCACCCGGGCGACGCGTCCGGCATCGTTGCGTCCCAGATCGAGCAACTGGACATGCTCGGCACGCTCCTTCTCGTCGGCGAGCAGCTCATCCGCCAGCGCCTGATCCTCTTCCAGAGTTGCGCCGCGCTTGCGGGTCCCGGCGATCGGCCGCACGGTAACCAGTTTGTCGTTGCCCTGGCCTTCGAGGCGCACCAGAATCTCCGGAGAAGCACCGACGACATGAAAATCCTCGAAGTCGAAGTAGAACATGTACGGCGAAGGATTGAGCGAACGCAATGAACGGTAGAGCGCCAGCGGACTAGCCGAAAACGGTTTGCTCATGCGTTGCGAGAGGACGACCTGCATGATATCGCCCTCGACAATGTAGTTCTTGGCCCGAAGCACCGCCCGCTTGAATTGCTCTTCGCCAAACAGGGAAACCGCCGGCTGTGACAGCCCCGGCTTTTCCTCGGGGATCGAAGCCGGTTCTCGTAGCTTAGCAAGCAGCGCCCTGAGCCGCGCCTGCGCTTTCTGGTAAGCACCGGGAACGCCCGGCTCGGCGTAAACCACCAGCGTCAGCTTGCCGGAGAGGTTGTCAACAACCGCGATTTCCTCGGACAACAAGAGCATTATGTCGGGCGTGCCCAGATCGTCAGTCTTGGCCGTGCGCGTCAGTCTGGTCTCGACGTAACGCACCGTGTCGTAGCCGAAACAGCCGACGAGGCCGCCGCAGAAGCGCGGCAATCCGGCCGACGGGGCGGCGCGGAAGCGCTTCATGAACTTACCGATGAAATCAAGCGGATTGGTGTCGTCCTCGCGCTCGGCGATGCGATTGCCGTTGAGCACGAGCACCTGATGCCCGTTGACGACAACACGTGTCGGACTCGACAAGCCGATGATCGAGTAGCGGCCGAAGCGCTCACCGCCCTGCACCGATTCGAGCAGGTAGGTGTAGGGCCCATTAGCAAGCTTGAGATAAATCGAGAGCGGCGTGTCGAGATCGGCAAAGGTCTCGAGCGTCACCGGGATGCGGTTGTAGCCTTCGGCGGCCAACCGGTTGAAAACGGATTCGGTCATGATTACTCCATGAATACGTGCTGCAACATGAACACGGCGCCATATAGGGGCGCCGGAAAGAGACGAAGACTCACCGGCAGGGTCGCCAGGGCCATGCCTCCGCCCACAATGCGGGCTCAAGATGCAGAAGGTACTGAAGTCGTCTCATACTGAGCGTTTACCCATCCTGATGCGTTCTGTTGCTGACAAGATGGACGGAACTATAGCATCGCAATCCAGTTCATGCACATCGCGGCCCTCGTTGTAGCCATAGGGCACCAGAAAGACAAGGCAACCGGCCGCCCGTGCAGCGCGGAAATCATTGATCGAATCGCCGATGAAAAGCGTATCCGTCGGCGACACGCCGAGCCGACCGCAAGCCCAGATCAACTGCATCGGATCGGGCTTCATGCGCGGCAGCGTATCGCCACCTACAATCACGTCAAAATACGCGGCAAGCCCGGTCTGTTCAAGAAGCGGCCGCGTAAACTTTTCAGCCTTGTTGGTGATCAACCCCATCGGCAGCCCGCTGGCGCGAAATGCCGCCAACCCCTCGATGGCCTCCGGATAAGGCCGCGAATTGCGCCCGTTTTCCCGCGCGTAATGTGTTTGAAAACTATCCAGGGCGTCCTGAGGCGGCGGCAGGCCGTCGTCAAGTACGTCGATCGCCCCGGCGAGCGCTCGCTTGACGAGATTGGGCAAACCGCGCCCCAGATAGCCTCGCACCGTTTCCAGCGCAACGGCGGATCGGCCAAAATCGCGCAACATGGCATTGACCGCGACATGCAAATCGGGAACAGTATCGAGCAGCGTGCCGTCGAGATCGAAAAGAACCGCTTTCGGGGATTTTTCTTCCTGCCCCGTTTCGAACATTCTCAAGCCGAAACCTGCGCGAGTTCGCCGCGCAGGGCAGCAATAACTGAATCGTAGCGATGCGGATCGCTTTCCTTGGCGGCGCCGAACACCGCCGAACCGGCAACGAAAGTATCGGCCCCGGCGCGGGCAATCTCGGCAATATTGTCGACCTTGACGCCGCCGTCGATTTCGAGGCGAATCCGGCGTCCGCTTTCCTGCTCGTAAGCGTCGAGGCGAGCCCGTGCTGCTTTCAGTTTAGCCAGCGCGGAGGGAATAAACTTCTGGCCGCCGAAACCGGGATTGACACTCATCAAGAGAACGAGGTCGAGCTTGTCCATGACGTAGTCGAGCACGGTGAGCGGCGTTGCCGGATTGAGCACCAGACCTGCCTGGCAACCGTGCTCGCGGATCAAGGACAGGCTGCGGTCGATATGCTCGGAGGCCTCGGGGTGAAAGGTAATGATGTTGGCGCCGGCTTTGGCAAAATCAGGAATGATGCGATCCACGGGCTTGACCATGAGATGCACGTCGATCGGCGCCGTCGTCAAGGGGCGGATGGCTTCGCAAATCATCGGGCCGATGGTGAGATTGGGCACGTAATGGTTATCCATCACATCGAAGTGGATCCAGTCGGCGCCGGCGGCAAGCACATTCGTAATTTCTTCGCCGAGACGGGTGAAATCGGCAGAAAGGATGCTGGGAGCGATGATATTCATGGCAAGAGCCTGCGTGAAAAAAGTGGGATTTTACCGCGCTCGCGCAACCGATGCCCTCGCGCCGAACGAGCGGACAGTTTCACTGCGCTTCCGACAGGTCGATCTGCTCGGGATCAAGATACTTCCCGGCATATTTCAGATAAACCTTCTGCTTGACGAATACGTCGTACAAATCAGGGTCGATGTGCCCGTTGTCGCGCAGGTTGCGCAGGATGTGCAGCGCTTGTGAAAGTTTCATCCCCGGCTTGTACGGCCGATCGCGCGCGGTCAGGGCCTCAAAGATGTCGGCGATGCCCATGATCCGGGCTTGCACTGACATTTCATCGCGCTTGAGCCCTTTCGGGTAGCCCTTGCCGTCCATGCGCTCATGATGACCGGCGGCATACTCGGAAACGTGCCGGAGATGCTTCGGCCAGGGCAGCGACTCGAGCATCTTGATGGTGGTAACGATATGGTTGTTGATCGTCTCGCGCTCGGAACGGGTCAGGGTTCCCGTACGAATGGTCAGGTTCTCGAGTTCATCATCGCGGAGAAAATCGCTATCCAAGCCATCCGGGCCGACCCAGCGATAAGCTTCCGAAATCCGGCGCACGCGCCCCAGATCCTCGGCCCGCATCAATTCACTGCCCAAGTTGGCGCGACCCAGGAATTCGCGATCGCTTTCGATCGCGGAGAGCCGACCCAACCGCTCCCGCTCCGCCACCTGCGGATCGACGCCAGCGGCCACCGCACGCAGCATGGCGAGCTCGGCATCTCGTTTCAGGATTTCGAAGCGGGTATCGATCAGATCGATCCGGTCATATAACGTCTGCAGCTTGGTCGCTTTGTCGACTACATGCACCGGCGTCGCCACCTTGCCGCAGTCGTGCAACAGGCCGGCGATCTTGAGTTCGTAGCGATCCGTGTCGCTCATCCTGAACCCCGCGAGCGGCCCCTCGGCCGTGGCCTCCGCAGCTTCGGCAAGCATCATGGTAAGAGCGGGAACGCGCTGGCAGTGCCCGCCGGTATAGGGCGACTTTTCATCGATCGCCAAATTGATGAGACTGACGAAAGATTCGAACAGTGTTTCGAGCTGACCCAGCAATTCACGATTAGTCAAGGCAACAACGGCCTGCGAGGCCAACGATTCGGTAAGGCGCTGGTCGGTTTCGGAAAAAACGCCAACATCGCCGGTTTTGCCGTCTATTGCATTGATCAACTGCAGGACGCCAATCACCTCGCTCTCGTGGTTCTTCATCGGCACGGTCAGGAAGGATCGTGACCGGTAGCCGGTACCCCGGTCGAACTCCCGGGTTCCGGAAAAATCGAAACCTTGTTCCGTATAGGCGTCGGCGATATTGACGGTCTGCCCATGGTTGGCAGAGTAAGTGGCGACCAGCGAATCATTCACCCGCCCATCCGCCAGCGAGAGGGGCAAATCCCGCAGCCTTTCAGGAACAGGGGCGCCCGTCGCGCCGCCGTAGGCCATGCCAAGGGAAGCGGAGCGCACGATCTCGAAGCGTAATGATTTCCGGTCCTCGCTAACCCGGTATAAGCTGCCGCCGTCGGCATGAGTGATTTCCTTGGCAGCAAGCAGGATATTCTCGAGCAAACGCTGGATATTTCGCTCGTCGGAAAGCGAAACCCCGATTTCGTTGATCTGCTCGAAGCGTATGAGCAAATCATCAACCGTTTCCATGACGCCTCCCCCTGAATGGATCAGCGCTGCGCCAACCCCATTAGGCAAAGCCGCGCTCGGCCTCAGAATTCAAAAACATGGTTGGCTTGCAACAACTCCGGCTTGAGCTCGCCGGCACACTCGATGATTTCGTCCATAATCCGCTCGACCTGCCCCGGCTTCAAATGCGAAATGAAAATTTTCGCCTCTTGCTTCAGCTTTTCCAACTCGCTGCGCAACAGGCTTGGACATAGGTGCCTGGAAAGTTCAGCCAGACTCTTTTCGCGATCCGAGAATGCGGTTTCAATCACGAGGTAACGCAAATTCGCGATGCCGTCGAGCGCGCTCCAGAAGGCGTCGTTGCTCGTCGTATCCCCGGTAAAGGCAAGACTGGCCGAACCGGAATCGAGCAGGTAACCGACAGCCGGTACGGTATGCACGGCCGGCAGGGCCATGACCGAGCGTTCGCCGAAAGCGATTCTCTGCCCCAAACGCAGAGGGGCATACCGCATCGCAGGCCGATCACGAATCGAAATCTGGCTAAAATCGGGCCAGATCGCCCAGTTGAAAATATGCTTCCTGAGCGCCTCCAGCGTGGCTTCCGTGGCATGGACGGTCACCGGTGTTTCACGCAGATCGGCAACCGAATCGATCATCAAGGGTAATGAGGCGATGTGGTCGAGATGCGAATGAGTCAGGAAAACATGGTCGATCATGGCCAACTCGGCCAACGGCAAATCGGCGACGCCGGTACCGGCGTCGATCAAAATATCATGATCGACGAGCAGGGAGGTGGTGCGCAAATGACGCCCACCAATCCCTCCGCTACAGCCGAGAACCCCGACTTTCATCCTGTATTACCCCGCTCGAAAAGTTTTTGGCATCCCATGCCCCCTCGGCACCGATCACGCTTTGAGAGAAAAAGCCATCCTGACGCCAGCAATTTCAATGATGTCGCGATCCTTCAAGGAGTGCGCCTGAGACCCGATCATATTCCCGTTAACTCTTGGAAACTTCGAGCCTTCAACATGATGAATGAAATACCCCTCGGATTTTCGCGAAATGACCGCGACTTGCAACCCGGGCCGGCCCAGCGTCGTCGATGCCTTGGTCAGCAGCAACTCACGCCCGGCATTGGCGCCGGTCAGCACCTGAATCACGCCGGTCGCCAGCGTTCCGGGAATAGCGCCCGCCGGCGCATCGACGCCCAAGCTTTCCGGAGCACTGCCGGATAACTGGGTTTTGGCCATTGCCTCCGACCGCATATCGCCCTGGCGCGAATCCTCCGGTTTTCCGTGACCGATTGAACCCGACGATTCGGCAGGTTCGACCACGTATTTGAGTTTGTACTTTCCCAGCTCGATGTCGTCGCCGCTCTTGAGAAAATGCTTTTTGATTGGCTGCCCGTTGACCAGCGTCCCGTTGGTACTGTCAGATCCTCTAAGAACGAATCGTCAAGAATACTCACGACGGCGGCATGCTGTCCGCTGATCGCCATGTTGTCGATCTGGATATCGTTGCTGGGTCGGCGACCGATGGTCATCCGCTCCTTGTTCAGCGGAATTTCCTTGAGCACCAGCCCATCCATGCTAAGTATCAGTTTGGCCATCGTTAACGCCCTTTCCTGAAACAATTTCCGAGCCTGGCCCATAGACTTCTTGAAGCCGGATACTCGCGCGACACCTTGATCACAATCACGGAAACGTTATCTCGACCGCCTTTATCGTTCGCCATTTGAACAAGCTGCGCTGCCGCCCTTTCCACATCGCTGCCCAGCGACTGCAAGGTAACCCGGATATCCTCATCCTCGACCATGTCATTCAGTCCATCTGAGCATAGCAGGTAGATATCGCCGACCTGCACCGGAAAATCATTCAATTCGGTTTCGACCTGACGATCCACGCCGAGCGCCCGCGTCACCAGATTGCGGTTTTGTGAATAACGCGCCTCAGCGAGAGTGATCATGCCGCTGTCAATCTGTTCCTGCAACAGGGAGTGATCACGCGTCATCGCGCACAATTCACCGCCGCGAAGTCGATACAATCGGGAATCGCCGATATGGACGACAGACACCCGGTTGTCGTAGAACAGGGCCGCAACCAGCGTCGTCCCCATCCCCGCATACTGCGGCTGCATGAACGCCGCGTTGTAGATCGACTCGTTAGCCAACGCCACCTTTTCCAGCAGGCAACAATGCGCATACGGCCGCCCGTCCTCATCCGCCTCTTCCGGGGCACGGCATTTGAGCGCTGCCTCCAGCTCACTCGAAATCAGCATGGTCGCCATGTTGCTCGCCACTTCGCCAGCACTGTAGCCCCCCATGCCGTCAGCCAGAATCACCACCCCCAACCCCGGATTGGCAAATACCACGTCCTCATTGTGACCACGCACCCGCCCCTGATCGGTCCGGACCGCGATCTCCAACGCTTCACTGAGTCTATTGGCCACGCTTCCCTCTGTGACTTGAAAACAGATCTGCCGTAACTACCTCGACATCTGCTGACGACATGCCCATAAATCCTGCGCCATTTCCCCCCCAGTCGGGTAGCGCTGCTCGCTATTCTTGCTCAATGCCCGTTCAACGACGTGAACCAATTCCTCGGACAACTGCGGATTCAGCGTCCGGATATCGGGAGGCGGAGCATTGGTGATGCGAAACATCAAGCCGGCCAGGGACGGATCCACAAACGGAAGCTGTCCGCACAGCATCTGGTACAGCACGACACCGAGGGAAAACAGGTCGGAGCGTCCGTCGACCTTGTTACCGAGCAACTGCTCGGGCGACATGTAACTAGGCGTACCGAGCACCATGCCGGTTTTCGTCCGAGAGGAATCAGTCATGCGGGCAATCCCGAAATCGGCAACCTTGATCCGGCCGGATTCGGGGTCGTACATCACGTTGGCCGGTTTCACATCTCGATGCACGATCTTGTTTCGGTGCGCGTAATCCAACCCTTCCGCGACACGGGCAATGATCTCAACGACGGTGGCCGGCGGGAGCAGCCCATCCGGACGGGTATACGGCACCAGATCACCGCCATCGCAATACTCCATCGCGATATGCGCCAGGCCACTGGCTTCGCCAGTATCGAGAACGCGCACGATATGCGGATGGCAGAGTCTGGCGGCGGCTTCTGCCTCACGAAAAAACCGTGATCGAACCTCGGCAACTTCGTCGGCATCGAATTCCTGTGTCAGCGCCATCGTCTTGATCGCCGCCAATCCACCATCCCGGTCACGTCCGAGAAATACGGCGCCCATGGCGCCCCGACCCAGCACGCGCTCGACTCGGTACGGCCCGATCGCCGGCATTTCCCGGCGGACAAACTGCGCCGGCGGCACAGATTCAGCAGGCCGCGGACTCCGCACAAGATTCGCCGACTGAGGCGACTCACTCCGCGGCTGCGCGGCGCCGGAACGGCTTCTAGGCAGCAGCTTGCCCAAAATCCGTGAAAGCCAGGACGACCAGCCCGACATCAAGCGTCCGACTCGCGTCGCATACCAGATTCCCCCGCCAACGACCGATCAATCGCCATAGGGCAGTTTGACGCCGATGCCGCGTGCCTTCGCCATTTCCTCAAGACGGACGGCAATGGCGATATCCTGAAGCCCCAGACCTTGCGACTCGAAGATCGTGATCTGCTCGGGCGACGTACGGCCCGGATGGGCGCCAACAATGATGTCGCCGAGTTCTACCATGTGCCGCTCGTGCAAACGCCCCTTCTCCAGCAAGGGCAGCAGGTCGCCAGCCTCCTTGAGCGCCGTTTCGACGGTATCGACGACAATCGGCTTGCACAGCTTCAGGGTATCTTCGCCGACTTCACGGCGGATCAAGGCGTTCGAACCGGCGGCATTGATATGTGTGCCCGGCGACAGCCAGGCCGCGTCGAATAAGGGATCGACCGCCGTCGTCACCGTACTCACAATATCGCTGCCGCGCACCGTCGCTTCCGGCGAAGCGGCTGGCACGACCTCCAGCTTGAAGCGCTCCGACATCTTGGCGCAGAACGTCGCCAGCTTCTCGGCGTTACGCGCATAGACCTTGACCAGACGCAACGGACGCACCGCCGCAATCGCCTCGATATGCCCCTCCGACTGCCAGCCGGAACCGAACAAGCCGAGCACCTCGGCCTCGGGACGTGCCAGCCAGCGCGTCGCCACGCCGGACGCCGCCGCCGTACGCATCATGCCGAGATAATCGGCCTCCATCACAACCCGCAGATTGCCGCCCGACGCGCTGAACACATGCACCAGAAAACGAATGCCCGAACGGTTACTGGTGTAGGCCTTGTAACCGATCGCATCGCGCCCCGGCAAAGCGCCCTGCAGAATATGCAGCGCCGTCTGCGGCAAGCGTGTGCGCTGGCGCGGAATATCGACGGCTTTGCCGAACGACAGGTCGCGATGCGCCTCTTCGACGGCTTCCAGAGCCGAAGGCATGGTTAATAACTGCCGGACTTCCGATTCACTGATGAACAAAGCCATGATTCTCCCCAAAGCGGATCCGCATTGACTGAAAAATAATTGCGCAATTTTACCGACAATCGTTTGCCTCCACTTGATTCCCGCCGGCAAACCCGCCAGACCGCCTCACCTGAGGCCTTGAAAACCCATTCTGTGATGCCGTCATAACAGTGATTTGAGCACCCGTGCCATTTCCGACGGATTGCGCGTGATCTTGAACCCGCATTCCTCCATGATCGCGAGTTTGGCCTCGGCGGTGTCGCCCCCTCCTGAGATAAGCGCCCCGGCATGTCCCATCCGCTTGCCGATTGGGGCAGTCACGCCGGCAATGAAACCGACGACCGGTTTTCTCATGTTGGCCTTGCACCACAAGGCGGCGTCGGCTTCATCCGGGCCGCCGATCTCGCCGATCATGATCACGGCTTCGGTTTCCGGATCATCGTTGAAGAGTTGCATGACGTCGCGGTGCTTGAGGCCGTTGATCGGATCGCCGCCGATACCGACGGCCGAGGACTGGCCGAGACCGATTGCGGTCAGTTGCGCAACGGCTTCGTAGGTCAGCGTGCCCGAGCGAGAAACGACGCCGATCGAGCCCTTGCGGTGGATGTGGCCGGGCATGATGCCAATTTTGATCTCGTCGGGCGTAATCAGCCCGGGACAGTTCGGCCCGAGGAGCAGGGTTTCCTTGCCCCCTGCCGCCACCTTCTGGCGCATGCGGCTGCGCACTTCGAGCATGTCGCGCACCGGAATGCCTTCGGTGATGCAGATGACCAGATCGAGATCGGCCTCGACGGCTTCCCAGATGGCCGCTGCCGCGCCCGGTGGCGGCACGTAGACGACCGAGACATTGGCCCCGGTTTGGGTCGCCGCCTCCTTGACCGTGGCATACACCGGCAAGCCGAAAACCGCCTCGCCAGCCTTGCGCGGATTGACACCGGCGACGAAGCAAGCCTTGCCGTTGGCGTACTGGAGGCATTTCTCGGTATGAAAACGCCCGGTCTTGCCGGTCACCCCTTGGGTGATTACCCGCGTTTCCTTATTGACCAGAATCGACATGAGCGCTCCCTAGCGGACCGCCGCGACGATGCGGGCGGCGGCTTCGTCCATCGCGTCGGCCAGGATGACCAGCAAGCCTGAATCGCGCAGCATCTGCTTGCCGAGTTCTTCGTTGGTGCCCTGCATGCGCACCACCAAGGGCACAGCAAGCCCCGTCTTGCATACCGACGCGATAATGCCTTGGGCAATGGTGTCGCACTTCATGATGCCGCCAAAGATATTGACCAGAACGCCCTTGACCCGGCCATTCCGAATCATGATCGAAAACGCTTCCGTCACCTTTTCGGTCGAGGCGCCGCCACCAACGTCAAGAAAATTGGCCGGTTGTCCACCAAAAAGCTTGATCGCATCCATCGTCGCCATGGCCAGCCCGGTGCCATTGACCAGACAACCGATATTGCCGTCGAGCGCGATGTAGGCCAGCCCATGCCGGAAAGCCTCGTTTTCGAGCGGATCTTCCTCGTCGAGATCGCGCATCGCCAGAATTTCCGGCTGTCGGTATAACGCGTTGTCGTCGAAAGTCAGCTTGGCGTCGAGCGCCAGGATGCCGCCCTGCCGATCGAGAACGAGCGGATTGATCTCGGCGAGCGAGGCGTCGGTTGCCATGTAGCAGGCGTACAGCCCTTTTAGCGCGGCGGCAGCTTTCGGCCGCGAAGCCGCCGGCACGCCGAGCCTCTCTGCCACCCATTCGGCCTGACCGTCGCTCAATCCCTCCAGCGGATCAACCCAAACGGTCACGATGCTGCCCGGATCGTCACGGGCCACATCCTCGATCTCCATCCCGCCGGACGATGAGGCCATCACGGCCACTTTCTGCATTCGCCGGTCGGTGAGCACGGCGACGTAGTACTCGGCGCAAACGTCGGCCCCCTCTTCGACCCAAAGACGACGAACCATCTGGCCTTCCGGCCCGGTTTGAGGCGTCACTAGTCGCACGCCCAGCAGTTGTTCGGCCCGTTGCCGGACTTCACCAGGAGAGCGCGCCAGTTTGACCCCGCCGCCTTTGCCGCGCCCACCGGCATGAATCTGCGCCTTGACCACCCAGAACGATCCGCCCAGAGAAACTGCCGCTACTTCAGCCGCCGCGGGACTCTGACAATAGATGCCGCGCGGCATCGGCACCCCGAACATTTTGAGCAGCGCCTTCCCCTGATATTCGTGGACTTTCATACCGCCCCCTCTCAGACCAAGGTATGGACTCCGACTCCGGCGCAGAGTTTCAAGGGGTATTCAAACGTCGACTTTCTTCCTGTACCAACAGGGGTAATAGCGTTTAACGGCCTCGGAGTCGAATTCCAACGCATGACAGCGGTCAAGATGGTAAGGCGGAGAATCACCATCGAAATTGCCAACCGCTTCGCTGGAAAGCGTTTGCAGCGCTGCCGTCGGCAACTGCATCAAGAGTTCCGTGATGTGTGCACAAGCCAGCCTTCCGCCGAACAATTCTCTGACCGTCTTTGGAAACTTATCGAACAGATTAAGCCCGACGATGCCCGAATAATCCGGAATATCGACGTTGCAATACCCCATGTAGGGCGCCGCGTCGATGCAAGTCGCGGCGTCGAGGATATTCATGCGTTTATCGAAAGTGATACGCACCGAGATGTCATGCACGGCCTCTCCCGGTCGGCGCAAACCGGACGACAAGGGAAAATCCTGGTCCTTGGTATCAACGAGGCGGGCTTCAACCTCCCACAGGCCATCTCCCCGTTTAAAGCCTTGAAACTCGACGCGGCGCAAATGCATGCGCTGGCGTTCGGCGTGCGGTGGCGGTAACAACATCCGGGCGACCCAACCTTGACAAGTCTAAAGCGAACTTAAATCGTGAATTGATTGACCGATTTCTTCATCCGGTCGACCATTGACGTCAACTTGATCACCATGGCTTCGGTCTGATTGACAACCGCCACGTTCTGTTCGGTCATCGCGGCCACCTGCTCGACATTCTGAGCCAACAAGGTCATCGCCTCCCTTTGCTCGGCCGAAGCATGCGAAATCTCGTTGACGCGATTGATGGTGTCGTCCATTTCCTCCTTGATCAACTCCAGCGAATCTTGTGACGCATGCACCAGATCAACGCCTGCTTCGACCTGCGCCGCGCCAGCGCGCATGCTTTCAACCGCTTTCAAGGTATCGCTCTGGATCAGATCGATCATTGACCCGATTTCCTGAGTCGCCTTGGACGTCCGTTCCGCCAGCTTGCGCACCTCGTCAGCGACAACGGCAAACCCTCGCCCTTGCTCGCCGGCCCGTGCCGCCTCGATCGCGGCATTCAGCGCCAACAAATTGGTCTGATCCGCGATTTCACGGATGACCCCAACGATGTGGCTGATTTCGGCCGAGCGCTGACCCAGGGTTTCGACCTGAACGGCAGATTCCTTAACGGTCTCGGCCAACGCGTTGATTTTGTCAGAAGCCTCTTCGGACCGGGCCGCCCCTTCGCGCGAGACCTCGCCGGCCTTCATGACCACCTCGCGAGTCGATTGCGCATGCTCGGCCACCTCGGAAATCGAAACGGTGACTTCCTCGACCGCGGCCGCGGCCGCCGACGTCGCCTCGCTCTGATTCTGCGCCGACTTCATCGCCACCTGCATCCCCGAGTTCACTTCTTTCGTAGATCCCTCGACATGCTTCGCCATATCAGCCATGCCCTGCACCGTTGCCTGAACCGATGACACGAAAACATCCATTTTCCGGCCAATTTTTCCGAGCGTATCGCCTCGATCGACCGGCAGCCGCTGCGTCAGATTTCGGGTACTCAAAACACCGGTGAGCCAGTCGGAAATGCGGTCCATGTCACGATTCAAACTGGGCAAATAGTAGGTCATGAAATACAGCGAATACAGCACCGCGACCCCCATCAACCCCTCATGAACCAGACCGAAATCCCACTTGAACCATTCTTCGGCCAAGCCAATGCCGGCCAACAACAACAACACCAGAACGCCCATAATCGACAACTGTCCTCGCACGGAAAGCAAGGCACTCACCCAGGCCGGCCGCTGGCGCCGAATCCGTCCATGCCGGATTTCAAGACTGGTGTCACCGTTCTTGATGCGCTTGAAAGCCGCTTCCGCCGCTTCGATCTGCTCACGCGTCGGACGGCTTCTCACCGACTGATAGCCGACGACTTGCCCGTTCTCGCGCACCGGGGACGCATTGGCAACCACCCAGTAGAAACCGCCGTCCTTGTGCCGGTTTTTGACGACGCAACTCCAGGGCAAGCCAGCCTTCAGATCTTTCCACAAAACGGCAAAAGCCGCCTCGGGCACGTCGGGATGGCGCACCATATTGTGCGGCTGGCCGATCATTTCCTCACGCGCATACCCGCTGACCTGACAGAATGCCTCATTGGCCTCGGTAATCACGCCCTTGAGATTCGTGCGTGAGTAGATGAATTCATTTTCCGGAAGCAACGTTTCTATATTGGTGACCAGTTGATTATTTCTCAAGTTTTCTCCGCTTCAATGATTATTCGTCGCTTCTGGTTTGCCAGTACCGGCAAATGGGCTGATAAGAATAGTACAAAGTCTTATCAAACGCACTGGCAACAGCAAAATCTCCCTCAACGCTGTTGCCACCGAGCAACAGACGTGATTCGCCGCGTAAAATTCCCGGCAACCCAAAATTATTTTTCTGGAGTTTTCGATGACAACCGCCCCGATCCGGTATTTCATCCGCCCGATCCATCCCGCCGCGCATCGGTTTGAAATTTCCTGCCACGTGACGGCGCCCGATCCGGAAGGGCAACGTTTCGCCTTGCCAGCTTGGATTCCCGGCAGCTACCTGATCCGCGATTTCGCCCGCCACATCATCGCCATCCGCGCCGAGGCCGCCGGCAAACCGGTCGCCTTGCGCAAGCTTGACAAACACACCTGGCAATCGGCGCCAGTCAAAGGCAACGCCCCCCTGACGGTCACGTATGAAATCCACGCCTGGGACCTCTCGGTGCGTGGCGCTCACCTCGATGAAACGCATGGCTTCTTCAACGGCACCAGCGTTTTCCTGCGCGTGGTCGGACAGGAGGAATCGCCCTGCCTCGTCGACATCCTGCCGCCGCCGGACCAGCGTTTCGCGAACTGGCGCATTGCCACGGCACTCGAACCGGCACGCGGCGAAAAAGGGGGCGCCAAAAAGTATGGCTTCGGCGTCTATCGCGCCAACAATTACGACGAGTTGATCGACCACCCGGTCGAGATGGGGACATTCACCCTCGCCACGTTCAAGGCTTGCGGGGTGCCGCACGACGTTGCCATCACCGGCCGCCACGACTGCGATCTCGAACGACTGACCGCCGACCTGAAACGTATTTGCGAATGGCAGATCCGCTTCTTCGGCGAGCCGGCGCCGATGCGCCGCTATGTCTTTCTCGTCACCGCGGTTGGCGAGGGCTACGGCGGACTCGAACACCGCGCCTCGACGGCGCTGCTCTGTTCGCGCAACGACCTTCCGTATCCCGGCATGCAAGGGCTGCCGGAGAGTTATCGAACTTTCCTCGGCCTGTGCAGCCACGAGTATTTCCATACCTGGAACGTCAAGCGCATCAAACCAGCAGCCTTCACCCCCTACGACCTTGACCGCGAGAACTACACGTCACTGCTCTGGGCGTTTGAAGGGTTCACCTCGTACTACGACGACCTTGCGCTGCTGAGGAGCGGCGTCATCGGATTGAAGGACTGGTTGGAACTGACGGGGAAGACAATCAGCAACGTCCAGCGCAGTCCCGGACGCCTGCGCCAATCGCTGGCCGAATCGAGTTTCGATGCCTGGAGCAAGTTCTACCGTCCCGACGAGAATACGCCGAATACCGTCGTCAGCTACTATGCCAAAGGCGCCCTGCTAGCACTGGCGCTCGACCTGACGCTGCGCCGGGAGACGCAGGGCAAGGTTTCTCTGGATAGGGTGATGCACGCGCTCTGGCAACGCTACGGAAAGACCGGCTTGGGCGTCGGCGAGGAAGATATCCGCCAGCTCGCCGAAGAACTTTCCGGCCTCCGCCTCGGCCGCTTCTTCGCCGACTACGTTGAAGGCACCCGCGAACTGCCGCTTAAATCGTTGCTCGGCAAGTTCGGCATCACGCTGAAATGGACCAGCGACAATCCATCGCTAGCGCCTTCGCTCGGGGTCAAAACAAGCGCCGAAGGCAACGAAGTCAAGCTGGCGACGGTATTCTCCGGCAGTTGCGCCGAGGCTGCCGGCCTTGCCGCCGGCGACGTTCTGCTGGCCTGCGATGGGCTGCGCGTCACGCCGGGCAACCTGACCAGGCTCCTGAGCCGCTGCCGCCCCGGACAAACGATCCGGGTTCACGCCTTCCGCCGCGACGAGTTGATGAAATTCAGCGTCCGCCTTGATTCTGCACCGCGCGACAAGGCCGTGCTCACCGCCGCTAAGGGCAAACAGCGGCTCGCCTGGCTCGGCGCTTAGAGGAGTTCGGTGTCCTCATGACTGTACGCCGGACCGCAGCAGCATAGGACATGCAGTGGCGAATCGCCGGTCGCCCGGATGCAGTGCGCCGTTCCCAGCGGAATCTGCACGGTGTCGCCGACCCCGACCGGAAAACGCTCCTCGCCCAGGCGCATGACGCCAGCCCCTTGGGTGACGTGATACAACTCCTCGGTCACGCGGTGCCGATGCAGCAGAGTTTCTTCGCCCGGAAAAACTATCGCTTCGGCAAGGCTCTGCTTGGCGTTGCCATGCACGCTCGGATGCATCAGCTCGCGGATTTCTGAACCATCGCGCGTCACGTAAGCGTGAATTTCCCGGTAACAAGTTTTATGGATGGCCGCCATATCAGACGAGCGTCACTTTCAGTTCGCCGACCCCGTCGATGCCGCCTTCCAGGACATCGCCGCGCAGGATGGGCGACACGCCGGCCGGCGTGCCGGTGAAGATCAAATCGCCTGCCGCCAGCTTCACGTACAGCGACAGATTGGCGACGATTTCGGCGACCTTCCAGGTCATTTGCGCGAGGTCGCCGCTTTGGCGCACCTCGCCATTCACCTTGAGCCAGATGGCGCCAGAAGCCGGATGACCGATTTTCGCCACCGGCTGGATGATCGCAATCGGCGCCCCCTGATCCATGCCCTTGCCCATCTCCCAGGGCTGTCGCTTTTCCTTGGAGCGTGCCTGTAGATCGCGCCGGGTCAGGTCGAAGCCGACGCTGTAGCCGAATACATGCTTTAGCGCCTCTTCGACGGGAATGTTCGCGCCGCCTTGGCCGATCGCCACGACCAGTTCGACCTCGTGCTGGAAGTTCTCGGTCATCGGCGGATACGCCACTTCGCCGCCCCCCGGTACTAGCGCGTCCGCCGGCTTGCTGAAGAAGAACGGCGGCTCGCGCGTATCGACGCCCATTTCGAGGGAATGCTCGGAATAATTCTGGCCGACACAATAGACGCGCCGCACGGGAAAGACCGCTTCGCTACCAGCAACCGGCAACGGGACCCGCGGCGCGGGCGGAAAAACGTAATTCATACTGAACCTCCAGAAAACAAAAATGCCGCTACAACCACGGCGAACACGGCGGGCGCAGCGAAAAAACTTTTAATCCGAACCGAATCGTCATAACGCAAAGCGCTTCTCGCCGTGTTCGCCGTGGTTCGACATTTCGTTCGATTCAAACCGGATTATCAATATCGACAAACTCGCAATCCATGCCGAAACATTCGGCCAGATGGCCGGCCAAGGCCTTGACGCCGGCGCGCTCGGTCGCGTGATGACCTGCAGCGATGTAGGCGACACCCGATTCGCGCGCCAGATGCACGGTCTGCTCCGAAATTTCGCCAGAAACGTAAGCATCGACCCCGAGCGCGATCGCCTGCTCGAACAAATTCTGCGCCCCGCCCGAGCACCAAGCGATGCGGCTCAGCTTGCGTTCCGGATCGACAGCATCAGCGACAACCATCGGCACACGCTGCAATTGGCGCCGTAATTTGTTGCTCCAGTTCCATCAAAGACAAGGGTTCGCGCGTGCGCCCAAGCCAGCCGATATCCTACTCACCGAAGCGGCCATCGACCACCCATGCCATCGACCGGGCAAGCTGGGCGTTGTTGCCTAGTTCAGCGTGACCATCGAGCGGCAGGTTGTAGGCAATCAGATTGATGTCGTGACCGAGCAAGGCCTGCAAGCGGCGCTTGCGCAGCCCGGTCACGCGCCCGTCCTCGCCGCGCCAAAACCAGCCGTGATGGACGAGCAAGGCATCGGCGCCGCGCGCGATTGCCGTATCGACCAGCGCTTGGCTGGCGCTGACGCCAGCGACGATGCGCTTAACCTCACCCCGTCCTTCCACTTGCAAACCATTTGGGCAATAATCCCGATAGCGCGCCGATTCGAGCAATTCGTCGAGATAGCACACCAGTTGTTCACGTTTCATTTGCGGACTCCATTCATTCCATGCGCAGACTTTGGTTGATTTTTGCACAAACCGTCACGGTTGGTCTTGCCCTCCTTTTCGTCATCAACACGATCAAGCCGGAATGGCTCAACCGATCTGAAAGCGGCAACGCTGCCGTCGGCGCCCTCAAGGAAGCCGCCACCATTCCCGAGGCTGCTGCCAGCGGCTCCTATCGTGCCGCTGCGCAAAAAGCCTTGCCGTCGGTCGTGTACATCTTTACCTCGCAAGAAGTCCGGGTACAGCGCAATCCTCTTCTCGACGACCCGCTGTTCCGCCATTTTTTCGGTAGGCGCCCGGACTCGGGCGTCCGGCGCAAATCCGGCCTCGGCTCGGGGGTGATTGTCAGCCCGAACGGCCACATTCTGACCAACAATCATGTCGTCGAGGACGCCGACCAGATTGAAGTCGCTTTGAACAACGGCCGCACTTACAAAGCCAAGGTGGTCGGCAGCGACCCGGAATCGGACCTCGCCGTACTGCACATCGGCAGCAAAGATGGCGTACCGCTTGACCTCCCGGCCATCACCTTCGACGGCCAGGACAGCCTCCAGGTCGGCGACGTGGTGCTGGCCATTGGCAACCCGTTCGGTGTGGGACAAACGGTGACGATGGGCATCGTCTCCGCGCTGGGACGCACCCACCTCGGTATCAACACCTTTGAAAACTTCATCCAGACCGACGCCGCGATCAATCCCGGCAATTCCGGCGGTGCGCTGATCGACAACCGCGGCCATCTCGTCGGCATCAATTCGGCGATCTACTCGCGCTCCGGCGGCTCACTCGGCATCGGCTTTGCGATCCCGATTTCCACGGCCAGAAACGTCATGGAACAAATCATCCAGACCGGCACCGTGACGCGCGGCTGGATCGGCGTTGAAGTCCAGGAAATCACACCGGAACTCGCCGAATCGTTCGGCCTGCCCGACACCGCCGGCGCCCTCATCTCGGGCGTCCAGCGCGGCGGCCCGGCAGACGCCGGCGGCGTGCACCCCGGCGACATTCTGCTCTCGGTTGCCGGGAAAGCGGTCAAGGATCCGCAGGGCATGCTTGCACTCATCGCCAGTCAGAAACCCGGCGACGAGATCGAATTCAAGCTGCGCCGTCGAAATGCGCCGTACGACGCCACGATCCGGATCGGCAAGCGCCCGCCAACCAGCCGCAATCTAAAGTAACGCCATTACTGTTCCTGGCCTGAGCTCGGCCACCACGAAAGCTCAAGCGCCTTCCTCAGGCAAGTCGCCGGCACTAACCGCCGCCTTGCTGAAGAAACGCGCCATCAGAATGCCAAGCTCATAGAGCAGACAAAGCGGGATCGCCAGCATCAGTTGCGAAACTACGTCGGGCGGCGTAAAAATCGCGCCGACGACGAATGCGCCAACCACCACGTAAGGCCTGATTTCCTTGAGTTTGGCAACACTGATGACGCCCATACGGACCAGCACGATCACGACCACCGGCACTTCGAAGGTCACGCCGAAAGCAATGAAGATCGTCATAACAAATGACAGATATTTCTCGATATCGGTCATCCAGGCGACGCCCTCCGGCGCCACCTTGGCCATGAAGCTGAAAACCATCGGGAACACCAGAAAATAGGCGAAGGACATGCCGATGAAGAAGAGAACGACGCTCGCGCCGACCAACGGAATCGCCAGCCGTTTCTCATGCGCGTACAAGCCGGGAGCGATGAAAGCCCAAGCCTGATAAAGCACATGGGGCAAAGCAATCAGGAAAGCCACCATCAACGTCACTTTCATCGGCACCAGGAAGACACCGACAACGTCGGTGGCGATCATCTGCCCCCCCTGCGGCAATGCGGCGATCAGCGGCTGCGCGAGCAGGGCGTATAGCTCCTTGGACCAGGGAAAGAGGCAGAGGAAAACCACGCCAACGGAAAGCAGGGCGCGAATCAGGCGGTCGCGCAATTCGACAAGATGTGAAATGAAGGAATCGGCCTCCGTCGTCATTGGCCACTCACTTCCGCTCACCTGTTTTTCCGGAATCGGCAGCGTCCCGTGCCAAAGCCTCCTGCGACTCATCCTTGGCTTTTACCGACAAATCGTCGATCACGGATTGCGTGGACTGTGTCGCTTGGGCGACGCTGTCTTCGACCGTGAGCATCCCGTTGCGAATGCTGCTCTCCACATGATGTGCCGAGGCCTGCATTTCGGCCTGGAGCTTTTTCAGTTCTTCGAGCTGCATTTCGCGACTGATGTCAGCCTTGACGGCGCTCACGTAGCGCTGCATGCGGCCGAGCAACAAACCGACCGTTCGCGCGACTTTCGGCAGCCGCTCCGGACCGATGACAACCAGGGCAACGATGCCGACCACGACCAGTTCGGAGAATCCGATATCGAACATGTGGGATAAAGAGAAAACCGAGAGGAATGAAAAACGGGGATCAAGGTCGAGCGGTTCGCTCCCGTCCCCTTACGCCCAACGCGTCAAGAGTTCTTTTTTTCCTTGACCTCGCCCTCGATGGTCTGTCCTTCGACGACCTGTTTCGGCAATTTCTCTTCGGGCTTTTTCTCGGAAGACGTCTCCTTCATGCCTTCCTTGAAACCCTTAATGGCGCTACCGAGATCCTCACCGATATTGCGCAACTTCTTGGTGCCGAAGATCAACAAAACGATGATCAAGATAACGACTATTTGCAAAGGGCCAATAACCATGATGCCTCCTTAATTCCGCTTGAGCATCGGCCCGACCGGAGCCGGCCCGCCGACAATATGCGCATGCAGGTGCGGCACTTCCTGCCCACCAATCCTGCCGTTATTGATGATAACGCGGAACCCGTCCGGGCTGCCGTTTTCCACCGCCAGCTGGTTAGCGATACTCAGCATGCGGCCGAGCACTGGCTGGTCGGCCACTGTCACCGTCTGCAACGAATCGATATGCCGCTTGGGAATCACCAGTAAGTGCATTGGACGTGCCGGGTTGATGTCATGGAAGGCAATCACCTCATCATCCTCATACACCTTACGCGCAGGTATTTCGCCGCGCGCGATCTTGCAGAACAAACAGTTGTCCATGCCTACTTGCTCCGCGATTTCTTTTCGTCGATACCAGAAATTCCTTCACGGCGGCGCATTTCCTGCAACACGTCCTCGATTCCCATGTCGTAAAAGGCCAGCAGGACCATGATGTGGTAGATCACGTCGGTTGATTCCCAAACAATGTTCAGGCGCTTGCCATCCTTGGCCGCCATAATCAGTTCGGCACTTTCCTCGCCGATCTTTTTAAGAATCGAATCCGGCCCCTTGCTGAACAGTTTAGCGGTATAAGAGGTTTCAGGGTCAGCATTCCGGCGCGAGGCCAGCGTCTCCGAGAGGCGGTGCAGGATATCGTGTGTGCTCATTTCGAATAAATTTCCTTCGGGTCTTTCAATACCGGATCGACGGGGACCCAGCGCTCGTCCTGCAGTTCAAGGAAAAAACAGCTCTCCCGGCCAGTATGGCAGGCGATACCACCCACTTGGTCGACAGACAGCAGCAGCACGTCGCCGTCACAGTCGGCACGCACGGCACGAAGTTTCTGGACGTATCCAGACTCTTCGCCCTTGCGCCACAAGCGCCCTCGTGACCGGGACCAATATATGGCATTACCGGTCCGGATCGACTCCTGCAACGACTCACGGTTCATCCAGGCGAACATGACCACCCGACCGCTCGTCGCATCCTGGGCAATCGCCGGGATCATCCCGTTTTCGTCCCACTTTAACGCGTCGAGCCAAGGCTGGCTGATATCCAGATCGCTCATAGCCTGACCTCGATGCCGCGCTCGCGCATGAATTCCTTGGCCTGGCGCACGGTGTATTCGCCAAAGTGAAAAATGCTCGCTGCGAGGACGGCTTCGGCATGCCCTTCGGTCACCCCGTCGGCCAGATGCTGCAGGTTGCCGACGCCACCGCTGGCGATCACCGGGATATCGACGGCGTCGGAGACCGCCCGCGTCAGCGGCAGGTCGAAACCGTTTTTCGTCCCGTCACGATCCATGCTGGTGAGCAGGATTTCGCCGGCACCCAGTTGCTGCACGCGCCGCGCCCAGTCGATGGCATCGATCCCGGTACGATTGCGCCCGCCATGCGTAAAGACTTCCCACTTGTCCGGCCCGACCTGTTTGGCGTCGATGGCAACGACAATGCATTGGTTGCCGACTTTGGCCGAGGCTTCGGCGACGAGATCAGGGTTGTTGACCGCCGCCGTGTTCATGCTCACCTTGTCGGCGCCAGCGTTGAGCAGACGGCGCACATCGGCAACCGAGCGCACGCCGCCACCGACCGTGAGCGGGATGAAGACCTGCGCTGCGCAGGCCTCGACAATGTGCAGGATGATATCGCGCTGATCGGACGACGCCGTAATGTCGAGAAAAGTCACTTCGTCGGCGCCCTGCTCGTCATAGCGGCGGGCGATCTCGACCGGGTCGCCGGCATCGCGCAGATCGACGAAATTGGTCCCCGTGACGACACGGCCGGCCGTCACGTCAAGACAGGGGATGATGCGTTTGGCCAGGCCCACGGTTACCGCCCTCCCATTCCGGAAGCGGCCATCACGTCTGCGTCCAACGATCCGCCTCTCCCTGCGCCGCAGCAAAATCGAGGGGGCCGTCGTAGATGGCGCGGCCGGCAATGGTGGCGATCACGCCTTCATTCTCGACTTCGCACAGCTTGCGCACATCTTCAAGACTGGAGAAGCCACCGCTGGCGATGACCGGCACCATCACCGCCTGCGCGAGCTTGACCGTGGCCTCGAGATTGATTCCGGTCAGCATGCCATCGCGCCCGATGTCGGTATAGATGATGCCCTCGACGCCGTAGTCCTCGCACTTCTTCGCCAGATCGATGACGTCGTGCCCGGTCAGTTTCGACCAGCCATCGACCGCCACCTTGCCGTCCTTGGCGTCAAGTCCGACGATGATCTGCCCCGGAAAAGCGCTGCACGCATCGTGCAGGAAGCCCGGATTCTTGACCGCCGCCGTGCCGATGATGACGTAGCTGACGCCGTTGTCGAGAATGCGCTCGATCGTATCCAGATCGCGGATGCCGCCGCCCAACTGGATAGGAATCTCGTCGCCGAGCGCGTCGACAATCTCCTTGATAGCGCGTTCGTTCTTCTGTTTGCCGGCGAAGGCACCGTTCAGATCGACCACATGCAACCGGCGGGCGCCTTGCTCCAGCCAGTGCGCGGCCTGTTCGCCGGGAGAATTCGAGAAAACGGTGGCCTCGTCCATGAGTCCCTGCTTGAGACGGACGCACTGTCCATCCTTCAGGTCAATCGCGGGAATGATCAGCATTTTTGGAAGCTAAAGGTTGTGAGTGAAAAACTGTTGTGAAAAACCGGATCGGTTCAGGGCTGCCAGTTGATGAAATTCGACAACAATGTCAGCCCGGACTGGGCACTCTTTTCTGGGTGGCACTGAATAGCGAAGATATTATCCCGCACCACTGCGCTGGTAAAGGGGATCCCGTGCGTGGTGGTTCCCGCGATGCAACCGCGATCGACCGGATCGACGTAATAGCTGTGCACGAAATAAAACCGCGCGGCATCGGCAATGCCTTGCCAGAGCAGGTGCGGCTTGCTCTGCGCGACTTCGTTCCAACCCATGTGCGGCACTTTGAGCCGCTCGCCCTGCGCGGACACCATCCGCTCGGCGGGAAAGCGGCGCACCTGGCCGGCGAACACGCCCAGCCCGGCCACATCGCCTTCCTCGCTGTGTTCAAAAAGCATCTGCAAGCCGATGCAGATGCCGAGAAAGGGTTTGCTCTCGGCCGCAGCAAGCACGGCCGGACGCAGACCGCGCGCATCGAGCTCGCGCATGCAGTCAGGCATGGCGCCTTGCCCCGGAAAAACGACGCGCTCGGCGGATTCGACAACGGCGGGGTCGGCGGTCACGACGACCTCGCGCCCGCCCGCGACGTGCACCAGCGCCTGCCATACCGAACGCAGGTTGCCCATGCCGTAGTCAACAACGGCAATTACTCCCGACGAAGCTGCCATCAAAGCGTTCCCTTGGTCGACGGAATGCTCCCCGCCGCGCGCGGATCGGACTCGATGGCCATGCGCAAGGCGCGGCCGAAGGCCTTGAAGACCGTCTCGGCCTGATGGTGCGCGTTGTCACCGCGCAGGTTGTCGACATGCACGGTGATCAGCGCGTGATTGACCAGCCCCTGGAAAAACTCGCGCACCAGGTCGACGTGGAAGGTTCCAATCATGGCTCGGCTGAAATCCACATCGAACACTAGCCCCGGACGGCCGGACAGATCGATGACGACACGCGATAATGCCTCGTCGAGCGGCACATAGGCCGAACCGTAACGCCGCAAGCCTTTCTTGTCCCCAAGCGCCTTCGCCAGCGCCTGACCGAGGGCGATACCGATATCCTCGACGGTGTGATGGGCATCGATGTGCAGATCACCGACCGCCTCGACTTCGAGGTTGATCAGTCCGTGGCGCGCCACTTGATCGAGTATGTGATCGAGAAAGGGAACGCCGGTGGCAAACTTGCCTTGTCCGCTACCATCGAGATCCACACGAACCGTAATCCTAGTCTCCAGCGTATTTCTGGAAATTTCTGCCTGCCGCATGATGCTCCCGTCGCAATAGGTCATACACGATTCTCGTTGTTGCCGGGCGAAAGACGCAACTTCGGACGCCACAACGCGCCCGGATCAATCCGGCAGTCCGCATGATACCATTTCAGGATTTCGCTGCACCTGACCTTGAGAACCTTTCATGAGCCAATTCTGGAGCGCCCTCGTTCACGACCTGACGCCATACGTCCCGGGCGAACTACCCAAGCTGCCGAACCTCGTCAAGCTCAACACTAACGAAAACCCCTACCCGCCGTCGCCACGCGCTGTCGCCGCCATGCAGGCCGAACTGGGCGCGGACGGGGCCACGCTGCGACTCTATCCCGACCCAAACGCCGAACGCCTCAAGGAGGCCGTCGCCCGCCATTTCGCCAGCCACGGAATTTCTTCGCAGCAAGTCTTTGTCGGCAACGGCTCGGACGAAGTGCTGGCGCACGCGTTCATGGCGCTACTCAAACACGAAGCGCCGATCCTGCTCCCCGACATTACTTATAGCTTCTACCCGGTGTATTGCCAACTCTACGGGGTGGAACGCATCGCCATTCCTTTGGGCGACAACTTCGAAATCCGTGTCGACGACTACCGGGAATACGCCGGCAGGAACGGCGGTATCATCCTCGCCAACCCCAACGCGCCGACGGGTCATCTGCTCCCGCTCGCGGACATCAAGCGCCTGCTGACTGACCACCCGCAATCGGTCGTCGTCATCGACGAAGCTTACGTCGATTTCGGCGGGGAAACCGCCATCGCGTTGGTCAACCGCCATCCGAACCAGCTGGTCATCCGCACGCTTTCGAAATCGCACGCGCTGGCCGGCCTGCGTGTCGGCTATGCGGTCGGCAATGCGGAACTGATCGAAGCGCTTGAGCGGGTCAAGAACAGCTTCAACTCCTACCCGCTTGACCGCTTGGCCATCGTCGGCGCCAGCGCCGACGATGTGGACTATCTGAATAAAACGCGGCAGGCGGTCATCGACAGCCGCACCCGGCTGGTCGCGCAGCTTGAGCAGATTGGCTTTGAGGTGCTGCCATCGGCAGCCAACTTCATCTTTGCCCGCCATCCGCAACATGATGCAGCCGGGCTGTCTTCCGAACTGCGCCAGCGCGGCGTCATCGTCCGCCACTTCCGGCAACCGCGCATCGACCAGCACCTACGCATCACGATCGGAACCGACCAGGAATGCGAGGCGCTCATCGAAGCGCTGAAGGAAATACTCGTAGCTTAATCTTCGAGAAGGCTGCGCAGCATCCACGCCGTCTTCTCATGCACCTCAAGGCGCTGCGTCAGCAGGTCGATCGTCGGTTGATCGTCCGCCGCCTCGACCACTGGCAACAGCTTGCGCGCCGTGCGCGCGGTCGCTTCCTGGGCCTTGACGAGATGGCGTACCATGTCGTCGGCCTTGGGCACCCCTTCGACCTCTTTGATCGACGCCCGCTTGGCAAATTCCTTGTAGGTTCCTGGCGTCGGATGCCCGAGCGCACGAATGCGCTCAGCGATGATGTCGAGCGCATTCCACTGCTCGGTGTATTGCGTCATGAACATCATGTGCAAGCTGTTGAACTGAGGGCCGGTCACATTCCAGTGGAAATTATGCGTCATCAGGTAAAGCGTATAACTATCCGCCAACAAGGACGACAAACCTTGTACGATCTTTTCGCGATCGGCGGCACTGATACCGATATCGATCGACACGCCCTTGGACTTTTTGGTACTCATGGTTGCTTCTCCTTGAATCAAAGATTTAATCGAAAAGAAAGTAGCGAGAATGCATTGTCGGGAATACTGCCTGCTATGACAAGACTAATTGTCACGATAGCGCCCACCTTCAAAGCCGTCCAGGCAAAGCACCGCCGACAAGTCACCCAATCAAACCGCCAGAACAACCATGGAGACCGAATCCACCACAAGAATCGCAGCGCCCCCGATCGCAATGCACACGCCGAAAACAAAACGGACTTTGTCAGTCAATCTTTGCCCGATGCAACGGCCAAGGAAGCTCGACGTTGAGTACAGCTGTCGGCGAACGGTCTCCATCGCAAGTTCCTCGCATCTCTGTCGCTTGTGGGTAATATATGCGAACGCAAGAGCACGTGGAAATTGATAATATTGACAACTATAATCGACTAGCTCAATAAAAAACCGTGACCATGCCTCCCCTGCCTTCGCTCAAACAATTGAACTATCTGGTTGCGCTTTCAGAACACCTCAACTTCACGCGCGCCGCCGAATCCTGCTTCGTCACCCAATCGACGCTGAGCGCTGGGCTCAAAGAACTCGAAGAGACTCTCGGTGCCCGCCTCGTCGAACGCGACCGGCAAACAGTGCTGATGACACCGATCGGCCTAGAGGTCGCTCGGCGCGCGCGCGACATCCTGGCTGAAACGCAGGACCTGGTGGAACTGGCCAGCAGGAGCACCGAACCAATGTCCGGACAGATTCGCTTGGGCGTCATCCCTACCATTGCCCCATTCTTGCTGCCGCCCGCACTGACTCAGTTGCGCGCCCGTTACCCCGATTTGCGACTGGCCTTGCGCGAAGACCAGACGGCCAGTTTGCTCTCCCGCCTAGAGGAAGGGCAACTCGATTTCGCCCTGATCACCCTGCCGTACACGACGGACAAGCTGCTGGTGGAACCCCTGTTCGACGACCGGCTGTGGCTCGTCGCCCGCGCGGACGATCCGGAAATCAAGAAAAAAACCGTCCGCATGACGCCATACCTCAGCGAGCACCTGCTACTGCTTGAAGAAGGCCACTGTCTGCGGGATCACACGCTGTATGCCTGCAGCGGTAAGCCCTCGCCGCTGGCAAACCTCGAAGCGACCAGCCTGCTCACGCTGATCCAGATGGTCGAATCCGGACTCGGCATCGCCCTGATTCCGGAAATGGCGATTAACAGCAGCCTGATGTCTAGCGCCGCCCTTGCTGTCCGGCCGTTCACCAAGCCCGAACCCATGCGCACGATCGCGCTCGTCGCTCGCCGCTCGACACCGCGTCTTGTCGAAATGGAAGCGCTAGCCGCGATTTTCCGCAAGGCCTGATTCACGTAGCCGAAGCCCAGCCATAGAACGGACCATGAACACCCCACGCCCACCGGCCCTAACCTGCTACGCCTGGCTTTCGATCGCTGCGGCGTTGGCAACAATCCTGCTCAAAGGCGTCGCCTGGCAACTCACCGGTTCCGTCGGCCTGCTTTCCGACGCGCTCGAATCCTTCGTTAATCTGGCCGGTGCCCTGATGGCCCTGTGGATGCTCTCGCTCGCCGCGCAACCGGCCGACTCGACCCATCCGCACGGGCACAGTAAAGCCGAATATTTCTCCAGCGCCTTCGAAGGCTTCCTGATCCTGCTTGCCGCCCTGAGCATCGCTTACGCTGCTATCGAGCGACTCCTCAACCCACGCCCCCTTGAGACAATCGGCATCGGCCTGCTCGTTTCCGTGATCGCGTCGGCGATCAACCTAGCGACGGCCCGCATCCTGATGAACGTCGGGAAAACCCATAATTCGATCACCCTCGAAGCCGATGCCCACCATCTGATGACCGACGTTTGGACTTCGGCCGGTGTCATACTCGGTGTTGGACTGGTCTTTCTGACCGGGTAGCTATGGCTTGATCCGGTCATCGCCCTGGCCGTAGCCATCAACATCGTCTGGACAGGCTACCAGCTGATGCGTCGTTCTGCCGCAGGCTTGATGGATATTGCCCTGCCGACCGACAAGCTGGAAAAAATCGAAACGCTATTGGTTGCCTACCGCGCCCAAGGTATGGATTTTCACGCCCTGCGCACCCGGCAAGCCGGCGGAGGCGCCTTTATTACCCTGCACGTTCTGATGCCGGGGCATTGGACGGTCAAACAGGGACATGACTGGGCCGAACGCATCGAAGCGGACATCCGTCTCGCACTGCCGCACACAAACGTCACGACGCACATCGAACCGTTGGAAGACCCGAAGTCGATGGCCGACCAGGGAATCGAATAACAAAAAACCGGATTATCCAGGGAAAAGTGGTTAACCACTTTCGAGGCAGAGAACCCGGAGAAAGGGAAAGCGAATCACCTTTTCGGTGAGTGATCGAATTCGCTCTGCGATCTCTGCATTCAAAGCGAATTGAACCGAGCTTTTCAGGTTTATTCCGCCTCGACGCGATACTCGGCGGAGCGCGCGTGCGCCGTCAGCCCCTCGCCGCGCGCCAGCGTCGACGCCACTAGTCCAAGCGTCCGGGAAGCGGCTGCGGAAACACGGATGAGGCTGCTGCGTTTCTGGAAATCATACACGTTCAACGGCGACGAGAAGCGCGCACTGCCCGAGGTCGGTAGCACGTGGTTCGGCCCCGCACAGTAATCCCCCAGCGGTTCCGAAGTATGCGGACCGATGAAAACAGCCCCGGCGTGACGGATTTTTTCGACCCATTTCTCTGCGTCAACCATCGACAACTCGAGATGTTCGGGGGCAATGCGGTTGGAAATCGCGCAGGCTTCTTCAAGATCGCGCACCTGGATCAAGGCGCCACGGTTCTCGAGCGCTGACGTGATGATTTTCCGGCGCGGCATGTCGGGCAGCAGGCGTTCAATCGATGCCTGCACGCGCTCGATGTACGCCGCATCCGGACAGAGCAAGATCGACTGCGCCAGTTCGTCGTGTTCGGCCTGAGAAAAGAGGTCCATCGCCACCCAGTCGGGATCGGTTTGCCCGTCGCAAATCACCAAGATTTCCGACGGTCCGGCGACCATATCGATGCCAACCACACCGAACACGCGGCGCTTGGCGGCGGCAACGTAGGCATTGCCGGGACCGACGATCTTGTCGACACGCGGCACGCTCGCGGTTCCGTACGCCAACGCACCGACAGCCTGTGCACCGCCGATGCAGAAGACGCGATCAACGCCGGCCAACGCTGCGGCGGCCAGTACCAGCGGACTACGCTCGCCGTCCGGCGTCGGCACAACCATGACCAGCTCGCCAACACCGGCAACCTTGGCCGGAATCGCATTCATCAGCACCGACGACGGATAAGACGCCTTGCCGCCTGGAACGTATAAGCCGACGCGGTCGAGCGGCGTCACTTTCTGGCCGAGCAACGTTCCCTCAGCGTCCTCGTACTGCCAGCTTTGCAATAGCTGATGCTCATGATAGCTGCGCACCCGCGCGGCAGCCGTCTCCAAGGCCAGAAGCTGCACTTCTGGCAAGCTATCGAGCGCCAGGCGCAGCTCGCCAACGCCAAGCTCCAGATCAGAAAGCGATTGCGCCTGTAGGCGGTCGAATCGGTTTGTGTATTCCAATACGGCGGCGTCGCCGCGCAATTTCACGTCGGCAAGGATCGACGCCACCCCTTTATCGATCGATTCGTCCTGCGCCGCCTCGAACGCAAGCAAGGTTTCAAGCCGCGCCTCGAAATCGGCGTCACTACTAGAAAAACGCTTGATGGCGATCACGACCCGACCGCTTTCGCGAAAGCATTCAAAATTGGATCGATCTTCTCGCGTTTGAGTTTTAGCGCCGCTTGATTGACGACTAAACGCGAGGAAATGTCGATGATGTGTTCGACAGCAACAAGGTTGTTGGCTTTGAGGGTCCCGCCCGTCGACACCAGGTCGACAATGGCGTCGGCCAGGCCGGCGAGCGGCGCCAACTCCATCGAACCATACAGCTTGATCAGGTCGACATGCACCCCCTTGGCGGCAAAATGATCGCGGGCAATGTTCATGTACTTGGTCGCGACCTTGAGTCGCGCCCCCTGGCGCACGGCATTCGCGTAATCGAAATCGGCGGGCACGGCGACCATCATTCTGCACTTCGCGATTTTGAGATCAAGCGGCTGATACAACCCCTCGCCGCCGTGTTCGAGCAGAACGTCCTTGCCGGTAACGCCGAGATCCGCCGCGCCGTATTGCATATAGGTCGGCGCGTCGGTCGCCCGAACGATGACGACGCGCACGTCGTCCCGGTTGGTCGGAATGATCAGCTTGCGCGACGTCTCCGGATTCTCCAGCGGCTCGATGCCGGCCGCGGCCAGCAAAGGAAGCGTTTCTTCAAAAATTCGGCCCTTCGAAAGAGCGATAGTGATGCCGTCCACGAGGCGTGTCCTTTGTTTTCGATTCGATGAAGGAGCGATTTTACCTGACTCGCCTGACGCTCGCTCCCAGCCGGGCAAGCTTCTCCTCAATACGTTCATAACCGCGATCAAGATGGTAGATGCGGTCAATCAAGGTTTCACCCTGCGCCACCAGACCGGCAATGACGAGGCTGGCCGACGCGCGAAGGTCTGTCGCCATTACCGTTGCGCCATCGAGACGAGTTACCCCGGTCACCAAGGCATTGCTGCCGTCGATCCTGATGTCGGCACCGAGACGAATCAACTCGACAGCGTGCATGAAACGATTCTCGAAAATCGTCTCGCGGATCACGGCCGCCCCTTCGGCGACACAGTTGATCGCCATGAACTGCGCCTGCATGTCGGTCGGAAAAGCGGGATACGGTTCGGTGCGCACACTCACCGCCTTGAGCCGCTGCGGCGCCTTGAGGCCGATCGCACCGGGTTCCGTCGTAACCTCGCAGCCCGCCTCGCGCAGCTTGTCAACCACCGAATCCAGTGTATCCGCCGAGGCATGGGCCAGCCGGACATCACCGCCCGTCGCCGCCGCCGCGCACAGATAGGTGCCGGTCTCGATGCGATCCGGCATGATCGCATGCGTTGCACCGTGCAGACGTTGGACGCCCTTGACAACGACACGATCGGTACCCGCACCGGAAATCCGCGCCCCCATGGCGATCAGGCAGTTGGCCAGATCAACGACCTCCGGTTCGCGCGCGGCATTCTCGATGACCGTTTCACCGTCGGCAAGCACGGCAGCCATCATTAGGTTTTCTGTTCCCGTAACTGTCACCATGTCGGTGACAATCCGCGCACCTTTGAGACGGCTTGCCGTCGCATGCACATAACCGTGCTCGACGCGAACTTCCGCCCCCATTGCCTGCAACCCCTTGATGTGCTGGTCAACGGGACGAGCGCCAATAGCACAACCACCGGGCAGCGAAACGCGGGCCTCGCCGCAGCGCGCAACGAGCGGACCGAGAACAAGAACCGAAGCGCGCATGGTTTTGACCATGTCGTAAGGAGCGAACGGGTTATTCAGGCCACGGCTGTGCAGCACTAGCCCGTCGTTCCCCTCCAGCGTCACCTCGACGCCCATCTGTCCGAGCAAGCGCAACATCGTCGAGATATCGTTGAGATGCGGCACGTTCTTCAGATGCAAGGGCTCTTCCGTCAATAAGCAGGCGCAAAGGATCGGCAACGCAGCGTTCTTGGCGCCGGAGATCGCGACCTCGCCGCTCAGGGGCGTTCCGCCCTGGATCAGCAACTTATCCACGACGCAAGGCTTCCACTTCAGCAGGTGTCAGGGTTTTCATCGATAGCGCGTGCAACTCGCCGCTATCGAAGTAGGGTTTGAGCAATGCGTTGATCAGTTGCTGACGCTGCACGCGGCTTTTTCCCTCGAATTGCGTACTGACGATGATCGCTTCGTGATGCTGACCGTCGGTATCGACGTACAGTCCTTCGCAGGACAAGCCCTCCCCGATGACTTTCTTGATTTGTTCAATATCCATAAGCACTCAACACCTTAATTTGTAACCGTTACGCAGCATCGCCATGGTAATTGCCCCCACCAAGACAAAGCTGGTCACGACGACGGCCAGACTGACGAAGGGGGAGACATCGGAAACCCCGAAGAAACCGTAGCGGAAGCCGTCGATCATATAAAACACGGGATTGTAATGCGATACCTGCTGCCAAAACGCCGGCAGGGAATGAATCGAATAAAAGACGCCGGAGAGCATGGTTAGCGGCATGATCAGGAAATTCTGGAAACCGGCCAATTGATCGAACTTTTCGGCCCAGATACCCCCAACCATGCCAAGCGACCCCATGATCGCCCCCCCGGCCAGGGCAAACGCCAGGATCCAGAACGGATGCGCAAACGCAAGCGGCGAAAACCACGCTGTAACCGCAAGAACGCCGATACCCACCATCAGCCCGCGCATGACCGAGGCCAGCATGTAAGCCAAGTAGAACTCGACGTATGACAGCGGCGGCAACAGCACGAACACGATACTGCCCGTCACCTTCGACTGGATCAGGCTGGACGAGCTATTGGCGAAAGCGTTTTGCAACAGCGACATCATAACTAGGCCAGGAATCAGAAACGCGGTATAACGAACGCCATTCACCTGCACGTGCGTATCCAGCACATGCGAAAAAATCATCAGGTAAAGCAAGGCCGTCATCACCGGCGCCAATACGGTCTGAAAGCTAACTTTCCAGAATCGCAGGACTTCCTTGAAGAAGAGGGTACGAAAGCCGATCATCCCACGGTTCCTTCAATGGCCCCTTGCTGCTCGTGCATCACGTCGACGAAGACATCCTCAAGATCGGTCTGCGTTAAACGCAAGTCCTCAATAGATCCCCCTGCAAGACGAATTTCGGCGAGGAGTGGCTCGACTTCTGCGAATGTTGCCAGCCGAAATTCAAGGAGTCCACCGTTCATCGTCGCACGCGCGCGCAGGGCGTCATCCAATGCGGCTTCATCAGCCAGGCGCAAACTCAACACGTGGCCGGAGACACGCGCCAGCAGATTGCGCGTGGTATCGAGCGCCACAATTCGCCCCTGCTTGAGCATCGCAATGCGACCGCAAAGCGTTTCCGCCTCCTCAAGATAATGCGTAGTCAGGATGATCGTATGCCCGGCTCGATTAAGCCGCTGGATGAATTGCCACAGCCCCTGCCGCAACTCAACATCGACGCCAGCGGTCGGCTCGTCGAGAATGATGACCGGCGGCTTGTGCACCAGAGCCTGCGCCACCAGGACGCGGCGCTTCATGCCGCCGGAAAGACGCCGCATGTTGGTGTCGGCTTTGGTTGTCAGATCGAGATTCGCCAGGATCTCGTCAATCCATTCGTCATTACTGCGCAGGCCGAAGTATCCCGACTGGATGCGCAGGGTCTCACGCACGGTGAAGAAGGGATCGAACACAAGTTCCTGCGGCACCACGCCGAGCTGACGCCTTGCTTCGCGGTAATCGCGCTGCACGTCATGGCCCATGACCGTCAAATTCCCGCCATCCGGACGCACCAGTCCGGCCAGGCTTGAAATCAGCGTCGTCTTGCCGGCGCCATTCGGACCGAGCAGGCCGAAGAACTCGCCTTCGGCGATCTCCAGGGAAACGCCGTCGAGCGCCCGCAGATTGCCGAAACTCTTTTCAAGGCGCTGAATGGAAACAGCGACGCCCATGGCATCCGTCCCTGGTGATGAAGACGTGGCGCCGGTCAAGCCAGCGACAGCGATTCGGAAACGCCGTACAGGGACGCCAGGCTGATCATGCTAGGCGGCGGATTGGCAATGCGCATTTTTACGCCACATTCCTCGGCCGTACGCAAGAGGCCGAATACCACGCCCAGCGCCGAGGAATCCGTTTCGTCAACCGCAGCGAAATCAAGCACGATCTCGGGTTGACCAGAGGCGGACCGCAACAAATCACGCCCCATTTGGAGCAAGTTGCGGGCAGTGTCAATCAACATGGGGCCAGTCACGCGCAGGCCTGCCGCACTCCGCTCGATCATTTCTTGCCGGATTCCAGTTGCTTGTTCTTGTCCGCGAGCATTTTGATCAGCCCATCGACGCCGTTGGCGCGGACTTCCTGATTGAAGGTGTCACGATAATTGGTCACCAGACTCACCCCGGCAACGATGACGTCGTAAACTTTCCAACCGCCGACCTGCTTCTCCACCGAATAATCGATCTGGATCGGTTTGCTGCCCGGTTGCACGACTTCGGTGCGGACCTCGACGTCGGTTTCGCCATTCTGCATCCGGGTTGGCTTGTAGCGAATCGTCTGGTCGCGATAGCTGGTCAACGCGTTTGAGTAGGTGCGCACCAGCAGCGTCTTGAACTCCTCGGTCAGGCGCTGTTTCTGCACATCGCTCGCCTTGCGCCAGTCGCGCCCCATGGCCAGTGCGGTCATGCGCTGGAAATTGAAATGCGGCAGCACCTTGGCCTCGACCAGATCAATGGCCTTCTGTGTGTTGCCGCCGCGGATATCCTTGTCTTGACGAACGATGGTCAGCACATCGTCGGTCACCTTCTTGATCAGGGCGTCCGGCGTCGCTTCCTGGTCAGCGAATACCGTACTGCAAAGCATGAACAAGCCGAACAGCAGTGAAAGAAAATACTTCATTTAGGCCTCTTGCAAACAGATCATCAACTTACACCGTCAGTAGCAGCCGTTCCCGGCACAGGCATCATAATCCTTGGGCTCGGGCCGACCATCGTGAATCTCGCTGCGTCGGTTCTGCAGGTAGGCGTCGCGAATGTAGACGTACTTGTCGAAAGCGGCTTGCTCGACGACCTTGTCGGTCGGCAGCAGACTCGCCCGGATATCGATGAAACGGACGCCGACCAGCGTGTTGCGCAAGGGGATATCGTCGATACGCCAGACGGGATCGGCATAAGAATCGACCGCCCAACCGAGCGTATCGCGCGTAGTGCGCGGCCCGATCAGCGGCCAATACAGATAGGCGCCCTCATCCACCCCCCAAACGCCGAGTGTCTGACCGAAATCCTCGGCATGCTTTTCCAGCCCCATTTCGCTGGCCACGTCGAAGAAGCCGCCAATCCCGACCGTGGAATTGATCAGAACGCGACCGACGTCCGAAAAGCCGTCGCTTCCCTTGCCCTGCAGAAAATTGTTGAACGCTGTCCAGACGTCGTTGATATTGCCAAAGAAATTCCCGACCCCAGCCTTGACCGGAAGCGGCGCCGCGTCGTAGCCCTGGGCGACGGGCTTGACGACAACGTCGATCCCTTCGTTCACCTTGAACATAGCGCGGTTGAACCCCTCATACGGATCCTTCGGATTCTCCGCCGTTGTGGAACAAGCACCGAGACCACCGACCATGAGCGCGGCCAGCGCCGCCGAGACAAGCCGTTTTGCCGATTGAGCTTTCACAAAAAACCTCCCTATCTATTAGTTGCTTCCCGGTCCTTCTGACGCCTTGCTGAACATGAACTGGCTGATCAGTTTTTCAAGCACGACCGCCGACTGCGTTTTGGCAAACGTATCCCCGGCCTTGAGCATTCTCTCGTCGCCTCCGGCATCAAGCCCGATATATTGCTCGCCCAGCAGGCCAGCCGTCAGGATTGATGCAAAGGTATCCTTCGGAAAGCGATAACGGCTGTCTAGCGTCATGGTCACGATAGCTTCGTAGGTTTCGGGGTCGAATTTGATATCGCTTACCCGCCCGACAACGACACCGGCACTCTTCACCGGACCGCGCACTTTCAGACCGCCGATGTTAGCAAACTTGGCCGAAAGCTGGTACGTCTCTGCAAAATTTGCAGCCGAAAGGTTACCGACCCGTAGCGCCAAAAACAACAACGCGGCGAAACCAAAAATAACAAAAAAACCCACCCAGAGATCAATCAGCTTGCGATTCATTAATTCCCCCGGAACATGAAGGAGGTCAACACAAAATCCAGCGCCAAAATCGCCAGCGCCGAATACACCACCGTTCTTTTGATCGACGCCGAAACGCCTTCCGCAGTCGGCACCGCGTCGTAGCCTTCGAAAACAGCAATCAGGGAAACAGCCACCCCGAACACAAAACTCTTCACCACGCCATTCCAGATGTCATAGCGAAAATCCACCGACCCCTGCATCTGCGACCAGAACGCACCTTCGTCGACCCCGATGAAGACAACGCCGATCAGGTAGCCGCCAAAAACACCGACCGCCGAAAACAATGCCGCGAGAAGAGGCATCGAGATCACCCCCCCCCAGAAGCGCGGCGCCACGACACGGGCGATCGGATTGACGGCCATCATGTCCATTGCGGTCAACTGTTCGGTCGCCTTCATCAAGCCGATCTCGGCAGTGATCGAGGAACCGGCGCGCGAGGCAAAGAGGAGCGCGGCTACCACGGGGCCGAGCTCACGCGTCAGCGACAGCGCGACCAGGACGCCCAGCGCCTCCGACGAGCCATACCGCTGCAGTGTTTCATAGCCCTGCATCCCCAGTACCATGCCGATGAACAGCCCCGACACCAAGATAATCAGCAACGACTGGAAACCGCAAAAATAAATTTCACGCACCGTCAGGAAGAAGCGCCGGAATGACTGCCCCGAAAACAGAAGCACCATCACAAAGAAACGGGCGGCGAAACCGAGTCGCTGAACCGCGTTGTTCACCCGATGACCGGAAGCGCGGATCAACTCGATCATGATGGCAAAACCTCTCTCAGCCATTTTTGCCTTTCCGCATCAATTCCTGCCCGAAGGGCGGCGCCGGGTAATGGAAATGGACCGGGCCATCCGCTTCTCCATAGACGAACTGGTGCACGAAGGGGTCGGTCGACGCCTTGATCTCATCGGGCGTTCCCTTGGCCACAATCTGCCCATCGGACACAAAGTAAACATAATCGACGATCTGCAACGCTTCCTGCACATCGTGGGTCACCAGCAGCGTCGTCGCACCAAGCGCATCGTTAAGCTTGCGGATCAACTGACCGATGACACCCATCGAAATCGGATCGAGACCGGCAAACGGCTCGTCGTACATGATCAGCATAGGATCAAGCGCGATCGCCCGCGCCAGCGCGACCCGACGCGCCATCCCCCCGGACAGCTCGGACGGCATCAGATGATTGGCGCCGCGCAAACCGACGGCATTGAGCTTCATCAACACCATGTCACGGATAATTTCTTCCGGCAGGTTGGTATGCTCCCGCATCAGATAAGCCACGTTGTCGTAGACAGAAATATCCGTAAACAGGGCGCCGAACTGAAAAAGCATACCCATGCGCCGGCGCATGGCGTACAGCTCATCATGGCTCATGCCCGGCACCGACTCGCCATCGACCAACAGGGTTCCGCTGGTGGGCTTGAGCTGCCCGCCGATCAAGCGCAGCAGGGTCGTCTTCCCGCACCCCGAGTTGCCCATGATGGCGACAAGCTGCCCCTTGGGAATCTCCATATTGATACCCTTGAGGATCTCCCGCTCGTCGTAGGAAAAATTAAGGTCAGAAATCCTGACCAGACTGTCCGCAGCCACAACGCTACCCGATAAAAAATGAGGGGTGATTATACCTGAACATTCGAGCACGATTTTCAACAAATACAGTGCCATGGAATTGTGGAATAATCAGAACCTGTTTTGCCGGAATGCAGATGCCACGTCCATGACCGAAGCCGTAGAAAACAACCTGCATGAAAAGCCGCTGCTGCTGGTCGTCGATGACGACCAGCTCATTTGCGACACGATGGGATTTTCGATGAGTCCGGCATTCGAAGTCCTCAGCAGCCATTCCCGACCGCACTGCCTGCAACTTATCCGCCAGTTACGTCATGCGCCGGAAATCGCCCTCATCGACCTTGGCCTACCGCCGCTTCCGCACCGCCCGGACGAAGGGCTTGCCCTGATTTCCGAGTTATTGCAGGCCTCGCCCGAAACCCGAATCGTCGTGCTATCCGGCCAGAGCGACGAAGGCAACGCACGCCACGCGCGTGCACTTGGCGCCGTCGACTTCGTCGCCAAGCCCTGTACCCCTTCAGATTTGCACCGTATCCTTCAGAAGGCGCTCAGCTTTCGCCCCTACGACAATGACAAAGGGCAAGCCAAGCCTTTCCCGGCACTGATTGGGGGCAGCCCTGCAATACAAAAACTGAAAACGCAACTACAGCAGTATGCCAATTCACCGTTTCCCGTTTTGATTGAAGGCGAATCGGGCAGCGGTAAAGAAATCGTCGCCAACAGCTTTGTGCGCCAGGATAGCAAACGGCGGAACCAGCCCTTCTTTGCCCTGAATTGCGCTGCAATTTCGGCCAATCTGGTCGAACCGACACTCTTTGGTTACGCCAAAGGCGCCTTCACCGGTGCGAATTCGTCCCGGGCAGGTTATTTCGACGAAGCGAGCGATGGCACGCTGTTTCTTGACGAAATCCGGGAACTGCCGCTCGAACTACAGGCAAAACTGCTGCGAGTCCTGGAAAACGGCGAATATCAGCGCGTCGGAGAAACGCAAAAGCGGATCAGCCATGCACGCATCATTGCAGCGACCAACCGCGATCTCCGGCAGGAGGTAAAAAATAGCCGTTTCCGGGCCGATCTCTATCACCGGCTTTCGGTTTTTTCGATCACCGTCCCGCCGTTACGCGAGATGGAAAACGACAAGTTTCTCCTGCTCGATCATTTCCGACGGCATTACGCGACACTTTCGAATCAGCCGCCATTCACCCTGTCCCCGGAAGCGGAAATGGTTTGGACGCGCTACGGTTTCCCGGGCAACGTCCGCGAATTGCGCAATATCGTGATTCGTCTCACGGCCAAGCACTCCGGACAGACCATCGGGGCGGGCGATCTTGAAGACGAACTCGACTTGCAGGATGAGCCGCCCCTCTGCTCACTCCAGCCCCAACAACCAAAAGACAACGAGACCATGATCGAGGCCGCCAGCAAACGCCTTCAACAGCCGCCCCCCTTCAGCCTCGACCGCCTTCTCGCCGAAACAGAACAAAGCTACATCGAATCTGCACTCAGACTGGCTCACGGCAACGTCAGTCAAGCGGCCCGGCTTCTGGGAATCAACCGGACGACCCTCTATAACCGCATGGAAACCCTCGCCAAGGCGCCTTATGTATCTTGAACATTTCGGACTTCGCGAAGCCCCGTTTCTCATCACGCCCCACACCGAGTTCTTCTTTGCCGGCGCCAATCGTGGCGCAACGCTGGAAGCACTAATTTACGCCATCACCCACGACGAAGGCATCGTCAAGATCAGCGGCGAAGTCGGTAGCGGCAAGACCATGCTGTGCCGAATGTTGCTGGAACGATTGCCTTCAGATGTCGTCACCGTCTATTTGGCCAATCCAACGATCTCGCGCGACGAAATTCTGACCGCCATCGCCAACGACCTCGACATCGTCTTGCCGCCAGATTCCCAATACCAGCGCTTATGCGCCTTGCAGGACCGATTGCTCGACATTCATGCCAGCGGTCGCAAGGTGGTTGTCATGATCGACGAAGCGCACGCCATGCCCGCAGAAACTCTGGAAGAAATCCGACTCCTTTCCAATCTGGAAACGAGCCGCAACAAGCTCCTGCATATCGTTCTCTTCGGCCAGCCTGAACTCGACGTTCATCTCAACACGTTCAGCATGCGTCAACTCAAGGAGCGCATCACCCATAATTTCGCGCTCGAACCCCTTCACCGGAAAGATATCGGCAACTACCTGATGTTTCGTATGCGTACCGCCGGCTATCGGGGTCCCGACCTGTTCACGCCTGGGGCCGTTCAGCTGATCAGCAAGGCCTCCGAAGGCCTGACACGCCGCATCAACATACTTGCCGACAAGGCGATGCTTTCTGCGTTTTCGGAGAACAAACACCAAATCGATAGCCGCCAAGTCAAAGCGGCCATCCACGACACCCAGTTCGGCACTACGCGCGAGAAACGTACCGGATACTCACCGAAGACGTTCGCTGCTGCGGCTATGCTTGTCATTGCTTCTCTGGCCTATTTGGCGGGCAGATCTGGCGCCACAAGTGAAGTACAAAACCCGCCGCCCGTTCCAGCCGAGTCATTGTCAAAAGCCCTCCCGGAAAACGGACAACAGCCCACCACAGCCCGGGCAGACCAACAAATCTCGACAACGGCTGCAAATCAACCGACAGCGCTCGCCAACCGGGTCGCGGCCACGGAAGCGTGGTTGAGAAACACGCCAGACTCGCACTACTTCATCCAGCTGCTCAGCACCGACGGTGACAATTCTCGTCGCGTCGAACAATTTCTCGCGAACAATTTCTCGCGAACGATTTCGGCGAACTCGATCCGCGACAAATCCGGGTGTATCGTTCGAATTTGAGCGGGAAAGAGCGCCTTGGCGTCATCTACGGTGATTTTGATACGCGCCAGAAAGCGGAAGAAGCGCTGTCGACACTGATGCGATCCAAACCCGCAGGAGGACCGTACATTCGAAGCGTCAGTAAGCTTCGCTAGAAACCGTGCCGATCACAATCCGCTTATACGAATCAATCACTTGTCGAGTTTTTAGCATGGTATGATGAATGCAAACCCACCCCGGACAGAATCAAGCATGCTGAAAACCTTTGGCATGATCATGGCTGTATTTTCCTTGACCGCCTGTGCGCCAACGACGCTCGGTGGCGGCCCCTCCAGCAGCCATCTTCGTGCGGAGAACGTCGCCCCGACGACGGGAGCCCCCCCGCCCCCCGTCCAGCAAACGGTGTTGCTGCCGAGGCCCAAGCCTGTGGAGAAAACCGAGACCTACAGCGTCGTCGTCAATAACGTCAAGGCTCAGGATCTGCTTTTCGCGCTGGCGCGCGATGCCAAGCTTAATGTCGACATTCACCCTGGAATCTCCGGCTATGTCACCCTCAACGCCATTGACCAGACCTTGCCGCAACTGCTGGCCCGGATTATCAAAACAAATCGACATGCGTTTCGAACTCGACGGCCCCAATCTGGCCGTCATGCCCGACACACCCTATCTGAAAAGCTACCGGATCGATTACGTCAACATGGCGCGCGACGTCACCGGCACGGTATCGACAAACACGCAAATCTCGACCAGCGCCTTGGCGGCTACGACTGGCACGACAAGCGGCAATGCCAACACCTCCCGTCTCCAAATCGAAAACAAGTCTAAAAACCATTTCTGGGAAACGCTGGACAAGAACCTGAAAGACCTGCTCCACGAAACAGACAAAATCATTTCGGAAACCACGCTTACCCCTTCCTCCGGCAACAGCCGAATCAAAGACGCCAGCAGGGCCGGTACCACTGGCGGCGATTTGATCCCTGCTGGCTCACCTGAAAACGAATCCGGCGAAAGGCGGGTCACCTACCGCGAAGCGGCCTCGGTGATTGCCAATCCTGAATCGGGAGTCATCACGGTCCGGGCAACCCACCGACAACACCAAAAAGTCCAGGAATTTCTGGACCAAGTCATGCTCGGCGCCAGGCGCCAAATATTGATCGAAGCAACAATCATCGAGGTCAACCTGAATGACAACTACCAGCAAGGCATCAACTGGACAAAAGCCGGCGATGGTTTTGGCCTGACCCGATCGAACAACACGGCCAATGTCGGATCAACAACGACGTCATTCGCTTTGGTGTACAAAAATACGGCCCGAGGCCTCTCGGTCTTCGTCGACATGCTGCGCGGCTTCGGAACGACCAAGGTTCTTTCCAGCCCCAAACTCACCGTTCTCAACAACCAGACAGCCACGCTGAAAGTTTCGGAAGATTTTGTCTATTTCAGCGTCAAACAGGATGTTGTTCCGGGCAATACGAATACCAACGCCACCACAACCACGACGACCACACCGCAATCCGTACCGATCGGCTTCTTCATGAGCCTGACTGCACAGATGAGCCTGACTGCACAGGTCAGCGACGACGACATGGTGACGCTGAACGTCCGGCCATCGATTTCCAGCATCTCGGAACTGAAACAGGATCCCAACCCGATTCTCGTGAACGTAAAAAACTACGTCCCGCAAATCCGCACCCGTGAAATCGAATCGATCCTGCGCGTCCAAAGCGGAAACATCGCTGTTCTCGGCGGTTTGATGGAGGACCGCATGGACAACAAGAACGGTCGCTTCCCGCTCGTCGGCGACATCCCCCTCGTCGGCGAAATCTTCAATACCCGCAACAACTCGTCGTCGAAAACCGAATTGGTCATTGTCCTACGTCCGACGGTAATCAAGGATCCGTCCATCGACGGCGACTTCAGCCACCTTGCGGCCAGCCTGCCCGGCAAGGACTTTTTCGACACCGATCCGGTCTATCGCCCCTTCTCCGCTCCCAGCCAGATGCAGGAGCCGCTCAAATGAGCCTGCTCATGGAGGCGCTGAAAAAAGCCGAGGAGGCCAAGCGTCGGAATGCCAGGGAAAACGGGGCCACAGCCCCCTCGGCGCAGCAAAAACCCGAACTGACGCTCGAGCCCCTGCCCTCCACCGGCTCGCGTCTTCCCGACCTGGCGCAGCATATTGACGCCGTGGACGCCGAATTGGCAGCAGTTCCCACCGAGCCCCCCGCTCGCCCGCAAGCATCGCCCCGCCCCATCGACAACAACCGGAAAGAATCAGCAGCCCGGACCGCCGCACACGCCATCTTCGCCGCAAAACTATCCCGCGCCTCGCGCAACAAACTTTGGCTGCCTCTCGGACTAGGCGCCGTGACCGTACTCAGTCTGGGCGCTTACTTTTGGTGGCAGCTGCAGAACATTCCCAGCGGATCGCTGGCCCTGACAACGCCGCCTCCCGCTTCACATGCCGTCGCAAACTCTTCGCCTTTGCCTCCCGCGCAATCAAGGCATTCGCCCCCCACGATACCGGTCGGAAAACCACTCGATGACACGCCTCACGCACCGGAACCGCCATTGGCAACGACCGCTTCAAAGCTTTTTTCCGCCCCCGCCCTTGCTGCGCGCGGCGAAGCCCCCAGGCCGCATGGCGACGGCCCTCCGATCCGCGTGAGCCGCAACCGTGCTCTGCCGGACACAACACTCGAACAAGCTTACGATGCGCTAAGGGCGGGAAAAACCGACGCCGCAGGCCAGGGATACGAAAACGTTTTGCGTCGTGACCCAAAAAACACTGACGCCCTGCTCGGCATGGCCACCATCACCGCCATGCAGGGACAACAAGAACTGGCCCGCCGCTTTTACCTGCAGGCTTTCGAATCCAACCCGAGCGACGCCACCGCCTTGGCGGGCGTCATCAGCGGACAAGGACAAACCGATCCCGGCCTCGCCGAAAGCCGCTTGAAAATCGCGCTTTCCAGCCAACCGGACTCACCGTCACTGCTTTTCGCACTCGGCAACCTCTACGCTCGCCAAGGCCGCTGGGGCGAAGCGCAGCAGGTCTATTTCAAGGCTTACTCGAGCGAGCCCGACAACCCCGATTTCATTTTCAACCTGGCCGTCAGCCTCGACCATCTGCACAAAAACCGCCTTGCCGCCCAGTACTACCAGATGGCGCTGGACACGGCAGGCACGCGCGCGCCGGCATTCGACAGCAGACAAGTCCGCAATCGCATCAAGGAATTGCTCCCTTGAGTTTTCGGCCCACTCCGAAGCCCGCCCGCCCATGAATACGCCCGCACACCATCAAAGACAGCTCGGACAAATTCTGATTGCCAAGGGCATCCTCAGTGAGGATCAACTACGCATCGCGCTGCTCGAACAAATGAAATCGAACCAGCCGGTCGGCAAACTGCTGGTTTCAATGGGCTTCGTTTGTGAAGCCACACTGCGCGAAGCGCTCTCGGAGAGCCTGGGCAAACAAAGCATCGATCTCTCCAATGCGATTGTCGACCCCTCCGCATTAACGCTGGTACCGCGCGAACTGGCAAAGCGTCACCACCTGCTCCCGCTCGACTTCGACGCGGAAACCCGGCGCCTCACGCTGGCCATCGCCGACATCAACGACATCGTTGCGCTCGAGCGGGTCCGCGGCCTCTCCGGGGACGAGATCGAAATCGACACACTGCTTGCCGGTGAAAGTGAAATCGACCGCGCCATTGACCTGGCCTACGGCTACGAGTTGTCGATCGACGGCATCCTGCATGAAATCGAGGCCGGCGAAATCGACTTCCGCGGCTTGCAATCGTCGTCCGACGAATACAGCCAGCCAGTCGTCCGCCTGATCGACTCGATTCTGACCGATGCCGTCAAACGAGAATCGTCCGACATCCACTTCCAGCCGGAAATCGGTTTCCTGCGTATCCGCTATCGCATCGACGGCATGCTGCGTCAGGTACGCTCGCTACACCAGTCGTACTGGCCAGCCATGGCGGTCCGCATCAAAGTCATGAGCGGCATGAACATCGCTGAGACCCGGGCACCTCAGGACGGTCGCATTACGCTCAGCATCCGCGGGCGACAGATCGACTTCCGTGTTTCGGCACAACCCACAATACACAGGCCTTCGATAAACGCGAACGATTCAGCATGGACTACCGGTTGCGCCGCCATGACGGGGAATATCGCTGGTTACAGGACGATGGAACGCCGCGCTACGACGCTCAGGGAAATTTTGCCGGCTATATCGGTTACTATTCACGGTGAAAACATCGTCCTGCGCATTCTCGATCGCCAAAAAGGCATTGTCCCGCTCGAAGGCCTTGGCCTCACGGAACGCCAACTGGATCTGCTCAAGCGGATGATCGCCCGCCCGGAAGGCATCATCCTGGTCACCGGCCCAACCGGCAGCGGCAAAACGACAACCTTGTATTCGGTACTCAACCACATCAACTCCGAGGGGCTCAACATCATGACCCTCGAAGATCCGGTCGAATATCCGATGACACTGGTCCGTCAGACTTCTGTCGCCGAGGCCGCCAAGCTGGATTTCGCCAACGGGATCCGCTCAATGATGCGCCAGGATCCGGACGTCATTCTGGTCGGCGAAATCCGCGACGAAGACACCGCCGAAATGGCCCTGCGCGCAGCCATGACCGGGCACCAGGTCTTTTCCACCTTGCACACCAACTCGGCTATCGGTGCCATTCCCCGCCTGCTCGACATTGGCATCCTGCCCGACATCATGGCGGGGAACATTATCGGCGTCATTGCCCAGCGTCTGGTGCGCCGCCTTTGTCCGCACTGCAAGTCGCCCTATCAGGCCGAGGCCCACGAAGTCCACTTGCTTGGCGAAGCGCGCCGACTTGCCGCGGCCGATCCTGTTCCGTGCTTGCGGCTGCGAACGCTGCGACTTTCAGGGTTACAAGGGACGCCTGGCAATCATGGAAATTTTACGCATCGACGCCGACATGGACGAACTCATTGCGCGTCGTTGCACGGCCCGTGAAATCCGCCAGCTGGCAGACCGCAAAGGGTTCGTTTGCCTGGCCGACGACGGCATGCGACGCGTCCTGGACGGCTCCACATCGATCGAGGAACTCGGGCGCGTGGTCGACCTGACCGACCGCATGTGAGGGACCGCACATGCCACTCTACAATTACAAGGCCATCGATCCCAACGGGCGCGCAGTTAACGGCCGCATCGACGCGCTCAACCTCGTCGATCTCGAAATGCGGCTGCGGCGCATGGAACTCGATCTGGTTACGGGCGAACCGGTCAGCAACCAGTCCTTGTTTGGTGGCGGATCGATCCCCCGCCAGGAAATCATTCACTTCTGTTTCCACCTCGAAATCCTCACCCGTGCCGGCGTTCCGATCCTGGACGGCCTCTCCGACTTGCGCGACAGCATCGAGCATCCGCGCTTCCGGGAAGTCATCGCCAGCCTGATTGAATCGATCGAAGGAGGCCAAAAGCTCTCGCAAGCCATGGAAAGCCACCCCAAGGTTTTCAACAAGGTATTCGTCAGCTTGATCCGCGCCGGAGAAACCTCGGGCCGACTTCCCGAAATCTTGCAGAACCTCACCGAGTCGCTGAAATGGGAAGACGAGTTGGCCTCGCAAACGAAAAAAATCATCATGTACCCGGCCTTTGTCGGAACCGTCGTCATCGCTGCCGCGTTCTTCCTGATGATTTACATGGTTCCGCAACTGAAACTGTTCGTGAAAAACATGGGCCAAGCCTTGCCGATGCAGACCCAGGCCTTGTTTTTCGTTTCCGACCTGCTGGTAACCTACTGGTACGTTGCCCTGCTCCTGCCCCTGCTTTTATTTGCGGGCCTGAAAACCGTTCTTCACACCAATCCGCTCGCGCGTGTGCGGTTTGACGCGCTCAAACTGAGACTCCCCTTGATCGGCGACATCCTGCGCAAGATCATTCTTTCCCGCTTCGCCAACACCTTCGCCCTCCTCTACTCATCGGGCATCCCGATCATCGAATCGATCCGAACTACGCAGGACGTCGTCGGCAACCGGGTCATCAAGGGCGGCCTCAAGCGTGTCGAAGAACTGATCGGCGAAGGGCAAAACGTCACCGCAGCTTTTCACGGGGTTGGCCTGTTCCCGCCGCTAGTCATCCGCATGCTGCGCGTCGGCGAAAACACCGGCGAACTCGACGTCGCGCTGAAGAACGTCAGCTATTTCTACAATCGTGACGTCAAAGAATCGGTGGAGAAAACTCAACAGCTGATCGAACCCATGCTGACCGTTTTACTCGGTTGCATTCTGGGCTGGATCATGCTCTCCGTGCTCGGTCCGGTTTATGATGTCATCAGCAAGATAAAGACCTGACTCCCATGAGACCCCGTCGTCTGCTCTATCTCAGCGCCCACCAGATGACCGCACACCTCTGGCGGGCAGGCGAACTCGTCCCCGAAGGGCAGTTTCCGGCGACCGAGATCGGCCACGATCAGTTCTCGGGCTATCTGGCAGAACATCTTGATAGCGTCTTCTCGATTCTCGCCAACGTCGCTGAAGAGGGGTTCCATGTCGAGACCATTCCCTTCTTGCAAGGCAGAGATCGCCAGGCCGTTATTGCGAGAAAACTGGAACAGCAATTCTTCAACGCTTCACTCACCGCATCGCAATCGCTGGGCTACACGAAAGACAAGCGCAAAGACGAACGCCTCCTGCTTGCCGCGCTGACCAACAACGAATTTTTCGCCCCTTGGCTGAATGTCTTTAGCGAATCGGGAGTGGCGTTATCGGGCATCTATTCGCTACCGCTGATGACGCCGACCTTGCTCGAGAAAATCGGCCTCGCTGACGAACACAGCCTGTTGCTCAGCGTTCAGGACCAGAGTATCCGGCAGGGATATTTCTGCAAGGGTGAACTGCATTTCAGCCGACTGACCCCGCTGCACAACAGCAGCATCGTCGGCATCGCTCAAGCCTTCTCTTCCGAGTCTCGCAAGCTTCAGCAATACCTCACCAGCCAGCGTCTGATTGGTCGTAACCAGGTTTTGAACGCCCACATCCTCGCCCACCCCGGCGCGCACAAGGCCATCCTGTCTAGCTGCACCGACACACCGACACTCCACTACAATCTGCTCGACATTGATGAGTGCGCGAAAAAAACCCGGCTCGCCGCCCCACCGGCCGACAGTCATTGCGAAAGCCTGTTCCTGAACCTGCTGGCGACCGCCCCACCGCGCATCCAATTCGCAAACGACGATCTGCGGCACGGATACCATCTTGGCCTTGTCCGCTCCGGCGTGCTGGGCTTCGGTGCAGCCGTCCTTTCGGGCTGCCTGCTTTTCTCTGGCAAACTCCTGTTCGACACCTACACGACCCGCCAAGAGTCCGCCGCCCTGCGCACCGAAGCCAATCTTTCCGGGCAGCGCTACGACGAAATCGCCAAAGCCTTCCCGTCGATTCCCACGGACTATCCGACCCTGCGCCGGATCATCGATCGCTACGTCGAACTGTCGCGGTCGAACCCAATCCCGAGCGAACTCTACATTGAAATCAGTAAAGGCTTGCAGACCGTCCCGGCTATTGAATTGGAATCGATCCACTGGCAACATGAAAATCTTGAAACGGGACCGCCCCCCCTCGCAGGGCGCCCCCAAGCAACCCCACGTGCTAGCGACAAAGACTCTGCCGTCGTGCGCGGGATCCTGCGGCTCGACGGAAAAAGCAATCCGCGGCAGGTTCTCGACGCCTTCAAGCGACTGGTCGACGCCTTGGAGGCCAATCCGAAACTGCGGGTCGAAATTCTCAAGCGCCCCTTCGACATTGAATCCGGAAAATCACTGAAGGGCGGTGACATCCTGCTCAAGACCAATCAGCCGCGCTCGTTCAGCCTGCGTATTCTACGAAAGGCCGAATCATGAAATTACGCTCGACCGATTTCCCCAGACTCCAGCTCAGCTTACTGATCGCGCTCCTGATGATTGCCGTCGGCGCTGCCGCCGTCTATGCGGGAATCCGCTTCTATCAAGGCGCGACCATCGAAAAATCCGCTGCGCTAGCCGAAAGAAACGAGTTCGACAGCAAACTAAAGCGCGTGCGCAGCGAGGAAAACGAAATCAAGCTGAAAACCTCGATCTTCAAGACGCTGCAAGCCCAAGGGATCATCGGCAACGAACACCGCCTCGAATGGGTCAAATTGCTCAAATCGGTTCACGAAACGCGCCAGCTGATCGACCTGCAATATGAGATTGCGCCGCAACGCCGTCTCGACGCAGACACTGGGTACGGACTGGCATTCTTCGCCAGCACCATGAAAGTTCAGCTCAAGTTGCTGCACGAGGAAGACCTGACGCGATTCATCGGTGACCTGCGTCGAAACGCTCCGGCACTGATCCGGATCAGAAACTGCGACGTATCGCGACAAATGCGTGACAACGCGGGGAAAGCGTAACAGCCCCTTTGCATGCCGAGTGCAATATTGATTGGATCACCATTCACGAGGCCTCGGAAAGCAAATGACCAGCCAGGCCCCGATGAAGGCAATTTTCAAATCCCCACGACTAAGTTGGCCGACTGCACTCGCCAGCCTGCTCGCAGTCCCGACGCTTCTGGCTTCGCGTCCCGGCACGGCCGAGGACGATCTTGGGCGACTTTTTTTCACCCCGGAGCAGCGGCAGATAAATCTCCAGAACCAGCCGGATTTTCCGGAAACGACAACGCTGACCATCGACGGCGTCGTCACCCGCAGCAGCGGCAAGCGCACGGTGTGGATCAACGGCACACCGCAGAATGACAACGAAACGCCGAGCGGCATCGCCGTCGTTCCCCGGAAAAGTCATCCGGGCAAGATCGCCATCGGATCCCCAAACATTTCCACAGAAAAAGCCCGGGGCGGTGACAGCATCAACCGCAACACCGGCGAAACAACAAATTTGCTGGGAGACGGGCAAATAATTATAAAAAAGACCCCTTGAGCTCATGCCGGTTCCTGATCGCCCCTTTTATCGTGCGACCCATTCCAGCAAAGGAGCTGCACTGCTGATATTTATGCTGCTGCTCGTTCTTGCGTCCGCTTCCTTGCTCATTTCGAGCAGCAACACCTCATCACCGCACAACGATTCGGACAGAATTACCGCAGCCGCACTCGCCCTAGCAAAAGACGCCCTGATCGGTCGAGCGTCGTCCGACAGCAATCGTCCTGGAAGTTTGCCTTGCCCCGACATGGACAATGATGGTGTTGCGGAAATGCTGGTCGGTAATTTATGCCCCGTTTATGTAGGCCGCCTACCGTGGAAGACCCTTCGCCTTCCCGAGTTGCTCGACGGAAGCGGCCATACTCTTTGGTATGCCTTATCGCCCGGCCTAACCGACACAGGCGCATCCCATCCTATCAACACCAACAAGCCTCTAGAGCTGACACTTAACGCCACCCTGAATATCGCTGCCATCGTATTCTCGCCGGGACGCCCTTTGACAAATCAAAACAGCCGTCCAAGCAACAACGCTTACGACTACCTTGACGGTAACAACAGCGATGGTGACTACAATTACGTCGCCCTTCCCCACTCTTCCTCCTTCAACGACACCACGCTCGCAATTTCCCGCGAGGAGCTTTTTCGGACAGTTTGCATGCGAATCCTCGGAGAAATTCGCGGCCCTGACGACAACTCGCCAAACCTTCCGGCATCCGGACTTCGGCAGTTTTTTCAGGCAAACGGTATATTTCCTTGGGCCGACAGCAGTGGCGATGGAATTGCAGACCCTGGATCAACATCTGGTCGCCTGCCTTTTAATGAACTGTCTTTCGACGCAGCGACGAAAAACTGGATGACCCTCAACAACTGGTTTGATTTGGTCAACTACCAACGGACAAGTGTCGATTCTGTCTCGATTTCGATTGGCGCCACTGTGATGCCCGTGGTGCCCTGTCCGCTATCTCCCTGTCCATAGTCAGAACAAGGCAATGAATAAAATCTGCCCAAAAAAATCAAAAGGGTTTACTCTCACCGAACTCACCATCGTCTTGGTCATCGTCGCCCTGTTGATCGGCGGCATGCTGGTTCCGCTCTCCGCGCAACGCGACATCCAGAACCTCAAGGAAACGCAAAGACAACTCGCCGAAATCCGGGAAGCCCTGCTCGGCTTCGCGGTCATCAACGGCCGTCTGCCCTGTCCGGCGACGGAAACCAATCCGGCCAGCGCGAACTACGGGATCGAAGATGCAACGGCCTGTGGCGCCGAGGGCTTTCTCCCCTGGAAATCCCTCGGTGTCTCCGAGGTCGACGCCTGGGGATCGAAGCGAACGGCCGTTGGACAGCCTTTCACCGGCTACTGGCGTTACTGTGCTGATGCCTTCTTCTCAGCGTCTTTCACACTCAATACGACACCAACCGCTGCATCCCAACTCAATGTTTTAGACGCCACAGGAAACTCGCTGACCCAGCCCCAGCCGAACAGCCCCATCGCCATCGTTTATTCCACCGGCCTCAACTTGGTTGCCGACGGTCAGAATGCCTCTGCGGACACCACCTTCCAAGGAGGCGACCCCTCGCTCGGATTCGACGACCACCTCATCTGGATCGGCCGCCCGATCCTGCTCTCCCGCATGGTCTCCGCTGGCCGCCTGCCCTGATCCGTTGCCCCTGTTTGCGGCTTGACCAGCTCCGGCGTTTGGAGTCAAATCGTTGCGAGAACGATGACAACGTCAGACACCTTATGGCCACGAGCCGAGGACTGCGCGAGAGTTTCCGCACCGCCGGAATTCTACCGAGCGACTCCGAAGACCTTCGGTTGCAAAAATCCCTGCTGATTTTCGCGACCGGCCTCATCAGCTTTGCCTCGATGCTCTGGTTATTCATCTACTGGCAGCTTGGCCCGCAATTTTCTTCGACAATCCCGTTTCTGTTCCAGATCCTGCTCGTTGGCAACTTTTTCGTTTACCTAAAAACCCTCAATTTCAATGCCTTCCGGCAAATCCAGCTGGCGCTGTTCCTGTTCATGCCCTTCATCGCGCAATGGAGCATGGGCAACTTCATAACCTCCAGCGGCGTCAGTCTCTGGGCTCTACTGGCGCCGATCGGCGCCGTTCTCTTCATCGGCCCGCGCGAAGCGCTCGCCTGGTTCTTCGCTTACGTATTCCTGACCGTGCTCTCCGGCGGTTTCGACTACTACCTCGCCGATGCCCTGCCCGCCTCGCAGATCAAGGTGCCGATACAAACCTCGGTCATCTTCTTCGTACTCAACTTTGCCGCGGTATCGACGATCGTTTTTCTCCTGCTCCGCTATTCGGCCATCGAAAAACGCAAGGCCCAGGCGCGGCTCGAAGAGGCGCACCGGTTGCTCCAGACCGAACAGGAGCGCTCCGAACGCCTGTTGCTCAACATCCTGCCCGGCCCGATCGCAGAGCGTCTCAAAAACAGCAACCAGACCATCGCCGACGGCTTTGCCGACGTTTCGGTCATGTTCGCCGACATCGTCAATTTCACAAAAGTCGCCGAGGGCCTGACGCCGCAACAGGTCTTTTCGATGCTCAACCGGATTTTCTCCTCGTTCGACGAACTCGCAGACCGACACGGACTAGAGAAGATCAAGACCATCGGTGACGCCTACATGGTCGCCGGCGGCCTTAACGATCAATGCCGGGATTATTCCGGCGCCCTGCTCAACATGGCGCTCGAGATGTGCGATCTGCTGGAGCGCGATTTCGAGGTCAACCCGATGCGGCTGCAAGTACGCATCGGCATCGGCACGGGGCCGATCGTCGCCGGTGTCGTCGGCAAGAAGAAATTCATCTACGACTTGTGGGGCGATACCGTCAACCTCGCCAGCCGCATCACCAGCGAAGGTGTTCCGGGGGCAGTGCAAGTCGACGAGAACACTTACCAGCGACTAAAGCGAGAATTCGATTTCCAAGCCCCGCAGACGATCTACCTCAAGGGGAAGGGCGACACCGTCGTCTATCGCGTCATCGGCCGGAAAGCTTCAGCAACCTGATCCTGAATGCATCGCCACAGCGACACAGAAAAAACAGATAACCGCTCTCGACGCAGAGGACTCAGAGGCGCAGAGAACGCGGAGAAAGGAAAAGCGAATCACCTTTTTTACTTCGGCAAGATTAAATAATAACCTCGCCATACCGGCGCAGGCCGGAATCCAACGTCGGAGAGCAATCGCCGACTGGACCCCGCCGGTGTAACGAATTCAAACATCACCTTGACGAATCAACAGGAGAGTCATCGAATTCGCTCAGCGTCTCTGCGATCTCTGCGTTCCAAGCGGTTTCAACTGGGCTTTTCAGGCTGATTCTTTGCCAACTCGAAACAAACCTTCCCGTCCTCGTTGCTCGCCAGCCGGAGCGTGTAGCCAAAACCCTCGGCCTGCCGGGCGGCATGGTAAAGGCCGATGCCGAGTCCATTTTCCGACGCAACCGGCGCATCGAACAAGTCTGCGACAATCTCCTTGCGCACCGCACTGCCACTGTCGCAAACCCGTAAAACGCGGCCATCCGGGGAAAGCGACACGCTGATCCGGAGCCCGTTCTCGCTCTGCCGCTTGAGCATTGCGTTCTGCACGAGGTTGTCAACAACGCTGTCGAAAAGAAACGCCGACACATTGACTCCAGGCTCGAAGGCGGCCGGATAAAAATCGATTCCGTCGCTGGCATAGCGCTGCGGCAGCGCTGACCACCACGTTGCTGCAAGCACGTCATTCCCACCTTCGCCTTGCTGCGAAAAAGGCGCTTGCAGTTTTTCCAGTGTCTGCTGCAACCGTTTCGTGATCTGCGGCAATTGTCGCTGTAGCAACAGGCTCGTACGCGACGGATCCTCTCCCTCGGCGATGAAACAAATATTGTTTAGCGACTGCAGGAGATTCTTCACGTCATGAGTCAAACGAGCGCCTGTTTCATGCACGGCCTGCACGTAACTCATCTGTTGCAATTCGCGCTCCCGCTGTTTGGCCGCGTAATATTCGCCGGTCAACCGCAGCAGCATGTAAAAATGCCAGATCAGCGCAGGGCTGAGCTTCTGCCGCGTATAAAGGGTGATGTCTAGCGACTTGCAGGAAAAAACCTCGCGGAAGGTCGAGGGCTGTCCGAATTCGCCAACATGCCGCTCTCCCGCCAAAGCCCATCGCCCACCGCACACCGCACACCCAAGGTAATTCCAACAAGCCGTGAAGCGCCGACGCCAAGAACAACTCCGGATTTTTTTCCCGTTCCGCGCAGCCCATCATCCGCTGCATCCAGCCCTCGAACGGCAACGCCATCGAAAGCAGATAGCGCGAAAGAAAAACGCCGATCCCGCTGAAACCCGGCCGGGGGTTCCATGCCCAAGCCATCAACAAGAGCATGACCGCCATCGAAATCAGCGTCCGAAACACCGCTTCTATATAGGTGGATTGCTTCAGCAGCATGAAGGCCAGGCTCCCAAGCACCAGTACCGAGATCATCAAGAAGATGAACAAGCTGTAAAAAAAATCGACCGTCCCCCGGGATAGCTGGTGAATATCGGGTGACCGCGGCAACACCAGCATCACCAGAAAAACGATTGGAGCGAACCTGCCGAAGGGCACGTCAAATGTCGGCCCGACCAATCCCGCCTCGGGAACAACATGCGGGACCAGCCAGACAAGGAGAGTGCTGAGTAAATAAGCAAATGCCAGCAGATAAAAAAGACGCGTGGGTCGATGGCCGAGCATCATGACCCGCCCCGCCAACAGCGAGGCCAGCATGACCACCCAGAGAATCAACAACCACCAGCCGAACAGCCAAGCGCCACCAGCCAGAAATAGAATGATCAAAGCCAACGAGCTGAAGTCAAGCCGGCGCTCGGTTTGCAAAAAAGGTTGCCAGAGCACGAACAGGCCAACATCGACAAGCCAGAGCATCAGGCCGATGGTTGTCCCCGCGCCGGCAAGCAACGTCAAATGCAGGACGGTCAGCAGCGCCACCAAAACCCACCGCTGCCGCGCTTTCAGAAACGCGCCGATTCTTGAAATCGCATTCATTGCCCAGCCCCGAAAATTGATCTCGACCGGCCAAACACCAAGCCCCTTGTCCAATTCATGACAAAAGTGTCAAATTCTCGACGCACGGCTATCAAATTGGCATGAAAATAGACTAGATACCACGGCACAAATCGTGCTTAACTCACCATGGGCAAAGTCATACTAGGGGAAAACAATGAAAAAAGCACAATCGGGTTTTACGCTGGTCGAGATCGCCATTGTACTCGTCATCATCGGCCTTCTCCTCGGCGGCGTCTTGAAAGGACAGGAGCTCATCAACAGCGCAAAGGTGAAGAATATCACCAACGATTTCAGGACGATTCCATTATTCATCTATGGGTATCAGGACAAATTCAAAAGGCTTCCCGGTGACGACAATGCTGCCAGCACACGATTCGGTAGCTCCGGCACCAATGCAACCGGGCCAACGGGTCACATCCTTGGCAATGGCATCATTGAAGGCTCATGGAATTCGACAGCGGTCGCTGATGAAAACGTGCTTTTCTGGCAGCACGTCCGGCTGGCCGGCTTGGCATCCGGCTCGACCGACTTCACGGATTCAGCCAAGGCAAGCCTGCCGACTAACGCCGAAGGCGGACAAATCGGCATCCAGATGAGCACCCCGATAAAGGACCTGAACGGAACGTATTACATCTGTTCGACTGGCATTAACAGCAAACTTGCCCAGCAGCTCGACACCACAATGGACGATGGTTCCCCCGACAAGGGAACGCTCCGCGCCCAGGAAGGCTCGACAACAAACGCCGCGAATGGCGGCGCCACGAGCTACGCTGATGGCAAAACCTATACGGTTTGCCTGGCCTTCTGATTGTTCTGACCTTGGTTTTCAGAAGCCCGCTTCGGCGGGCTTTTCCGTTCACCCCTTGAGCAGCTTTTCCTCCGCGGCCGCCAGCGGCCCCGGCAATCCCAGCAGGACGACCACATCGCCAGACTGCAGGCGCGTATTTTCTGAAGGCTCAAGCCCTCGGATATTGCGCCGCCGAATGGCCGTCACCTCGACGCCAACGCCGCCGGCCTCGCCCAGCCCGAGTTCACCGAGCGTACTGCCGATGGCATAGGCACCTTCGACCAGCGACACCGAATGCAGGCGCGGCTCCTCGCTGTCCATCGTCTTTTCCTGGCTGTCGCTTTCGCCGCGAAAGAATCCGCGCAGCGTGCGATAGCGTGCCGCACGCGTCTGCCGAACCCGGCTGAGCACGCGATTGATCGGCACCCCGGCATGAATCATCGCGTGCGAAGCCAGCATCATCGCCGCTTCCAGCGTCTCCGGCACCACCTCGGCCGCCCCGGCACGCTGTAGGAGATCGAAATCCTTCTCATCGAAAGTGCGCACGACGACGGGCAGCCCCGGCGCCAGTTCACGGGCGTGACGCAAAATCTGCTCTGCGGCGCGTGTATCCAAGAAAGAAAGCACCAGCACGCTGGCCCGCCCGATCCCCGCCGCAATCAAGGTTTCGCGGCGACTGGCGTTACCGTAAACCACGTTCTCGCCGGCCACCCCCGCCTCACGCACCCGATCAGGATCAAGATCAAGCGCCACGTAGGAAATCCCCTCCTGCGCCAGAAAACGCCCCAGATACTGACCGCACCGGCCAAAACCGCAAATCACCACGTGTTTTTCGGTGTTCATCGCGTGTGCGGCAAGCGTCGTCAGCTGCAAAGAACGCATCAACCACTCGCTGGCAGCGAAGCGCAACACCAGCCGGTCGCTGTAATGCACGATGAATGGCGCCGCCATCAGCGAAATCACCAGTGCCGCGAGAACGACCTGAACGGCAAGGGAAGGCGCAACCTCATATTGCCGGATATGAACCAGCAACACCAGGCCGAACTCCCCCCCGGCGCAAAGCCACAAACCGCTACGCATGGCGGCGCCGTTCATCGCCCCGAATAGCCGAGACAACCCAAAGACCAGGAAAAATTTCACCCCCAACAAGGCGAGGACAACCGCGATCACCAACAGCAAATTGGAAAAAACGAGATGCACATCGAGCATCATGCCCTCGGTGACAAAGAACAAGCCCAACAGAACGTCTCGAAAGGGTTTGATATCTTCTTCCACTTGATGCCGGTACTCGGTTTCCGAAATCAACATGCCGGCAACAAACGCCCCCAGCGCCAAAGAAAGTCCGGCCGCGCTGGTCAGCCAGGCCAAGCCGAGGGTGATCAACAACACGTTGAGCATGAACAACTCTGCCGATTTCCCTCGCGCCACGATAAAAAACCACTTGTTCATCCATTTCTGGCCGAGCAAAACCACGATTGAAAGCAAGACGACGGCCTTGAACAACGCCAATCCGAGCATTAGCGCCATTTGCTCCGGGCTTCTGGAGAAAGCAGGAATCATGACCAGTAGCGGTACCACGGCCAGATCCTGGAACAACAGGACGCCGATCACTTCCCGCCCATGCGGCGCGTCGAGTTCGATGCGGTCGCTGAGCAGTTTGGTAAGAATAGCCGTCGACGACATGGCCAGCGCGCCACCGAACGCCACGCCGGCCTGCCAGGACAAACCGGCGGTGACAGTAATTCCGGTCACGACGACCAAGGTGATAAGCACTTGCAGGAAGCCCAACCCGAAAACGATGCGCTTCATCGCATAGAGTTTGGGCAGAGAAAATTCAAGACCGATCGAGAACATCAGGAAAACGACACCGAACTCCGCCAGTTCGTTGACGCCTTCGAAACCGGCCACCAGATTCAACGCGTGCGGACCAATAACAATCCCGACCAACAGGTAACCCAGAATAGGCGGCAGGTTGATCCGTCGAAAAAGGATGACCGAGACGACCGAGGCGCCCAGCAACATCAGAATGATCGGCAAGGTTTCCATAGTCTCAGCAACAACCGGGCAAGGCGTTTTCCTGAAAAATCTTTCGTCCCCCATCGGCCTGAAACACCGCACGCCCAAGTCCTTGGGCATGCCTTACGAACACCATGAAACAAGGGGCGAACGGGGGTTCTGCTATACTTGTTGCAATCATAACCGCTCCACTCCCATGAACCAAATTCAACCCTCATCCCAGGCACTCGATCTCGCACGTCAGGTGTTGCGTATCGAAGCCGACGCCGTTCTCGCTTTGGCCGAACGCATTGACGGTTCCTTCCTTGAAGCCATCACCCTGATACTGAATTGCCATGGCCGCGTCATCGTCAGCGGCATGGGCAAATCCGGGCATATCGGCCGCAAGATCGCCGCGACATTGGCCAGCACGGGAACACCGGCGTTCTTTGTGCATCCCGCCGAGGCCAGCCACGGCGATCTCGGCATGATCACCCGCGACGACGTCGTCATTGCTATTTCCAACTCCGGCGAAAGTGCCGAATTGGTGAATATCCTACCCTTCGTCAAGCGCCAGGGCGCCCGCCTGATTGCCATGACCGGCAACAGCAACTCTTCGCTGGCCCGCGACGCGGACGTTCATCTCGATGCCGCCGTGGCACAAGAGGCTTGTCCGCTCAACCTTGCCCCGACCGCCAGCACGACCGCCGCGCTGGCACTCGGCGACGCGCTGGCGGTCGCCCTGCTCGACGCGCGCGGATTTGGTGCCGAAGATTTCGCCCGCTCGCATCCGGGCGGAGCTTTGGGTCGCAAGTTACTTGTTCGCGTGCGCGAAGTCATGCGGTCAGGCCCAGATCTTCCGCGCGTCCGCCCTGACGCCAGCATCGTCGACGCCATTCGTGAAATTTCACGCGGCGGCATCGGCATGGCAATGGTCTGCAGCCCAGAGAACGAAATTCTCGGCCTGTTCACCGACGGCGACCTCCGCCGAACGATCGACAAGCAGCTCGATTTGCAGTCCCTTGCCATCAGCGACGTCATGACTCGCGATCCGCGCCGCATCGGTGCGGACAAGCTGGCTGAAGAAGCCGTCGAAATGATGGAGCATTTCAAGATCAACCAGATCCCGGTCGTAGACGACAACGACCGCCTGATCGGCGCGCTCAACATGCACGATCTCTTCCGGGCGAAAGCCATCTGATGCGAACCTATTTTTTCGCCCCGCCGATTTATGGGATTTCGCCCGCCCCCGGCTCGACAGGAAGCAAAGAATGAAACACTGGGGCAGCGCGCTGTTTCCCTTGAGCATCCTCTCGGTCCTCGCCGTTCTGACCTTATGGTTGCGCTACGCCACGGAACTCCAGGAACATCGCCACGACGGCAAGCATCGCCACGACCCGGATTACATCGTCGAAGGCGCCACCCTGCGCAAGATCGACGATAAGGGCAACCTCAAATACACCTTGAAAGCCACTGAAATCCGCCATTATCCGGACAACGACACGACCGACTTGAGCAGACCGGACATCTCCTATCTGCAGCGCAACAAACCGACCTTGTCCATGAAAGCCGACCGCGGTGTGTTGAGCAATGACAACGATCAGGTCGACCTGTACGATAACGTGCGCATTCATCGTGACGCGACGGCCAAGGAAGCCGCAATGACGGCAACAACCTCTCAATTGACGATTCTGACCGAAGAAGAGAAAGCCTTTACGAAAAGCCCGGTGCAGATCACCAAAGGCAACTCTTTGCTGAAAGCTGTCGGCATGCAGATCGATAATCGCGCCCAGACCTCTCTTCTCGAATCGAAGGCTTCCGCAATTCTGGAAAGCAGACACCGCAAAAAGCAGAATCCATGACGCCCAAAAATTTCCTTCCAATTGCCGCACTGCTCCTGGACATTGCTCTCCCCGCTCACGCCGAGAAGGCCGACCGGGAAAAGCCGATCCATCTCGAAGCCGACCGCATCAGCATGGACGACATCAACAAGGTGCAGGTCTTCGAAGGCAACGTCGTCCTTAACCAGGGCACGCTACAGATTCGTACCGCGAAATTCGTCGTCACGCAGGACGCCGATGGCTTCCAGAAAGGCGTCGCCTACGGTGGCGTGAACGGACTCGCCCGTTTCCGGCAGAAGCGTGAGGCCAGCGAGGACTACATCGAGGGCGAAGCCGAACGGATCGTGCACAACGCCCGCGACGACAAGACCGAGTTCTTCGTCCGCGCCTGGGTGCAAAGCGGCAAGGACGAAGTGCGCGGTCCTTACATTGCCTATGATGCGCTGACGGAAAACTATCTGGTCACGAACACCCAGGGCGAAACGAAGCGCGCCAAAGGCGCCGCCGAGGCGCGTGTCCGCGCCATCATCCAGCCGAAAAACAAGACGCCACAAGCCGAAAGCGGCAAGCCGGCCACCCGCTGATTCAGCCCAGGTTCAACGACTCCCGCCAAGTCCAGTCGACGCCGCGGCGCTCGACTTCCTGCCGGATTTCTTCGAGCGCCCGGTCGACGAGGCTTTCCTCGCCCTCGACACCGAGTTCGAGATGGCGCCGCCGACCGTCCTCGCCAATCGACGGCAGGCTGAACAATCGGAGATCCGGGTAGTCGGCAACGATGCGCTCCATCAAATCCAGAAGATAGCTCTCGTAAGCGTTCGGCCCGGTCAGCAGAAACGCCTTGTCGACCATCGGCTTGTGGACGAACAAATGCGAGTAAAAAGTATCGAGCGCCCATTCCGCCATCGGATGTGCCATCTGCGGAAAACCAGGCAGGAAGTGATGATCGCGCACACGAAACCCCGGAATGCGGTTGAACGGGTTCGGCACCGTCTCAACGCCGCGCGGAAACACCCCGAGAGAGAGGCGCCGCTCGTTGGTTTCATCGCCGAAGCGCGCCCGGATTTCACCCTCCGCATCGGGATACAGGACGAGATCGACGCCGAGCGCCTCGGCGGCGGCCTGCCGGGTATGGTCGTCGGGCGTATTGCCGATGCCGCCGAAGCTGAACACGACATCGCCGGCGGCGAAAGAACGTTTCAGCGTCGCCGCGATGCGCGGCCGCTCGTCGTTCAGATATTCGACCCACGACAACCGCAGGCCGCGCTCGCCAAGCAGACCAGCGATTTTCGCGAAATGCTGGTCAGTGCGCTTTCCTGACAGGATTTCGTCACCGATGATGATCGCACCGAAATTCATTTCTTCTCCTTCAGCGTGTGGGAAGCCGTGACCACAGCGCCCTGCCGTAACTGACGCAAGGCTTCCAGACAATAGCGAACGTAGGCCAATGCCGCCAGCGACGGCGCCAGCAAGCCCATATACGGGACATGCGCGAGCACGGCCATGAGCAGGCCGAGTCCGAGCAGGGGCAGCGCATGCCGGCGCTGCAACTCGCGCCATTCTTCCTCGGTCGCGTGGATGGCCAACGCATCGAAAGCAAAGGTACGGCGATTGAGCCAGCCCATCCAGAAGAACGGCAGGATCAACCCCAAGCCGGGAATCAGCCACAAGGGCAAGGTCACGACCCAGCCGATGATGAACAGCACCGCCGCCCAGACGCTGTTTCAGGTCGAGACGACGAAATTGTCTGCGCCCATTCGGGCCAGATCGCGATAATCGCGCCCGGCGAGATCGTTGAGCAGGAGCGGCATGACGACGACGGCCGTCAGCAGCATGGCCACCAGATAGCTCGACGACAAGATCACCAGCCAGCCACCGAGCGCCGCCAAGGCGTGCGCCAGCCAGAACGCCCCCCAGGCCGCGATCTAGCTCATCGGCGGCTGCTCGACGAAGGCATTGACCAAGCTATCGAGCAGGAAGATCGACAAACCGATCATGATCAGCAACGCGCACAGCGCCGGGCCAAGCATGTACAGCCAGACCTTGCCGCGCCCCAATGAGGCCAGACTGCGCCGCAAGGCAATCAATATGCTGTTCATCGTGATATTCCTTCCCACATTTTCTGCAAGCGCTTCGCGGAAACCGGCGCCGGCGTGCGCAATTCCTGCGCGAACAGTTGCACGCGCAACTCCTCGAGCAGCCAGCGGAACTGCTCGACCTGCGGATCGGCCACCCCCTGCTTGGCGAGCAGGATCGCACGGCGTTCGTAGTTCGTCCACAACGGCGCGTATTCGGCCATCAGCTGCGCGTCACGCGCCGGATTGGCTTTCAACTTGTCGAGGCGCAGGACGATCGCCTTGAGGTAGCGCGGAAAGTGCTGCAGTCGTTCGAACGGTGTATCGGCGACGAAACGTTTGCCGATCAGACGCCCTAACTGTTTCTCAATGTCCTGCACCGTTGCCGCATGCGCCTTGAACGCCGGCAGCTTTTTCTGCACCGCCTGCCATTCGGTCAGGACCAGCCCGACCAAGCGGCAGATTTCCTGCGCCAGCAAGCCGAGGCGCGTCTTGGCCTCGGTGCAGCGCGCCTTGAAGGCTGCTTCGTCGGTCGGCCAGGGTTCGACGAGGCAGGCGCGCGCAAAGGCCAGATCGATCAACTGCCGGCGCAGATCGTCGAGCGAACCGAGTGCCATGAACTGCATGCCCATCTGCGTCAGGTTCGGCAGGTTCTTTTCGAAGTATTTGAGCTGCTCCTTGAACTGCAGCTTGAACAGGCGCAACAGACCCGCCGCATGCGCCTCCTGCGCTTCCTCCGGCGTATCGAACACGCACAATGAAACGCTGTCGCCATCGTCGGCCAGCCCCGGATAACCGAGCACCATCTGGCCGCCACCGACGTCAACCTCCATCAACTCGGGCAACTCGCCAAAACTCCAGTCAGTCATTCCCGAGTATTCCGAAGGCGTCTCGTGCAGTTCCGAAAACTCCTGTTTCGCCTTGCCTCCCCATTCGCCGCGCAGTTCGGTGAGGTTGCGGCTCAGGCCGAGCTGCCGTCCATGCTCATCGACGAGCAGGAAGTTGAACGAAAAATGCGCCGGCAGCGTGTCGGGACGAAACGCATCCGGCGTGATTTCCCAGCCGCGCGCGTTGAGCCCCCGCGTCTGCAAAATGTAATGGATCAAGGCCGGCACCAGCCCCTTGTCCGTGGGCGCTACGGCAGCCGCGAATTCGGCGGCGAAGTCGGGCACCGGCACCAGTTTTGAGCGGATCTTCTGCGGCAGCGTCTTGACGAGCTGGATCACCTTTTCCTTAAGCAGGCCCGGCACCAGCCATTCGCAGCGCGCCGCCGGGATCTGGTTGAGTTGTGCCAGCGGCACGGTCATCGTCACGCCGTCCTTGGCCGACCCCGGCTCGAAATGGTAAGTGAGCGCAAACTCGACGCCGCCGAGTTTGATCTCATGCGGGAAGGCTTCGGTCGTCACGCCGGCCGCCTCATGACGCATCAGGTCTTCGCGCTTCAGATACAGCAGTTTCGGATTGTCTCGCTCGGCGTCCTTGCGCCACTTGTCGAAATCGGCGCCGTTGGTGACGCCTTCGGGAATGATCTGGTCGTAGAAAGCGACGATCAGTTCGTCGTCGACCAGCACGTCGGGGCGGCGCGATTTATGTTCGAGCGTCTCGATGTCGAGCATCAACTGGTGGTTGTGCGTATAAAACCCCCAACGCCGCGCAAACTCCTCGGCAATCTCGCCGCCGACCAGCCCCTGGCGGATGAACAGTTCGCGTGCCTCCTTGGCGTTCATCGGCCCGTAATTCACTCGCTTTCTCGGATTGACAACGATGCCGTACAGCGTCGAGCGTTCGAAGGCGACCGTCTGCATCGCCTTCTTCTCCCAGTGCGGATCGAAATAGCTGCGCTTGATCAGGTGAGCGCCCACTTTCTCCAGCCACTCCGGCTCGATGCGGGCGACGCAACGTGCAAAGAGCTTGCTCGTCTCGGTGATCTCGGCGGCGGCGATCCACTTGCCCGCTTTCTTGTTCAAGGCCGAACCGGGATGGATCAGGAACTTGATGCCGCGCGCGCCGAGATAGTGGCCTGAATCTTCCGACTTGCAGCCGATGTTGTCCAAAAGGCCGGCAAGCAGGGCACGGTGGATCGCATCGTAGGTCGCCGGCACTTCGTTTTCCCGCCAACCGTGCTCGGTCGCCAGCGCGTGCAATTGCTTGTGGATGTCGTGCCACTCCCGCATGCGCAATGCCGAAAGAAAAATGGCGTGGCAGGCCTCGATGAGTTTGCGATTCGACTTCTTGTGTTCGAGTTCACTTTCGTACCACTGCCAGCGCTTGAGCCAGGAGAGGAATTCTGACTTCTCGTCGGCGAATTTCTTGTGCGCGGCGTCAGCGGTGCCCTGCTTTTCTTGCGGCCGTTCGCGCGGGTCCTGTACGGTCAACGCAGCAGCAATGACCAGCACTTCCTTGAGGCATCCCTCGTCGCGCGCGGCGACGATCATGCGCGCAACGCGCGGATCGAGCGGCAGTTTCGCCAGTTCCTGCCCGACCGGGGTAAGCGCCCGCTCTTCCGTCACGGCGCCCAGTTCCTGCAGGAGTTGGTAGCCGTCGTTGATCGCCTTCGGCGGCGGCGCTTCGAGGAAGGGGAAGGATTCGACATCACCGAGGCGCAGCGCTTTCATGCGCAGGATGACGCCGGCCAGCGACGAGCGCAGGATTTCCGGATCGGCAAACGGCGGACGCTTGCCGTAATCGTCCTCATCGTAGAGGCGGACGCAGACGCCGGCCGAGACGCGGCCGCAGCGCCCGGCGCGCTGGTTGGCCAAGGCCTGCGCGATCTTCTCGACCTGCAGCTGCTCGACCTTGTTGCGGTACGAGTAGCGCTTGACGCGCGCCAACCCCGTATCGACGACGTAGCGGATACCCGGCACGGTCAGCGAAGTCTCGGCAACGTTGGTCGCCAGCACGATGCGCCGGCCCTGATGCGGCTTGAAGATGCGCGACTGCTCCTCGGCCGAGAGACGGGCGAAGAGCGGCAGAATTTCCGTCGCTGCACCGCCACGGCCGAAGGTGTGCTTGCGCAGCGCCTCCGCCGCCTCGCGGATTTCCCGCTCGCCGGGCAGGAAGACCAGGATGTCGCCGGAA
>CAZNQL010000008.1:0-95388 GCA_964575415.1 uncultured Propionivibrio sp.
GTTCTGGTACAGCACGACTTCCGCAGCACGTCTCTAGCACGTCTATTCTTTTTCGATGCGTACTTTCAGGGCGGGTATCGTACTTGAATACCACCGTGAATGGCAAGAAAAATGGGAAGCTTGGCGAAGTTTGTCTTCGCGGCGTCATCTGTTCAGACAAATAATTTCCAGAGCATTCTGCTCGCCAGAGCGACAAGCAGGCAAGCGAAAATGCGTTTTAGCGTCCTGACCGGCATTTGGTGAGCCAGTCGGGCGCCGACCGGCGCCATCAGCATGCTCGGGGGAACCATCCAAAGCAGGGCTGGCAGGTAGACGAAACCCAGGCTGCCCGACGGTAGGTTGGGGTGTCCCCAGCCGTTGTAAATGTAGCCGAGCGAGCCACCAACGGCGATGGGGAAGCCGACGGCCGCTGAGGTGCCGATAGCTTTTTGCATCTGCACATTGCACCAGTTCAGGAAAGGTACGGTAAAAGCGCCTCCCCCGATCGCGACCAGTGCTGAAATGCTGCCGATGCCGGTACCCACGGCGAACACGCCGCCGGCACCCGGAAGTTCCCGTGAGGGTTTGGGCTTGACCTCGAGAAACATCTGCGCCGCCATGAAGCAGACAAACACCGTGAAGAATACCGCCAGCGGTTTTGCCGGCACCCGAGATGCGAGCAGGGTGCCGAGAACCGTGCCAAGCAGAATGCCGGGCGTGATTTGTAGCACGATTTTCCAGAGGACGGCGCCATGCTGATGGTGTGTACGCAGACTCGACAGCGATGTGAACAGGATCGTTGCCATGGATGTTCCTAGCGCCATATGTAGTACCTCGTCGCTAGGGAAATTCGATTGGACGACAAAGAGCATGGTCAAGGTGGGGACCATGACCAGTCCGCCGCCAATGCCGAGCAGGCCAGCAAAAAAACCGGTAAATACGCCAAGGCCGATATAGGCCAGCCACCAGATCACGCGATTCTCCCTTCAATGAATCCGAGGTGCGCCGGATGTCAAAGCGGAACTTTACTACAGCATGGGGGCGTGACGGTATGGGGGGTTGGGGCGTATTGGAGGGGGAAAAGAAAAGGCTGACTCCGAAGAGTCAGCCTTTTGCTTTGATATCCTGGTAGGGCGTGAAGGGATCGAACCTTCGACAAACGGATTAAGAGTCCGCTGCTCTACCAACTGAGCTAACGCCCCACTATGTGGATTGCCTGCACTGCAAGCGCACTGGTAGGCCGGGAGAGATTCGAACTCTCGACCAACGGATTAAAAGTCCGCTGCTCTACCGACTGAGCTACCGACCCGGAAAACCAGAACGGCGCATTATAGAGATGGCTCAATGGGCTGTCAACGCTAAGGCTACCAGTTCGGTCCGCGGGGTAAATTTGGGCGGGTTTTACTTGGCGCCAGCCGAAACGTAAGCCGTCGGGTCGGCGAGGCCCGCGTCGAGAAAACCTTGGCGGCGAATGCGGCAGGAGTCGCAGGCGCCGCAAGCGCGGCCGCTGGCGTCCGCTTGATAGCAGGAGACCGTGAGCGAGTAGTCTACGCCTAGACCATTGCCCGCGTGGATGATTTCTGCCTTGCTCAAAGCGATGAGCGGGGCGTGGATTTTCAGTTTGTTACTTTCGACCCCGGCCTTGGTGGCGAGATTCGCCATGTTTTCGAAGGCGGCGATGTATTCCGGGCGGCAGTCCGGGTAACCCGAGTAGTCGACGGCATTGACGCCGACGAAGATGTCACGGCTCGCTAGGACTTCGGCCCAAGCCAGTGCTAGGGAAAGCATGATCGTGTTGCGTGCCGGGACGTAGGTTAGAGGGATGCCGGGTTGGACGCCATCGACGGGGACTGCGATGCGCTTGTCAGTCAGTGACGATCCGCCAAATTCATCGAGCGCGAGATGCAATATCCGGTGTTCGCTTGCGCCCATCGCATTGGCGACGCGTGTGGCGGCTTCGAGTTCGGCACGGTGGCGCTGGCCGTAGTCCAACGAAAGGCAGAAGCAGTCGAAACCGCTGTTGAGTGCAATGGCTAACGTGGTAGCGGAGTCAAGTCCTCCGGAAAGCAATACAACGGCGCGCGGCCGGGGCGGATTCGAATCTGGGGTCATGGGCGGTTTTTTCGGGTTCAACGCGCTGGCTGGTTCAGCGCCAAATGCTTAAGCTGGTAGTCTGGGTTCTACTGATTGATTTTTGTCGTGGGTGCGGCGCACGCCGAGCTTAAATGCTTTTAAACATTCATTCGGAGATCAGTGCCGAAATTTCGCGCTCGAGCAGATCTGGGTCACTGAGGTTGAGTTCGACGAGGCGCCGCAGGTGGGTAATGCTATCAATGTCGATTGACAGGCAGAGCAGTCCGATGTAACGCCCTTGTACGTGAGCGACACGTGCTTCCATGCTGATCTGGTCGTTGACGCCGTTCTCGTTGAGTTGAACATGCAGCATGCACAGCGTACCGGGCTCTAGTGTCGCCCCCGCAGGGAGGCGAACGAGTGCGCCGCGCAGTGAGATATCGAGTACGAGGCCCTCAATCCGGTTTTCGGCAATAACCAGCGTGGCCGGGGAGTGGAAGGCGATACGGCTGTGGAGACGGCGTTCGTTGGTCATGGCATGTTCCTTTCGGATTCATTTGCCCTGCATGTTACCCCAAAGCAGTTTGTGTAGCTGAAGTTGAAAACGGACGGCGAGACGGTCGGCGACGATCCATTCGGCGAGGTCTTTGGGGTCGAGCTTGCCTTGAACCGGCGAGAATAGCACCGGGCAGATCGATTCCAGCCGGTGGTTGCGGACGGCTTCGCAGGCCCAGTCGTAATCGTCACGGCTGGCGAGTACAAATTTCAGTTCGTCTTTCGGGTTGAGTCGGTCGATGTTTTCCCAGAGGTTCCTGGCGGACTCTCCGGAGCCGGGAGGCTTCAGGTCGACGATCCGCGAGACGCGCGGATCGACGCCGGAAATGTCGAGGGCTCCCGAAGTTTCGAGTGAGACGTCGAAGCCCGCATCGCAAAGGGCTTTGAGGAGCGGCAGGCAATTTTTTTGCGCGAGCGGTTCTCCCCCGGTGACGCAGACAACTCGGCAGTGATATCCCGCGACTTCCTCAAGGATGTCGTCGATAGACATGCTGTCGCCGCCGGAGAAAGCGTGCCCGGTGTCGCACCAAGTGCAGCGCAGGGGGCAGCCCGTGAGTCGTACGAAGACCGTCGGCAGGCCGACGCGCGTCGATTCGCCCTGCAAGGAATGGAAAACCTCGCTGACTTTCAGGGACGGAGAGCGTTCGCTGCCACTCACGGCTTATTTTTTCTTCAGGCGTTGCTTGGCGGTCGCGGCAGCCGGCGTGTCCGGGTATTTGCTCACCACAGTTTCGAGGGTCGTCTTGACGCCCTTTTTATCGCCCAACTCCTGTTGGCAAGTGGCGATGTTGATCAGCGAATCCGGGGCTTTTGAATGTTGTGGCCATTTGTTGACGACAAGCTTGTGCGCATCAATGGATTTTTTGCAGTCATGCAACGCAAAGTAGGCGTTGCCAAGCCAGTATTGTGCGTTTGGCGCGAGCGTGCTTTCGGGGTGCTGGCTGACGAAGCCGCTGAATGCGCTCGCGGCCTCCTTGATTTTGTTGGCCTTGAAAAGGTTGAGGGCTTTCTCGTATTCGCGGGCTTCAGCGGCGGGATCGGCGGTTGCCTTTTTCGGAGCGCTGGCAGAGGTTTCCGACGGTTTGCTGGGGTCGCCGCCTTCGGGCGACGGCTCAAGTTTGCGCAGACGGCTGTCGAGATCGATGTAGAAATCCTGCTGTCGTTTTTTGGTCGATTCCAGCTCGTAGTTTAGTGTTTCAACCTGGCCGCGAAGCTTGGCGTTTTCTTCGCGCAACGCCTGTATCTGGTTGGCGAGGTCGATTTGCGCCCGGGACAGGGTGTCGACCCGTTCGGTGGTCTGGATCGAAAGATCCTTGACCTGCCGCCGCGCTTCATCGTCGTCAAACACGCCAGCTTGCGCCTGCTGCGCGCCCATCAGGGCGAGCAGCGTGGCAAGCATGGAAAGAGCCGGGAGGAAACGTCGGCGGCGGGACTGCATCTTAGAACTCGCCGCTATAGAGCATGTCGCCGCGGCGGTTTTCAGCCCATGCGGCTTCATTCTGGCCCTCGTTCTTCGGCTTCTCTTCGCCGAGGCTGACCGACTCAACCTGGTCTTCGCGGGCACCGAGCAGGACGAGCATCTTCTTGACCGCATCGGCGCGCTTCTGGCCGAGGGCGAGGTTGTACTCACGGCTGCCGCGATCGTCGGTATTGCCCTGGATCAGCATCTTAAACTGGCGGTTGTTCACGAGGAACTTGGCATGGGCGCTGACCAAGTCACGGTATTCCGGCTTGATGTCGAATTTGTCATAGTCAAAATAGACGCTGCGCTTGGAAAGGATGCTGCGCGGGTTGGTCAGCTCGTCGGGGAGGCGGCGGCCGTTGATGCCGTCGGCGTTGACGGTGGCGATGCCAGATTCAACTGGGGCGCCGGCCTGTTCGGGGCCATCGGGCGTCGAGCTGCAGCCAGCGACCAGCAGGGCGAGAAGAGCGGGAATAATCAGTTTGTTCATCGGGGTTCTCCTGCGAGGGAATGTCAGTCAAAAGATGGATTAAAGCGGTGATGTTTATCTGGCGAAAGGGCCCCACGCCGGCTCGCGAACTTCGCCCGCCGTAATGGATAAACGCTGTTTGATGCGGCCGTCCGTAGACACCGCAGAAAGAATGCCGCGCCCCCCGATTTCGGTGGCGATCAGGATCATGCGGCCATTTGGCGCGAAGGTCGGCGATTCGTCCTTGCGCGAGTCAGTCAGGATTTGAACCTGTCGGCTGGCGAGATCCATGATCGCCAAGCGGAAGCCGCTTTCGCGCCGGGAAATGAAGGCCATCGATTTGCCGTCCGGAGAGATGCGCGGCGAGACGTTATAGCTGCCTTCGAAAGTGACGCGCTGGATGTTGCCGCCGTCAAGGTCCGTGCGGTAGATCTGTGGGCTGCCGCCGCGGTCCGAAGTAAAGTAAATCGATTGTCCGTCAGGTGAAAAGAAAGGTTCGGTATTGATGCTCGATGCCGTGCTCAGTCGGCGGGCGCCACTGCCGTCCGCGTTGGCGATGAAGATTTGCGAACCGCCATCTTTCGAAAGCACGAGCGCCAGTTTGTGGCCGTCCGGCGACCAGGCTGGCGCGGAGTTGGACCCCTTGAAATTGGCGACGACGGTGCGTTTGCCCGTGGCCAGCGTACGAACGTAAATGACGGGTTTCTTGTTTTCGAAGGAAACGTAGGCGAGGCGGGTGCCATCGGGCGACCACGACGGCGAAATGATCGGCTCCTTTGATCGGAGAGCCGCCTTGGCGTTTTGCCCGTCAGCGTCGGCGATCTGGAGTTCGTAATGTTTGGGGCCGCCACGCACGACATAAGCGATGCGCGTCGAGAAAATGCCCGGTTCGCCAATCAGCTTTTCGTAAATGGCGTCGGCGATCCGGTGGCCAGCGGCGCGCAGCATCTGCGAAGAGGTAACGAATGCCGCACCGCCGAGCGAAGTTTCCTTGATGGTGTCGAAAAGGCGGAAGCGCGATTCAACGCGTCCGTCGCCGCTGGCGCCCACGCTGCCTGCCGTCAGTGCGTCGGCCCCCCGGCTTTTCCAGTCAGAAAAGGTGGGGGTCGCGGATTCGGTCATGACGACGCCATTGTTGTCGATGAGCTTAAACAGGCCGCTGCGTTCGAGGTCGCTGCGCACGACAGAGGTCAGCGCGCGGGAGGTTCCCGGGTCGCCGCCGAAATCGGCGATCGCCAGCGGAATCCGGTTCGCACCGGCACCGGTGATTTCGATGGTCAGTTCGGCTTGGGCCGGCGCCTGGAAGAGGGCGACAGCGGCGATGGCAGCCAAGCTATGGCGGAACAAGGTTCGAATGGGTCGCTGCATCGGGAATTCCGTGTCTTATATTTGACCCGCGATTATAGACCCGGGCGTCGGGAAGCGGTTGTAACGAAAGGTAATCTTGGTGCCGGGGCGGCCATTTATTCTTCGAAAGGGCGGTAAGGGATTTTCAGAATGCGTTCGAAGTATGCCGGGTTGTCGGGCTTGGGCAAGGGGTTTGATTTTTTGATCGCGCGCTCGATGGCGTCATCAAGCATGCGGTTGCCGCTGGATTTTCGGGTTTTGACGCTGATGATCTCGCCGGAGGGGAGTTGGGTCACTTCGTAAATGCCTTCCGGGTTGCCCTGAATATTGGGGGGCAGGATGATGTTGCCGCGAATTTTTCCGCGCACTTTGGCGGCGTAGTCGGCCAGGCCGCGCGTCCGTGCGGCGGCGGCCTGCTCGGCCTTGAGTTGGGCCAGCTGGTTGGCCTCGGCGGCGGCGCGCGCGCGCTGGTCCTGGACGGCTTTTTGCTGGTCGAGCAATTTCTGCTCCTTGGCCAGCTCCTTCTTCCAGTCCGGTTCCTCCGGCTTCGGCTCGGTTTTTTTCGGTTCCGGTTTCGGCGGTTCCTTCTTTTTGTCCTTGACGGCGATGTCGGGTTTCGGCGGCGGAGGGGACTCAGCTTTGGGCTTCGGCTCCGGTTTCGGTTCGGTTCGGGGCTCCGGCTTGGGCGGTTCGGGGCGGATGACGGGTTTGGGCGAGGGCATCGGCGCTGCGCGCCAGACCTCGACTTCAACCGAGGACGGCGCCTGGCTTTTCCATTGCACCCCAAAAAACAGTGCGGCGAGCAGCAGCAGATGGACGGTCGCCGACAGCACCAATGCTGTGGTGTCTGATTTTCCGGTTTCGGGGAATGGTGCGCCGGGGGTCACGGTGTCTCGAATGCGGTCTCGGGATTACTTGCCGGTCGGTTGCACGAGGAGTCCGATGCGTTTGACTTGCTGACGCTGCAGTTCGTCCATGACGCCGAGTACGGCTTCGTATTTCACCTTGCGGTCGCCGACAATGAGAACAGGCTGCTCAGGATTCTTTTTTTGCGCCTCAATTATCGCCTGCGCGAGTTCCCGGCGCGACAGGGTGTATTCCGGCTTTCCCGGTTCGGTCAGGGAGAGCGTCTCGTCCTCGCGGATGTTAACCTGCATGGCTTCGGCGGGGGCTTGCGCAGCCTTGCCGACCGACGGGACGTCGATACTGGCCGTCGTCATCATCGGCGCCGTCACCATGAAGATGACGAGCAGGACGAGCATGACGTCGATATAAGGGACGACGTTGATTTCGTTCTTCAGGCGGCGTTGGCGCATGCAACCTCCGTTTTAACGAACCTGGCGTTGCAGGATGTTCGAAAATTCTTCCATGAAGGATTCGAAGCGCGTCGAGAGGCGGTCGATCTCGTGCGAGAAGCGGTTGTAGGCGACCACCGCCGGGATGGCGGCGAAGAGGCCGATGGCCGTGGCCACGAGCGCTTCGGCAATCCCCGGCGCGACGGCGGAAAGCGTCGCCTGCCCGACGTTGGACAGGCCCCGAAACGAGTGCATGATGCCCCAGACCGTGCCGAACAAGCCGACGTAGGGGCTGACCGATCCGACCGAAGCGAGAAAAGCGAGGTGCGCGTCGAGGTTGTCGACTTCGCGCTGGTAGGTGGCGCGCATGGCGCGACGCGAACCGTCGATGACGTCCTTGGCATCCAGGTTCTTCTGGCTGCGCAGTTTGTTGAATTCGCGGAATCCGGCCTCAAAAATGCGTTCCATGCTGCCGGTGCCGTGCCGATTGTTGACCGCACTCTGGGACAGGCTGTTGAGATCGCTCCCGCTCCAGAAATCGCGCTCGAATTGCTCGGTCTGACTGCGCGCCTCGCGTACGGCGAACCACTTGCTGAAAATGTAGTACCAGGACATGAAGGAGACGCCGGCCAGCAAGACCATGACCGCTTGCACAACGGCGCTGGCATTCAGGATCAGGTGCAGGATGGAAAGATCATGCGAGACGTTCATTGGAGCGATTCCAGTTGGGTGCGGAGGAAGGCGGGGATGGATGCGGGGATGGATGCGATCTTCATCTGCGCCGCGTTGACGCAGACGAGCTGGATTTGACCGGTGATCAACTCATCCCAGCCGCTGGCAGCATCCGGGTTGGCACGCCGGATGGATTGACGGAAGAAAAGCTGCGAACGGGTGATTTTCTCGATTTCCAGATCGACGGTGAGCAATTCGTCGAGGCGGGCCGGCTTCAGATATTCTAGGTTAACCGTACGCACAACGAAGGCGATGCCCGGGTCGCGCATCAGATCAGCCTGATCGTGCCCAATGGCGCGCAGCCACTCGGTCCGGCAGCGCTCCAGAAATTTGAGGTAGTTGGAGTAATAAACCACACCGCCGGCATCGGTATCTTCGTAATAGATGCGGACGGGGATGGAAAATAATCTACTATGTGTCAGGTTTTTCATGGCGGCATATTCTATAGTACATTATTCTGGCTGAAGATTGACGATTCGTAACGGTGACGCCGGCCTGCCATGGCACACAAGGCATTTTTTTCGATAGGGCATGGCGCTCTGCATAGGGAGGTGACGTGATCTCGAATTTGTTTCCCGTCTGGCCGTTGACCATTGACCCGCTGGCCATGGTGGCGCTGGCGTTGCTAGCGGCGACCGTCGTTGGCGAACTGTTTTTCCGCTTGCTCGGCTTGCCGCGGCTGACCGGTTATACCCTGGTCGGCCTGATTTGCGGGCCATCGCTGCTCGGCTGGATTGGCGAGCGCGAACTCGCCAGCATGCGCCTGCTGATCGATCTGGTGCTGGCGTTGTTGCTTTTCGAGATCGGCGTGCGTGTCAATTTCCGCTGGTTTCGCCACAATCCGCTGGTGCTGGCGACGTGTTTTCTGGAATCGCTGCTGGCTTTTGCTGCCGTTTTTTCGGTGATTCTCTACCTGGGCTATTCGCTCGAAATCGCCCTTGTCGTCGCCACGGTCAGCATGGCGACCTCGCCGGCCGCCGTCATGGCCCTGATCGGGCAGCTCAAGGCGCGCGGACAGGTGACCGACCGCCTGTTGGTCATAACGGCCTTTAACGTGGCCTTCGCGATCCTGATCGCTCGCGTAGTGATGGGCTACATCCACCGCAGCTACGGCAACGACTGGTGGATCGCCATCTTCCATCCGGTGTACCAACTGCTCGGTTCGCTGGCGGTCACCTATCTGCTGGCAAAAGGGTTTTACCTACTCCGGCGTTATTTCGATCCGGCGCGCGAACAGTCCTCGCTGATGTTGTTCGGCCTGCTGATGTTGACGCTGGCCTTGCTCCAGGCGCTCAAGCTGCCGGCGTTGCTTGCGCCCTTGCTCGCCGGCGTCGTCGTCAAGCAGACCGACCCGCGCCCGCACGTCTGGCCGCTGCATTTCGGGTCGGTCGGTGGCGCCATGGTCATCCTGCTTTTTGTCATGATCGGCTCCTCGCTCAACTGGAAATTGTTCTGGCTCGGCGGCGCGGCCGCGTTTGTGCTGATCCTGGTGCGCTGTGGCGGCAAGTTACTTGGCGTTGTCCTGCTGGGCGGCGCCAGCGGCCTTTCCATTCGTCAGTCCTTGTCCTTGGGGGCGTGCCTGGTGCCGATGTCAGGCGTCGCCTTCACGCTGACGGACGACATCGGACAGCTGTTCCCGGCAATAAATGCCGAACTCAAGACCATCGTTATGAGCATGATTTTTGTCCTCGAATTGTTGGGGCCGATCATCCTGCAGCGCAGTCTGATCTGGATCGGTGAAGCGCAGACGGGAGAAAAAAATGGGACTTGAAAAATTCGCGGACTCCCGGTCGCTGACGCTGGGTATCGAACTTGAACTGCAAATTGTCAGCACGCATGATTACGACCTGACCAACCCGTCAGCGGACTTGTTGCGCGATCTGGAAGGGAAAAAATATCCCGGGGACATCAAGCCGGAAATCACCTCAAGCATGATCGAATTATCGACCGGCGTCTGTAGTGATTTTCGGGCGGCACTGAGCCAATTAACCGAATTGCGCGACGTGCTCGTCGGTGCCGCCGACCGGCTGAATGTCGCACTCAGTGGTGGCGGCACGCACCCGTTCCAGCATTGGGGCGATCAACGCATATCGGCCGAACCACGCTACCAGTACCTGTCGGATATTTACGGTTACCTCGCCAAGCAGTTCACGGTGTTCGGCCAACATATCCATGTTGGTTGTTCCGGTCCTGACGAGGCGCTTTGCTTGTTGCATTGCTTGTCGCGCTTTGTGCCGCATTTCGTCGCCCTGGCTGCGGCGTCGCCGTACGTGCAAGGTTACGACACGGGATTCAGTTCGGCGCGCATCAATTCGGTGGCCGCGTTTCCGATGAGTGGGCGCATGCCTTTTGTCGAGACCTGGGGCGGCCTCGAAGCTTTCTTCGACAAAATGACGAAGACTGGCGTCGTCAAGAGCATGAAGGATTTCTACTGGGATATTCGCCCCAAGCCTGAATTCGGCACCATCGAAGTGCGCGTGATGGATACCCCGCTGACCGTGACACGGGCCGCCGAAATGGCGGCGTTCATCCAGGCCGTCTGCCGTTGGTTCCTCGTTGAGCGTCCGTTCAAGCCGGTCGAGGACGATTACCTCGTGTATACCTTCAATCGCTTCCAGGCGGCGCGTTTCGGTCTAAAAGGCGTCTACGTTGATCCCCAGACGCACGAACAGCGGCCGCTAAAGAACGAGATTCTTGCCACGCTAGAACGAATCGAACAGCACGCCGCCGAACTGCATGCCGACGAAGCGTGCCGGTCGCTGAAGGAAGTCGTATCACAGGAGCAAAACGACGCCGACTGGATTCGGCAGGAGCAAGCGCGCGAAAATTCGCTGCCCGAAATCGTCCGGCAACAGTGTCTCCGCTGGCGAGGAGAGTGAATGTGCAGGAACGTCCGTTAAGGATAGGGCTTTCAGCAAGACTGTTGCACAAACCGCCAGCCGAACTCGGTTTTCCGGGAAAAATCCTGCAGTATCTCGAGCAGTCGATGGCGCACTGGGTTATGTCGCACGGCGCGCTGGCCTACATGATCCCGACCATCGGCTTCCAGGCCGAGGTGACGCGCAAGATGATTTCGGTGCGCGACTTCGTCGAACCGCTCGACGGACTTATCCTGCAGGGCGGTGCCGACGTCAGCCCTCTCAGTTACGGCGAGGAAGCGGAAGATCCTGCCTGGACGGGCGATCGCGTTCGTGACCTGTACGAAATCGAGCTGATCCGCGAGTTCATGATGCAGGGCAAGCCGGTGCTCGGTGTCTGCCGCGGCTGCCAATTGATCAACGTCGCCATGGGTGGGACATTGTGGCAGGATATCCCGACCCGGGTCGAGGGCGTGATACCTCACCGCGACAACGAGCTTTACGACAAATACCATCACGGCATCCGTATTACGCCGGACAGCCGCCTCGCTGCCCTCTATCCTGAACAGGCGGAAGGGCTGGTCAACAGCATTCATCACCAATGCGTGCGCAAGCTCGGCAACGACCTTGCCGTCGAAGCCGTATCGGCGGACGACGGGGTTATCGAAGCGATCCGCCATGTCGGCAAGGGCTACATCGTCGGCGTGCAATGGCACCCCGAATTCCATCACCTCAGCGGAGGCAATCTGCTTGCCGGTGGGCCAGTGGTTCAGGAGTTTCTTGAGGCGGCGAGAAAGACGCTACGGGAGGCCGAGGCGCAGGGTTGAAACCTCATATTGCACTCAACTGAAAACAGCATTCTCAGGGTCGGATGTTGTTGGTAAAGCGAACAAAGGTTGCGGATTCTACCGGGGAGTTTTGTTGTTGTAAAGTTTTGGTTGTGATTTTTTGCTATTACTTTAGTAATAAATGTGCTATAAATGCGGGAAAATGTGCAAGTGTTTCAGTGGGTTGGGTATGGCGACGGTTGTTCATCTTGGCGAGTCCGAAGATCGTTCCGCAAAGCAAAAAGCTTTTCGCAAGCAGTTTGCGGACAATCTCAACGCAGCGCTGGATCGGGGTGGCGCGATTCCTTCCGGCTATGGCCGAGTCGTTGGCGTGGCCGAATTATTTGGAGTGAGTCAGAACACGGCTGCGAACTGGCTTAAAGGCGACGGGGTTCCGGAGCTTTCTCGCTTGACCGAGATTGCCCGTATTCTCGGAACCACGGTTGAGCAGCTTGTCGCCGGGGATCAGTCGGCCGGCAGCCATGTCATCGACGAAAGCTACGTCATGATCGACATGCACGAGGAAGACAGTCTGGATGGACATTCCTGGTATACCCTGCCGGAGACGTTGCGCAGCATCGGGCTGTCAAACGAAGTGAAAATGCTGCAAATCGGTAATGACGATATGGCGCCTTTCGTCAGTCGTGGCGATGTCGTGATCTACGATCCTCGCGTCAATCGAATCGTGACCAGCGGCGTTTTCGTTATCAAGGTGAATGATCGCTATATCGTGCGCCGCGTACAGCGGGGGATCAAGCAGACCATCCGCTTGATTTGCGATAACCCGGTGTTTGAAGATGAGCAGGTCGAAGCGTCGGATTTTTCGGAAAACGAGGCTTCAGGCCGAGGGCTTTTTGTGGCCGGGCAGGTTGTTGGACGCCTTCTGGTCGGCGGCTGTTAGTGGGCGTCGGCAGGCGGTTCAAACGCACGATGGGCGTTTGATAATGATGCGGCTAAGCTCAATGCGCTAAGGAAGGCGAAGGGGCGCTTCGCCTTCGCCAGCCCTTCGGAAGGGCGCTAGTCCTGCAGTAATTTCACCGCTTCAATAACGTTGATGCCGCGCTGCTGTAGTTCGGTGACCGCCCGGTCGGGCTCGGAGAAACGGATGATGACGATGGCCGGCTTGCCGCTGGCGGTGCTGAACGCGTACATGTATTCGATGCCGAGCGCCGCATCGTCAGCCTGAGCCAGGATGGCGCTCAGGCCGCCAGCGTCGTCCAGCACTTCGACGGCCAGGACGTCGGTTTCCTTGACTACGTATCCCGCATCTTCAAGCGCCGCGCGAGCCGCCGCCGGGTCGGCGACGATCAGGCGCAGGATGCCGAAATCGCTGGTGTCGGCTAGCGACAGCGTATGGATGTTGATGCCGTTCTTCGACAGCGCTTCGCATGCGGCGTGCAAGCGCCCTGTTTTGTTTTCAATGAAAGTGGATATTTGTTTGGTTTTCATAGTGTCGATCCTCAGCGATCAATCCTTTCGTTCGTCCCACACGCGCTTGGCCTTGCCTTCGCTACGCGGCAGCGTGTTCGGTTCCACAAGGCGCACGCTGACGCGGATGCCGGTAATGCGTTCGATGGAGTGCGCGAGGCGGCCATGCAAGGCTTCCATTTCGCTGACCTTGTCGCTGAACACTTCGGGGCTGACTTCGATTTCAACATGGACCTGATTGAGGCCGCGCTGGCGCGTGAGAATGATGCGGTAGTGCGGCAGGACACCTTCGACCGCGAGAAGCGCGGCTTCGATCTGCAAGGGAAAGACATTGACACCGGGGATGATGAACATGTCGTCACTGCGTCGTCCGATACGTTGAATCCGGCGAACGGTGCGGCCGCATGAGCAGGGTTCGGTAATGATGCTGGTGATGTCGCGGGTCCGGTAGCGGATCATCGGCATGGCGCGCTTGGAGAGCGTCGTCAGTACGAGTTCGCCTTCCTGCCCGTCCGGGAGGACTTCGCCGGTTTCCGGATTGATGATTTCGGGATAGAAGTGGTCTTCGAAAATGTGCAAGCCGTTCTGTGCGCTGCATTCGCTGCCGACGCCGGGGCCGATCATTTCGGAGAGGCCATAGATATCGTAGGCTTTGATTCCGGCGCCTTCTTCGATTTTTTCACGCATGGCGTTCGTCCACGGTTCCGCACCAAAAATGCCGGTCCGCAAGGGCAGATTGCGCAGATCGACGCCGAGATCGCGCGCGCGTTCGATCAGGTGCAGGAAGTAGCTGGGTGTGCAACAAATGCCGGTGACGCCAAAGTCGCGAATGAGCATCACCTGCCGGTCGGTATTGCCGCCTGACGCCGGGACAACCGTTGCTCCGATCGCTTCCAGACCGTAATGCGCGCCTAGGCCGCCAGTGAACAGGCCGTAACCGTAGGAATTTTGCACGATGTCGCCACGGTGGATTCCGGCTGCGGCGAACGTGCGCAGCATGACCGACGACCACACATGGATATCCTCTTGCGTATAGGCAACGACGATGGGCTTGCCAGTCGTGCCGCTCGAGGCATGCAGTCGGACGATTTCCGACATCGGGCTGGCGAACATGCCGAAGGGATAGGTGTCCCTCAGGTCGGTCTTGGCGGTGAACGGCAGCTGGGAAAGATCTTCCAGCGACTCGATGCAGTCCGGCGTCAGGTTACGTGCCTCCATCCGTTCGCGGAAAAGACGGGTATTGGCATAAGCGCGTTCGACGACGGCTTTGAGACGTCGTAATTGCAATTCCCGCAATTGCGCTGCCGGCAGGTAATCGGGTGCGCTGACGGGGTGAAAACCTTCTCCCACGTCGTTCCAATTTTCTCGCAACTGCATTCTTTCTTTCCCCCTAGCAAAGAGTCTGGGCAAAAGTTTTTTATTTTGAAGCGGCGAGCGCGACGTCCCGCCCGCGATGAAAGGCCTCGATATTCAGTTTGTGATGTTTTTCGGTCAAATTGGCCTTGATGGCGTCCTCCCATAAACCTACGGGGAGGTCGAGATGGGCGCTCAGTACGCCAAGCAACGCCACATTGATCGACTTGGACTGAATCTTTCAGGCATTTTCCAGAGCGTCTGGGCAAACCAACACCCCATCGGGTTTGAGGACATGGCGAATGACGTCGACCTGGTCCGGCGCGACGACCAGCAGGCAATCGGCTTCGCCGCGCGTGATCATCGGGCTGTGTACGTGCGTGCCGAAACGGACATCGCTGGCGACGGAGCCGCCGCGCTGACTCATCCCGTGAATCTCGCTTTTCTTGACGTCCAGTCCGGCGCGGAAGGCGGCATCGGCAAGGATGTCGGACGCTTTGACCACGCCTTGGCCACCCAAGCCGGCTACGACGACGTTCGTAACATTCATATTGCTCATTTTGACTGCCTCACTCGCTAGCCGTTGCAAGGGCCGCGGACTGGATGGTTTCTGCCGCCGCGCGTTCGTAAATCCGGATCTTTGGCGCCGCGAGGATGCACGGCCGGCGGGCCACGATCACCGCCAGTTTGCCGCTGTCGAGGGCTTCGACAATGGCGTTTTCGAGCGCGGCTTCGTCGGCCATCGGGTCGATCGTTACGACATGCTTGACGCCCATGGCCCGGACCACGTCTTCGTAAATGATCCTCGTCGTGGGTTGGTGGCTGAGATCGCGACCGGTGCCCGGGTGTTCCTGTTGTCCGGTCATCGCGGTTGTTCCGTTGTCGAGAATCATCAGTAGATGCCCGTTCGGTGGCGGGTTGTACACCATTTCGGCCAGCCCGGTCAGGCCGCTGTGCATGAACGTCGAGTCACCGATCACGCTGACGACGCGTTTCGCCTGCTCGGAAGGCAGCACGTGCCGCAAGCCGAGACCGACGCCGATGCTGGCGCCCATGCAGACGCAGGTGTCCATCGCCGAGAACGGGGGCAGGACGCCCAGGGTGTAGCAGCCGATGTCGCCGGAGACGATGCAGTCGAGTCGGCCCAGGGCTTGAAATACCGGGCGGTGCGAGCAGCCTTCACACAACATGGGCGGCTTGCCGGCCGGCACTGCCGGTTCCGGGGAGTCGTCCTTTGCCAGGATGCGTCGCACGCGGTCGGCATTCAGCTCTCCGAAACGGAAACGTTCGGGTTTGGCCTCGACATCGAGTCCGGCGGCACGCAGTTCGGTCGCCAGGATCGGATCGCCTTCTTCAACGACCACGCAGCGCTCGACCGACGCGACAAAATCGCGAATGGCTTGCATCGGCAGCGGGTAAGAGAGTCCCAGTTGGAGCAGACTGGCCTCGGGCGCGACTTCACGCGCATGCGCCGTTGTGACTCCCGAGGTAATGATGCCCAGCGAAGTGCTGCGTTTTTCGACGATCGTTTGCGCGCAGGTTTCGGCATGCTCGGATGCGCGGGCCAATTTTTCGCGCAAGCGGCGATGCGCTGGCCGGGCATAGGCCGGAATCATGACGCGTGACGCGATGTCGCGCTTGAAATCCGGTGCGGCAGGAGGCTGTGGAAGCGGCTTTTGCACCACGATGCTTTTCGAGTGGCATACCCGGGTCGTCATGCGTAGGATGACCGGCAAACCGAATTGCTCGGAGAGGACGAATCCGGCGCCGGTAAAGTCGTAGGCTTGCTGCGAATCCGCCGGCTCAAGCATGATTGTGCCGGCTGCCCGGGCGTAATGGCGGTTGTTCTGTTCGTTCTGGCTCGACGCCATGCCGGGGTCGTCAGCCGAAATCAGGATCAGGCCTCCTGTGACGCCGGTATAGGTTGCGGTGAAAAGCACGTCGGCAGCAACGTTGACGCCCACATGCTTCATCGTGACGAGTGTGCGTGCACCGCCAAACGCCGCGCCGAGGCCGACTTCCAGGGCGACTTTCTCATTCGGCGCCCATTGCGATTTGCCGCCCAAGAGAGCAAAACCTTCGAGAATTTCTGTCGAAGGTGTTCCAGGGTAGCCGGTACCGAGGCGAACACCGGCGTTCAGCGCAGCCAAGGCGACGGCCTCGTTACCCGAGAGGAACATGCGTTCTTGAAGTGTTTTGGTCATGTTCTTGAAAGTTGAGTCGAATGGGCAAAGATTCTACCGCGAATGGTTTTGAAAATGCTGCGATATGGGCAATATTGATGCTTGGTGCGGATCAGGATCAAGGGGGGCGAAGCGATACGCTTTTCCGGTTTTGCCCAGATTTCTTGAAACATGCCGAGCGCAGCTAGTCCCCAAACCGTACCGAACAGCGACTAGCCCCTAGGGCCGCGCAGAGAGACCAGGTAGAGGGCGTATTGATGCCGGGGATCGAAAGCACTGCGCCGATAATATGCGTCCAGGCGTTGAGTCGTTCTCCATCGTACATGTCGGCGAGATACCGGATTTAGGGGAACGTCCCGTAGAATGCGACGATGTCCGCATTAGAAACGTTTTGGATCATGCGCCGATGACTCCTGTTGGAAGGGAGATAAATGAGACCCGGCCGGCTTATGGCTTGTTCTCCGCCGAAGATTTCCTCGTTGGCAAGGGGGAGGCTGCGGCATCGCTAAATCATGCAATTCTTCCCCAGGCGCTATGGTTCTTCCGGGCGGAAACTGTTGCTGTGCCGGCACCGGAGCGCCCCGTTGCCGGATTCGATCCGGCGGTGCCGGCGCTGCGCGATCTGGAATGCTGGAACGCGAAGACGCCGGCCGATGCGTTGGGCGACTATCCCGGAATAGTCTGGGTCGCGGGGGCTGAGGTCATTGAACCAGCCAGGCTCGATGACGGTGGCGAGCGATTGCGAACGCCGGGCGGTTGCTTGCCGTTTTCGCTGACGCCGAAGATTCCTTCCAATCTTTCCTATTGGAACGAGAAGAGCCGGGATTTTTTCGCGCATCGTGATTTGCGACTACGCGGCGCGACGGTCGGCGGGGGATTCGTGGCGCGCAGCATCTGGCCGCTCGATTTTCGCCTCGATCCGGCGGCGCCGGTTTCGGCGATCGAGCTGACCCCACAGGCCCTCCGTGATGCTGTTCGTGGCGAGCCGCAAGGCGGTGCGCAAAGCGAATTTGCATCGAGGGTAGTCTGGCAGCGTACGCCGGAGTCGGCTTACTTGCGGGCAGGGAGTCCGGTCATCGGGCTTATACTCAACGGCGCGCAGGGCGACGACGACGAGGCGCATGCCGGGCATTTCAGCGTACTGACCGGGCGTGTCGGCGCCCATGGCGAGATGCACGATTGGTTGGTGGCAAATTACTACACGCTGGCGTCGGAGAGCGAAAAAGGCATTCTTCCGGCTATGCTGCCTTTGGAGAACTTTTTGACCGACCTCAACAGTGGTCAGTCTTGGTATCGGCCGTCCTCGATGCTGGTGGCCGTTCTGCGTAATGAGCGTGCCGCGGTGCGTCTCTGTTCGGCGCAGGCGCGGCTGTTCAATCATTACTATCGTTATCCGTTGGCCTATCACCATGTTGTGGCAAACTGTACAGGAATCAGCGTGTCGACGTTGCGGACGCTCGGTTGGCGCGTGCCCGCGCTGGGCGCGACTGGTTGGCTCAAGGCGTTTGCCGCGCTGCCGTTGATTGCTTTGAAATCCGGGAAACTGGGCAAGGGCAAGGCCATGTTCGACTATCTGACCGAAGACCGAACCCGATTGTTGCCGGCGCTCGCTTTCGAGCAGGCCGGCGCCGATCTGTTGCGCCTCGCTGGCGGGGGGGGGGGGGCGTGCGCCCTTTGAGTGGCTTCGAGACCTGGCTGGCGCAGGATGTGGAGGAAATTCTGTTCGTCCGTATTCCGCAATTGCCGTCGAGTCGGGCCTGGGGGGATTGTCCGGTGGCCAGTGTCGACGAATATCAGGCCCGCCTGCCCAAAGATCCCGCGCAACAGAAAATCATTCCGGTCGAGAAGCACACATTTCCGGCTTCGTTCGGCACACTCGTGGAGCCAGGCCGCCAAGCTTTGCGTTCCGATTACGCCGTGGCTGGGATGTTTTTCGCCATCGCTCTGGTTTGTGTGGCCGCATTGGCGTATTCCGGAGTCTTGCAATGAGCGAAATTCTGGCCGAGATTTTCGAATTTATCGCCAGGCACTGGGAGGTGATCGACCTGCTGCTGGTGGCGGTGGGGTTGGTGATTTACGTGACGGCGTCGCACAGCCTGAACCAGAAGCGCCATCCGTCGGCGGCCGTGGCCTGGGTGGTGGGAATCCTCTTGCTCCCCTACCTGACCTTGCCGCTCTATTTGTTGTTCGGTTCGCGAAAGGTGGTGGCGCCGCGCCTGTGTCAGAGAAAACCGGGGGGAAGCATCATTTCTCCCGTCGCGAATTCGACGGCCGGACGTTCGCAGCTGCTGTGTTCGGCAATGGGCTTGCCCGAACCTGCGCCTTACCGGGATCTGTCGATTCATGACGACGGTGCGCAGGCCCTCGCTGCGTTGTGGCGGGTTATCGATAGCGCCGAATCGACGCTCGAGATATCGACTTTTCTTGTCGGGCGAGATGCGTTGGGCGAAGCGATGGCTGAGCGGCTCAAGGCAAGGGCGCGAGCCGGGGTCAAGGTTCGATTGTTGGTTGATGGTATTGGTGTCTACATCGGGGGCTATCCCGATCTCTCCGGTCTTGCCGAAGCAGGCGTCGAGGTGGTTCGCTTCGTTCCGCCATTTCGCTCGCCGAAACGCGGGCGGACCAATTTACGCAATCACCGCAAACTCGTGATCGCGGATGGGGCGCGGCTATGGTGCGGCGGCCGTAATCTTGCGGCCGAGTATTTCGGTGCTGATCCGCGGGCATTGCTGGGGAGACGGCACTGGATCGATCTCAGCTTCGACCTGAGCGGAGAACTTGCCGGCCAGGCTTTGCACCAGTTCGAGTATGACTGGGCTTTCGCCACCGAACGCCCCGGCGGCGAACTTTGCGTTTCGGGCCTAACGGCGTTCGTGGATAGCGGCCACGCGCAACTGGTGGACAGCGGGCCGGACCGGACCGACGATACGATTTTCACCTTGCTGGTTTCCGGGTGTTTCACCGCGCAGCGCCGCATTCTGGGGGTGACGCCCTATTTCGTGCCGGACCCCTCATTGATGACGGCACTGACGCTCGCCGCCCGGCGGGGGGTTGCGGTCGATCTCGTCTTGCCAGCGCGCTCGAATCATCGCATGGCCGATTTTGCGCGCCACCGATCGCTGCGCGAACTGGTTGCGGATGGCGGGCGGGTCTGGCTGCATCCGCACATGATTCATGCCAAGGCCGTGCGGATCGACGACGATTTTGCGCTGGTCGGATCAGCCAATCTCGACGGGCGCAGCCTCTTTCTCAATTACGAATTGATGGTCGCTTTTTACGATCCGGTGGCGGTGCGGGAATTCGCGGCTTGGGTCGAGCGTCGTCGCCAGGAGTCTGCGCTCTACGTTGCTCGTTCCCCGGGCATCGTCCGTGAGCTTGTGGAAGGCCTGATCCTGTGGCTGGCATTCCAGCTGTGAGTGGTTGTGAATGAGCCCGAGAAAGACCGCTTGCACCTCGGCAAGCCAAAGAAATTCTGGAAAAGGGGAATAATGGAAACCAAGCCTGAAGACGTCGGGGTGATCGAGGCCATTCTGGAAGCGCTGGAGTCGCAGCAGTTGCCCAGGGCGCTCGATTTGATGGACAAGGTCGAGCTGGGGAATAAGCTGGATCCGATGGATATTGCCTTTCTGGAAAGACTGTTCATCGATACCGAAGAATTAAAACCCTGGCTGCTGCGTTATCCCGAGTACAAGGGGGTTGTCGCGCGAGCCATCGACCTTTATCACGACATCACCAGTCGAGCCTTGGCCAACGAGCAGTCATCGTAACGGCTCGCCGGAAATGGCAAGTCGGCCGGGGGCAGACTATTCGGTACGCCGGAATTCTTCGGCGTGCGCCCTGAAAACATCGACAACGGCCGGTTCGAACTGGGTGCCGCTGCCGGCGTAGATGATTTCGCAGCTTTGCTCGTGCGAAGGCGCCGGTTTGTAGCAGCGCTGCGAAACCAGAGCATCGTATACATCAATGACGGCCATGATTCTGGCCGGGAGGGGAATGTCTGTTCCTTTGAGTCCGGAGGGATAGCCGCTGCCGTCCCAGCGTTCGTGGTGATGTTTGGCAATCAGTATCCCCATGTTGATGAACGGGTTGTTGGGGTAATTGCGCCGTGCCGCTTCTAGCGTACGGGCGCCAATGATGGTGTGCTGCTTCACGAGTTCGAATTCTTCCGGGGTGAGTGCGCCCGGCTTGAGCAGGACGCTATCGGGGATGCCGACCTTGCCGATGTCGTGCAGGGCGCTGGCGTAGAAAATTCTATCGATGTGGCCCTCGTCGATGATCTTGCTGAATGGCGGCTGTTTGCTGAGGGTGGTCGCCAGGGTTCGGCAAAAGGTTTGTACTCGCTCGATATGCCTGCCCGTTTCGTCGTCTCGCGACTCGGTCAGTTTGGCCAGGGCGAGAATGGTGGCCATTTGCGATTCCGAGATTTCACGGACCTGCTCCTGGACGAGCGATTCCAGGTGGTGATTGTAGCGCTCGATTTCATCTTGAATGCGATGCAGCGCCAGGTGCGTCGAAACGCGCGCCTTCACTTCCTCGAACTGGAAGGGTTTGGTCACGTAATCGAGGCCGCCGGCGTTGAAGGCCTTGATCTTGTCCTGGGTTTCCTGCAGAGCACTCAGGAAAATGACCGGAATTCGCGCCAGGGTCTCGTTTTGTTTGAGCTTGCGGCAAACTTCGTAACCGTCCATTTCCGGCATCATAATGTCGAGCAGAATCAGGTCGGGCGGGTCGCTTTCGGCGGCGGCCAGCGCGAGTTTTCCGCTCGGCACGGGTCTGACCTTGTAGCCTTCGCCTCTCAGCATTTCGCCGAGGACTTGCAGGTTTTCAACGGTGTCGTCGACGATGAGGATATTTGGCGGCCGGCCATGAGGTTCAGTCGGTTTCATGATGATTTCCTGAGCTGAGCAAGTTTTGCAGATTCTCGTATTCAAAATTGCGGGCCATGCGGCGTGCGATGGCCGCCAGTGTTCCGTCGTGCGTCTCGATTTCGTCGCAGAGTTCCAGCACCCTGTCCAAATCGGCGCTCGTGATGGCTTGGCGAAGGCGCTGAATGAGTTCAGCCGGCAGTTTTGCGGCTAACGCGGCAATCTTGCTTGTGTCGGCGACCGATGGCGGAGTTTCATCCGGAAGGGAGGCGTCTTCGTGAAGGAATTCAATTGTGGTCACTTTGGCGATGGCTTCGAACAATTCGTTTTCGCGGAAGGGCTTGCCGACGTAGCCATCGGTTCCCGTTTCCATGATCTGCTGACGATCGAGATCGAGCGTGCTGGCGGTGACGGCGATGATCGGGGTCTTGTCTAAGCTGGCGTGATCACGTTCGTGCGCCTTGATTCGCCGGATGGCTTCAAAGCCATCCATGACCGGCATCCGCATGTCCATCAGGATCAGGTCGAATGGCGCATTGAGGTATTTGTCGACCGCCTCCTGGCCATTGGCCGCTTCTTCGACCTCAAATCCCACGGCGCGGAGCATATGCGACAGAATATTTCGGTTGTCGGCCTTGTCGTCGGTAACCAGGACGCGATAGCGCGTTTTGTCTTTCATCCGGATGCCGACGATGCGCTGGTTGGTGAGATGCGTGTCGACCATTGCCTCCTCCGCTTCTTCGAGGTCGATGCTGAAGGCAAAACAGGCGCCTTGGCCGACTTTGCTTTCGACCGTGATGTCGCTCCCCATCATTTTTACGAACTGATGGCTGATGGCCAGCCCGAGGCTGGTGCCGCCGCCTGAGCGGATACCCGCTGAAGCTTGTTCGAAGTGGTGGAACAGCTTGTCCATTTCCTCCGGCGCGATACCGGGGCCGGTGTCGCGCACTTCCGAATGGATCGTAAACATACCATTCCCTCGTGGTGTACTCGTGACCTTGAGCGTGACCGAACCGGCCGAGGTGAACTTCACGGCGTTGCCCAGCAGGTTGATGTAGATCTGTCGCAGCTTGCCTTCGTCGCCTTTGAAGATGGCCGGCATGTCTTCCTGAATGTCCATATGCAGCGCCAGTTGTTTGGCGTTGGTGCGGATGCTGAACATCATTTCCAGGTCCCTGAACAAGGACTTGAGATCGAATGGCGCGACGTTGATTGTCGCCCGTCCGGCTTCGATCTTGGAAATTTCGAGAATGTCATTGACCAGAGCGAGCAGGTGCTCGCCGCTGCGGTTGATCGTGCTCAGGGCGTTTTGCTGGGTGGGCGTCAGGGTCTTGTCGTTTTTCAGGATTTGCGAATACCCCAGGATGGCATTCAGCGGCGTCCGAATCTCATGTGACATGTTGGAAAGAAAGATGCTTTTCGAAAGATTGACGACCTCGGCCTTTTCCTTGGCCTCCTTGAGTTCCGCGGTCAATCGCTCGATCGGAGACAGTCCTTTGCGGACGATCCACCAGGTGGTCAGCATCATCACCAGCACAGCGCTGAAGAGTGATCCCAAGGCCATTCTTTGAAAGGATTTTTGCTCGGCGTAGAACTCGGAGGACTTTTGTTGAACGATGACGACCCAGCCGTTCCCCAGGTTTGATAAGTTCGAAACCCAGCTTTCTCCATGGTTGTCGCTGAAACTGTATTCTCCAGAGAGTCCAAGTCGCGCTCGTTCGACGGGCGGGTATTTGCTCATGGTGATTAAGTTTTTTGAATTTTCTGCGTCAGGATGTGCAACAACATGGTCATCCGGGTCGACAAGGTAGGCGTAACCTGTTTCGCCGATTCTCAGGGCGCGAACTTGTTGCGAAAGTCCATGGATGTCGATTGCAAACATGGCAACGCCGACCAGAGTGTCATCGGCGTTTCTGATTGGCTTCGAAACAACCAGTGCGGGAAGGTGGGATGTTTTACCGATCAGGCTCTGGAAGGCGATATCGCCCCCCGTTTGAATTTGCTTGAACCATTTTCGATCGCTGTAGTTTTTTGGCGTTTCATCGTCACTTCGGGCCGTGTTAATGCCGTTCAGGTCTACGATGGAGACAAGGTACATATGAGGGTAGGCGTCAGTCATTTTGGTGATCAATGTCTTTTGACGCTCTGGTTTCATGCTGACAATGTCAGGAAGCGATGAAATATAGCTTATTGCGTTTTCATGGCAAGCCAGCCATGAAGAGACCGCGGCCTTTAACGAGCTGTTAGCCGCTGTCATTTGCTCCCGTGGCGAGCGCTCGATCAGAGAGACGGCCATTTTGTTGATGAAGATGGTCGTGGTGATCAGGACGATGATAGTGACGGCCAGCACCAGAGCAGTCAGGCGCAATCGCAAGCCTGATGCGGCAATGTTTCTGAAAGCGCTTGCCAGGTATGCTGAAATTCCGCTCATTTCAATGTTCCTGTCGTCACGAAAGCGGCCTTTGGTGCGAACGGAAAGCTGACTCAGGCATCGGCCGATTGGATCGGCAGACGGTTGCGTTCGCGTGTCGTGTGTTTCAGGTTAGGGCAGGCCGGCTCGTTTTTTTCGGGCTTGTCAATGTTATGCGTATATTCTTGAATGCCGGAGTCCAGTTTAGACAATCGGCGGGTGTTTGCCTAGTCGCGGTGCCGCGTGATCGATGCTCGACGTGGGTCAGCGCGGCCTGGGCGCTCAGGCGGGGAGAGGGGCATGCACAAAGCCCCGGGAAGTCGCGGGGCTTCCCGAGCTGGAGGGCGCGAAGCTTATTTGGTTTTCCGGCTTTGATTCAGCTTCTGTTCGATCTTGGCGAGGGGGATGGCGCCGGGAATCCTTTCGCCATCGGCGAAGAAAATGGTTGGTGTGCCGCTGATGGCCAGCTTGCGACCCAATTCGATGGTTTTTTGCACGGCGGTGGTGTCGCAATCAGCCTTGCCTGACGGCGATCTGTCTTCTCGCATCCAGTCGTTCCAGGCCTTTGCTTTGTCGGGAGAGCACCAGATCTGGTTTGATTTTTCCAGGGAATCCGGGGAGAGGATCGGCAGCAGGAAAGTGTAAATGGTGACATTGTCGAGTTTGGCCATTTCCTTGGCCAGTCGTTTGCAATAACCGCAATTCGGGTCTTCGAAGGTAGCCAGAACGCGCTTGCCGTTGCCACGGACTTGTTTTACGGCCAGTTCGAGCGGTAATTCCGAGAAGTTGATGGCCGTCAGTTTTTGCATGCGCTCGGCCGTGTAATTGGCCATGGTTTTGCCGTCGATCAATGTGCCGACGAAGATGGCGGTGGTGTTCTCGTCGGTGAACAGGATATGGCCGTCGGCATAAACTTCATACAGTCCGAGATAAGGGCTTTTGCTGACGTTTTCGACTTTGCTGCCGAGTTTCGCTTCGATGGCCTTCTTGACACTAGCCTCGTCCGCGTGAAGCGGCGCGCTGAAAAGGGTCAGCGCGGCCGTGGCAGTCAGAATCGTAGAAACGCATTGTCTCAGCATGGGGGGCTCCGGAGGATGGTCAGGGTTGGTAAGCGCTAAGCGCGTATTTTGCAAGAAAAACCTTCAGTGGCGGTAGAGCGTTGGTCAGGCGCATGCCCGCATTCCGCAGAATTTTCAAGCCTAACAGGTTTTTCTGGAAAACGCGTTGGAGCGAGTCGGTTGCGGTCTGCATGAGCAGGGTTTCTTCTCGGCGAAGGCGTTGGTAGCGACGCAGAAAGTGAAGGTTGCCGATGTCTTGCCATTCGACGGCTCCGGTCACTAGTTCGGCCAGCGCACCGGCATCCTGAAAGCCAAGGTTGATGCCGTGTCCCGAGAGCGGGTGAATGCCGTGCGCGGCGTCCCCGATTAGCGCGATCCGGGGGGCAACGGTTTGCGGAACCCGCATCAGCGCAAGCGGGAAGGCCGTCGGTGGCGTAATCGGCGAGAGGTCGCCCAGCGCGTATTCTCCGGCTACGGCAATACGCTGGCCGAATTTATCGGGGGGCAGCGCCAGCAGGGATTCGGCGTGTGCGTTGGGCGTCGACCAGACCACTGAAATTCGGTTGTCGGGCAGGGGGAGCCAGGCAAGGACGCCGTCTTCGCGGAACCATTGGCGAGCGATGTTGCGATGAGGGCGCTCGCATTGGAAATTGGCGACGACGCCTTTTTCTCCGTAGTCTTTGGTCACCGCTTGCAGTCCGCACTGGCTACGGACTTGGGAATGACGTCCGTCGGCTCCCACCAGCAGGCGCGCGGAGAGCGATCGTTTGTCGGCAAAGGTCAACTCGGCGGTGTCTTCCCGAATTTCGACCGCGTCGAGTTCGGCAGGGCAAAGCAGGGTGAGATTGCCTTGGCGTTTGACGCTTTCCCACAGCTCGCAACTCACCAGCGCAGACTCGACGATCCAGCCGAGTTCGGTCACGCCGGTTTCGTAAGCGGAGAAGTCGAGCCGGGCGCCCTGGTCGCCGAAAACGTGCATGGCGCGGATGGGGGTGATTCGCGAGGCGTCGAGATGTTTCCAAACGCCGATCCGGTCAAAAAAGGCGGCGTTGGCGGGGGTGATTGCATAGACGCGGGCGTCCCATCCCGTCGGGCGGGTTGGGGCGTGATTTTCCAGCAAGGCGATTTTCAGCCGCGTGTCGCGCAGGGCGCGGGCCAACGCGAGGCCGGCCAGGCCGCCGCCGACGATGATCAAGTCAAACTGCATGGGCGTCGAGACGTAAAAGCCCATTGTGCCTTGGCGCCCACGAGTTTTACAAGTGCCAAGGCGCATGGTAGAAACCGGCGTATGGAAAAATTTTCCGATACTCTTTTTTTTCCAGCCACGGTTCGTGCCGAATACGATTCGCCGATCGATGCGCTGATCAACCTCTGTGTTCCCCACGATGAGGCCATGGATCTGGTTACGGCGTCCTGGCGGGACGGCGGTGATCTGGCCGTGGTGACATCGGTTGACGGTGGTCGGGCGGTGGCCGCTATCCGGACTCCCGCTGGCCGTTGGGCGGCATGCAACGCGTTTCCGGAGTATGTCTGCGCGGTACCCAGCGAAGCCGAGCGTAGCCTTCGAAAAATACTGAAACGCGGCCGGCGCGGCTTGGTGGGGGAGGCCAGGCGGGGCGATTTTTTGGCGGCAGGGCTCCGAATCAAGACTTGGTAAACGCGCCATTCGCACGCCATACCCCTTGAGGGCGCATGATATAATCGGCCACTTTTCAATGGCTTGTGAGGCACACGATGTTTTCCGCAAAAGATACCTTGGCAAAAGTCGATCCGGAACTCTGGGCAGCGGTCGAAAATGAGAATCGCCGCCAGGAAGAGCATATCGAACTGATCGCGTCCGAGAATTATGTCAGCAAGGCCGTCATGGAGGCGCAAGGCTCGCAGCTGACCAACAAGTATGCGGAAGGCTATCCCGGCAAACGCTACTACGGCGGCTGTGAATACGTCGACGTGGCCGAGCAGATTGCCATCGATCGCCTGAAGGCGCTGTTTGGTGCCGATTGCGCCAACGTGCAGGCGAATTCGGGTTCGCAAGCCAACCAGGCCGTGCTCATGGCTTTTGCCAAGCCCGGCGATACGATCATGGGCATGAGTCTCGCGGAAGGCGGTCACCTGACGCACGGCATGCCGCTCAACATGTCCGGGAAATGGTTCAACGTCGTCGCCTACGGCCTGGATGCCAAGGAAGAAATCGACTACGACCGGATGGAAGCGCTAGCGCACGAGCACAAGCCGAAGATCATCATCGCCGGTGCTTCGGCTTACTCGCTGCGTATCGACTTCGAACGCTTCGCCAAGGTGGCCAAGGCTGTTGGTGCGATCTTCTGGGTCGACATGGCGCACTACGCCGGCCTCATTGCCGCCGGCTGTTATCCGAATCCGGTGCCTTTTGCCGACGTGGTGACCTCAACGACGCACAAGACCCTGCGCGGCCCGCGCGGCGGCGTCATCCTAATGAAGGCCGAGCACGAGAAAGCGATCAATTCGGCGATCTTCCCGGGCTTGCAGGGCGGACCGCTGATGCATGTCATCGCCGCCAAGGCTGTCGCATTCAAGGAAGCGGCCTCGCCGGAATTCCGCGCTTATCAGGAGCAGGTCGTGGCCAACGCCCGCGTTTTCTCGCGCGTTCTCGCTGAGGAGCGCGGCCTGCGCATCGTTTCCGGACGCACCGAGTCGCATGTGTTTTTGATCGACCTGCGTGCCAAGAATATCACCGGCAAGGAAGCCGAGGCCGCTTTGGGGCGCGCCCATATCACTGTCAACAAGAATGGCATTCCGAACGATCCGCAGAAACCGATGGTTACTTCGGGTATCCGTATCGGTACACCGGCAATGACGACGCGCGGCTTCACCGAGATTGAGGCCGAGGAGGTCGCGCATCTGGTCGCCGACGTTCTCGATGCGCCGAACGACGAAAAAGTGATCGAGCAGGTGCGGGCCAAGGTGGCCGTGCTGTGCAAGAAATTCCCGGTCTACAGCGCGTAAAAAGCCTGCGCTTGCCCGTGCCGTGTTGCGCTCACCTTGGCGTAGCGATGCTACGGTCTGCGGTGAGCGCGTCTGTTTCGGGCAGCGCGCAGACTTTTCACAGGGATTGATGCCATGAGATGCCCGTTTTGCGGTGCGGCGGAAACGACGGTTGCCGATACTCGGCTCAACGAGGATGGTGACATTGTTCGCCGTCGTCGCCGTTGCCTGACTTGCGACAAACGGTTTTCGACTTATGAGCGGGCCGAGATTCGGCTGCCTCAGGTCGTCAAGAAGAACGGTTCGCGCGTCGATTTCGATCGTGAGAAGCTTGCTGCCAGCTTGTGGCTGTCTTTGCGTAAGCGGCCGGTGACCGTCGAGGCGGTGGATGCCGCCATTTCCCGTATCGAGGAAAAGCTGCTGGCCATGGGCGAGCGCGAAATTTTGTCGGAAAAGGTCGGAGAAATGGTCATGCGCGAGTTGAAGACGCTCGACAAAGTAGCCTATGTCCGTTTTGCATCCGTCTATCGAAACTTCGAGGACGTCGACGAATTTTCCAGCCTGGTGCGCGAAGTGTCGCGTCCCGTGACGCGGCGTTCTCGCTAAGTCACTCCCATGTTCAGCGCCGCCGATCACGAATTCATGGCGCATGCGCTGCGCCTTGCCGAGCGCGGTCTCTATACGACAACGCCGAATCCGCGTGTCGGCTGTGTCATCGTCAAGGATGGTATGGTTGTCGGCGAAGGCTGGCACGTCAGGGCCGGCGAGGCCCATGCCGAGCCCTTGGCGTTATCGGCCGCCGGCGAGGCGGCGCGAGGCGCGACGGCCTATGTCTCCCTTGAGCCCTGCAGTCATCAGGGGCGCACGCCGCCTTGCGCGGAAGCGTTGGTCGCTGTCGGAGTGACGCGGGTGGTGGCCGCCATGCGCGATCCCAATCCTCTGGTGGCCGGGCAGGGCTTGGCCATGCTGCAAGCGGCGGGGATTCCAACGGAATGTGGTTTGCTCGAAAGCGAGGCGCGAGCGCTCAACCTCGGATTCGTTTCGCGCATGACGCGTGGGCGTCCCTGGGTGCGCCTGAAACTGGCCGCCAGCCTGGACGGCAAGACGGCGCTGGCGAACGGCGCCAGCCAGTGGATAACAAGCGCGGCCGCGAGGCTGGACGGCCATCGCTGGCGCGCGCGTGCTTGTGCCATCCTTACCGGTTCCGGCACCGTTCGCGACGACGACCCGCAGCTGAACGTGCGTGAGGTCGACACGTCCCGTCAACCGCTGAAAGTCGTCGTCGACAGCCAACTCGAACTGCCGTCGACAGCACGACTGCTCCATGGCGGTAAGGTTCTCGTGGCGACTGCTAGCGACAATTTGGACAAGGTCCAAGCGTTACGTTTACTTGGCGCCGAGGTCGCTGTTTTGCCCGACGCGCGGGGCAAGGTCGATTTGGCGGCGTTGATGGCGAACCTTGCGCAGCGTGGTGTCAACGAGCTCCATGTCGAAGGGGGGGCGGGCCTCAACGGCGCCTTGCTGGCCGCCGGTTTGGTCGACGAACTGGTGATTTACCTGGCGCCCTGCCTGCTTGGCAGCCAGGCGCGCGGTATGTTCGACTTGCCGGCACTTGAGTCCCTGCAGGAAAGACATGTGCTGGTGATTGGCGATTTGCGCCAAGTCGGCGCCGATTGGCGCGTTGTGGCGCGCGTCGAGGCGTCGGGCGCAGGTACCTAGCCGCCCGTTTTTCCGAGGCAGGCAGGTGTCAGACGCTTTTATTCCTCGCCGGCCTCAAAGACCAGTTCGCGCATCAGCTTGAGGAGCAGGTCGTCGAAGGTGATAAAACCGTTATCGCATTTGGCGAGATGTTCGAGGGCAAACGCGGCACCGGTGCCGAACGCCTCGCGGCGGATCGAGTCGTGGATCAGGCGCACGGTTTGGTAGGGAAAGCCGAAAATCACTTCGTGGTGACCGACGATGCCGCCGAGGCGCAAGGAGGTGACCCGGTCGTCGTCGACTTCGAGCGTTTCGGCAAGCTTGAACGCCGTGCCGGAGATTTCAGGCTTTTCACGGAAATGCTGCTCGACAATTTCGACGTCGGCAAACGGGGCGATTTTCCGCAGCAATTTGGAGGAAATCAGCAGGAAATTGATACCCAACGTGATGTTCGGCGAGCACAGAACACGCGTATCCTTGCCCAGATCGCGGGCGTATTCGAGATCGTTTTCCTCATACGCCGAGATCGCGCTGACCAGCATAATGCGCCGCTCGCGGATTTCTTCGCCGTAACTGTGGATGCTCTCGGGGCGGGAGAAGTCAACGATCGCATCGACCGGAATCCGGTCAAAGAGCTCGCCGTAGTTCAGCCGGTCGAGGCCGACGATGGGGGTTTCAGTTTCCGGGTGCGTTTGTTCGCCTTCCTGGCTGTGGCGGCGGGCGATCCAGCGCAAGTCGAAACGCGGGTCGGTGCCCAAGACGTTGGCGACGGCTTTACCTGCCCTGCCATATCCAATCAGTCCCACTCGAATTTTTTCGCTCATGTTTTACCCTGTAGTTGCTAAAGGCGATGGTTTATCGCTCTTGGTTATCGATTCTTTACCGCAACGATGCGCCGAACCGCCTGTGAAGGCGAACGAGTGCCCTCGCTAATATTGCGGCGCAGGGGGCGTCAATCCTCGTGTCAACGCGGGGAGGAATGACGGTCGCAGCCCGGTCCGGTACTTCGATGGTCATTGAGACCGCAGATGTCCGGTGTCTGAATTGTTTGAGGCGCCGGGGTGGTGTGGAAAATCCCCGGTCGTTTATCGAAAAGTGCGGGCACGCTTGTTTGCGTAGTGTATTGTTGTGTGCCGCGACAGAAGGTTTTTAACCTAAAAATGCGATCCAGGCAAGCGCGGATTGCCGTGATATGCCCTTAGGATCAGCGTCCTACGCTTGGCAATAAAAGAAATCGCGGGCTTACGCGCCGCAGACGGGGCATGCAGGATCCTGGCCGAATCTGACCTCGCGCCATTGCGTCGTCAAGGCGTCGAACAGCATGAGGCGAGCGGTGGCAGGGGTGCCGGCACCGCTCGCCAGCTTGAGCGCTTCTGCTGCCTGCATTGCGCCGATGATACCAGTCAGCGGCGCAAAAACGCCCATGACGGCGCACCGCGTTTCCTCGGTGTTCACGTCTTCCGGGAACAGGCAGTGGTAGCAGGGCGAGTCGGCTTGGCGCCGGTCGAAGACGCAGAGTTGGCCGGAAAAGCGCATGGCGGCGCCGGAAACCAGCGGTGTGCGATGTCTGACGCAAGCGCGATTGACGGCATGCCGCGTATCGAAATTGTCGCAGCAGTCGAGAACGATGTCGGCTTCGGCAATGAGTTCGTCCAAGCGTCCGCCTGTTAATCGTTCGCAGATAGCTTCGACGTGTGATTCTGGGTTAATGCGGGAGAGCGCTTCCTTGCCGGAGGCCGCTTTGCTCTGTCCAATGCGTTCCTGAGTGTGCAGGATTTGCCGCTGCAGATTGGTCAGATCAACGGTATCGCCGTCGGCGAGTGTAATGCGTCCGACTCCGGCTGAGGCCAGATAAATCGATGCAGGTGATCCCAGGCCACCGGCGCCGATGACCAGCATATGTGATTCGAGAATGCGTGATTGACCTTCGACTCCGATTTCGTCGAGCAGAATGTGGCGGCTGTAGCGGAGCAGCTGGTCGTCGTTCATCGCTGCAGAAACTGGGCGACAGGTCGCGTGGTTTGGGAGGATTATTTGTATTCCCGCCATTCGGGCGGGGTGTCGTCGTGGTCGCCGTGCAGGTGTCGCTCCCAAGCCTGGGTATAGGCCTCATGTTGCGATTTCTTGAGCAGGCGTTCGGGGGCGCCCAGATTGTGGAGTTGGGTTTCTTCGACGTAATAATAAAGCGCGCGCATCAGCTTGCTCAGCAAGGTGCTGTCGAGGTGAAAGCCTTTCTCCTCAAGGGCGGTTTCCAATTCTTCAAGAGAATGCTCGTGGAGGTCGTAAGCGACGTCTATGGCCCTCTGCTCTAGGCGTGCGGCGACTTCGAGGCGCTCGATCCGGGAAAGAAAATCAAGCGCTTTTTCCACCTGTCCGGGCGGTAATTCGGCGAACAAGATCGTCCTTTCTTTGCGGATGGGCGCCGGTTTGGGCGCGATGGCGTCCGAGCGTTTCATGTCCGTTATTGCATCTTGTTTTGCATGATCCGCAGCCCCTTGAGCAGATTGATCGCCTGGCGAAGCTGGTAATCCTTCTTCGTCGCGAGATCGCGGTTGGATAGTCCGGGCTGATCGTCGCCGTCATCGTCGTTGGCCTGCGGCTTGGTGGGCGCTGCCGTTTGCGGCTTGGTGGGCGTGGCTTTGTCCTTGTCCGTATTGTTTTCGAGATGCTTCTCAAGATCGGCTTCGCGCAAATGCGCGGCCGACGTGCCGTTTGCGGTTTCTTCGACAACGATGTCGGGAACGATTCCCTTGGCCTGAATCGAGCGTCCTGATGGCGTGAAATAACGTGCCGTCGTCAGCTTGATGGCGGCGCCACCGGGGAGCGGTAACACGGTTTGAACCGAGCCCTTGCCGAAACTCGTCGTGCCGAGGATGACGGCCCGCTTGTGATCCTGCATGGCGCCGGCGACGATTTCAGAGGCTGAAGCTGAGCCGCCGTTAATCAGGACCACCATGGGGATTTTCTGGGTGCCCGCCGGGAGGGCCTTGATGAAATCGTCACGTGAACCGCGTAAATAATCTTCGGGCAGGGCGAAGAACTGGTGCTTGGCGTCGGGGGTGTGCCCATCGGTCGAGGTGACCAGCGTTTTTTGCGGCAAAAACGCGGCCGAGACACCGATCGCCGAGTTCAGCAATCCGCCCGGATCGTTGCGCAGATCCAGAACCAGGCCTTTGACTGCGCCAGGTTTGTAGAGCTGGTTCAGGTGCTTGACCACGGATTCTGCCGTGTCCTCTTGGAAGGAGGTAATGCGCAGGTAGCCATAGCCGTCCTCGATGAGCTTCGACTTGACACTCTGTACCCGGATAATTTCGCGGGTGATGGTGAGTTCGATCGGCTTTGCCTCGCCTTTACGGAGGATGGAGAGTTTGATCTGAGTCTTTGGCTTGCCGCGCATGCGTTTGACGGCGTCGTTCAGCGTCAGGCCCTTGACGAGGGTGTCGTCCAGTTTGAAGATCAGGTCGCCGGATTTGACACCGGCCCGGTAGGCCGGGGTGTCTTCAATCGGAGAGACAACCTTGACCAGACCATTTTCCATGCTGACTTCAATGCCGAGTCCGCCGAATTTGCCTTGGGTGCCGACCTGCAGATCCTTGTAGGCATCGGCATCCAGGTAGGAAGAATGCGGGTCGAGATTGGACAGCATGCCACTGATGGCATGGGTGATGAGTTGCTTGTCCTCGATCGGTTCGACATAGCCTTGCTTGATGGCGCTGAAAACTTCGGCAAAGGTTCGGAGCTCTTCGACGGGAAGCTTGGCTTGTGTTTCCTTTTCGGCCATGACCGAAACCTGCAGGCTGATCAGGATTCCGCCCAGCAACCCGGCACAAACTAGTCCGGCCTGTTTTAACTTGCCCATCAATTTTGCTCCAAGACGATGTCATTTCAGGTCGACCCATTTCAATGGGTCGACGGGTTGCCCCCGATAGCGCAGTTCGAAGTATAAACCGGATTCCGGGTTGCCACCGCTGTTTCCAACCCGGGCAATATTGTCGCCGCCTTGGACGGTGTCGCCAACCCGTTTCAACAAGGAATCGTTGTTACCGTAGATCGTCAGATAGTTGTCGCCATGATCGACGATGACGAGGTTACCGAAACCGCGCATCCAGTCGGCAAAAACGACCTGGCCGGCTGCGATGGCCTTGACGTTGTTGCCAGAGCCGGCGCGAATGAAAAGTCCCTTCCAAGTGCTTCCTTCCAGCCGCTCGCCGCCGAAGCGGTTGACGATCGATCCGCGTACCGGCAAGTGCAGTCGTCCCTTGAGCTTCTGAAAACTGCCGGCCGGCATCGTTTCCGGCGTGTTTTCGTTGCTGATTTCCGCCGTGGCGGATTTCCCTCCGGTCTGTTTTCTGATCTTTGCGCGCCCAGTTTTCCGGGCTTGGGCATCGCGAGCAGCCTTGGCCGCCAAGTTGTCGATCAGTCTGGACAGGTTCTTTTCATCGCGTTGCAGTTCGGCAAGCTTGTGTTTTTGCTCCGAGAGCGTCGCCGAGATCTTTTCGAGATTCTTTTTTCGCTCTTCCTGTTGCGCGATTAGCTTGTCATGTTGTTGCTTTTGACGTGCTTCGACGTCGGCCAGATCGCTGGCGCGTTCGCTGGTTTCTGCGGCTAACGCCTGTTTTCGGCGCAAGGCGTCCTGGATTTCTTCAACGAGTTGGCTGCGGGCCTTGCCGATGCTCGCAAGGTAGTCAAGGTCGCGCGCAAGTTGGTTGGGGTCTTCTCCGTTGAGAAGCAGGCGTAATGCGTCGGGGTTGCCGCGCACGTATTGCTGGTAAACCAGTCTTTCCAGCTGTGCTTGTTGTTCGCGGATCCGGCGTTCGAGCTGTGTGGTTTGCGAGCCAAGATTTTTGAGGGTGGCCTGCAGGCTGGCATGACGCTTGGCGAGTGTCTGTAACTCAAGTTGGGTCGCCGAGATTTTTTTTTGGGTGCCCTGGATCTGTTTTTCAACCGTGGCACGCTGGCCTTCCGTTTTTGCTTTTTCCTTTTTGAGCGTCTCGATTTTTCCGCGCAATTCCTTGAGGTCGCTTTTCTTTTCGGAAACCGCAGTCTGGGCGGGGGGCGATGTTTTGTCGCGACCGATCGCCGAGGCCGGCAGAAGGCAGGCAGCGCAGAGCAGAGCGGCGAAGGCTCCTGAAGAAGTCAAGGCGTTTCGCTGCCGCGGATAATTTTCCGTGATCCTCGACGTCACAATCGGGTTTTCTTTCGGTTTTGCAGTGCGGAAAGGGGCTGGGCTGATATCTGGGCGCAGGCAATGAGGGATCATCCCACTGAATCGGGAAATATTTTATAATGTTCTGCGTTACTTAACGAGTGCTGGGCATCGTGGCCATCCAGAACAATCTGATCGACAAGCAGGAACATATCGAACAAGCCGCTCGTGCGCTGAAGTCGATATCCCATCCTCTGCGCTTGAAAATTCTGTGCGTTCTTGGCGAGCAGGAGGCGTGCGTTCAGGAAATTGTCGAAGCGGTCGGCACTTCGCAAAGCAATATCTCGCAACATCTGGCGATTTTGCGCGACAAAGGGGTTTTGGTCACTCGCAAATCCGCCAACCGTGTCTTCTACCGCGTTGGCGATGCCCGGACGCTGCAGTTGATCGGGATGATGCGCGAGGTTTTCTGCGGCGGTTGATTCCGGTCGCCCCGCTCTCCGAGCCTTGATTGGCTAGCCCGGCCTCGTGCCCTTTTTGATTTGCTGTTTCTGGAGTGTCCCTTGGAATTCATTTTGAAAAATTGGTATTTCATCACCATCGCCGTTTTCAGTGGCGGTGGCTTGCTTTATTTGACCTTCAAAGGAACGGGAGGGAAATCGTTGTCGACGACCCAAGCGACTTTGCTGATCAATCGCGAGAACGCGGTGCTGGTCGACGTTAGCGAACCGGGGGAATACGAGAGCGGTCATGTCCCCGAGGCACGCAATATTCCTTCCGGGCAAATCGCCGATCGTGTAAGTGAACTCGAAAAATACAAAGACAAGCCGCTGATTCTGGTTTGCCAGACCGGTGCGCGTTCGATGACGGCTTGCAACAAATTGAGCAAACTCGGCTTTTCGCGTGTGCATTCGCTGAACGGCGGTATTGGCGCCTGGCGTACAGCCGGATTGCCAATCAAGAAGGGGTCGAAAAAATGAACCCACTCCGACGTGTGTTGATGTACACGACGGCGGTTTGTCCCTATTGCCTGCGTGCCGAACAGTTGCTTCGTGCTCGTGGCGTTACCGAAATCGAGAAAGTGCGTATTGATCTCGATCCGGAGCGACGCAGCGAAATGATGGAAAAAACGGCGCGTCGCACCGTGCCCCAGATATTCATTGGTGATACTCACGTTGGCGGTTGCGATGATCTGATCGCGCTCGATCAGGCCGGTAAGCTGCTTCCCCTGCTTTCAGGCGAAACCGCCTGAAATACAAAATTTACCCTCCATTTACAAAAGGATAGTTATGACTGATCAGGATATGCCTTCGTTTGCCATTGAGAAGCTTTATATCAAGGATTTCTCTCTGGAAGTGCCGAATGCGCCGGAAATCTTTCTGGAACGCGAAGCCCCGAGTGTCAGCATCAATCTGAATACGGCGACGAAACGCCTTGGCGACGATGTGTACGAAGTCTTGCTGACGATCACGGTGACCGCTCAGGCGGGCGAGAAAACCGTATTTCTCATCGAAGTCGGCCAAGGCGGGATTTTCCGGATCAAGAATGTTCCGGACGACAACCTCGATGCCCTGCTCGGGATCGCCTGCCCGAACATTCTCTTTCCGTATGCCCGTGAGGCCGTGTCCGATGCCGCGACCCGTGCCGGTTTCTCGCCGGTCATCTTGCAGCCGGTCAATTTCGAGGCGCTGTACGCGTCGCGCATGCAGCAGGATCAGACTGCGGCAGCGGGATCGGATGTGACCGTCCAGTAATTGACAGGAGTCAAACGATGAAGAGATGGCTGCTTGCGCTGATTGCCGCAGGAGCGTCCGTGACGGCTCAGGCCATTGATTACCAGACCGTGAATGCGGCGACGGTTCTTTACGACGTGCCGTCGCAGCGTGGCAGCAAACTCTTCGTCATCAAGCGCGATACGCCGGTTGAAGTGGTTGTCGGTCTTGAAGGTTGGTCCAAGGTGCGCGACGCCGAAGGCGGACTGGCCTGGATCGAAAAGCAGTTTCTGGATAACCGGCGTTCGGTGATTGTCGTTGCTGAACGCGCTGAAGTCCGCCAGAAGGCCGATGAGGCCTCGCCGGTGGCGTTTGCGGCCGCGAAAAACGTGGCGCTCGAATATGTCGACGCCGCACCGGGAGGGTGGGTCAAGGTTCGTCATCGCGATGGACAGACGGGGTACGTTCGCGCCAACCAGATTTGGGGGCAATGAGTTTGAATATCACGGTGATTGCTGCCGGTGCCTGGGGAACGGCGCTGGCGATAGCGTTCAGTTCAAAACATGCGGTGACGTTGTGGACGCGTGAAGCCGATGTGACCCGTGAGATGCAGGCACATCGCGAGAACCGGCGTTTTCTTCCCGGCTTTCCGCTACCTGAGGGATTGCAGATTCGCGATGATTTCTCGGCCTCCGTTGCCAGTGCCGACTTGCTTGTGATCGCCGCACCGCTGGCCGGCTTGCGTTCGACGCTACGCAGTGTGAAAGAGACCGGCCTTGTCCGGCTGCTGATCTGGGTCTGCAAAGGGCTGGAGGCGGGGAGTGCCAAATTGCCTCATCAAGTGGTCCTCGAAGAGCTTGGCGAAAATGTGCCATGTGGCGCGCTGAGCGGGCCGAGCTTTGCTCAGGAGGTGGCTCAGGGCTTGCCTACGGCCGTTACATTGGCATCGCGGAATGGCGACTTCGCCCGGCAGACAGCGCTCGAATTGCATAGCCCGCGCTTGCGGGTTTACGCCAATGATGACCTGCCTGGCGTCGAGGTCGGTGGCGCCGTCAAGAACGTCATGGCCATTGCCACGGGTATTTGTGACGGGCTGGGTTTTGGGCACAACACCCGCGCCGCCCTGATGACGCGCGGCCTTGCTGAAATTGCGCGCCTCGGTGTCGCTCTCGGTGGGCAACAGAGTACGTTCATGGGCTTGGCCGGCATGGGCGATCTCGTTCTGACCTGCACCGGCGACTTGTCGCGTAACCGTCAAGTTGGTTTGGCTTTGGCGGCCGGGAAAAAATTGCCACAGATACTGAAGGACCTCGGGCACGTCGCCGAGGGGGTCTGCACGGCCCGTGAAGTCGCACGCATGGCTACGGAACGGGGAATCGATATGCCGATTACGCAGGCGGTCAACGCGATTCTGCACCGCGATGTGCCGGCCATCGAAGCTGTCGAGATGCTGCTCAACCGCGATCCGAAGCCGGAGGTTTTGTAAGGGCGAACGACGAGGCGACGCCGGTGCCATAAAAGGTTTTCTTGGCGTCTTTCGTGATCTTCGTGGTTGAGTTCTCTACTCTCCGCCTTCGAACCCCAACTGCCGCCAGGCTTCGAAGACTGTTACCGCAACCGCGTTCGACAGGTTCAGGCTGCGCTGTCCGGGGCGCATCGGCAAGCGCAGGCGCTGTTCTACCGAAAATTCGGCCATGATTTCGGCCGGCAATCCACTGGTCTCCCGGCCAAAGACGAAAACGTCATCGGCACGATAGTCCACAGTGTCGTGTCGTGTGCCCCCTTTGGTCGTCACGGCAAAGCGCCGCCGACCGGCCAGCATTTCCGTGCAGGCCGCCCAGTCCGCGTGTCGGAAGACGCGTGCGAATTCGTGATAATCCAGCCCGGCGCGGCGTAGCGAACGATCTTCCCAGCGCAATCCCAGCGGCTCGACCAGATGCAGTTCGGCCCGGTGTTGGCGCAGAGCCGGATCACGTTGCCTGTGTTGGGAGGGATTTCGGGTTGGAATAAAACAACAGCAATCAAGATGAACTCCGAAAATGCGGGCGAAAAATTTACAGTTTCCATTTAGAATCAGACAATTGGAAAATAATCTATAAATGACTGGAGCTTTTAATGGCTCGTCCGGAAAAAATCCGCCTTGGCGATCTTCTCATTCAGCAGGGGCTGCTGACCGATGCGCAACTCAAGTCAGCGCTTGATGAGCAAAAACGTAGCGGGCGGAAACTGGGGCGTATTGTCGTCGAAAGTGGCTTTGTTACGGAAGAGGGGATCTCCCAGGCGCTGGCGCGGCAGTTGCGGGTCCCCTACGTCGATCTCAAGCAATTCAATCCGAAACCGGATCTGATCAATCTCCTGCCGGAGGCGCAGGCGCGCCGGTTCCGGGCCGTCGTGCTTCAGGAAAACGAAAGTCGTTTGCAAGTTGGCTTCGTCGATCCAACCGATTTGCAGGCCTACGATGAAATCGTTCGCCTGTTGCGCCGCGAAATCGATCTCGCTGTTGTTGCCGAAGGGCAGCTTCTCGGATTGATCGACCGGGTCTATCGCCGGACCGATGAGATCAGCGGACTGGCGAAAGAGCTGACCGCAGATCTTGGGGATATGCCCGTCGAATTCGGCGACCTGCTCGGCACGATGACCGGGGCGGAGGAGGCGCCGGTCCTCAAGCTGCTGGTGACGGTGTTCGAAGAAGCCATGCGTTCGCGTGCCTCGGACATCCACATCGAGCCACAGGATCGGAATTTGCGCGTGCGGTTCCGCATCGACGGCGTTTTGCACGTCCAGATGGAGGCCGATGCCAAGATTGCTTCCGCACTGGCCTTACGTCTGAAGAAGACCCGGTCGAGTACCGGTTACCCGGGATCAACCAGGTGCATGACAAGATCGACCTCGGCTTTGAGCGGGTACTTCGTTCCGCCTTGCGTCAGGACCCGGACATCATTCTCGTCGGCGAAATGCGTGACCAGACGACCGCCGAAATCGGCATGCGTGCGGCTATCACCGGCCACATGGTGTTGTCGACCCTGCACACCAACGATGTGATCTCGACGCCGATCCGCTTGCTGGACATGGGCGTGCCGCGTTACATGGTGGCCTTGTCGCTCCAGTTGGTGCTCGCCCAGCGGCTGGTCCGCGTGATCTGTGACAACTGCAGTGAACCGCACGTGCCGGCGCCGCATGAGCGTGAATGGCTGCGTTACGAGCTGGGTGACACCGTCGACCAGCGCGAATATCGCCAAGGGCGAGGGTGTGCGCATTGTGGCGGAACGGGCTACATCGGGCGAACGGGTGTCTTCGAAATGCTCGAAATGACCAACGAGATCGTCGAAGCCATCAACAGCGATGACACTGGCGTCTTCGTGCAGGCGGCGCGCAAACAGATGGCCGGCGAAACCCTGCGCCGCGACGCCGTGCGTCTGGTGGTGAAAGGGCGGACAACGATCGAAGAAGCCATGCGCATCAGCAATCAGTTCGAGGGTTGAGGGTTTTGGTTAACCACAACGGGCACAACGAACACAACGAAAACCAGATTCTGGATTGCCCGGAAGATATTATTGCGTTGGTGCTCGATTGCGCGTTCGAGGTGCATCGGGAGCTTGGGCCGGGATTGCTGGAATCGGTCTATGAACAGGCGATGGCGTTTGAGTTGGCGAACAGAAACCTGGTGTTCGAACGTCAGGTCGAGGTAGCGGCGCATTATAAAGGGCAAGATTTGGGAATGGGCTTTCGTGCCGATATGGTGGTCGATGGACGGCTGTTGCTTGAGTTGAAAGCGGTGGATGAAATTTCTTCGTCCCATTTGGCACAAACAATGACCAATTTGCGCTTGTTGAGATTGAAAAGAGGGCTGCTGCTGAATTTCAATAAGCGTTTATTGAAAGAAGGAATAAAACGTGTCGTTCTTTGAGGTTTATCGTTGTGTCCGTTGCGCTCGTTGTGGTTAATAACAATTCCTGACCATGCCTGCCTACGCCTATAAAGCCCGCAACGCCAATAGCGATCTCGTCGAGGGGGTGCTCGATGGCGCGTCGTCGTCCGCTGTCGTCGATGTGCTGCGCGGGCTGGGGCTGACGCCGGTGCAGGTCACCGAAACCCGATCCAGCCAGGCCAAGGCCGGCATGGATTGGAACCTGACCTTATTCGGCCGGAAGGTGTCGCACATCGATCTGCTGCTTTTCAGCCGGCAGATGCATACCTTGCTCAAGTCGGGCGTGCCGATCATGCGGGCGCTGAATGGTTTGCAGGAAGCGGCGATTAACCCGGAAATGAATCGCGTCATCGGCGAAATCCGCGAGAGTCTCGAAGGCGGGCGAGAACTGTCGCAAGCGCTGGCGAAACATCTGAAAGTGTTTTCGCCGTTTTATCTGTCGATGGTCCGCGTCGGTGAGGCGACCGGGTTGCTCGACGAAGTTTTCTATCGGCTGTTCGGGCATCTGGAATTCGAGCGTTACATGCGCGAGCAGGTCAAATCCGCGCTGCGCTATCCCATGTTCGTGGTGATCGCCATGGCCGTGGCGCTGGTGGTCGTCAATCTGTGGGTCATTCCCGCCTTCGCCAAGGTTTTTGCCGGTTTTGGCGCGGATTTGCCGCTCATGACCCGCGTCCTGCTCGGTGGGGTCGTTGTTGTCGGGCTGGCATTCCGTGCTTGGCTGGGAACGGCCGTCGGCCGATATGCCTGGGATCGTTTGTCGCTGAAATTTCCGATTGCCGGCAAAATCCTGTACAAGGCGGCGCTATCGCGTTTCGCGCGTAGCTTCTCTCTCGGCCTGCGTAGCGGGGTGCCGGTCATGCAGGCCTTGTCCAATTCGGCGCAAACGGTGGATAACAGCTTTGTGGCCAAAAGCATCGACGGCATGCGGGATAGCGTCGAACGCGGCGAGAGTCTGTTGCGCGCGGCGGTCAATTCGCACATCTTCACTCCGGTCGTGCTGCAGATGGTCGCGGTCGGCGAGGAGTCCGGCGCCGTCGACGACATGATGAACGAAATCGGCGACATGTACCGGCAGGAAGTCGAATACGAATTGAAGACCCTGGGGCAGCAGATCGAACCGATCCTGATCGTCCTGCTCGGCATCATGGTGCTGATCCTTGCTCTCGGCATCTTCCTGCCGATGTGGGACCTGGGCAAGGTGGCGATCAAGCGATGAGGGCCGATGGGTATGGACCGACACGAGGCGAGACAATTCGAGTGGCCGGTGCTGATGGCGATCGGCATCCTCGCCTTCCTGCTGCTGGGGGCCTTGGAGGAGCTGCAGGCGGAATTCGAGGACGCGGCGATGCAGTCGGAGGCGGCGGCCTTGCGTGTCGAATTGCTCGATCGCTTGGCGCATCACCAGTCGGTGGGCGGGCCGTTGCCGACGTCGCCCAACCCGCTCGACTGGGTCGAGCGGCGGCCGGAAAAATACCTCGGCGCGCTGGACGCACCCCCGGCGGCGGGCGAGGTGAAAGGCAGTCTCGGCGGAGTCGGGCTGCAACGGGTTGGGGCGGCGGGAATTAAGGGCGAAATAGAACCGTCAGGAATCGGGCGGATAATGGGCATAATTCAAGAAACGAGATGACGGAGCCGATATGAACAGAATGGACAAAAGAAGACATCCCCGCCACGACGCAGGTTTTACTCTGATCGAGTTGATCGTCTTCGTCATCATCCTCGGCATTCTGGCTGCGGTGGCCTTGCCGCGCTTCACTAATCTGCAGCGTGATGCGCGCATCGCCAAGCTGCAGGCAGCGCGGGGCAGCGTGCTGGCGGCTTCGACGCTGGTGCATGCAACGACGCTGTCGCGCGGCGGCATTGCCGACGCGGCAGCCTGTCCCGCTGGCGGCGGCACGGCGACCAACAGCGCCGGCGCCACCGGCACGGTCTGTACCGAAAGCGGCCTGATCCACATGGTTTACGGCTATCCCGCCGCGAGTGCTTTGGGGGGGAATCCGGGTATCCTGTCGGCGGCCGGGCTGACCGGGGTGTTCAACCCGACGCAGGCGCAACTGGAAGCCGAGGGCTACACCTATATCGCCGGCGGCGGCGTCGCCACCTTCGGCGTCCTCGGTGCGCCGGATGCGGGCAATTGTTTCTTTACGTATACGCAATCGACGGCGGCCAACGTGGCGGCGACGATCAGTGGCTTGACGATTACAGGATGTTGATTTTTTACAAGGAGAGGGAGTTATGAAACAGGTTCAACGGGGTTTTACTTTGATCGAATTGGTCGTCGTGATCGTCATTCTCGGCATTCTGGCGGCGACGGCGCTGCCGAGGTTCGTTAACCTGCAAGGAGAGGCGGGCGATGGTGCGGCTCAGGGAGTTGCGGGGGCACTAAGTTCTGCAGTCTCCATCAATTATGCCCAATACGCTGTTTCAAATGGGGCTAGAGGAACAGCAATCACATCTGGTACCACTGCATGCTCAGCGCTACCGGCGCTTATGGCTGGCGGAGCATTGCCTACCAATGTGAGTATTGTGACTCCGGCGAATTTGATTACTTGCGCGAATCCGGCTGGCGCAGGTGGAACTAACACTACGGCTTGAATGGTGACGCATTCGCAAGGTTTGACCGCCGCAGGCTTTCCTGTGACTGTTACCTGTACCAATTAACTGTACTCAGAATCAGAGCGGGGCAGCCCACGATTTCGTGGCTGTCCTTTCTTGTTTGAATGAAACGACGGTCTTCCGCTTCCCGTTCGGCTTTGATCGGCGGCTTCACGCTCGTCGAGTTGATCGTCATACTGGTCATTCTCGGCATCGTGTCGGTCGCCGTGCTGCCGCGCTTTGTCGGCCGTCTGACCTTCGATACGCGCGGGGCGTTCGACAGGGTCGCGGCGGCGTTGCGTTTCGCGCGTCAGCAGGCGGTCGCGCAGCGGCGGCAAGTGTGCGTCGCGGTGACGGCCGGCGGGTTGGCGATCACGCGTGCCCAGGCCGTTCCGCCGGCGGTGTGCAACGGTACCGCGCTGCCGGCGACGATCGTTTTCGATGCGCTCGGGCAGCCGAATGCCACCGCTGGACTGTGCGTGAATGGCGACGGCTCGTTTTGCCTGACGGTGAATGCGGTCTCCGGCTATGTCTCCGTCCCTTGATGCGGCCCTCTTGGGCGGAGTGAGCTGCCGGCAACGCGGCGTGACGCTGGTCGAGCTGATCGTCGCCATCGTCATCATCTCGGTGGGGCTGATGGGGATTCTCAGCACCTACAACGTCAGCGTGCGCGCCAGCGCCGATCCGATCATCGACAAGCAGATGTATTCGATTGCCGAGGCCTTGCTTGAGGAGGTAACGCAGGCGCCGTTCACGTTCTGTGATCCGGACGACGCCAACGTCGAAACGGCGGTCAATGCGGCTGGTTGCGCGACTTTGCCCGAGGGACTGGGGCCGGAGGCTGGCGATGCGCTGCCCTTCGATAACGTCAGCGATTACAACGGCTTGGTCTTGAACGGGATCACCGATGTCGCCAGCGTTGCCGACCCGAACCTCGCCAACTATACGGCGACCGTCGCCGTCGCTCCCGCCGCGCTCAACGGGATGACGGTGGCGAGCGGCGATGCACTCCTGATCACGGTGACGGTCACGGCGCCCAATGGGCAAACATTCTCTCTGGACGGCTACCGTACCCGTTACGCGCCGAACGACGGGCCATGAGCACGCGCCGCCTCTCCCGCCGCGCCGCCGGCTTCACGCTCGTCGAGCTGATCATGGTGATCGTGATCACCGGCATCATCGCTGGCATGATCGCCGTTTTTGTGGCCAGCCCGGTGACGGCCTACCTGGATACGGCGCGCCGCGCTGCCCTGACCGAAAATGCCGATTCGACGGTGCGCCGCGTTGCTCGCGAACTGCGTACGGCCTTGCCCAACAGCGTGCGCGTGACGGCTGCCGGCGGCGTCACCTATCTCGAATTCATCCCGACTGTCGGCGGCGGGCGCTATCGGCAGTATCCGACGGCGGGGGGCGCCGGCAATGCGCTCGACTTCAGTAGTGCTGATAGCGCTTTCGACGTACTCGGGCCGGTGCCGGTGTATGCGGCGGGCAACAGCCTCGCGATCTTCAATTTGGGGCCGGGCAGCGCGTCCGACGCTTATGCCGGCAACAACCGGACGGCACTGGCCTCGGCCAATACCGTGGCGACGCTGTTCAGCAGCGACGTTGCTCCGCACACGATGACTTTCTCCGCGATCCAGTTCCCGGCACCGTCGCCATCGGCGCGTTTCCACATCGTGCAGGCGCCGGTGACTTTCGCGTGCGCGCCGAATGCCGCGACGCCGGGCGCGGGGAGGCTGCTGCGCTATTCAGGCTACGGGTTCATCGGGGCACAGCCGGCGTCGCCGGCGGTCGGCGGGATGGTTACGTCGTTGATGGTTGGTAACGTGGCGCAGTGCGATTTCGATTACAACGAGGTGGCCGCCAGCGGCGCGCATACGCGCACCGGACTGGTGACCTTGCGTTTGCGTCTCGAGAGCGAGGGGGAGTCGGTGCGTCTCGTGCATCAGATGCAGGTGGTGAACGCGCCATGAACCCACGGACGATATCGACACTGTCTTGCCGACGGGCACAGGGGGGGCGTCAAACACGTCGATTTGCCATTGTCTCCGCGATCTTTCTGCTCGTCATTTTGGCGGCGCTGGCGGCGTTCCTGGTGCGGATTTCGACCCAGCAACAGATCGGTGCGGCGGCGGATGTGCAGGGCATTCGTGCCTATCAGGCCGCTCGTGCCGGGGTCGAGTGGGGACTGTTCCAGCACCTGCGCAATAATGCCTGTGCCGCCAGTTCATCATTTACGCCCGGCGGTAACCTGGCGGGATTCACGGTGACCGTGCAGTGCCAGGGGGCCGTGTCCAACGACGAGAATGGCGCGACGCTGACCATTCGCCGCATCGTGGCAACGGCGTGCAACCAGCCAAACGGCGGAAATTGCCCGAACAATACGCAGGGCGACAATTACATCGAACGCGAAGTCGCGGTCGTGGCCGGACGATGAGAAGGATGATGCGGATGATCGAATTTGTCGGACGAGCGAAGGTCAAGGGGGGGGCGGTCTTGCGCTGGTGCGCGGCGGCGGCAATGGCGCTTGCCGGGATGGCGTTCGTTCCGGCGGCGCAGGCGGTGACTGTGACCGCGAGTCCCTCGTTCTGCACGCAGAGCGCGATTGCTGGGGGGCAGAATTGGTCGAATCCCGGTCAGGCTGCGGTCAGCGATAACGCCTATGCCTCCGTGGGGATGAATGATGGCCAATACTCGGATTACCTGACGTGTTCCGGTTTCGGTTTTTCGCTCCCCGCTGGCGCGACCATCAACGGCATTACGGTAAATGTCGAACGGCAGGCAAGCAACGACAACAGCGTCAACGATTACCGCGTTCGACTGCTCAAGGGCGGGGTGGTGCAAAGCGGCGACCGTGCGACCGGCACTTATTACACGCCGAACGACCTGATCGAGGCGCATGGCGGGGCGACGGATCTTTGGGCCGGAACCTGGACGGCGGCAGATATCAATGCGAGCAATTTTGGCGTGGCTTTCGCGTCGCACAAGCCCGGAGATGCAGGGCAGGTCCGCACCGCGTACGTGGATGCCATTCAAGTCAGCATCGATTACACGCCCCTTGTCTGCTCTCCGCCCTCCAGCATTCCTGCGGAAGTGAGAGATACCTTGACCTGTCTCTGCGATACCTTCGATCGTGCGGCCCTGAATCCGTCGCCGATCTTCGGGTCGAACTGGATCGTGTCGACCAGCGATTCGTCCGGCATCGTGCCGAGCATCGTCAATTCGGGCTATCTGCGGCTGACCAACAACACGGGCAACAATGCCAAAGCCGCGACGGTGCCGGGAATTTTCCCCGCCGCGGGCAACTATATCTCGGTCGAGTTCCAGCATTTTGCCTACAACGGCAGCGGGGCCGACGGGATCGCCGTGACTCTCTCGGATTATTCGGTGCCGCCGGTTCCCGGCGCCTTTGGTGGCTCGCTGGGGTATGCGCAGAAAACCGGGATTCCCGGATTTGCCGGCGGCTGGCTCGGCGTCGCGCTTGACGAATATGGCAATTACTCGAACGCGACCGAAGGCCGTCTGGGCGGGGTCGGCTTCCATCCGCAGTCGGTCGGCGCGCGCGGTTCGGGGTCGGGGACGACGGGGTACCGTTGGTTGGACGGTGTTCTGGAGTTGTCGCCCGAGGTCGACAACAACGGTTCGTCGACGCCGTCGCGCGGGCATTACTACCAGGTGATCGTCGATGCGCGCGGCGAACCGACGTCGACCTCGGTGCAGGTTAATCGCGATACGGGGTCCGGTTACAGTTCCCTGATCAGCATCCCGAATGTCTATGCGGCCGCCACCGCCAACGGTTTCACGCAGGCGCCGGTGCCAGCCAACTGGCAGATTTCCTTGACTGGATCGACCGGCGGCTCGACCAATATTTATGAGATCGCCGGCTTGCGCATTTGCGCGCAGACGGTCCATCCGCCGAGCGGTGGCACAGCGAGCAGTTTCAATGCGATTGACGAGGGCTACGGAACGCCGCCGCTGGCCGTGCAGAATTATCTGACCGGGCATATCTACATGAAGCTCGTTGGCGTGCCGTTCAAGCTGAACGTGGCCGCGCTGGATAACAACCAGATCCAACAATACTATGTTGTCAGCGGCTCGAAGGACGTCACGGTCAAGCTAGTCAATAACAGCGACAACGTCTGCGTGCTCGACAGCACGAATCCCAATTACTGCAACAGCAGTTGTCGGGCCAAGCCGGCGGTGAGTGGCGGCAGCCAGACCTTGGCGTTTGCGGCCAGTAACGCCGGGCAGAAGCAATCGGCCAATTTCACGCTGAACACCGCGTACAGCCAATTGGTCGCGATCATTTCAGACGGCACGACGACGGCATGTTCGACCGATGCCTTTTCGGTACGGCCGACCGGGATTGCCTCGGTGACGTCGAGACTGGCGAAGCTGGCGCTGACGGCGGACGGGTCGGCACTGAATTTCGCCGCCGCCGTGTCGGCCCCCGCGTTCCTGTCGGTGGCGAACGGCCGCATTCGCGGCGCGGGATTCCCCACCGCCTGGAGCGCCGGGCAGGCCGTCTTCGATGGCACGGTGACCGTCTCAAGCCTGAATACGGCCGTTGACAACCGGGCGGGGCCGGACGGCCCATTTGTGAATCTGGCGCTCGGCATTGCGCCGGTTGACTCCGACGGCGTACGTATCCTGGCCTACGATCTCGACGCCGACAATTCCGGCAGCGCGGAGCACAAAACACTGGCGTCGACGACCTTGTACTTTGGCCAGTTGTGGTTGATTCCGGTGATCGGCTCCGAATTGCTGCCGCTGGCAATGCGCGCCGAATTGTTGCGCTGGAACGGCACGGCCTTTGTGCCCAACGGCGACGACAGTTGCACCAAAATTCCCTTGGCAAACCTGGGTTTGTCGGACTGGAAGGGCAACTTGTCTGCGGGCGAAACCGCGATTACGCCGGGGGGGCTAAATCTGGCGGCAGGCGTCGGCACGATCCGTCTCTCCGCGCCCGGTGCCGGCAATAACGGCTCGGTGAAAGTGACGGCGGATGTGAATGCGGCCGGCCTGCCCTATCTTGGGGGGCACTGGAGCGGCGCCAAGTATGACCAGAACCCGTCGGCGCTCGCGTCCTTCGGGTTGTACAAGGGGGTCGGGAAGATTCTTCATTTGCGCGAGAATTATTGATGGCGCCGAAAGGTGTTTGTGTCGGAATTTGCGAAATTTCATTTTTATTTAGTTGGTTAAGCGATATCCTTAAACGGCTTTGTGAGCAAAGTCACTGAATGTCTTTCTTTTTCGCGGCAAAACGAAAACCCGGCTGGATGGCGGTGCTGACGTGTGGCGGCATGGTCACGCTGGCGCATGTCGTCCGTAACGGGGCCGGCCGTCCGGAAGTCCGCCAGCTCGAATCCTTCGCGATCGAAAACGATCTGGTTGCGGCCCTGAAGCGCTTGCGCAGCGCTTTCCGGATCGAATCGTATGCTTGCACGACGCTCATTGGCGCAGATGCCTGCAACGTCACGCAGATGGATGCGCCGCCGGTTCCCGCCGACGAGCGCAAGGAGGCCTTGCGTTGGGCGCTCAAGGAAATGGTCGACTACCCGATCGATAATGCGTGCCTCGACGTGCTCGATATTCCGGATGCGGGGGTGCCCACCGGCCGCTCTCACGGCGTATTGGTCGTTTCGGCGGCGGAGCAGTCCGTTCGTTCGTGCGCCGCGCCGTTTGAGGCTGCAAAAATTCAGCTTGATGCGATCGATATTCAGGAATTGGCGCAACGTAACGTCGCCGCTCTGTTCGAAGACGAGAACCGGGGGCTGGTGTTCCTGCGCCTCGACGAGAACGGCATGATGCTGACCTTGTCCTTCCGCGGCGAACTTGTTGCAGCGCGCCGCGGCGAGATCAGCACACAGCAGTTGAACTCAGCCGACGCCGAGCAGGCCGCTCGTGTGCGCGAACGCCTGATGCTTGAATTCCAGCGCAGTCTCGACAATTTCGACCGGCAGCACAGCCATATTCCCGTCTCCAAGGTGGTTTTGGCTTGCTGCCCGGTGGTCGAGAATCTGGCCGACGATCTGCGCGATAGCACCAGCGTGCCGGTCGTCGAGATGGACCTTTCCTCGGTGATCGACTTCCCGGCTAATCCCGAACTCAGGGAAGGGCATTGCCAGGTCAGGAATCTCCTCGCCATCGGCGCCGCGCTGCGCACGCCGGCAGGGGGTGCGTCATGAGCCAGCAGATCAATCTTTACGAAGCGCGCCTGCGGCCAAGCCGCGACCGGCTGACGGCTCGTAACCTCGGGGTGGGCGTGTTGGTGTTGTTGGCGATGATGACAGGGTGGGCGGTCTGGGCTGGTGTGAGCGCCAGCCGCTCCGCCGAAGCTGCGGCCCTCGTCCGCAAGGAAGTGAGCGAAGAACAGGAGAAGCTGGTGGCGCTGACCCGGAGTCTGGCCGGTCGCCAGGTTTGCCCGGTGCTGGCGACCGAGTTGGAACGCACGAAAATCACACTGGCGATGCGCAGCGAGGCTTTGCGGATTTTGGATTCGGGGCGTCTCGGCAAGGACGCTGATTTTTCGGCCTTTTTGGTGGGCTTTGCGCGGCAAGCACAGACCGACTTGTGGCTGACCGGATTTCAGATCGTTGCGGGCGGCGAGGATATTGAAATCCGCGGACGCATGTTGAGCCCGTCCCGACTGCCGGGCTATGTGCAGCACTTGAGTGAAGAATCGATCTTCCAGGGGCGGCGTTTTGCCACCCTCGATATGCAGGACGTCGAACCCGAGGCGCAGGCCAAATCGGGCACGGCGGAGAAATCCGGTGAGGCGCCGCGCTTGCCGCGTTTTGTGGAATTTACGCTGCGTTCGGAGCGGATCGCTCCGAACGATATGAAAAAAACCAGCCAGGGAGGGCGCGAATGAAATCCCTTTGGCAGAATGGGGCGGCGCGCTTCGACGCGATGAAACCCCGCGAGCGCGGACTGATCGCGGTGGCCGTGCTGGCCGGAATCGTCCTCGTCGCTTACACCGCTTTCATCGAACCGAAGCTGAAGCAAGCGCGTCTCGATGTGCGCAACGTGACCGAGCAGCAAGCGGCCTTGCAGGTGCCGGAACGGAATCCCGATGTGCGTGCGCGTGCTGAGCTTGCGAGCCTGAACCAGCAACTGGGCGAACTCGCCGGTCGTTTCGCCGCGATAGAGACCGCACTCGTTCCGCCGCAACGGATGAGCGGCCTGCTGGAGGAAATGATCGGGCGCGATACCGGCTTGCGCTTGATCAGTCTGAAAACCCTGCCCGTGACGCCCTTGCTCGACAAGAAAGCGGTCGACGCGGCGGGGGGGGGGGCGCGAAATCGCCGGAGAAATCGGACGATGCAGCGGGCGGCGTACCTCGAGCGTCTCGAAAAATCGAAAATGAAGTTGCTCTGGAGCCGCGTTTCGTTGTCCGCAGAGGATCATCCCAAGCTGGTGATGACGTTGACCGTTTATAGCCTGAGCCTGGATCGAACATGGCTGATCGTCTGAACCCGAAGCGCGTCCTGGATGCCGCTGCCGCCCTGCGAGGGGTGGCGTGGTTGATCTTCACCGCAACAAGCGGTAGCGTTGCGGCGCAGTCGCTGCTCGCCGATCCGACGCGCCCGCCGGTCGGGGTGTACGTTCCGGCCGGGGATGCCATGGCGGCGACCGGTCCGGTGCTGCAGTCCGTGATGATTCCGAAAAAAGGGCGGACGGCGTCGAACGCCTGTGGCTGACGCCGGGGATCGAAAAATCGGAAGTGGTCATGAAAAACACGAAGAAGCCGACGGTGTCGCGGCGCGGGCAGGTTGAGGGGAAACCATGAAGTTGAGATCGATTCCGTGGGTGGCGTTTGTTGCATTGGCGCTCGCCGGTTGTGCCACGCAGCCGAAAGCGCCGGGGGCGACCTTCGACCGGATCGGCCAGGAGTTCCAGCAGGCAGTCGCGGCCAAGCCGAAAAGCGTGGATGAGGCCCTCGACCGGGCCATGATGCCGCCGGTACAACTCGATCTGCCGAAAGCGGAAACTCCGCCCGAGTCGCGTTTCGACCTCGCGGTGAGCAATGCGCCGGCGAGCTAGGTGTTCATGGCGCTGGTCAGCGGTACGCGCTACAGCATGCTGGTGTCGCCGGAAGTCAGCGGCGCCGTGTCGGTCAATCTCAAGAACGTCACCGTGCGTGAGGCTCTGGAGGCTCTGCGCGAACTGTACGGTTATGAGTTCAAGGTGCAGGGGACGCGAATTTATATCCAGCCGAACACCATGCAGAGCCGCCTCTTCCAGATCAACTACCTGGCCGGTAAGCGGCAGGGGCAGTCCGATATCCGGGTGACGTCGAGCTCGATTTCTTCGCACACTGCGGCCAGTTCGGGGACCGCCGGGGCGGCGACAAGCTATGTGCCTGGTCAAGGGGCTTAGGGAAGCACTTCGGGCCCGCCGAGTAGCCAGATCCAGACCACCCAGAACAACGATTTCTGGAAAGATTTGGTGGCCGCCTTGAACAGCATTGTCGGCACGCAGGAAGGGCGTTCGGTGATCGTGACGCCGGAATCGGGGGTGGTTCTGGTCAAGGCCTATCCGGCGGATCTTCGTGCGGTGGAGAATTACCTGCGTGTGACGCAGTTGATCGCAGAACGGCAGGTGATGTTGGAAGCCAAGATCATCGACGTGACCCTGAACGAGGAATTTCAGGCCGGGGTTAACTGGAGTCATTTTGGCGGCGCGAATAACCGCTTTGCCTACGGTTCGGTGAATCCCGGAACGACGCTGAATGCCGTCAATACATCGGGCTCGACAAGTGCCATCAGCTCCGGGGATGTTTCGGTGCTGGCCGGTGCCAGCGGGGTGGCCGCAGCGACCAGTCTTGGCAGCGGCTTGATCGGGCTGGCTTTCCAGAGTGCGAATTTCGCTGCCCTGCTGAATTTCCTTGAGACGCAGGGGAATGTCCAGGTCCTGTCCAGTCCTCGCATTGCCAGTGTGAATAACCAGAAGGCCGTACTCAAGGTCGGTACCGACGAATTCTATGTGACCAACGTCAGTTCGACCGTGACGTCAACGGGCTCCAGCAATGTCACGACGCCGACCATTACGCTGCAGCCTTTCTTTTCCGGAATTGCGCTGGACGTGACACCGCAGATCGACGATGAGGATAACGTCATTCTTCACGTTCATCCCTCGATCAGTGTTGTGACCGAGAAGCAAAAGGTGATTGATCTGGGCTCACTGGGGACTTATACGTTGCCGTTGGCCAATAGTTCGGTCAATGAGACGGACAGCGTCGTGCGCGTCCAGGACGGCAATATCGTCGCCATTGGCGGGTTAATGCGCCATGAGCAGTCGAGCGACGTTAACGGCCTGCCGGGAACGACGAATTCCTCAGGGATTGGTCTGCTTTTCGGATCGCGCTCGAATTACACCCGCAAGCGGGAATTGGTCATTCTGATCAAGCCGACGATCATTCGCAACGAAACGAGCTGGAAGGATGATCTGGTCGAAACGCAAGCCCGCGTCCGTCAGCTCGATCCGCGTTTGGTCAAACCTAATCGGCAGTGATGCCGGTATCGGAGTGAGGCGTCCTTGTACCTAAGACATTTTGGTTTGGTCGAGCCGCCTTTCCGCATTACCCCGGACACCGATTTCGCGTATGCCGTTGAAGGCCATCAAGAGGCGTTGAACACCTTGTTGCTGGCTTTGAATGAGGGCGAGGGGTTCGTCAAGATCGTTGGCGAGGTAGGCACCGGAAAAACCTTGCTTTGCCGGCGCCTGTTGCGATCGCTAGGGGAGGGGTGGGTCACTGCCTATTTCCCCAACCCGAGCCTCGATGCCGATACCTTGTTTCTTGCCTTGGCGGAAGAGCTGGGCATCAAGGATGTCGACGGTTTGAACCATTATCACTTGGTGCGCAGGATCACCCTCGCCCTGCTGGATCTGGCGCGGAAGAAAAAGCGCGTCGTTCTGTGCATTGATGAAGCCCAGGCGATGCCGATCGAAACCCTGGAGTCCTTGCGCCTGCTCTCGAATCTGGAGACCGAGAAGCGCAAGTTGCTGCATATCGTGCTCTTTGGGCAGCCCGAGCTGGATGAAAAGTTGCAACGGAACGAAGTCCGGCAATTGTTGCAACGGATCTCCTTTCACTACCGGTTGGGCGGGATGAAAAAGAGTGAAATCGGAGCCTATGTGGCCTACCGCCTGCGCGTGGCCGGACACCGCGGCGAGGCGTTGTTCACTCCAAGAGCCTTGCGTGGGTTGCACCGGGCCAGCGGCGGTGTGCCCCGGCTCGTCAATATTCTTGCGCACAAGGCGTTGCTGGCAGTCTATGGCGAGGGGCGCCATCTGGCCAAGTTGCGGCATGTGCGGATGGCGCGGCGCGACACGGAAGGCGCCAGGCGCATTGGGTTGATTTGGTAATCCATAATCAGGACGTGCACGGATGAGCTTGATCAACCAGATGCTGAAAGATCTCGACGCCAGAACCGATGTCGATGCGGTGGCGGCTCGCCTGCCGAATGAGGTCCGTGCCCTGCCCAAATCAGGGTCGTCGCCAGCCCGGACCATTGTCCTGGGATTTCTGCTTGTTGCGGCCGTCGGGGGTTACCTTGCGTATTCCGGGATGGGAAATCCTGAGTCACCATCGGCGAATGGGTCTGCAAACACAAAAGCCGCTTTGGCTGTCGCGGCATCTCCTCCGGTAATGGCGGTGGCGGTTGCCGAACCGGAGCCACCGGCCCCAGCCGAGAAAAGCGATGATGCGTCGGCGGCAAAGGCTGAGTCTAAACCGTTAGCGCAGGCGCTTCATCTTCAGATGTCCGAGGCGATGGCGCCGGTTTCTGAGCACGCGAGGGACGGTGAGGTCGTGACGGTGGGGCCGGTTCCGGGCAAGGCGGGGATCGATGCGGCCGACAAAAAGCGAAAAGATGAGGCGCCGGTCAAGTCCGAGCGAAGAGCCCTGCGCTTTCCTGCGGCCGAAGTCGTTGCCACGAAAGAAAAGAAGGCGGAGGGACGAGCGGAGCGCGCGGAAGAGGCTCGAATTGCAATTACGGCGCCGGTGGCGACGCCAAAAGATCTTGCAGAGCTTGAATACCGCAAGGCAGTCATCGCAATGAATCAGCAGCAATGGGATGCCGCGATCCTGAGCCTGCAGCGGGCGTTGCGCGAGAACTCCCTCCATGGGGCGTCGCGGCAGCTTCTGGTCAAAGTGTTGTTGCAGTCCGGGCGTGTCGACGATGCCATGCGTATGCTCAAGGAAGGGTTGCAGGAACAGCCGGCTCAAATCGCTTGGGCGATGAGTCTGGCGCGTCTGGAGGTCGATCGCGGCAACCTGGAAACTGCCTGGAATACCCTGGACCAATCGTTGCCCGCCGCCGGTCGGAGTGCGGATTATCAGGGGTTTGCGGGGCATGTGTTGCATCGCCTTGGTCGCTTCAAGGAGGCTGCAAAACGCTACCAAGCAGTGAGTGAGATTGCCCCCATGGACGGTCGCTGGTGGCTGGGGCTTGGGTTGGCGCTCGAAGCCGATGGGCAGCCTGAAGCGGCACGCGAGTCATTCTTGAATGCCCGGAAAACCGGCTCATTGAACCAAGCCCTGAAGAATCTGGTTGAGCAGAAGCTTCATTAAGCCGTCCGAGCGAACCGCGCCGTATTGAAGCGCCGAAATCATTCGGCATTGGCATCAGCTAGTGAAAATGCGTCGATTGTGGCCTTGGTTCAAGGCGGGGCACAATAGGCGCACGACCCACAGGCAGGGATACCTCCGGGGGGGCTTGCGCGAAGGTGTCCTTCGTGGCCGACGAAACCCAGTTTGAATCGTTACGATGCAAGGGGATGAAATGTCGAGTGCGTCCAAATCGAGGCCAGTGAAAAACCGGCGGTCTTCTCTGGGAGAGATGTCCAGCCGCCATAACGTGTCGGGGCAAGTCGAAAGTTTTATCGATTTGTATTATTCCGACACCGAAGGCGTCGATGGGGGCACGCCTGAAGCTATGCACGGAGCGGCGATCCAGCACCATCATCTGGGGAAGGTGCGCTCGCCAGGGCTGGCCGCGATTGCGGTCTATACCCCGGATTTCGATCGCCACGGATGGCATTCGCCGCATACGGTGATCGACGTCGTCACCGATGACATGCCTTTCCTCGTCGATTCCGTCACGATGTTGATCAGCCGCTATGGGTTGTCGATTCATCGCCTGCTGCACCCGCTCCTTGCGGTCGAGCGCGATACGGACGGATGTGTGATCGAATGGGCACCGCGCGGAACGCCGGGGATGCGTACCGAATCGTGGATTCATATCGAGATTGATCGGGTCGGTGAGCGTGCTCAACTGGAGCGTTTGCGTCACGACGTGGCCGACGTCCTGGCCGATGTTCGCGCTGCGGTCGAAGATTATGCGGCGATGCGGCAGCAGATTGACCTGGCGATTAACGATCTGGCCTCCGAGGCGATCCCGGACGAAGGCGAGGCGGCAGAGTTTTTGCGCTGGATGGCCGCAGAAAATTTCGTCTTCCTGGGGTATGCGCACTATCTTGCCCATCCGTCCTCCGGAGAATTGAAGCGTGCGCCCGATGGCGGGCTCGGTTTGCTCCGGCGCGCCGACCACCCCCGATTCGGGTCCTGCCTTTCCGGTATTCCGAGAAATCTGGCGGTGATCGCGGGACATGCCTCAGCGTTGAGGCTGGCCAAGGCGGACAGTCATTCGACGCTGCACCGCCAGACCTACCTTGATTTCGTCGGTGTGCGTTACCGCGACCGGCAGGGCCATGTGGTTGGTGAGCATGTGTTCGTCGGTCTCTATGCGATGCATGTGTTTCATGTGTCGACGAGCGAGATCCCGGGGGTCAGGCGGAAGATTGCGGCGGTCCCTTCGGCTTGTGGGTTTGCGCCCGGAAGTTATCGCGATAAATCGCTGGTCAACGTGATGGAAACATATCCGCGCGAGGAAATGATCGAGATCGGGGGCGAGGATCTGCAGCGCATTGCTGGCGGCATCGTCCTTCTGCTCGAGCAGCCGCGTGTGCGTGTCTTCATGCGTAACGATCCCTGGGGGCGTTATGTTTCGGTGCTCGTTTACATGCCGCGCGACCGCTACGATACGACGGCACGCCAACGGATTACACGCTTGCTGAAGGAGACCTTGCCGGCGGATTGTGTGGATTTCTTCCTCCTCGTCGGCAAATCGCCGCTGGCGCGTTTGCATCTGGTCGCGCGACTGAAGGACGGGGCGAGGCCGGATTATGACGCCGATGATTTCGAGCGTGGTGTGGCGCGCATCGTGCGCGGCTGGCGTGACGAACTCTTGTCCAATCTCGTCGAGCTTTGCGGCGAGGGGCGGGGCAGCGCGCTTTTGCGCCGCTATGCGGACCTGTTGCCGTTGGCTTACCAGGACGAAGTGCCGCCGACGTCGGCGGTGACCGATTTGCAATATCTAGAGCGCGCAGAAACCAATGGCCGCATCGGGGTCAAGCTCAATGCGCCATACGGGGAGGATGGGGCGCACCAGCACATCAAGTTGTTCATGAACCATGCGCCCCGGCCCCTCTCGGCGGGCTCGATCATGCCCGTATCACGATCTTGCGCGCTTACGGCCATTACCTCCGCCAGGCCGGGTTGCGTTTTAGCCCGGCGTACATCGAGCGCAGTCTCGCAGCCTATCCTTGGATCGCTCGTCTGCTCGTCGAGTTGTTTGTCGAGCGCTTGTCGTCACAAGGAAGCGATGTCCGGGCGGGAGAAATCGCGACTGAACTGGGGGCGGCCTTGGCGGCCGTCGAGAATCTCGACGACGACCGAATTTTGTCCGGTTTCCGCGCGGCTATCCTGGCGATCGTGCGGACCAATGCCTGGCAAGCGGCAGCCGATGGCAAACCCAAGTCTTACCTGTCGTTCAAGGTTGAATCGAAGCAGATTCCGTTTGTGCCGAAACCGGTGCCGCTGTACGAAATTTTCGTCTACAGCCCGCGCATGGAAGGCATACACCTGCGTGGCGCGCCGGTGGCGTGCGGCGGATTGCACTGGTCCGATCGGATGGAGGATTTCCGTACGGAAGTGCTTGGTTTGGTCAAGGCGCAGATGGTCAAGAACGCGGTCATCGTGCCGCTTGGCTCCAAGGGCGGTTTCGTCTGCAAGCGCCTGCCGCCGGCTAGTGACCGCGAAGCCTGGCTGGCCGAGGGAGTCGCCTGCTACTCGACGTTGATCCGTGGCATGCTCGATTTGACGGACAATCTGGTTAACGGCCAGATCGTGCCACCGCCAGGCGTTCGACGCCGGGATGGCGACGATCCGTATCTGGTCGTTGCCGCCGATAAGGGAACGGCGAGCTTTTCCGATATCGCCAACGCGATCGCGCTCGAATACGGTTTCTGGCTCGGCGATGCTTTTGCCTCCGGAGGCTCGGCTGGCTATGACCACAAAAAAATGGGCATCACGGCGCGTGGCGCCTGGGAGGCCGTCAAACGTCATTTCCGTGGTCTCGGTCTTGATACCCAAAGCGAACCATTTTCAGTGGTGGGTATTGGCGACATGTCGGGCGACGTGTTCGGCAATGGCATGCTGCTGTCGCGGCATATCCGCCTACTGGCGGCCTTTGATCACCGGCACATCTTCATCGATCCCGATCCGGATCCGGAAGCCAGCTTCGCCGAGCGGCAGCGATTGTTTGCGCTGCCGCGCTCGTCGTGGGACGACTACGACAAATCGCTGATTTCTGGCGGTGGCGGCGTCTGGGCAAGGAGCTTGAAAAGCATTCCGCTTTCGCCTGTCGTGCGCGACTGGCTGGGTACCGATGCTGATCAGATGGCGCCCACCGACCTGATCAGCTTGATTCTGAAAGCGCCGACGGACCTTCTCTACAACGGGGGTATTGGTACCCATGTCAAAGCGGGGAGCCAGAGTCATCAGGACGCTAACGATCGAAGCAACGATGCCGTGCGCGTCGATGCTGCTGATGTGCGCGCCAAGGTGATCGGCGAAGGCGGGAATCTTGGTCTGACCCAAAAAGCACGCATCGAATTTGCGCTTGCGGGCGGGCGGATTTTTACGGATGCCATCGACAATTCCGCTGGGGTCGATTGTTCCGATCACGAGGTGAATATCAAGATCCTGCTTTCGGCATTGGTCGTCGTCGGCGATATGACGGCCAAGCAGCGCGATGCTTTCCTGGCGTCAGTGACCGATGATGTCGCGGGCCTGGTGCTCGCCGATAATTATCGCTAGACCGGCGCGATTGCACTGGAGGCAGCTTCGGCGCACGAACTGCTCAACGCGCACGCGCAATTGATGCACGGTTTGCAGGCCAGGGGAGCGCTCGATCGCAACCTCGAATTCCTGCCCGACGAAAAGACGCTGTCCGAGCGCGCACAGATGCGTCACGGGCTGACGGCGCCCGAAATCGCGGTGCTGCTGGCTTACACCAAGATCACGCTTAAGGAGGCCGTTCTGGCGTCACCGTTACCGAATGCGCCGGAACTCGGACGGTTGCTTGCCGAATATTTTCCGGAACGTCTCCTCAGCCAGTGCGAACGCGCCCTGTCCGGTCATCCCTTAAAGCGAGAGATCGTGACGACACAACTCGTCAATCGCCTGGTCGACCGCATGGGGACGACGTTTGTCATGCAGCTGGGCAATGAAACCGGTGCCGATCCGGCACAGATCGCTGCAGCTTGGTACGCGGCGAGCGAGTTGATTGGTGCCGAAGCGTTCTGGCGCGAGATCGAGGCGCTTGATCTGAAGCTTCCGGTCGAGGAACAAAACGAATTGATCTGGGGGCTGCGCGCGCTGCTGGCTTCCGCAACACGCCGGATTGTCGCCGTCCAGCCAGCGGGAACGGCGATTGCCGCCACGATCGAGCGTTATCGCGTGGCGGTCGGTGCGGCAGTCGTGGCGGCTTGTTCCGGGCGAAGCGGGAGTGGCCGGCTTTCCGCGCTGCTTGAGGCTGAAAACCGTATCGTGGGGGCTTTCGAGTTCGTTGATCTGGCGGCCGCCTGTGGGCAATCACTGGAGCAGATTGCTGCGGCAAGTGCGCGTCTCGACGATGGGCTTGAGTTGGTGTGGTTCTCCCGCGCTATCGACCGCTTGCCGGCGGACAATCGCTGGCAAGCGCGGGCGCGATCGCAGCTTTCTGGCGAGTTGCGTAAATTGCGCCAGAAGTTGCTCATGAACGCGCCGAATGCGTTGTCACCGGCATTTGCCGAGGCTCGGCATGTGGTCGAGGAATTGAAGTGCGAAACGCCGCACGATCTTGCCATGCTTTCGTCCGGTCTGGCAGAGATCCGGCGTCTGTTGTTAGTCTGAAGGCGGTGCGCGAGAAGATCAGGGCAGGGCGCGTGCCAGGACCAGCACGCTAACCCTGGCGGCACCGTGGCGCTTCACGATGCGTGCGCATTCGTTGAGCGATGCGCCGGTGGTCATGACGTCGTCGACGAGAAGGATTCGCTTTCCGGACAGATCGGTGGTGCAGTCAAAGGCGCCGCGAATGTTTCGGACGCGTTCGCGCCAGTGGAGGCCCGTTTGCGGCCTGGTGTCGCGGAGTCGGCGGCAGAGCGTTGCGTCGACGGGGATGCGTAGCGATTTTCCCAAAGGGCGGGCCAGTTCGAGCGCTTGATTGAAGCCGCGTTCGCGCAAGCGCCGTGAATGCAGCGGCATGGGGACGATCAGGTCGGGTGGGCCGGAATCTTCGATACGGTCTTTGGCCAATTCGATCAGGCGTCGGCTGAAAAAAACGGCCAGCGCCAGACGATGCCCGTATTTGAAGGATTGAACCAGTTTGTCGAGCGGGAAGTCATAGGCGAATACCGCTCGGGCGGTGTCGAAATGAGGGGGCTTGTTCAGGCAGCGACCGCAGGTGTCTCCCGCAGGAACGGGGAGGGCGCAGTGGCGGCAGCAGGGTTGAGGTAGGCGGGGCAAATCGTCGGCGCAGGCGGCGCAGAGGATGTCCGTTATACCCGGTTCGGCGCAAAGCAGGCAGTCCTGCACCCTAATTGTAAATTGTCCTGTAGCGAGCATTGTTCCCGTTTCCAAGGCTTTTTGCTGGTGTAGTATCGGCTATATTCTCCGGTTTGGGTTTGTTCCGGGGCGTGTTTGCCGTTGTGTTCGTTTTATTTTTATTTTTATTTTTGATAGGTTCTGCCCATGGATACGCTTTCCTCCGCGGTTTCGCCTTCGGCTGCCGCACAGCCCTCTTCTCCCAAATGGACGGTTTCCCAGGTCGAAGCCCTTTATGACCTGCCGTTGATGGATTTGTTGTTTCGTGCGCAACAGGTGCATCGTGAACATTTTGACCCCAACGAGATTCAGCGTTCGGCGCTGATTTCGATCAAAACCGGCGGGTGCTCCGAGGATTGCAGTTATTGTTCGCAGTCGGCGCGTTACAGCACGGAGACCGAGCGCGAAGCACTGATGCAGGTTGAGGACGTGGTCAATGCCGCCAAGGAGGCCAAGGCCAACGGTGCGTCGCGTTTCTGCATGGGGGCAGCCTGGCGCGGTCCGAAGGAAAAGCAGATGGAAGTCGTGACGCAGATGATCCGCGAGGTCAAGGCGCTGGGCATGGAAACCTGCGTCACGCTGGGGATGCTGAAGGAGGGGCAGGCCGAGCAGCTCAAGGAAGCCGGCCTTGACTACTACAACCATAATCTCGATACGGACGCCGAGTTTTACGATCAGGTGATCAGCACGCATACACACGCTGACCGACTGGATACCATTTCCCTGGTGCGTAGTGCCGGGCTCAAGGTCTGCTCCGGGGGCATCCTTGGCATGGGCGAGTCGCGCCGCAACCGTGCCGCAATGGTCGCCCAGCTGGCGAACCTGACTCCGACGCCGGATTCCGTGCCGATCAACAATCTGGTGGCCATCCCTGGCACGCCGTTGGCCGAGCAGGAAAAACTCGATAACTTCGAGTTCGTGCGTACCATCGCTGTCGCGCGGATCACCATGCCAAAGAGCTATGTGCGTCTTTCCGCCGGCCGTGAGTCGATGACCGAGGAGTTGCAGGCGCTGTGCTTCTTCGTTGGCGCCAACTCGATTTTCTATTGCGACAAGTTGTTGACGACAATGAACGCCGGCACCAATCGTGACGTGGCGATGTTTGCGAAGCTGGGTATCAGGCCGATCTAACGGGTTGCGATTCGCATGAGCACCACCTCACTGGGCCTTGATCCACAACAGATCCGGCGCAATTTCACGCGCGCAGCGACAGCGTACGATGCTGTCGCTGTTCTGCAGCGGGAAATCGCCATGCGTATGCTCGAACGGCTCGATTACATCAAGCTTGATCCGGGGCGTGTGCTTGATCTCGGTTGCGGTACCGGTGCCAGTTTGCCGGCGTTGAGTGAGCGCTATCCGAAGGCGCAGGTGATCGGCGCCGATTTCAATCCCGATATTTTGGGTGTGGCGCGGACGAAACGCCGTCGCCTGGGTTGGCAGCTTCCTTTTCTGCGGGCGCGAAAAAATGTCCTGCTCGCTGCTGATGCCGGCAAGCTTCCCTTCGCATCGGCTTCGATAGGGTTCGTGTGGTCGAACCTGATGTGGCATTGGCTCGACGATCCCCTCGCCGCCTTGCGCGAGGCGCATCGCACGATGGCCGTCGATGGCCTGCTGATGTTTTCCGCTTTCGGTCCCGACACCCTGAAAGAGTTGCGTGCCTGTTTCCCCGGTGATGAAGCGCATACGCATCGTTTCACCGACATGCATGACTATGGCGACATGCTGGTCGAATGCGGCTTTGCCGATCCGGTCATGGACGCCGAAGTCCTGACCATGACTTATCCGGGGTTTGACGACCTTCCGCGCGACCTGCGCCAAGGGGGGGGCTCCTGCGCCTTGCAGTCCCGCCGGCGAGGGCTTGCTGGGCGGCAAGCCTGGCGTGTCGCGCGGGCCAATTATGAGCAGCGGGTCGACAATGGCCGCTTGCCGGCGACGATCGAGGTGGTCTACGGCCATGCCTGGAAAGTGCCGCCGGCCCGGACCGAGGACGGTCGTTCGATCGTGCGCTTCGATCCAAAACAAAGGTTGCGGTAAAGCTGTTTTCCGGTACCAACCTCCGCTTTCTTGCGGCAGGCATGTGATTCATGTGGTTCTTGAAGATTGCCTGGTACCGAGGGCGGGACTTGATCGGGGTATGATTAGGTCTATTCACTCCCCGATTTCGACTTCTGGATGGTAATGAGGAATTCAACATGCTAGAAAAACTCGCCGCGTTTACCGGGATCAAGGGCCCGGTGGTCACGATCATCATGGACGGCTACGGTATCCCCAAATCCGATGTCGGCAGCGCCATCGCCGAGGCCAGGAAACCGACGTTCGACCGGTTATTCGCCAAGTATCCGAACATCACCTTGCGAGCTCACGGAACGGCCGTCGGTATGCCGTCGGATGACGATATGGGCAACTCCGAAGTCGGCCACAATGCCATTGGCGCCGGACAGGTTTACAGCCAGGGTGCGGCGCTGGTCGCTGACGCCATCGCCTCCGGAGCGATCTGGCGCGGCGAGGCCTGGCAGCAAATCGTCGCCGGGGCCCAGGCCGGTCGCAACGTTGTGCACTTTATCGGTCTTTTTTCCGATGGCAACGTTCATAGCCATATCGACCATCTCAAGGCCATGGTGTTGCGCGCCAAGGAAGAAGGCGTGCGCACCGTGCGGATTCATATCCTGCTCGACGGCCGGGATGTCCCCGAAACCAGCGCGCTCGACTACGTCGAACCCTTTGAAGCTTTCCTGTCGGGGGTCCGTTGTGATGACTTCGATGCGCAGATCGCCTCCGGCGGCGGGCGCATGAATATCACCATGGACCGTTACGACGCTAACTGGAGCATGGTGGAAAAAGGCTGGCACACGCATGTGCTCGGCGAGGGCGAGCAGTTCGCCGACGCCGCGCAGGCGATCAAGGCTTTGCGCGAGCGCTTGCCGGGAACCATCGACCAGGATTTGCCGCCCTTCGTCATCGCCAAGGACGGCAAGCCACTGGGGACGGTCGAGGATGGCGATGCGGTTGTTTTCTACAATTTCCGCGGTGACCGCGCCATTGAAATCACCCGCGCCTTCGAAGAAGAGGGCTTTGATAAGTTTGATCGCGTGCGCCAGCCGAAGGTGACTTACGCCGGCATGCTGCAGGACGACGGCGACCTGAAGCTGCCGCAGCGCTTCCTCGTCGACCCGCCGGCGATCACGGACACGTCGGGCGAGTGGTTTTCCAAGTCGGGAATTTCCCAGTTCGCTTGTTCGGAGACACAGAAATTCGGTCATGTGACCTATTTCTGGAACGGTAACCGCTCCGGGAAATTCGAGGGCGAAACCTATCAGGAAGTGCCGAGCGATGTCGTGCCCTTCGAGCAGCGACCGTGGATGAAGGCGGCCGAAATCGCTGACGCCATGATCGAGGCCTTGCAGAGTGGGAAATACCGGACCTTGCGCTGCAATTTCGCCAACGGCGACATGGTCGGGCATACGGGGAATTTCCGCGCCGCGACCATGGCGATCGAGGCCGTTGATATCGAACTCGCGCGTATCCTGAAAGCGGTCGACGCCGCAGGCGGTGTGGCATTGATCACGGCGGATCACGGCAACGCCGACGAGATGTATGAACTCGACAAGAAAACCAAGACGCCGGCGAAAAACGCGGACGGCAGCTTCAAGGCAAAGACGGCGCACACGCTGAATCCGGTGCCGCTGATCCTTTACGACAACGTGAGCGGCGGCAAGCTTGGATTGAAACAAGTTCCTGGCGCCGGTCTGTCCAACCTGGCGGCGACGACGGCAAATCTGCTCGGTTTCGAGAAGCATGCCAAATGGGACGACAGTTTGCTGGAGATCAGCGCCTGATCACAGTGGTTAAGGCGAACACGGTGAACCGTTAAATCCGGTTTTGCCGTGAACGCCGGCTCCTTGTTGTGAACGAAAAAGAGCAGGCCAAACCTGCTCTTTTGCTTTGGACCGGCTGATTCGCGAGGTCAGCTCGTGATGTAGTTCTCAAGCTGGCCGATGATGAACTGCTGATGGTCGATCGTTTCCTTGACGACGTCGCTGATCGTGATCAGTCCGATCAGTTTCTTTTCCTCGTCGATGACCGGCAGATGGCGGAAGCGTTCGGCGGCCATGATCGCCATGCAGTCCTCGACCGTTTTGTCGGGCGTGACGCAAATGACCTTGCCGGTCATGATTTCCTTGACCAGCGTGTCTTTCGACGCCCGGTCGCGAAGGATGATCTTGCGGGCGTAATCACGCTCGGAGAAGATGCCGACCAAGGCTTCGCCATCGAGAACGACGACGGCGCCGACATCGTGGTCGGCCATGACATGGAGCGCATGGAAAACAGTGTCGTTCGGGGAGACGGAGATAATTCCTTTTTCCTTGCTCGCGATGAGTTGTCTGAGTGTTTTCATGGGTTTTCCTCGTCGTTTGCGTAGCGTTGGTGGCGGCCGGATCGATGGTTCGGGGTCTGGCCCGGTGCAAGTGCAGTTCAGCGCAAGCCGGCAATGTAATCTGCCACGGCTTTGATCTGCTTGTCGGAAATTCTATCAGCGATGTTGCGCATCATGCCTTCCGGATCGTTCGAACGTTCTTCGCTGCGGAAGTTCTTCAGCTGGATCTCGATGTATTCGGCGTATTGGCCTGACAAACGAGGGTATTGGGCCGGCATGCCAGCTCCCGCCGGACCGTGGCAACCCGCGCAGGCAGGAATGCCGCGTTCGAAATCTCCCTTGCGCCAGAGATTTCGCCCGGTTTCCACCAGCTTCGCGCTCGTCGCTACGGAGGACTTCGGCTTCTGCTGCGAGAAATAAAGTGCCAGCCCCTTCATGTCCTCTGCGTTTAGCGCTGCAGTCATGCCGGCCATGATCGGATTGTTGCGCACCGCGGGTTTGCCGTCGATAGACTGAAATTCTTTCAATTGCTTGAGCAGGTATTCCGGAATCTGTCCGGCAATGATCGGGTTGGCCGATGTCGGGCTGTTGCCGTCGGTGCCATGGCAGGCCGCACAGACGGTTTGTGCCGTCTGCCGGGCTTTCGCTAGGCCGGTATCCTCATTCGCTTCATTCGCGGCTAAGGCAGTGAAACTGATGGACACAAGAACCGCGAGAGCCGTGGTGCGAATCATGAAACACTCCTGTGGATTTGTTCTGGTTCAAGGAAGCAGGCTTGCAAACCTGATATTCTATTGCACTTCATGAACGGGCCAATGGTCCATTCGACAGCCCTTAATTCATTCAGTTCGCAGATGCCTTTATTACAGAAAGCGGTTTTTCATACTACCGTCGCCAACTTTAGTGACTTGCCAGCCGACTCGCGGCGTGAAATCGCCTTTGCCGGACGCTCCAACGCCGGCAAATCGTCGGCCATCAATACCTTGGCCAATCATACCCGCCTGGCTTTCGTTTCCAAGACGCCCGGTCGTACGCAGCATCTCAATTATTTCACGCTCGAGGAAGGCAAGTACTTTGTTGACCTGCCCGGTTACGGGTTTGCCAAGGCGCCCGAGGAAATCCGCAGCCAATGGGAAGGTTTGCTGGCCCCCTATTTGCGGTATCGTGAGCCGTTGATCGGTCTGGTGTTGATTATGGACAGCCGGCATCCGCTGACCGAACTGGATGTGCAGATGCTCGACTGGTTCGCGCAAACCGGCAAGCCGATCCATGTGCTGCTCTCCAAGGCAGACAAGCTGACGCGCCAAGAGCAGGCGACAGTCTTGCGTCAAGTGCGTGAGGAACTGGCGAAAATCAGTGAGAACTGTAGCCCCCAGCTTTTTTCCAGCTTGAAAAAGACGGGCGTCGCCGAAGCCGAGACGGTTCTTGGCGGTTGGCTCGAGATGGAACCAGTCAAGGAAGTTGTGCCTCCCGTCGGCTTGCGTACCAAGAAAACGGCGCGTCCAAAAAACCGCAAGGCTATCGGTTGGAGTGCTCGAACGGCAAAAAATCCCGCAAAACGGGAAAACCTGGGCGCCGATAGCAACGAGGGCAATAAAAAGCCCCTGGCAAAGGGGGGGCCAGGGGCAAAACGCCTTGCTTAGATACAAGGCACCCGCTCAGGGAGATGAAGGGGGTGATGGCGAGTGCCATCGTAGAATAAGAGTGTTGCGTTTCCAGATTGGTTCCCCGATTAGATAATTTTTTAGGAAATCCGGAGTGTTATGAATTTCAACGCCAATTTCCCCGGAACGCGCATGCGCCGCATGCGGCGTGACGAGTTTTCCCGTCGCCTGATGCGTGAGTCAGTACTTACGGCGAATGATTTGATCTACCCGGTCTTTGTTCTCGAAGGGCGGGGGCGTGTTGAGCCGGTGACTTCGATGCCCGGAGTCGAGCGGCAAAGCCTCGATTTGCTTCTGAAAACGGCAGAACGGGCTGTGGGGCTGGGCGTTCCGGCGCTGGCGTTGTTTCCGGTCATTGAGGCCTCCGCGAAGACGCCGGGCGCCGAAGAGGCCTGGAACCCCGAAGGTCTGGTGCCGCGTGCGGTTGTCGCGCTCAAAAAAGAATTTCCAGAGTTGGGCATCATCACCGATGTCGCGCTCGATCCTTATACGAGCCATGGTCAGGACGGATTGATTGATGCCAACGACCCTCGCGCTTACGTGCTCAACGACGAGACGCTTGAGGCCTTGGCGAAGCAGGCGCTCACTCATGCGCAGGCTGGGGCAGATGTGGTTGCGCCGTCGGATATGATGGACGGGCGTGTGGGGCGTATTCGCGCCGAACTGGACGCGGCGGCGATGATCCATACGCGGATTCTGGCGTACTCGGCCAAATACGCCTCCAGTTTTTACGGGCCGTTTCGCGATGCGGTCGGTTCGGCTGGCAACCTTGGCAAGGGCAACAAGCATACCTACCAAATGGATCCCGCGAATTCCGACGAGGCTTTGCGTGAAGTGGCGCTCGATCTTGCCGAGGGCGCGGATATGGTGATGGTCAAGCCGGGCATGCCGTATCTGGATATCGTACGTCGGGTCAAGGAGGAATTCCGTGTGCCGACCTACGCCTATCAAGTGAGCGGCGAATATGCCATGCTCAAGGCGGCGGCGGATAATGGCTGGCTCGACGAGAAAGCTTGCGTGCTGGAGAGCCTGTTGGCCTTCAAGCGCTCGGGCGCCGATGGCATTCTGACCTACTTCGCGCTGGATGCGGCGGCTTGGCTGAAGTGCTGACTGCGTCAGCTTTCAGATTTCGAAATCGGTGGCTTTGCCGTTGGCTCCGGACATTTTCAAGTGTTCCTCCAGGAAGCGTTTGAATGCCTCGACTGGCATGGGCTTGGCGCGCAGATAGCCTTGCATGGCACTGCAATTTTCCCGGTAGAGAAAACTTCGTTGGGCTTCGGTCTCGACGCCTTCGGCGATCGTTTCGAGTTGCAGGCTACGGGCCAAGGCGATGACCGCCCGCACGATGGCACAATCCTCGGTACTGATCGGCAAGCCACGAACGAAGCTTTGGTCGATTTTGAGGCGGTTGAAGGGCAGTCGCTTCAGATAGGCGAGGGAAGAATAACCCGTACCGAAATCGTCGATGGCCAGATTGACTCCCATGGCGCGCAGCATTCGTAACGTCTGGATGCTGTGCTCGGCCTGGTTCATGATGGCACTCTCTGTGATCTCGAGTTCGAGTCGTTCAGGGGGAGGCCGCTCAGATCGAGGGCGCAGCGAACGCTCTCCGGGATGCCGCCGCGCCGGAATTCGATCCCCGAAATATTGACCGAGATGACGCCAGGGTCGATTCCCGACGCCAGTAATTCGGCCCAGTAGGACGCGCTTTTGCGCATTACCCATTCCCCGATCGAAATGATTAGGCCGGATTCCTCGGCCAACGGAATAAATTTTCCGGGCGGAATCTGGCATTGTTCGGGATGTTGCCAGCGGACGAGTGCTTCCGCACCGATCAGTCGGTCGTCCGCAAGTGAAAACTGGGGTTGCAGATGGATACTTAATTCATCACGCTCAATAGACCGGCGCAAGCTGGCTTCCATGTTGAAATGTTCAAGGGAAAAGCGGGGCAACTCGCGCGTGAAAAATTCGAACGTATTGCGGCCGCGATCCTTGGCACGGTACATGGCGATGTCGGCATGCTTGATCAGACCGGCCGAGTCGTCAGCATCTTCAGGATAGAGGCTGATACCGATGCTGGCGCCAATGAAGAATTCTTGCTCCAACTGCAAAGGCGTGTGCCGAAAGTCTTCGAGGATCTTTTCGGTAACGGCGGAGGCGTCGGCTTGCCCGTTGATGTCTTCCAGTGCAATGATGAATTCATCCCCGCCGAGTCGGGCGACGGTGTCCGACCCTCGCACGTGCCGGGCAAGGCGCCGGGCAGTTTCAAGCAGAACTTGGTCGCCAATGTGGTGGCCGAGGCTATCGTTGATGTTTTTGAAACGGTCAAGATCGATGAAAAGTACGGCCAACTGGCCCCGGTTGCGGTGGGCACGCTGTATGGCTTGTCCTAAACGGTCTTTGAGTAGAAGCCGATTGGGCAGTCCGGTCAGCGAGTCGTGGTGGGCGAGAAAATCGAGTTCGGCGTGGGCCTTTTTCAAATCGGAGATGTCGGAGAAGACGCCCACGTAGTATTTTGGCGATCCCTTGTTGTCGAGCACGGCACTAATGGTCAACCATTCAGGATAGATGTGGCCCTCCTTGTGGCGGTTCCAGATTTCACCTTGCCAGCGTCCGGTGCGGTAGATCGTGTCCCACATGTCACGATAGAACTGTTTGCTTTGGCGGCCGGACTGCAACATTCTTGGGTTGCGCCCGATGACCTCTTCCTGAGAGTAGCCGGTAATCTTGGTGAAAGCTTGGTTAACCGCGATGATCGCGCCGTTGGGTTTGGTGATCGTGATGCCTTCTGTGCTGTTGTTGAATACGGTGGCTGCTTGCTGCAAACTGGCTTCCATGCGCTTGCGCTCGGTGATGTCGAGCATGACACCAATTAGGCCGCCGACGCTACCGTCCGGTTGGAAGAATGTCGCCTTGTGGAACATGACATCGCGTGATTCGCCGGAGGCATAACGGACCGGGGCCTCGTAGATTTGTGCGCCGGGGTTGTCGAGAAGTTCGCGATCAGCCGCGAAATATTTCTCGACCAGTTCGGGTGGAGCAATGTCGGCCGGTGTTTTGCCGATCAGATCGGCAGCCGGAATGCCAATGAATTCTTCGAAAGCACTATTGCATCCGAGGTAACGATAATTCGCGTCCTTGTAAAAAACGGGGCCGGGAATCGCCTCGATCAATTGCTGGACAAAATGCAGTTGCTGGGTAAGTTCCGCCGTTTTTTCAAGACTGGATTGCTCGAGCCGGGAAAGTTGATCACGGAAGGCTAGTTCCGCAAGGCGGCGTTCTGAAATGTCCTCAAAAGTCCATACCCAGCCCCTATCACCATCACGGTCGATCGGCGATCCGCAAGCATGGAGATGAATTATTGTGCCGTCCTGACGTTGGCAGGCGATGTCATCGTCGAATCCGAAGGATTGGTTTTCTACCGATTGTTGGCGGCGAATGAACTTTTCATATTCGTCGTTACCGGCAAAGAGAACGTGTTCCTTTTTTCCCGTCAGTTCACCAGGAGAAAAGCCGAAGAGATCCTCGAAACTGCGGTTGCAGGCGAGAATGACGCCTTGGGCAATACAGGCCAAACCGATGCTTGCCTGCTCAAAGACCAGCTGAGTCAGTTGCAAGTGGTGATCCCGCGTCTCAGAAATTCCGGAATCAGCGTTCGCAAGAATGTCATCTTGATCTGCTGATGGCGGTGCGGGGATGCGTGAGTCTTTCATCGCGTATCGGTTCCAGCCGAGGGAAATTGACTTTGTGAGTGTTGGCTGGAATGTTTGAGTATGCTGTTTCTGCGGGGTTCCCTACCCTCTTCGCGAAATAAAAAACGGGGGCGCCTTAGAGCTGCGCCTGAGGCAAGCGCTGTCGAGAGGACAGCGTCGGTTCAGCGTTGGCTCAGGCAGGCGACGTAGAGCATCGGCCAGTGTTTCGGCCAATCGGCGAGCGGTTCGCGCACGAAGCCACTCTTCGCGTATTGCTGCCAGCGTCCGTTGGCATAGCACAACAGCAGGTTCGCCATGGCGCCGAAATCGGCGTCGGCGGCGAGCTGCTCCTGCGTTGCGGCGACACGCAGAGCCTGTTTGAGTGCTGCTTCGACACGATCGAGAAGCGGGTTGATCCGGGCTTGCAGGCGTTCGTTTTCGTTGATGAGCGCGTCACCGATGAGGACGCGGGTCATGCCGCGGTTGCGTTGGGCAAAACGCAAAAGCAAGGCAACGATGTGTTCAACCTGTTGCAGCCCTTGCTGTTCTTCGGCGGCAATCTGGTTGATGACGGTGAACAAGCTGGTCTCAATGAATTCAATGAGACCGTCGAACATCTGCGCCTTGCTGGCGAAGTGTCGGTAGAGCGCGGCTTCGGAGCATTGCAGTCGGGCGGCGAGGGCGGCCGTGGTGATTTTTTCGCCCTTCGGGTTTTCCAGCATTTCAGCTAGCGACTGCAGGATTTGGAGTTTGCGTTCGCCCGGTTTGGCCATGATGTGCTCCCTGATTTTGTTGTTTGCGATTATAGCCGGGCAAGTCGCCGCGGCAAGTCCAGAATGGAGCGGATGCGCACGTTTACATAAGGTGGCTGGCGAGTGTTGGCACTTACCCACACGGTGGTCATCCCCAGACTTTTGCGGTTTTGAGATTGGCAAGGGTGTCTTCGACCAGGATGCAACGTCGGCCGTCGAGATTTTCGGCACGCAAAAGATTGCGAAAGCCAGCTGCCGAGGGCTTGGGCCGGAAACGGAGGTGTTCGACGGAATAGATTGCGTCGAAAAAACCGGCGATACCAGTCAGCCCGAGAATAGCCGTGGTGTAATGCCGCGGCGCGTTTGAGAAAACGATTTTGCGTCCCGGCAAGCGCTTGAGCATGGCTTTTAGGCCCGATTCGAAGACGACCATGCGTTTGAGATCGGGGAATTGGTGCGTATGCCAGAGGAAATGATGCGGGTCAGTGCCGTGGTGACGCATCAGGCCGAGCAGGGTGGCCCCGTAGCGTTGCCAGTAGCCTTGCCGGATGCGTGAGGCCTCCTCTTCCTCGACGCCGAGAAGCTCGCCGATGTAGGCGGTCATGGCGCGGTTGATGTGCGGAAAGATGTGCGGGTTGGCGTCGTGCAGCGTGTTGTCGAGTTCGAACAGCCAGACTTTCTCGCCCCCCGCGTTTCCTGACATCAGTGGCTCTTGATCATCGTGCCGACCCCGTGATCGGTCAGGATTTCCAGCAGCAGCGCGTGTTCGACACGACCGTCGATGATGTGCACGCTTTTCACGCCGTTACGTGCCGCATCGAGCGCCGAGCCGATCTTCGGCAGCATGCCGCCGGACAAGGTGCCGTCCTCGACCATCTCATCGATCTGTTTCGGGGTGATGCCGGTAATCAGGTTGCCGGCCTGGTCGAGTACGCCTGGCGTGTTGGTCAGCAGCACTAGTTTTTCAGCCTTGAGGACTTCGGCGATCTTGCCGGTGACGACGTCGGCGTTGATGTTGTAGGTCTCCCCTTCCTTGCCAACACCGATTGGCGCGATGACCGGGATGAAGGCGCCGGCTTCGAGGTGTCCGATCAGCGAGGGATCGATCTGGACGATATCGCCGACTTGTCCGACGTCGATCAGGTCGCCGGCGTTGTCCTTGTTGGACAGCATCAGTTTTTTGGCGCGGATGAAGTTGCCATCCTTGCCGGTGAGGCCGACAGCCTTGCCGCCTGCCTGGTTGATCAGGTTAACCACATCCTTATTGACCTGGCCGCCAAGAACCATTTCGACGATGTCCATCGTCTCGGCGTCGGTGACGCGCATGCCCTGGATGAATTCCCCTTTCTTGCCGACCCGCGTCAGCAGGGTTTCAATTTGTGGGCCGCCGCCGTGAACGACGACGACGTTCATGCCGACGAGCTTGAGTAACACGACGTCGCGGGCGAAGCAGCGCTTGAGGTTCTCGTCGGTCATGGCGTTGCCGCCGTATTTGACGACGATGGTTTTGCCGTGAAAGCGTTGAATGTAGGGAAGCGCTTCGGCAAGAATGGCGGCTTCTTCGTTGGGCGTAATCGAGCGTTCGGTCATGGTGTGAATTCCTCCTGAGACCGGCGGATTTTACTCGGCGTGCCGGTAAATAAAAAGGCCGGGAACGCCTCCTTCGGCGAGTCTCCCGGCCCGGATGTCCGTAACGCGATGGGGGTTACGAGATGTTCAGTCGTTTGCTTGTGCTTGCCGCTTTTTTCGGCAACGTCAGTTCAAGGACCCCATTGTCGAATTTTGCGGTCGCCTGGGCATCGTCGATGTCCTGTGCCAACTGGAAAGAGCGCGATAACTGGCCGAAATAACGCTCGGAGCGCAGGACGCGGTCACCTTCCTTGACCTCTTTCTCCTGTTTGACTTCGGCGCTGATCGAAACCTGATTACCTTCGACATGGACGTGGATATCTTCTTTTTTCACGCCCGGGAGTTCGGCGTGAACGAGGAAAGTTTTTTCCTGCTCAGTGACGTCCATCTTGATGGATGGCGTGGCGGTTGGCATGTTTATGTCGACCGGGCGTACGAAAAAGCCGCGGAACAAATCGTCAAACGGGTCGTTGCGAGTCATCAGCTTGCTCATGATTACCTCCATAAAGGGGTGAATGGATGCTGTATGACTAAAATATAGGGGGTTGTCCGCCAATTTCAAGAAGTCGCGACGGAATGATTCGGGGGCCAGTTATGCCGGTGGGCAGTTTTCCTGGAGAGGCCCCGGCGGTGGGCAGTTTGGAGCCGTACCGGTGGCCAGGTAATTTTCACAGCGCTGGATGTATTCCTGCGTGCTTTTGGGCATCGGTGTGCGGGCGCGCGTGATATCCAGAATCAGCTCGTGACCGTTGCGGATGAGTTGTTGCCCATCGGAGATGTGGCGGTGTACCGGAGGCGTTGTTGTCGGAGGGGAGGGGGGGCGGAAACAAAATGAACGAGGCGTTCGCCAGCCGTAACCAGGGTCGCCCAGACGTCGAAAATGCTGGGGTCCGTGCGCAAGGTTTCGGTCTTGACCTTGGCGGCCCTGGCGAAGTCGCGAATCAGGGGTTCCAGAGCGGAAAAGGCCGGAATTCGCGTGAAGATATCAATCATGACTCGGGCGATGCGGTCGATGTCGCGCATCGTTTGACCAATTTTGATGTAACGGCTTTCGTAGAAATCCTCGACAGGAATCGAGAAGGCGCGGAAAGGCTCGCCCCAGAGCTCGTCGATACCTTCGTCACCATTGCGGTGCAGAACGAAGCGGCCCAGTTCCATGGCGTCAAGGAGGCATTTACCACATTCGCGCATGAGGGCATCACTGCTGCTGATTTCGATGCCGTCGGCTTATAGTTCGACAAGTTTGCGGAAAATATCGGTGGCGCGGTTAAACATCGCGCCCGCCAGCATGGCCGCTTTGACCCGGCGCATGGCCGGATCGGGTTCGCTTTCGTAACTGCGACGAGCTTCAGCCAAGCGGGTGCCGGGAATATTCAGGCCATGCTCGGTATGGTTGAACAACCGGCGGGTCAATGCTTCGATCAACCGTTTTTTGGCTTCGAGCGAATTGACGGGAGCAGGATAAGTCTTGATCCAGTAACCGTCGTAAAAGACTCTTTCCTGGCCGTTGAATTCACGACGTGTGCCTTCCGAAGGTGTCGGATCGACGGGCTTGCGGAATATCAATGGATATTCTTTGGACATTCTGGCTCTTGCGGTGGTTGGAGGGGCGGTCAATCAGTGGGATTCTGGCGCGACGTATTGTAGGATAATCGCCTCCAATCGGTAAATATTTGAATAACGGAAGGAATACCGGATGGTTGGGGGCAAAGGGTGCGAGCTCGGAAAGCTGACGCTTGCGGTCTGTCCAGCCTGCGGGCGGGTGGCATTTCAAATGCGGGGCCGCTGCCGGTTTTTCTGAGCCGAGGGATAACGACAGTTGTTTTTGCCCGGCATGCCTGCAGAAGAAATTCAGCGTGCCGTCTTCTCCGGCAGCATGAGGATGGCGTCGCGATTGCTCCAGGAAAAACACTTTTCTGCAGCGGCTTGCCAAGGGAGCCAGAGGTAGCCGAGATGTTCTTCCGGCGAAATGCGGACGGTTTGTTCCTTGTCGATTTCGAGCGAAAAGACATGTTCGGTATTGACGCTGACACCGGGGGCGTAACGGTCTCGCCATTCGGGGAAGATCTCGAAGGTGTTTGTTATTCTCCAGTCTTTCACCAATTCGGATGGGGCGATGATTCCGGTTTCTTCCCCGACTTCGCGTACGGCCGTTTCAAGTAGCGATTCACCCTCTTCCTGGCTGCCGGTGACCGATTGCCAGTAACCTGCATGCGTTGCGCGTTCAAGCAGGAGAACGTTCAGGTCCGGCGTATGGATGACGACGAGGACCGATACCGGACGTTTGAAGCGATTCATTAAGCGCAAGGGGGGGCTTCGCCGTTCGCTGGCAGGGCGTCGAAAACATAGAAGACGCGAAACGGGGTGCCGCGTTGTTGCCAAGCTTCTGCGGCGCTGGCAAGAATTTCGTTAAATACGGCAAAGCTGGTCGGATTCGCGCTCAGTCGTTCGCTTCCGGAAATCGTGATCACATAACCGGAGGCTGGGTGCCAGGACAAGTCGGTCAGGCAATCGTAGAGTGCGTCGAGGTTGTTGCCAAACCAGTCCGGAAAGTTCAGGTCGCGTTTCAAGGCCTTGATGAAGCCTGGGACATTGGTCACTCGCTGTAGGTCAACGCTGAAGAAACCGAGACCGAGTTCTTCGCTTGCTTTTTTTAGTGCCTGCAGGTCCATGCGGGCAATCATGTGGATGCCTGGTTGTCCTGAGGCGGGCGGTTGTGCCGATGGTGAGGTGTTTGGGGCGTGTCGGGTCATGGTTCGCGGATTCGTTGGAAACTGCGGTAGTGGTCCCCAGTGTAATAGAACTCGGTCGGTTCGCTCGCCGGTTTGCCGCCGGCGACAATGCGGCGTGGCCTGCGGTCGCGTCGCCCCGGTGTGGGGACGGTGTATTCCTTATAGTATCGGCGTGCGTTGATCGGTAAACGTTTCTCGTAATTCCCAAAGGTGCTGCCGTCTTTGTGCGGATAGGGGAAGGGGCCGCCCTGTTTGATCAGCCGCAATGTTTGCCGGGCCTCGACCGGGAGTTCGGCAAGCGTAACCCATGGGGGCGCTTCATGCTGACGGGACTCGCGCGCCAGCGCCGCGTTGCTGCCGCACAGTCCCGCCAGGGCCAGCAACAGCCACAGGCGGAAATGGGCGGCGATGCCGTGCATGGAAATCAGGATTTGCCGATTTCGACCGGCGTTTCAACCTTTTGGCGCAAGCGGATGTGCAGTTCGCGCAGTTGTTTTTCGTCAACTTCGCTTGGCGCACTGGTCAGCAGGCATTGCGCACGCTGGGTTTTCGGGAAGGCGATGACATCGCGGATCGATTCGGCGCCGGTCATCATGGTGACGATCCGGTCGAGGCCGAAGGCGATCCCCCCGTGCGGTGGCGCGCCATATTTGAGGGCGTCGAGCAGGAAGCCAAACTTGATCCGGGCTTCCTCTTCACCGATGCCGAGCGCCTTGAAGACTTGTTCCTGAACGTCGGCGCGATGAATACGCACCGAGCCGCCACAGAGCTCCCAACCGTTGACGGCGAGGTCGTAGGCTTTGGCCAGACATTTGCCGGGATCGGTGGAGAGCAATCCGAGGTGTTCGTCCTTCGGGCTGGTGAAGGGGTGATGGCAGGCGACCCAGCGTTTGGCCTCCTCGTCGTAGTCGAACATCGGGAAGTCCACGACCCACAGCGGTTCCCAAGCCTTGCCGTTGACGTGGCCTTTTTCATGGCCGATCTTGATGCGCAGTGCCCCCAAGGCGTCGTTGACGATCTTGGCTTTGTCGGCACCAAAGAAGATCAGGTCGCCGGATTGTGCGCCGGTGCGCTCGACGATGGCTTTCAGCGCGGCTTCGTGCAGGTTTTTGACGATCGGCGACTGCAGGCCGGTCTCGTTGAGCTGGCTGGCATCATTGACCTTGATATACGCCAGTCCCTTGGCGCCGTAGATGCCAACGAACTGGGTGTAGGCGTCGATTTCGCCGCGGCTCAATGCCGCGCCGCCAGGAATGCGCAATGCCGCGACGCGTCCGTTCTCGCTGTTGGCGACGCCGGCGAAGACCTTGAAGGGAACATCTTTCACCGCGTCGGTAATGTCCACGAGTTCCAGCGTGACGCGCAGGTCGGGCTTGTCCGAGCCGAAACGCTGCATGGCTTCGGCGTAGCTCACGCGCGGGAAGGGGTTCGGCAACTCTACGCCGATCGCGTCCTTGAACACGTAACGGACCAAATCTTCCATGATGCTGGTGATTTCGGTTTCGTTCAGGAAAGACGTCTCGATATCGACCTGGGTGAATTCCGGCTGGCGGTCGGCGCGTAAATCCTCGTCACGGAAACACTTGGTGATCTGGTAGTAGCGGTCGAAGCCGGCCACCATCAGCAGTTGCTTGAACAACTGTGGCGATTGCGGCAGCGCAAAAAATTGGCCAGCATTGACGCGCGACGGAACCAGGTAGTCGCGGGCTCCCTCCGGGGTGCTCTTGGTCAGCATCGGCGTTTCGATATCGATGAAGCCAGCGTCGTCCAGATAGCGGCGGAAGGCGCGCGCCGTCTTGTAACGCAATTGCAGGTTTTTCTGCATTTGCGGGCGACGCAGGTCGATGACCCGATGCAGCAGGCGGACGTTTTCCGAAAGGTGCTCGTCGTCGAGTTGGAACGGTGGCGTTACCGACGGGTTGAGTACTTCGATTTCGTGGCACAGGATCTCGACTTCCCCGCTTGGCATGTTGGGGTTGATCGTACCTTCCGGGCGGGCGTGCACCTTGCCGGTGATCCGCAGGCAAAACTCGTTACGGACCGATTCGGCTATCTTGAACATGTCGGGGCGATCCGGATCGCAGACGATCTGGGCCAAGCCGTCGCGATCGCGCAGGTCGATGAAAATGACGCCGCCGTGATCGCGCCGGCGGTGCGCCCAGCCGCAGAGGGTGACTTCCTGGCCGATCGTTTGAGAATTCAGTTGTCCGCAATAATGAGTACGCATGCTGTTTCCGGAATTACGAGTTTGAGTTGTTGGACGGGACGGAGGCCGGTTTTAACCGCGTAGGCGGGGAGACGACACCCATCGAGATGATGTATTTGAGTGCTTCGTCGACGTTCATTTCGAGTTCGATGACGTCGTTTCTGGGCAGCATCAGGAAAAAGCCCGAAGTCGGGTTGGGCGTTGTTGGAACATATACGCTGACGTAATCATCGGCAAGATGATTGCCGACGTCCCCGCCGGGTTTGCCGGTCAGGAAAGCAATGGTCCACGATCCTTTGCGCGGGTATTCGATGAGCAGGGCTTTGCGGAAGGCGTTGCCGGATGAAGAGAAAAGCGTGTCAGAGACTTGCTTGACGCTGTTATAGATCGAATTGACGACCGGAATTTTGGCGAGAAGGATTTCCCACCAGCGGACCAGGCGTTCTCCGATGAAATTGGTCGCAAACAGTCCCGTGCCCAGTATGATGATCAAAGCGACGATGATGCCAGCGCCCGGGATGTCGAAGCCGACGAGATTCTGGGGGTGGAACGCTTTCGGCAACAGGCGCAGGGAGTTGTCGGCGATGCCGGCAATGACCATCAGTACCCAGGCGGTAATCGCCAAGGGTAACCAGATCAGTAGCCCGGTAATGAAATAGCGCTTGATCAATTGCTTGCGCAGGCTTCTGCTCCGGGGCAGCCCTTGCAGGCCGGAGCATCGTCGGTTTTCGGTGGAGCGGCCAGCGCTTTGGCGCTGCCCTTGAAATCGGTGGCGTACCAGCCGCTTCCTTTTAACTGGAAGCCGGCGGCGGTGATTTGTTTTGCATAGCTTTCCCGGCCGCACTCCGGACAAGTGCTCAATACCGGGTCGCTGAGTTTTTGCAGATGATCTTTCTCGAATCCGCAAGAAGTGCAACGATAGGCATAGATCGGCATGGCTGACCTTCGAAAATCAAAGTGACGGATTATACCCGAAGCCACTGGGCGTTCGTGTATTGTTTCGCTCCGGATATAGGGGCAAATTCCCTGTTTTCAAGTAATTACATCAGGTGCAGATAGGTCTGCGTCAGCGGTTTGCCCCAGAAAAGGGCAAGAATCCCGGCGCCGGCAAGGTAGGGACCGAACGGGATTGGCACTTGCCGGCCGTGTTTGGCGAAGACGATCAGGGTAATGCCGACCACGGCACCGACCAGCGATGAAAGCAATATCGTCATCGGCAGAATCTGCCAGCCGAGCCAGGCGCCGAGGGCTGCAAGCAGCTTGAAGTCGCCATAGCCTATGCCTTCTTTGCCGGTGATCAGCTTGAAGGCCCAATAGACCGACCACAACGAAAGGTAGCCGGCCATGGCGCCGATGAACGCCGACTCCAGCGAAGTATAGATCCCGAACAGGTTGAGAAGCAGGCCGGCCCAGAGCAGTGGCAGGGTGATCGAGTCTGGCAGCAGTTGGGTATCGAAGTCGATGAACGTCAGAGCGATCAAGGCCCAGATCAGCAGCAAGGCGCAGGCGGCGGCCCACCCCGGGCCAAAGTGAAAAGCAGCGAAGGCACAGAGCAAGCTGCTGACGGCTTCAACGATCGGGTATCGGGGCGAAATCGGGGTGTGACAATTGGAGCATTTTCCACGCAACATCAACCAACTGATGACGGGGATATTTTCGAGAGCGCTGATCGGGTGATCGCAGGATGGGCAGCGCGAGCGCGGTCTGATCAGGGAAAGGGGCGCCTGTTCCGGCGCGGTTTCACCGCGCAGGTCGGCGCACTGGGCATGCCAGTCGTGCTCCATGATAATCGGCAGTCGATGGATGACGACGTTGAGGAAGCTGCCGACGAGCAGGCCGAGAACGCCACAGGCCATCGTGAACAGGGGGGGTCGAGAAAGATTGATAACATTTCCAATGGCATCAGACGACGGCGCCCAGCTTGAAGATCGGCAGGTACATAGCGATGACCATGCCACCGATCAGCGTACCCAGCACGACCATGATGATCGGTTCCATCAGCCTGGAAAGTGCGTCAACGGCATCGTCGACTTCTTGCTCAAAGAAATCGGCGACTTTGCCCAACATGGCGTCGAGTGCGCCGGATTCCTCGCCAATGGCGACCATCTGGTTCACCATGTTGGGAAAGAGCTGGCTGTTTTGCATGGCATTGGTCAGGCTGGTGCCGGTGCTGACTTCGCTCTGAATCTGTTTCGTGCCGAGCTTGTACACGTTGTTGCCGGCAGCGCCGCCGACCGAGTCAAGCGACTCGACCAATGGTACGCCCGCGGCGAACATGGTCGACAGCGTGCGTGTCCAGCGGGCGATGACCGCTTTGCGGATGATCGGGCCGAATACCGGCAGGCGCAGGAAGATTCGGTCGAGGGCGTACTGCATTTTTTCCGAACGCTTCCACGTATAGAAAAACGCATATATCCCGCCGAAGATGCTGCCGAAGATGAGCCACCAGTACTCGACGAAATAATCAGAAATCGCCATGACCAAGAGCGTTGGCGCTGGCAGGTCGGCACCGAAGCTCGTGAAGACTTGCTTGAAGGCCGGGATGACGAAAATCATGATCACCGCCGTGATGATGAAAGCGACAACGATCACGGCGATTGGATAGAACATCGCCGATTTGATCTTCGATTTGATGGCGATCATTTTTTCCTTGTAGGTCGCCAGCCTGTCGAGCAAAGTTTCCAGAATGCCAGCCTGTTCGCCAGCAGCAATCAGGTTGCAGTAGAGCTGGTCGAAGTGCAGCGGAAACTTACGGAAAGCTTGTGACAGCGAACTACCAGTTTCAACGTCGGTTTTGATGTCCAGCAGGAGTTTGCCGACAGCCGGGTTTTCGTGGCCACGACCGACGATGTCAAAGGTTTGCAACAGCGGTACGCCGGATTTCATCATTGTGGCCAGTTGGCGCGTAAACAAGGCGACGTCCTTTTCTGTGACCTTGCTGCCACCTCGAAAACTTGGTTTACTGATTTTCGTAACAAGGATGCCCTGGCGGCGTAAGGTGGCATTAACAACGGCTTCGCTCGTGGCCCGTTGTTCGCCTCGGACGGTCTTTCCGGCCTTGTTTTTCCCGGTCCAGATAAAAGTGAATTCCTTGACATCCTGTGTGCCCTTTGCCGTCTTTGTCACCGTCGCCATGTTATTCCTCGAATCTATACGTTGGTGCTGCCAAGTACCTCATCGAGCGAGGTTAGCCCTTGTTTCACTTTCAACAGGCCGGATTGAAGCAAGTCCTTTACGCCTTCTTTCTGGGCTTGATGGGCGATATCCAGCTCGGTGCCGTTGGCTATGATAATACGTTGTATCGTTTCGGAAACCGGCATGACCTGATACAGCCCGACTCGTCCTTTGTAGCCGGAGCCTTTGCAGCGCTCGCATCCTGTCGGGCCATAAAGCGTCCAGCTGCCATCGAGATCTTGTTCGCTGAAGCCGGCGTTGAGCAGTGTCTCGATCGGTGCATCAATCGGCCGCTTGCAAGTGCAGAGGCGGCGAACAAGACGTTGTGCGGTGATGAGCAGAATGCTGGAGGCGATGTTGAAGGTCGGGATGCCCATGTTCATCAGCCGGGTTAAGGTCGAGGGGGCATCGTTGGTGTGCAGTGTCGATAGCACCATGTGCCCGGTCTGGGCGGCTTTGATCGAGATTTATGCCGTTTCCAGATCGCCGATTTCGCCGACCATGATGATGTCCGGGTTCTGTCGCAGGAAGGCCTTTAGCGTGATGGGAAAGGTCAGACCCTGTCGTTCGTCGATGTTGACCTGGTTGATGCCCGGCAAGGGGATTTCGGCCGGGTCTTCGGCCGTTGAAATGTTGATGCCGGGTTTGTTCAGGATGTTCAGGCAGGTGTAGAGCGATACGGTTTTTCCGGATCCGGTTGGTCCGGTGACGAGAACCATACCGTAGGGACGCTGGATCGCATCCAAAAGCAGTTTTTGCTGTTCTGGTTCGTATCCGAGAATTTCGATGCCCAGCGAGGCGCTGGTCGGGTCAAAAATACGCAGAACAATTTTTTCCCCGTACATCGTTGCCAAGGTGCTGACGCGAAAATCGATGGCCCGACTTTTGGAGAGGACCAGTTTCATGCGCCCGTCTTGCGGTACACGCTTTTCGGCAATGTTCAGCCGGGAGATGACCTTGATGCGAGAGGCGATTTTTTCTTTGATGACCAGTGGCGGCGAGGCGACTTCGCGCAGGATGCCGTCGGTACGGAAGCGGATGCGATAGCTTTTCTCGTAAGGTTCGAAGTGAATGTCGGAGGCGCCTTCGTTGATGGCATCAAGTAACATCTTCTGGATAAATTTAACGACCGGTGCGTCGTCGACATCGACACCAGCCGCTTCGTCGGCTTGCTGTATCGTCTCTTCATCCGTGAATTCGAGATTGATGTCTTCGCCGGCCAAGGACTTGAGCGTTTCTTCGGCCGACTCGGAAAGCTTGGTCACAAGAGGAGTGATCTGGCTTTCATCGACAATCACCGGGTCGACCGCCATCCCGGTCTGGAAGCGTATTTCGTCCAGAGCGCGCAGGTTGGTTGGGTCGGCAATCGCAACCGAGAGACGGTTGCCTCGTTTATGGAGCGGGATGACGCGGTGAGTGGCGATTAGTTTGCGGTCAATCGCCGATTTCTGGATGTGACCATCGTCAAATGCGTTCAAGTCGAGCAGCGGGTAACCGAAGGTGTCCGCCGCGAAACGCGCGATTTCGCGGGTCGTGGCTTTTTTAGCGCCGACCAGTTTCGATGAACGTTGTATTGGAGGCGGCCGCTTGCGTTAACAATAACTCCGCTTCGGACTCCTTGATCCGTCCGGCTTGCACAAACGCTCGCGCGAGGCCGCTCAGCGTAGATTGTTGTGGGTTGGCTGCCATAAATGTCGCTGAAGGACGCATTGGTGCGTCAATAATCCATCCCTGTCATCACTTTACAGGTTATGTCACTTTGATGATGCATTGAGAAGCGCGATTTGTAAAGCCAAGCCACGAATGGAGGGCCGGCTAAAAGTATGACGCACAAGTGGTTTTTGACAGGATTAGAAGCGGCCAAGCAAAACTTCCAATACGAATCGACTGCCGATATAAGCCAGAAGAAGGGAGAGAAAGCCAGCCAGTGTCCAGCGCAATGCGATTCGTCCTCGCCAACCATAGATGCGACGCCCGGCGAGGAGTGCCGCGAAGATTAACCACGAAGCAAAGGCGAACACGGTCTTGTGGTCGAAGACAAAGGCTTTTCCAAAAATCATTTCGGAAAACAAGAGGCCGCTTCCCAGTGTCAGGGTCAGCAAGACAAAGCCGATAAGGATCATTTGGAAGAGCAAGGTTTCCATCGTCAGAATCGGGGGGAGGCAGACGAGTGGTTTGTTTAATTCCCGGTGATGGAGCTTGCGTTCGACAAAGCTCATAAAAACGGCGTGTAGGGCGGACAGAGTGAACAAGCTGTAGGCCAACATGGCCGCGATAAAGTGAAGCTTGAACGCCCAAGCATCGGGACGGGTGACGACATAGACCTGCGGAAAGACAGCGGGGAGAATGGCGCAAAGTGAAGCCAGTGGCAGGACCAGCGGTTGAAGACCATCCATACGTGAGCGAAAACTTTCCAGCCAGTAGATGAGGACGGCCAACCCGCACATCATCGACAAGGCGTAACTGAAGGAGAAGTGCATGTCGGCGGCGCCGAAAATGCCGGCCTGGAGACCAATGGCCTGGGTCGCGAGGGCCAGGAATATGGCAATGCGTTCCCAGGCTTGCATGGGTAAAGAGGCAAGGGAATGATCTGATTTGCGCCAGCGCGTATTCCAGAAATGCCAGCCCAAGACCGCATAGAGCAGAGAGGAGGCAATGGCTGGCAGAAGGTGAAGTAGAATATCCCACATTTATTAAGTCTACACCAAGCTGGAATTCAAATGCTCGACAACCTGTCCCAGCGCCTTGCGCGCGTCATGAAGACTCTGCGCGGAGAAGCGCGACTGACCGAAGAAAATATTGCCGATGCGCTGCGCGAGGTTCGTCTTGCCTTGCTTGAGGCTGACGTGGCCTTGCCTGCCGTCAAGGCGTTTATCGCTTCTGTCAAGGAAAAAGCGGTTGGCGAGGAAGTGATTGGCTCATTGAGTCCTGGGCAGGCGTTGATCGGCGTCGTTCACCGGGAGTTGACTCACCTGATGGGGGAGGCGCATACCGGCCTAAATCTGGCAACACAGCCACCGGCGATCGTGCTCATGGCCGGTTTGCAAGGAGCGGGCAAAACGACCACCGTGGGCAAATTGGCGAAGTTGTTGCGGGAAACGCAAAAGAAAAAAGTGCTGGTGGTTTCCTGCGACGTTTATCGACCGGCGGCCATTGAGCAGTTGAAGACCGTTGCCGCGCAGGCTGGGGTCGATTTCTTCCCGTCGACGGGGAGTGACAAACCGGTCGACATCGCGCGCAACGCGGTGGATTGGGCAAAACGTCATTACCACGACGTTTTGCTCGTCGATACCGCAGGACGTTTGTCGATCGATGCTGCGATGATGAAAGAAATCGGCGAGATTCATGGGGCGATTTCCCCCATTGAAACTTTGTTTGTTGTCGATGCGATGCTCGGCCAGGATGCGATCAATACGGCCAAGGCGTTTTCCGAAGCTTTGCCGCTGACCGGTGTCATTTTGACCAAGCTCGACGGCGATTCGCGTGGCGGCGCGGCGCTTTCTGTTCGGCATGTGACGGGGCGTCCGATCAAATATGCCGGGGTTGGCGAGAAATTGTCCGGTATGGAGGCCTTTCACCCGGAGCGTATGGCTTCCCGCATTTTGGGCATGGGGGATGTACTTTCCCTGATCGAGGATGTCAAAAAAGGCGTTGATGAGCAAAAGGCTGTTGAAATCGCCAAGAAACTGAAATCCGGGAAGGGGTTCGATCTCAACGACTTCAAGGATCAGATCGTTCAGATGCGCAAGATGGGCGGCATTTCGTCGATGATGGACAAGTTGCCGGCGCAATTTGCACAAGCGGCCAGCCAAATGCCGACCGGAGGCGAAGACAAGATGATTGCTCGCATCGAAGGCACCATCAATTCGATGACGCCAATCGAGCGCAGCAAACCCGAATTGCTAAAGGCCTCTCGTAAGCGGCGTATCGCCATGGGGGCGGGAGTTCAGGTGCAGGAGGTTAATCGCCTCCTCAAGCAGTTCGAGCAATCGCAGAAGATGATGAAGCAGTTTTCCAAAGGCGGTATGGCGAAACTGATGCGGGGTATGAAGGGAATGTTGCCGGGAATGCACTGATCGGAGGTCAGCGCGAGACTACGTGGCGCTTTGAATACGACCAGTTTTTTTGCCAGGCGGCCCGGACGAGGTTTGGGTATTCGGCTTGGCCAAGGCTGCCGTTATAGCGGCCGAGTGCCCGGAAAAGATCGCCTTTTTCGATGTCAAGATAATGGCGGAGGATGGTGCAGCCGTAGCGCAGGTTGGTGCGTAGATGAAACAGGTTATCACCCTTGCGGCCGATGACGTCGATCCAGAAGGGCATGACTTGCATGAATCCGCGTGCGCTGGCCGCGGAAACGGCATACTTCTTGAAACCGCTTTCGACCTGGATCAGGCCGAGAACGAGTTGCGGATCAAGTCCGGCGCGCGTTGCTTCGTAGTGCACCGCGCGCCGGAATTCAAGGCGGTTTTTCCGGTCAGGAATTTTTTTGTCCAGGCGGGCCGACATCTCCGTCAGCCAGTCGATGGCCTCCATTGAGTTCTGAAACGAGCTTTTTGGCGGTGCTTGGTCGGAAATGGATCGGGAAAGCGCCGCTTGGACGCTGGCCGACAGCGGTTCGTATTTTTGCGCACCAGCGTGGGCGGAAACAGAAAACGCTACGGCCAGCAGAAAGATCAGGCGTCGCACAGCCTTGCTTTCAGAAATGACTTGATTTCGTCCAGAGCGATCATCTGCGCATCGGCGTCGGTTCGGCCTTTGTATTCGAGTTTGCCTTCGGCGAGTCCACGTTCGCCGACGACGACGCGATGCGGGATCCCGATGAGTTCCATGTCAGCGAACATGACGCCGGGCCTCTCGTTGCGGTCGTCGAGCAAAACGTCAAAGCCGGCAGCCTGGAGGTCGGCGTGAAGCTGGTCGGCGGCATTCCTGACCGCTTCGCTTTTTGCGTATCCCATGGGGACGATGCAAATTTCAAACGGTGCAATGGCTTTGGGGAAGATGATGCCCTTCTCGTCGTGTCCTTGTTCGATGGCCGCGCCGACGATCCGTGAGACACCAATGCCATAGCAGCCCATTTCCATGACCCGGCTTTGGCTGTTTTCGTCGAGGAAGCTGCACTTGAGCGCTTCGGCGTATTTTGTCCGGAGCTGGAAAATATGGCCGACTTCGATGCCGCGGCACAATTCCAGCTTGCCCTTGCCCTTGCCGTCGGGCGACGGGTCGCCGGCGACGACATTGCGCAGGTCTGCGATATTCTCTGGTTCCGAGAGATCGCGCCCGAAATTGACGCCGGTCAGGTGGAACCCGGCTTCGTTGGCGCCACAGACGAAGTCGTGCATGACGGCAACGCTGCGGTCCGTAAAGACTGCGAAGCCGGTTCGGCCAACAGGTCCGATGTATCCGGGCTTGCAGCCCAGCGTGGCAACGATTTCCTCGTCACGGGCAAAACGGAATTCGCCGACCACTTTCTGCGCCTTGATTTCGTTTAGGTCATGATCGCCGCGGAGCAGGATCAGGGCAAAGCGCCCCGGATTTTCCTCGGGCAGGTCGCGGACGATTGCGATCGCCTTGACCATCTTTTCAACCGGGATGCCGAGAAAGGCCGCGACATCGTCGCATTTGGTCTTGCCGGGCGTGGAAACCTTTTCCATGGCAGCTGAGCCTGGTGTGGATGAAGTCGCGGGGGCGACGGCCTCGGCCAATTCGACGTTGGCCGCGTAGTCGGAGTCCGGGCAGTAGGCCAGCGCATCTTCGCCGGAATCGGCGAGGACGTGGAACTCGTGCGAACCGGTGCCACCGATCGAGCCGGTGTCGGCGGCGACGGCGCGGAATTTCAAGCCGAGGCGTGTGAAGATGCGCGAATAGGTGTCGAACATGTTGCGGTATTCGCGTTGCAAGTCCTCGAAATCACAATGGAACGAATAGCCGTCCTTCATCAGGAATTCTCGTCCTCGCATGACGCCGAAGCGCGGCCGGATTTCGTCGCGGAATTTCATCTGCACCTGATAAAAATGCAGCGGAAGTTGCCGGTAACTTTTGACTTCCTTGCGCACGACGTCGGTGATGACCTCTTCGTGGGTCGGGCCGATGACGAAATCGCGTTGATGTCGGTCCTTGAAGCGCAGCAGCTCCGGGCCGTATTTTTCCCAACGGCCAGATTCTTCCCAGAGTTCCGCCGGTTGGACGGCGGGCATCGACAATTCGATGGCGCCGGCGCGGTTCATTTCCTCTCGGATTATGTTCTCTACTTTCCGGAGAACGCGAAGCCCAATCGGCATCCATGTATAGATTCCGCCTGCCAGGCGTTTGATCATGCCGGATCTCAGCATCAATTTATGGCTGACGATTTCCGCGTCGGACGGCGCTTCTTTGAGCGTCGAGATGAAAAATTGCGAAGTGCGCATGGGTTTCATTGTCGATGAGAAAAGAAAGATTCTACAAGAGAGGTTGGCGACAGGCGAGGGCGATGATGTTTATTCTGGCGTGTTTGACCGCATTAAGCATGCCAAGCTTTCCAAGCTATTTGAAATGTGAAAGAATGTTCTGGACCAATCAATTTGCAGGTGTATTACATGCTTGACCGTGAAGGCTATCGCCCTAACGTAGGCACCATTTTGTGCAACGCTAAAAACGAAGTTTTTTGGGGTAAGCGCATACGCGAACATTCATGGCAGTTTCCCCAAGGAGGCATCAAGCGTGGGGAAACCCCGGAGCAAGCGATGTACCGGGAACTCTTCGAAGAGGTCGGTTTGCGTCCTGATCATGTCGCGATTCTTGGCAGGACCAAAGACTGGTTGCGTTATGACGTGCCGACACAATGGGTGAAACGCGAATGGCGTGGCAGCTATAAGGGGCAAAAACAAATCTGGTTTTTGCTTCGCATGCTTGGGCGTGACAATGACGTTTCCCTGCGTGCTTGTGAGCATCCTGAATTTGATGCTTGGCCCTGGAATCACTATTGGGTGTCACTTGATTCGGTCATCGAATTCAAGCGCAAGGTCTATGAGCAGGCGCTGAATGAGTTGGCGCGATTCCTGGATGCCGACAAGCGCAGGCATCGTCGTGCGTGCACAGATCAACCGACTTCGGTTGTGGCGAAACAGGACTAACATCAATGTTGCTCGTATCGTTTGTTGTTCCTGGGGGAATCGATGAGGGCGATTAAATTTGTCCTGTTGTCTGTCTTTTGGGGGGTTTTCTCATTTCCATTCCTTTCGGTCGCGGCCGAATTCGACGATGAGGAAGAGGAAAAACCTTGGAAAGAAGCGGAAGTCGGTTTGCCTGATTTTACAAGTGATGAAAACCTGATTCCGTTTCAGGTGGGGGTGCGTTTCGATACGGGCTTTTTTATTGATGGAAATTCCGTGTCAGTTGGATCAGATGGCGTAATCCGTTTCACGCTGATTGTTCATAGTTCGGCCGGGGCGCGCAATATCAGCTATGAAGGGGTGCGCTGTGATACGGGGGAACGGAGGTTTTACGCGGCAGGGCGCTTAGATAAAACTTGGGCCAAGGCGCGAGGCAAGCGGTGGATTAAAATCAATGGGGGCTGGAATAATCATTATGCTGAGCTGTATGCCAATTACTTTTGCACGGTTGGCGCTGCGACCCTCATGGACGCAGAAAGCGTGCGTGCTGTGTTGCGCAAAGGCGGAAATCCTCGAGAAAGCGGTCCTTAATATTCGTTTCGATGCGATAGCGGATGCTTTTCGATATGATTGATTCTTTAATTCTCGGGGTGGACAAGGCTCTGCGTACGCTTTGCTCGACTCCACCTGCTTCACAAAGAGTGCCCGACAGTCTGGAGCCGGCTGTTGAATTAAATGTGAAAGAAAAGAATCTCGCCGCTGCTTTGATGCGTGTCAACCATGCGGGCGAAGTGTGTGCTCAGGCTCTTTATCAAGGACAGGCCCTGACTTCTCGCAATGATCGAATCCGACTGGCGCTGGAGGGCGCATCGGACGAGGAATTCGAACATCTGGCTTGGACCGAGCGGCGGCTCGAAGAGTTGGGCGGCCATAAAAGCATTCTCAACCCGTTTTGGTATCTTGGAGCGTTTTCGCTCGGAGCTTTTGCGGGGGCATTGGGGGATGGTTGGAGCCTAGGTTTTCTTGCTGAGACCGAACGTCAGGTCGAAGCGCATCTTGAGCGCCATTTGTTGGCGTTGCCCGTACGCGATTCGAAGTCCAGAGCCATCGTGGAAAAAATAAAGCTCGATGAGCGTTCGCATGCTGAAATGGCTGTTAGGCTTGGCGCGCGTGAATTGCCTCTTCCAGCAAAGCGCGTCATGTCAATTGCATCCCGATTCATGACCCGCGCGGCTTTCCTTGTCTGAAGTGCCAATAATCGGTCACGAAAACTTGTGGCTGGGTAAAAAATCTAGTAACTCGTGGTTTTGTTTCCTGTGGCGGGAAATGATTTGTGTCATGAGCGTTTCCACTTTCGAAAAATACGGCTTGCAAGTCGCCAAAACATCAAATATGCGAATGCAAAATGAATTAGTGTTGATTTGCACGTAAAAATTACGTATTGTTTAATCAAAAAGCAAAGAGTAGAAATATTTCCTTTTTTTAAGGGTGTAAAATTACGAAAATTAGTTGCCGCAAAATAAATTTCAGTGCTGCGGCGCACAAATTGTTGAATTTTGTTGCGGAAAGGCAGATAATTAACCCGCTTGTAAATGTGGTTCACGATTCGTCGTGTGCATTTGTCTCCTCCACCCTCCTCCTTTGGTGTGGATTTAACGCGGCTTTTATAGCCGCGTTTTTTTTGATTAAACTTCGATTGACAACCTGCTTGGGTATGAAGTAACATCTCCGGCTCTCCGTTATCAGGCATACAAGGACGGCGTTCCAAATGAAGACTTTCTCCGCCAAATCGCATGAAGTTAAGCGCGAGTGGCTTGTGGTTGATGCAACCGACAAGGTGCTCGGCCGCCTCGCCACTGAAATTGCTCGCCGTCTGCGCGGTAAGCATAAACCTGAATATACGCCTCACGTCGACACTGGCGATTTCATCGTCGTCACTAACGTGGAGAAGCTGCGTGTGACCGGAAACAAGGCTGAAGACAAGAAATACTATCGGCACACGGGGTATCCAGGCGGTATCTACGAAACCAGCTTTGCAAAGATGCAGCAGCGTTTTCCGGGCCGGGTGCTTGAGAAGGCCGTAAAAGGGATGTTGCCGAAAGGTCCGCTAGGCTACGCAATGCTGAAGAAGATGAAGTGCTATGCAGGAGATGCGCATCCGCATGCTGCACAGCAGCCGAAAATTCTGGAAATTTAAGAGAGCGTTATGGCTGAAAATTATTTTTATGGGACCGGCCGTCGTAAGAGCGCCGTGGCACGGGTCTTTATGAAGCGTGGCTCGGGAAGTATTGTCGTCAATGGTAAGCCGGTTGATGAATACTTTTCGCGTGTGACGGGTCGTATGATTGTTCGTCAGCCGCTGGAGTTGGTGGAACAGGCCTCCGGGTTTGATATTCTTGTCAACGTCTCTGGTGGTGGTGAGTCGGGTCAAGCCGGTGCGGTTCGTCACGGTATAACTCGAGCCTTGATCGAGTTTGATGCCGAATTGAAATCGGCGCTGTCAAAGGCTGGCTTCGTTACGCGCGATGCACGAGAGGTCGAACGTAAGAAGGTTGGCTTGCATAAGGCGCGTCGTCGCAAACAATTCTCGAAGCGTTAAGAATTTCGGGTTCATCTTCAAAAGCCGCCTTGTGCGGCTTTTGTGTTTTATAGCTGTGCACACTATTATCTTGGTTCTGTTAAGGAGCGTTGGATGATTAAGGTCGGTATCGTAGGTGGAACTGGGTATACCGGCGTCGAGTTGTTGAGGCTTTTGGCGCAACACCCTGGCGTTGAAATCACGACAATTACTTCGCGTGGCGATGCTGGAACCAATGTTGCCAGTATGTTTCCGAGTTTGCGCGGAAGGGTCGATCTCGTATTTGTGGATCCTGCAAAAGCAAATCTGTCAGGGTGTGATGTGGTGTTTTTTGCTACCCCAAACGGGATTGCCATGCAGCAAGCGCCAGAGTTGCTCGAGGCTGGGGTCCGAGTCATCGATCTGGCGGCCGATTATCGGATTGCCGATGTCGCCGAATGGGAGAAATGGTACGGTATGGCGCATGCTTCACCAAGTTGGGTGGGGCGTGCTGTTTATGGCTTGCCCGAAGTGAATCGGCAAGCTATTCGGCAGGCGCGATTGGTTGCGAATCCCGGCTGTTACCCTACCGCCGTTCAGTTGGGCTTCATTCCACTACTTGAAGCTGGAGTGATATCGCTCTCTGGTTTGATAGCAGACGCCAAGTCTGGCGTTTCTGGGGCTGGCCGGAAAGCTGAGCTAACTTCCCTTTTTTCAGAAGCTTCAGACAATTTCAAAGCTTACGGGGTGCCCGGCCATCGTCATTTGCCGGAAATCCGCCAAGGCTTGTCCCGAGTCGCCGGCGGGACGGTCGGGTTGACCTTTGTTCCTCACCTGACACCTATGATTCGCGGTATTCATGCGACGCTCTATGCTCGAGTCGGTAAGGAAGTTGATTTCCAATCTCTTTATGAAGATAGATATCGCGGCGAGAGTTTTGTCGATGTCATGCCGCCAGGGTCGCATCCGGATACCCGCTCGGTCAGGTCGGCGAATACCTGCCGGATTGCAGTTCATCGGCCGCAGGGCGGTGATACTTTGGTCGGCCTCTCTGTAATTGACAATCTCGTCAAAGGGGCGGCAGGGCAGGCCGTCCAAAATATGAACATCATGTTCGGTTTTCGGGAGTCGGAAGGTTTATGGCAGGTCCCAGTGCTTCCATAAGGCTCAAACGCCTTCGCCAGCGCTTTGGGATCAGCGCCCCAAAGGTTGCAGTCAGAACTAATGTTGCCTGGTATTGGCGGGCGGCCGGGGTAATTGGGATCTTGTCGATTTCATTTGCCTTCTCGGCCTGGATTTACGATGCTGGGAAGCGAATTAGTAAGTATCAAGGCGATAACTCAGTACATGAGTTGCAGTCGTTGAGAAATTATGTCATGGAGCTTGATGCCGAGTTGACAAAGTTACGTGGTCTCGTCGGTTCGGGGGAGAGTAGGTTGCAGATTGAACGCGCCACTCAGCAGCAGCTTTCGCGCCAGGTTAAGCAACTGGAAAACGAGAATGCGGCATTAAAGCAAGATCTGGCATTTTTTGAAGGCTTGATGCCATCGGCCGAATTAGGCGGGGAGCCCCGATTGCGGGTGGATAAGCTGCTGATCGAGCAGGATGAGGAGTCAGGTGCTTACCGCTATCGGATGTTGGTGATCAATAGTGGGGGTCGGCAGGCGCGCGAAATCAAAGGGGCGTTGCAACTTCACCTGAAAGTGCAGGAGGCTGGCAAAGATGTTATGATCGTTCAGCCTTCCGGAGAGGAGGGTAATTCCCAGCGTTTCCATTTCGAAATCAAGCACTTTCTACGGCTTGATGGCGTGTTTTCTGTGCCGACCGGTGCAGTTCTGAAAGCGGTCGAAGTGCGACTTTTGCAGGATGGTGTCGTACGGGCGGCGCAATCTGCGACCTTGTAGACGGAGGCTTTCATGTTCGGTAGCAAAAAGGGAAATGTTCCCGAAAGCAGCATTGATAGCCTGATTGGAGCCGGAACACGCATAGAGGGGGACATCACCTTTAGTGGAGGCTTGCGTGTTGATGGAGAGGTTCGCGGAAATATCAGTTGCACGAACGGCCTCGAAGGAACGCTGGTTATCAGTGAGAAGGCAAGTGTCGAAGGTGCGATTTCTGTCGGGCATGTCGTGATCAACGGCACTGTGATCGGTCCCGTAACAGCCGGTGAGTCTTTGGAACTCCTGCCTTTGGCTCGTGTCACAGGAGATGTTGAGTACCATCAGATTGAAATGCAGCAGGGTGCTGTAATACAAGGGCGGATGGTGCATCAGGTCAGTGCCAGGAATGTAGAGCTTAAGTTGGCCTCGAGTAACTAAAGCAGTTGCTGGAGCAGCGGTAATCACAGGAAATAGAAGGAGAAGATATGAATTCAGCAGCTGAGCTGCCTATGCCGTTCGTTTTCACGGATATTGCAGCAAACAAAGTCAGGGATTTGATTGATGAAGAAAGAAATCCGGATTTGAAGCTTCGTGTTTTTGTCACAGGAGGCGGGTGTTCCGGGTTCCAGTACGGATTTACTTTTGATGAAGTGGCAAATGAGGACGATACCGCACTGGAAAAGAACGGGGTTACTCTGCTGATTGATCCGATGAGTTATCAGTATCTTGTAGGCGCGGAAATCGACTATACCGAAGGGCTGGAGGGGGCACAGTTCGTAATCAAGAACCCCAACGCTACCTCGACCTGCGGTTGTGGTTCATCATTTACGGCATAACGAGTGCGCTTGAAAAAAAACGACGGTAAATGCCGTCGTTTTTTTTGTCTACTAAACCGATCTATTTGAGCATGGCTGTTTGGAAGTGTTTTGCCAAAGCCAAGTGGGACTGCATAGGTGCAATGTTCGATTTGAAGTCAGCGATTTGGGCTGGTTCTAATGGGGTTGCCGCAGGAAGCGTGACAGCTAAAGGGTTCGTCTGTCGTGAATTGATACGGAACTCATAATGTAAATGAGGTCCTGTCGCCAGTCCGGTCATGCCAACATAGCCGATCGTGTCCCCTTGGCTTATGTGCATTCCTTTGTGAATGCCTCGGGCAAATCCATTGAGGTGTCCATAGGCAGTCGAGTAGGGGCCGCGGTGCTTGATGATGATCAGATTGCCGTAACCTCCACTGCGTCCGGCAAATTCAACGACTCCGTCAGAAACGGAGCGTACCTTGGTGCCAATCGGTGCGCCAAAATCTATTCCTTTATGGGCGCGCACAGTGTTTAACACAGGGTGCATCCGCGCTCCGGAGAATCCGGAAGTAATTCTTGAAAATTCTAAAGGAGATCGGAGAAAGGCCTTTTTTAGGCTTTTGCCGTCAGCTGAATAGTAACCGCCCTTGCCATTCTTACCTTGGTACCAGAAGGCCGTATAGGTTTGTTTGTTGTTTACAAACGCGGCTGCCAGGATTTTTCCAGAGCTTATGGGGTGGCCTTGGTGGTTCCGTGTTTCGTAGGCGATGCTAAATCGATCTCCTTTACGCAGGTCGCGATTGAAATCGACGTCACCACTGAAAATTTCTGCCATTTGGATGGCAATGGCGTCTGGTATGTCTGCTGCATCGGTTGCCGCAAACAAAGAGCTTCGGATTTCGCTAGATTTGATCGCAGTATGCGATTCCAGCTCGAGAGCCAGATCTTTGGCAACGAATCCTGATGCATTGCGTTCAACAACAGTTACTGTGTCATTTGAATTGTGTGGAAAGTGCAGCGACAAAAGGCGGCCTTGCCCCCCTGTTTTCGCGGTAACAGCCTTGCCGGGGCGAAGTTGACGGGAAATCGCCTGGGTTCGAGGGTTGTTGCGAATGAAGTCTAATGCCTCGGGGTCAGAAATTCCTAACCGTGACATCAGGCTGTAAATGGTGTCTGTACGCTGAATTCGCTCCTCGCGCAAATATGCATTTTTGGATTCTGTTGCCAAAACGTGGAATTCGGGAGTGGCGAGTTGCTCAAGTACGGTTTGTAATGGTGCTGGCTGGACCTCTTCCGATGGTGCGAGTGCGTATGCAGTTACCATTCCCAGTAGCGCGACTCCTCCGGTGCTCGCCAGTAGCAATTTGTGCTTGCACAACCTTTCGAAGGCGAGGTGGTAATGCGCTAGAATTCTGCTCTTGAGCTCAGCCATGGGCGTCTTCCGGGAAAACTCCCGCAAGTCTAACAAAAAAATGATTCCGCAAGAACTGTCGGGATTCAATCTATGAGGTTTTGCATGCTTGAAGTTGAGGAGAGTCTTGACCTGATTAAGAGAGGGGCGGACGAACTACTTGTCGAGACAGAGTTGGTTGAAAAGCTGAAAAACGGACGTCCTCTCCGCGTTAAGGCTGGGTTTGATCCGACTGCGCCTGATTTGCATCTGGGGCATACGATTTTGATCAACAAACTGAAGCATTTCCAGGATCTCGGACACCACGTGATGTTCCTGATTGGCGATTTTACTGGGATGATCGGCGATCCTACCGGGAAAAATGCCACACGTCCGCCGTTATCTCGCGAACAAATCCTGGCAAACGCGCGGACCTACGAGGAGCAGGTTTTTAAGATTCTCGATCCTGAGAAAACTGAAATTTGTTTTAACTCGGCATGGTTCGAGCCGCTTGGAGCTTCCGGAATGATCCGTTTGGCAGCGTTGCACACGGTGGCTCGCATGTTAGAGCGGGATGACTTTTCCAAACGTTACCGCAGTGGGCAACCGATCGCCATACACGAATTTCTCTATCCTCTTTGTCAGGGGTACGATTCAGTGGCAATGAAAGCGGATGTAGAGCTTGGTGGTACTGATCAGAAATTTAATCTACTGGTTGGCCGTGAGTTGCAGAAGCATTATGGGCAAATGCCGCAATGTATTTTGACGATGCCCTTGTTGGAGGGGTTGGACGGCGTAAACAAGATGTCCAAATCACTGGGCAACTATGTTGGAATCAATGAGCCGCCACAGGAAGTCTTCGGCAAATTGATGTCGGTTTCCGATGATTTGATGTGGCGGTATTACGATCTGCTTTCGTTTAGAACGGTCAACGAGATTTTGCAGATTAGGGCTGAGGTCTCTGCGGGGAGGAATCCTCGCGATGCCAAGGTTTTGCTGGCACAGGAAATTGTCGCGCGTTTTTATGGGCGGAGAGCGGCCGAAGGTGCGTTGAGCGATTTTGAGGCGCGTTTTCGTCAGGGGGCGGTACAGGAAGATATTCCTGAAATCAGTCTCTCGTCAGAAGGTGATGGTTTCCCTGTCGCCAATGTGCTTAAGATGGCGGGTCTAATGGCTAGTACATCTGAGGCCTTGAGAATGGTCGGGCAGGGGGGCGTCAAGATTGATGGAACGAAAATTGAAGACAGGAGTCTAGTTCTTGCTGCCGGGGCAACCTATGTTGTACAGGTTGGAAAAAGAAAGTTTGCGCGGGTTAAAATAATTTAGCCTAATAAACAAATGGTTGTGAGTGTTGCGGTAAAAAATGAAAAAAAAAGCTGGCGAAAAGTGTTGACGCGAAATTTCTCCTCTGTATAATTCGCATCTTTCGTTGCTGCCGCAGCGAAGAAAATGTAGAAAAATCAATAGGTTGTTGGTTTTTTGTGGGAGTTTTCTGGCTTCTGGTGGTTTTGCCAAGAGTTAGCAAAAAAATCTCTATACAATGCGGCCCTTCGCTGGTGAGGCGAATAAGCGGTAGGCA
>CAZNQL010000009.1:0-91897 GCA_964575415.1 uncultured Propionivibrio sp.
CTGTTTCATGGCCTTCATGTGGGCGTCGACCTGCTTCTGCTCGGTCTCCAGTCGCGCTTCCTTTTGCTCCAGCCAGCTCGAGTAGTTACCCTTCCACGGGATACCATGGCCGCGGTCGAGTTCGAGGATCCATTCGGCGGCGTTGTCGAGGAAGTAACGGTCGTGGGTGACGGCGACGACGGTGCCGGGGAAGCGGCAGAGGAATTGCTCGAGCCATTCGACCGACTCGGTGTCGAGGTGGTTGGTCGGTTCGTCGAGCAGGAGCATGTCCGGTTTCGAGAGCAAAAGTTTGCACAGGGCGACGCGGCGTTTCTCACCGCCGGAAAGCTTGCCGATCGACGCATCCCAAGGGGGCAGGCGCAGGGCGTCAGCGGCAATTTCCGTCTGATTCTCCACGTCAGCACCCGAGGTGGCAATGATCGCTTCGAGCCGGGCCTGTTCTTCGGCGAGCTTGTCGAAGTCGGCGTCGGGCTCGGCGTAGGCAGCATAGACGGCTTCCAGCTTGGCCTGGGCTTCCATCACTTCGCCCATGCCGGATTCCACTTCGTGACGAACCGTCTTTTCGGGGTCGAGCTGCGGTTCCTGCGGCAGGTAGCCGATCTTGATGCCGGCGAGGTGCTGGACTTCGCCGTCGTATTCCTTGTCCTCGTTGGCCATGATGCGCAGCACGGTCGACTTGCCCGAGCCGTTAAGGCCCAGGAGGCCGATTTTGGCGCCGGGGAAGAAGGACAGGGAGATGTCCTTGATGATTTGCCGCTTGGGCGGAACGATCTTGCTCACGCGGAGCATCGACATGACGTATTGGGCCATAACTTGGGTCTTGATTCCTGAAGGTGAAAAACTGAACAGGGATACAGCCGGTGTGGATTTGCGCCTTCCGGCCGAAAGGCCGTTAGCTTACCCGAGACCGCCGGCTTTGGGCAGAGGCGACGACCGGGGTCAGTTCAAGGTGGAATTCGCCAGCTTGACGCCGAAGCTGATGAAGAGACCACCGACGCTGCCGGTGGCGACTGCCGAAAAGCGCTTGCGGCGCCGGAACTGGTCGGCGAGGCGTGCTCCGCCGAAAATCAGGACCGACAGATACAGGGCGCTGAAAAATTGCACGATGATGCCAAGCAGAGCAAAGGAGAGGGCCGGGTGCGGATAATCCGGGCTGACGAACTGGATGAAGAAAGAAACGAAAAACAGAATGGCCTTGGGATTGAGCAGGCTGATGAGAAGCGCCGTGCGAAAAGGGTGATTGGCGTCGACGACAGGTGGTGTTTCGTTTTCTTGCTCAAAATGCCTGCGTCTCCACGCAGCGAAGCTCCGGCGCAGCAATGAGAGGCCCATCCATGCGAGATAGGCAGCTCCCGAATACTTGATGATCATGAACACGACCGGGTTGCCCTGTAGCAGGGTGGCGGCACCGGTTGCCGAGGAAAATCCCGCAGGCGCCGCGATAGCCCGCTGCAATGCCGAAGCGCGAGGCGACGGACATCACGTAAAGCGAATTCGGGCCAGGCAGAAGGATGATGAAGATCGTTCCCGCGATGAAAGTGGCGATATCCGTGATGCCGAAGACCATGGTTCTCCCCGATTAACGCATGATGTCTTCGATGGCGTCGACGACCATGCTGCTGCCAACGGCGATCAGGAGAATGTCGCCAGCCACTTGCACGTAACGGTGGTTGGCGGGCGGCGCCGGCAGGCGGACACGCAGTTCATACGGCAGATCGTAGTACCGGAGATCTGCGGGCAGCGGGTAGCCGCGCCGCCATTTTTTCGCTTGTCCGGGGGGGAGGCAGCCATTGTTCTTTTTCGCCAGGCCGGGGGGGCAATGGCCTTTGCGCGCTTCGCCGCCGTAATAATCCCTGACGACCCGGCGGTCGTCGCTGCCGAAGCGGAATTCGATCGAACTGCGATGACGTCCGTCGTAGCGGTCATCGTCCCGGTCGCGCTCGTAATTCCGCTCCGATTTTCGATGTTCGTTTTTTTCCTTGTTCTTGCCGTTTCCGGCCCAGTCCGGTTTTTCGGCGATAGCATGGCCCGCCATGGTGGCCAGGGCGATGGAAAGCAATCCCAATTGCAGTGATTTTGCCAGTCTGTTGTTCATGAAAAACCTCTTTCGGTTCGGAGGTGAAATGGTTCTATATTTTCTCTCGTTTTATTTTATTTGTCCCGAAATGGATCATGCGTTTTTTTTTTCGGTAACGGATTCAGGCGAATTCTTCATCGAACAGAAGTTTCCATGCGCTTTGATAGGCAACGTGATGTTGCGTTTTTGTCGGCAGGTGCTTCAGTAAATTCCGATGGTTCCGGTCCCATTCTTCGATTCGCCACAATCTGTCGCCGCCAAGGTCTAGCCCAGACAGGAAGTGTTCAGGGTAGGCGACGATCAAATCCAGCCATTCTGTTTTCAGGTTGCCGTTATCTGCCCAGATGCGAGCATGTCGCTGGTTATTTACTGGATAAATCGAGTCCGGGCCACCGAATGCGGTGTCGAAATACAAGTTCGGAAAGCGCTTAATCAGACCTTCGAGATAGGACGTCGAGTACCTGGGAGCGCGCTCGATGAAGCGGATCTGCGCCACATGGCACCAGATGACCTTGGCTTTGGGGTGCTTTTGCAACATGTTTTCGAGGGCCGGCAGGAGGGCGTCCTCGATCTCGTAGTGGATCTGGAATGGCAGGCCGGTCTGTTCGCTGATCGCGAAGACCCGTTGGCCGATCGGGCCGTCGATCGGGACATGCACATCGCGATCCATCTCGCCGCACTTGACCTGCCTTGGCGAGGGGTAGTGGCGGAATTCATATTCACCGAGAAGCAGGATTCGTTTTTCCCTGGCGGCGGTTTCCTGTCCGTCGAGAAATTCGTCGGTCGCTTCCGTCAGCGCCGGGGCCTGACCGCCGTTGCCGACCGGGATGAAACGGTCCGGGTAGCTGCCGAGTAGTTGTTCCGAGAGATTGTCGTATCTGACGCCCTTTTTGAATTGTCCTTTGCCGATATCGGCGGAAAGTGCCATGAGTCCGATGTTCAGTTGGGCCATGCTGCGCGCGAGGGCGTCGATATCCAGCTTCGTTGAATTGCATGAACTTTCGATGTCGATGTACGGCAATTTACCGGCGGCGAGAATCCTTTTCAGACGTTGCGCATAGCCGGCCTTCAGTTGTGTCGGACCTGAGATGTTGGCGGCGAAAACGATTTTCGGAAGGCAGGCCGCTAATGGAAATGCTGCCATCAATTTGAGCAGGCGGCGGCGAGGGGCGTGAGGCATCTCGTCCTTTTCGGAATCGTATATGGCGTTGTCCATGATTGAAACCAGCCCTTAGTTTGCCTGTTTTCCGGAAACGTGTCGGGCTAGCCAGATAGATGCTGATATCAAAATGGTTAGCATGCACAAGGCGACAAGAATCCATTTGATGGACGTCAGCAAACCAGCCAGGGCCGCGAGGGTGTCGAAGTGTCGTGGAAGCAGCGTAATCAATGCCACGATTGCGAGGTTTTCGAGAATGTCGATGGCAGCGGCGGCGAACGGAAGATAGCGTAGATTCCGGAAAGCGCTTTGTGGCGGCAGGATGCTAAGGACCAGAAAATTTAGGACGGTGGATAGAAGCAATGAGTAAATCACGGGGAATGCGATATCAAGGGTGAGTTCCGTTTTTACATAGATGGCGCGTCCGGCCTCCCCGTATCCTTCGACAATGGAGTAGGCCTCGGAAGGGCTGTATGTAAAAAAAAGATCGAGCGGCTTGATTCCCTCTGGCGGGAAATAAGGCGATAAAACCGTATGGAAGGAGAGGTAAATGACGAAGAGCAGGGCGAGGATGCGCGGCGTTGTTAAGCGGTCAAGCAGAGACGAGATGGTTTGGGTTGGCATCCGGTGCTCCAATGACTCTTGCATGAAAAAGCCCAGTATAGGTATCTGGTTATTTTAGACTCAATATGTTGTCAAACTTCCATCAAAAATTGCTGCGTGGCAATGAGTTTGTTAGGTAGGCCTGATTCTTACCAATTCTTGATGTCATCGTGCATGAACAAACTTTCAACGGCTTCTGGTTAGTTTGGATGTTCAGGCGAGGGCGATGCGCTATATCCGGAGCGAGGGTTTAAGCGTAGAGCGAGGGGTCTCGGCTATAATGCCGGGTTGTTTGTGCCGATCCACGTTTTTCCTGCCTTTTTGCCGAAGCTCACCATGGCCGATATCCTATTTTTGCGCGGCGCGGCCGCGTTTTCCGCTTTCCGTCTGCAAGGGGTGCAGCAGCGTCTCCAAACCATCGTGCCGGGGGCGGCGATCCTCAGTGCCGATTACTGGCATTTCGCAAAACTGAAAGCTGCGTTGAGCGAAGAGGGGGGCAAACAACTGGCGGCCTTGCTCGAAGAGCGTGCTCCGGAAATCGCGGCGGACGATGCGGCGCTGTTTCTGGTAACGCCGCGTATCGGCACGATTTCGCCCTGGTCGTCGAAGGCGACCGATATTGCCTGGAATTGTGGCCTGGGTGCGGTTGAACGCATTGAGCGCGGTGTAGCGTTCCGCATTGTCGGTGTCGATGCCGGGGTTCGCGATGCCGTCGCGGCGATGTTGCACGACCGCATGATCGAAACCGTCCTCGACGATTTTGCGCAGACGGCCGAACTGTTTCACCACTTCACGCCCAAGTCTCTGGATTCCGTTGATCTCCTCGGCGGTGGGCGCGCGGCGCTGGTCGAGGCCAATGTGCGTCTGGGCTTGGCGCTCTCGGAAGACGAGATCGATTACCTCGTCGAACTGTTCGTGGTGAAGACGCAACGCAATCCGACCGACGTCGAACTGATGATGTTCGCGCAGGCCAACTCCGAGCATTGCCGGCACAAGATTTTCAACGCGTCGTGGGTAATCGACGGCGAGCCACGGCAGGAAACGCTGTTCGGCATGATCCGCGAGACGCACAAGGCGCATCCGCAAGGCACCGTCGTCGCCTATTCGGACAACTCCTCGATCATCGAAGGGGCGAAAGTGCAGCGTTTCTGGCCGGGTAACGGTGCGAGCGGCGAGGGCACCTACCGCTGGCACGAGGAAGAGACGCACATCTTGGCCAAGGTCGAGACGCACAACCATCCGACGGCGATTTCGCCGTTCCCCGGTGCGGCGACTGGTTCCGGCGGCGAAATCGGCGACGAAGGCGCGACCGGGCGCGGTTCCAAACCGAAGGCCGGTCTCTGCGGTTTCTCGGTGTCCAATCTCTATCTCCCCGGCGCGCAGCAGCCGTGGGAAGCGGAGATGGCCGATTACGGCAAGCCTTCGCGTATCGCGTCGGCGCTGGACATCATGATCGAAGGGCCGATCGGTGCGGCGGCGTTCAACAACGAATTCGGACGTCCGAACCTGACCGGCTACTTCCGCACCTACGAGCAGCGCGTGGGAGAGGGCGAATCGGCGGTCGTGCGCGGCTACCACAAGCCGATCATGGTCGCCGGCGGACTCGGCAGCATTTCCTGCGACCAATCGCACAAGGCGCCGACGCTGGCGGCGGGAACACTCTTCATTCAGCTCGGCGGCCCGGGCATGCTGATCGGTCTCGGTGGCGGCGCGGCGAGCTCAATGAGCACCGGCACCAATAGCGAAGATCTCGATTTCGCCTCCGTGCAGCGTGGTAACCCGGAAATCCAGCGGCGTGCGCAGGAAGTCATCGACCGTTGCTGGCAGATGGGCGCGCCGAAGGGCGACGCAACACAGCACGGCGATGGCAATCCGATCCTGTCGATCCACGACGTCGGCGCGGGCGGTATCTCCAACGCCTTGCCTGAACTCGCGCACGGCGCCGGCGTCGGCGCCCGCTTCGAGCTGCGCGACGTGAAGATCGAGGAACCTGGCATGTCGCCGGCCGAAATCTGGTGCAACGAGGCGCAGGAGCGCTACGTGATGGCGATTCCGCCGAGCCGTCTCGACGAATTCCGCGCGATCTGCGAGCGTGAGCGCTGTCCGTTTGCCGTCGTCGGTACGGCGTCCGAAGACAACCGCCTTATCGTCGCCGACCGGCACTTCGGCAACAATCCGGTCGACATGGATATGGACGCGCTGCTCGGCAAGCCGCCGCGCATGACGCGTGACGTACAGCATTTGCCGTCGACGAACCTTCCCTTCGATCCGGCCGCGGTTGAGCTAAAGGAGGCGGCCTATCGCGTGCTGCGTCTGCCCGCGGTAGCTGATAAAACTTTCCTGATTTCAATCGGCGACCGTACTGTCGGCGGATTGACCGCGCGCGACCAGATGGTCGGCCCCTGGCAGGTGCCGGTGGCCGACGTCGCGGTGACGACGATGGGTTTCCAGACCCTGCTTGGCGAAGCCTTCGCCATGGGCGAGCGTACGCCGCTGGCAATTCTCGACGCCCCAGCGTCCGGTCGCATGGCGATCGGCGAGGCGCTGACCAATCTCGCCGCGGCGCGTATCGCCAAGCTCGGCGACGTCAAGCTCTCCGCCAACTGGATGGCGCCGGCTGGACAACCCGGTGAGGATGCCCGCCTGTTCGATACGGTGCGCGCCGTGTCCGACCTGTGTCAGCAGATCGGGGTTTCTATTCCGGTCGGCAAGGATTCGCTGTCGATGCGCAGCGCCTGGGAAGACGCCGGGCAGAAGAAGCAGGTCGTGTCGCCGCTGTCGCTGATCGTCACCGCTTTCGCACCGGTTCCGAATGCACAGCGCACGCTGACACCGCAGCTCAAGCTCGATGCCGGAGGAAACGAAAATGCGACCGATCTGTTGTTGATCGATCTCGGTGCTGGCAAGAACCGCCTCGGCGCGTCGGCGTTGACGCAGGTCTTCAACGCCACCGGGACCGAGGCGCCGGACGTCGACGATCCGCAACGGCTGGCCGCGTTTTTCGGTGCGATCCAGCAGCTTGCCGCCGACAATCGTTTGCTTGCTTACCATGACCGCTCCGACGGCGGCCTCTTCGCAGCCATCGCCGAAATGGCCTTTGCTGCACATTGCGGCGTTTCGCTCAACATTGATGATATGTGCGGTGAAGATTCAGGAGATTGGCTGCGCGTCCTGTTCAACGAGGAACTTGGTGCCGTAGTCCAAATTCGTCGTGAGGATCGCACGCCGGTGATGAATGTGCTGCGCGCCGCCGGTCTCGGCGCGTGTTCGCATTTCATCGGTTCGCCGAATGAGGCGGATGAGATTCGTATCAGCCGCGCTGGCAAGACGCTATTCTGCGAGAAACGCGTCGACCTGCAGCGCGCCTGGTCGGAAACGAGCTTCCGCATGCAGTCTTTGCGCGACAATCCGGAATGCGCGCAACAGGAATACGACCGTATTCTTGATGTGGCCGATGGTGGGTTATCGCTCTCGATCAGCTTCGATCCGGCCGAGGATATCGCCGCGCCGTTTATCCGCACGGGCGTGCGGCCGAAGGTGGCGATCCTGCGCGAGCAGGGCGTCAACGGGCAGGTGGAAATGGCTGCAGCGTTTGATCGCGCCGGATTCGTCGCCGTCGATGTGCACATGAGCGACATTCTCGCCGGCCGCGTTTCGCTGGCTGAGTTCAAGGGCGCCGTCGCCTGCGGCGGCTTTTCCTACGGCGACGTGCTCGGTGCCGGCAAGGGCTGGGCGCGGACGATCCTGTTCAACGGTCGTGCGCGCGAGGAGTTCTCGGCCTTCTTCGGGCGCAACGATACCTTCGCCCTCGGCGTGTGCAACGGCTGCCAGATGATGAGTGCGCTAAAGGGCCTGATTCCGGGCGCTGACGCCTGGCCACGCTTCGAACGCAACAAGGTCGAGCAGTTCGAGGCACGCTTCACGATGGTCGAACTGCCCGAATCGCCGTCGCTGTTCTTTGCCGGTATGGCCGGCAGCCGTATCCCGGTCGTCGTTTCGCACGGCGAAGGCCGCGCCGAGTTCGACTCGACGGCGCAGCAGGCGCAGGCACTTATCGCCATGCGCTACCTCGACAATGCCGGCAATCCGAGCGAAGTCTATCCCTACAACCCGAACGGTTCGCCTGATGGCATCACCGGCGTGACCACCGGCGATGGCCGCTTCACGATCATGATGCCGCACCCGGAACGCGTATTCCGCAGTGTGCAGATGTCGTGGTATCCCGAATCGCTGGGCGAGGATTCGCCGTGGATGCGCATGTTCCGCAATGCCAGACGCTGGGTCGGCTGATCCCGAGAATGTGCGGTGAGCGCAAAGCGTTGATCTAAGCCATGGAAGGCTGGTTGCTCGGATTGCTTCAGGCCTTGTCGTTGCCTGAATACGGGTTGTCGACCCTGTTTTTTGTCGCTTTAGTTTCGGCGACGCTCGTGCCGATGGGGTCCGAATTTGCCGTCATCGGCCTGCTCAAACTCAATGGCGAATTGTTCTGGCCGGCGATGGTCGTTGCTACGGTCGGCAACGCCATCGGTGGCGGCATCAACTGGTGGCTCGGTTACGGGATCAAGCGTGCGTATGAGCATTTTCACCATTCTCCGGACAATGTCCGGGCATTGGCCTGGTTGCAGCGATTGGGGCCGAAGGCCTGCTTTTTTGCCTTCCTACCTGCGGTTGGTGACCCTCTCACCACGGTCGCCGGCTGGCTCAAACTGCCCTTCTGGTCATGTTTCTGGTGGGGCGCGGCTGGAAAATTTAGTCGCTATGTCGTGTTAACCGCGACGATTCTCTGGCTTTGGCCCGGCGAGATTTCGTTGGCGGCAAACGGATAGTCCGGATACTGGACGATTCCGGAAATCCCGGTTTCCTCAAATTCAGAAAACCGCTCTTGATCCACTTGGTTTGCTACGGAAGCCAGAGGCGATCCAGAGCAGTAGCGTTTCCTGCGGGCTATTCGACCTTGATGGTCTTCGGCGACGACTTGCCCGGCCGCGCCTTGCGTAGTTCGATGCGCAACACGCCGTTCCTGTAGGTGGCCTTGGCGTCGTCGGCCAGCACCGGCGTTGCGAGCGGCACCACGCGGCGGAAAGTGCCATAGGCGCACTGCATGACGCGCCAGCGCCCCTCGGTGCTTTCGCTTTCGAAGCGTTTTTCGCCGCTGACGACGAGAGCGTCGTCATGGATCTCGATGTCGATATCCTGTTTGTCGATCCCCGGTACTTCGATCCGCACCACGACGCGGGTGTCGTCTTCAAATACCTCGCCGCCAAGCATCGACCAGCCACGTACCGGCAGGAAGAGCGGGTCGTCGATTTCGTTTTTCGGCGGTAGCCGTGATTGCTCGCCGGGGAGGAAGCGGGTCAGTGCATTCGAAGCCGACTCGCGCAGGTGCCGCCAGCCCTCGGCCACCGAATCCAGGAAGGCGTCGATGTTTCCCTTGATCTCTTCGAATTTCATTTCAATCCTCCTTGCGTGGCGGCCGCCGCAGTGCAGGGCAGCCGCCGCGAACCTCGATTTTGCGCGGTTGCGCGTGAGCAGCCTTGGGAATGCGAATCTTCAGCACACCCTTGTCGAAATTGGCCGCGATCTTATCCGTGTCCAGTTCCTTCGAGAGCGTGAACACGCGGTGGAAGCGCGGCAGCCCGACTTCGGCGTGCGTCGATTCCATGCCCTCGGGCAGCTTGAGCTGGATCTCGCCGTCAATGGTCAGCGTATCGCCCTCCGCCTGCAGATGCAGTTTGTCCTTGGGTACGCCGGGCATGTCGGCGTAGAGTGTGATTCCGCCGGCGTCCTCGATGACGTCGACCGGGGGCAGCAGCGCGCCTTCGTTGCGGACCTTTTCCGTGCTTTTCTCGACTGCGGTTTTTTCGGTCATGTTCGTCTCCTTCTTACTGGATGCTGATCCGGCGCGGTTGTGCGGCGGCCTTGCGCGCAATGCTGATGCGCAACACGCCGTCGGCGCAGGTGGCTTGCACGGCTTCGGGGTCGATATCGTCGGGAAGCGTCACGACGCGGCGGAAGCGGCCAGAGAAACGCTCGTCGATATGCACGGTGTTCTTGGCGTCCTGCGCCGGCAGTTCGACCTTGCGTTCGCCGGCGATCGTGAGCACGCCTTTTTCGAGTTGCAGGTCGATGCTTGCCGGGTCTACGCCGGGGGCGAAAGCGTAAATCTCGACGCTTTGCGGCGTACTGCCAACGTTCATCGCCGGAAAACCGCCGCGCGCGAAACCGCGGATGCTCGGCGACAGGTCGTAGGATTGCTGCAACTCGCGTTGCAGGCGGTCAAGCTCCCCGAAGAGGTCGCGGGGAAATAGGCTTCGATAGAACATGAATAATCTCCTTTCCCATAATGACGAAAGACATGATTTGGCTTTCTCAGAACCAATATAGGTCTGGGCTGTGCGAAATCAAGCCCTTGAAACCAACCTGCATCACCCCTATTCTTGATGGAAAAGGAAGCATTGCCGTCCGCGGAAAGGGGATGATGAATGCAATTCAAGGACTATTACCAGATTCTCGGCGTGCCGCGCGATGCGACGGCGGAGGACATCAAGAAGGCGTTCCGCAAACTGGCGCGGAAATACCATCCGGACGTTTCCAAGGAAGCGGACGCCGAGTCGCGCATGCAGGAGATCAACGAGGCGAATACGGTACTTTCCGATCCTGAAAAGCGCGCGGCTTACGATCAGGTCGGCCGCAGCTACCGTTCCGGGCAGGAATTCCATGCGCCGCCAGGCTGGGACGCCGGCTTCGAGTTTTCCGGCGGCGGTTTTTCGCCTGGCGAGGCGGCCGGTTTCAGCGATTTCTTTGCCGAACTGTTCGGTCACATGGGTGGTGGAGCACACGGTTTCGGCCGGCATGCCCGCTCCCAGGCGCAGGATCATCACGCCCGCATCCTGCTCGACCTCGAGGACAGCTTTTTCGGCGCGACTCGCCAGATCAGCTTGCGCGTGCCGCAACTCGACGCTTCAGGGCGGCTTGCATTGACTACACGCACGCTCAACGTCCGGATTCCCAAGGGGATATGCGCCGGGCAGGTCATCCGTCTTGCCGGGCAGGGGGCACCCGGTGCAAGCGGTGTTTCGGCCGGCGATCTGCTTCTGGAAGTCGAGTTCAGACCGCATCCACGTTTTCATGCCGAAGGTGCGGATTTGTACATGACTTTGCCGATTGCGCCGTGGGAAGCGGCGCTCGGTGGGCTGGTTCCGGTCGACCTTCCGGGTGGCGGCAGCATCAAGGTACGTATTCCCGAAGGCGCGCAGAGCGGCGGCCAGTTGCGCGTGCGAGGGAAGGGCATCCCGCGTAATCCGCCCGGCGATCTGCTGCTCGAGCTCAAGGTCGTATTGCCGCCGGCGAGTACGCCGAAGGCGCGGCAGGTTTATGAGGACATGGCCCGCGATCTGGCCTTCGATCCGCACCGCAATGTGAAGGGATGAACCATGCATGATGAAGATATTCTCGTCGGCAGCCTGATGGAAGAAACCTGGCTGACGCTGGAACAGGTTTCGGCGGCATGTCCCGTGGAGCCGGAATGGCTGCTGCGGCACCTCGACGAAGGCCTGTTTCCGCACGTTGAAAGCGTGGCCGGGGTCTGGCGTTTCCCGGCTGCTTCGTTGCTGCGCGCGCGCCGGATGCGCCGATTGGAAACCGATTTTGACCCCGTGCCGGAACTTGCCGCGCTGATGGCCGATCTCCTGGAAGAAATGGACGATTTGCGACGGCAGGTGCGGCGGACCAAGCAGGGGTGATGAAACGCTGAGGCGAGGGACAACAAACTTCAGGCGCAAAAAAGCCGGGTAGCTCGATGCCCCCGGCTTTTGTCTTGCAACGGTCGGATTATTCGACCTTAGCCTTGGCGCGCAGGTCTTCAACGAGCTTGGCGATCTGCTGGCTCTGTGCTTGCTGAAGCAGGCGTGGCTTGAGTTCTTCAAACGATGGAATGTTCATCGGGCGCGTGTCATCGAGCATGATGACGTGATAGCCGAACTGGCTTTGCACCGGAGCCTCGGTATATTTGCCTTTGCTGAGTTTAATCATGGCATCGCCGAACGGCTTGACGAAATTTCCCGGGTTGGCCCAGCCAAGCTCGCCGCCATTGTTTTTCGAGCCTGGGTCAATCGACTGTTTGGCTAACTCTTCAAATTTGCCACCTTTCTTAAGGTTGTTGATGATGGCTTTGCCTTCATTCTCATCCTTGACCAGAATGTGGCGGACCTTGTACTCGGTCGTGCCGAGTTGAGATTTGATCTTCTCGTAGTCGGATTTAAGCTGACCATCTTCGATGGGGTGCTTTTTCATGTAGTTCTGGACAAAAGCACGAATGTAGATGGCTTGGCGGGCAGCTTCAGCCTGGGCCATGATGTCTGCCTTCTTGAGGAGCCCCGCTTTTTTGGCTTCCTGAACGAGAAGCTCACGGCGGATCAGTTCCTCGCGGACGGCATTCTTGAGTTCGGCGGAGTCTGGGGCGCCCTTGGACAATTGCTCCTCAACAAAAACATCGGCCATCGATTGCGAAACTGCGACACCATTGACATTGACCAAGGGTTTGTCGGCGGCCATTGCGGTTGTTGACATAAACGTGCCGACGAGAAGAGCGGTCGCGAGCTTCGATAGTTTGTGCATTTGGCATTTTCCTTCTTTGGGGGTTGATCTGTGAAGCAAAAAACGATGGATAAGTATATGCCTAGAACGATCCGCAATTGTGACCATTTGTCACCTGGAATAGACCATATGGATTATTCCGTCTCTTTTGGCGCCATTAATTTGATGCTCAAGGCATGTACTCGTGTGCGCATCAATTCGTTCAGGGCGTTATAAACAATACGGTGTCGGTCCACGGTCTTTTTGCCGGTGAATTCGGAGGAAACAATCAGCAAGCGGTAGTGGCCGCCGCTCTGTGAGCCCTCGTGTCCGGCGTGAAGCGCCGAATCGTCGATCAATTCCAGATGTTCCGGATGCAGGAATGCGAGCTTTTCGCGGAAAATTTTCTCGATTGACTGAAGATCGTTCATCTGCTCAGGTTTGATTTCGCTCACGCCGGGAAAACCTTCTTGAACGGTTTGACGGTGACTTTGGCGTAGACGCCGGCGGCCACATACGGGTCAGCGTCGGCCCAGTTTTTGGCCCGTTCCAGTGAATCGAACTCGGCGACGATCAGGCTGCCAGTAAAGCCCGCCGGGCCAGGGTCTGGCGAATCGATTGCCGGGCAGGGGCCGGAGAGGATCAATCTGCCTTCATCATTCAGCTGTTTCAGACGTTCGAGATGTGCAGGCCGAGCGGCAAGTCGGTCGTTAAGGGAGTTTGGTCGGTCTTCGGCGACTATCGCGTAAAGCATGGCTATTTATCCTCAACATATTTGGAGATCATCAGGCCTTGGGCCAGGGCGAACAGGAGCATCAGTCCCATGCCACCAAAAAGCTTGAAGTTGACCCAGGCTTCTTCCGAAAAATTGTAGGCGACATACAGATTGGCCGCGCCCATGAACAGGAAAAAAGCGATCCACGATGTGTTTAAACGGCGCCAGGCGGGGTCCTGTAACTGGATCTGCTCGGACATCAGGCTTTTGATCAGGTTCTTTTTCATCAAGAATGCCCCGCCTGCGAGGATAGCCGCAAATAGCCAGTAGAGTACGGTCGGTTTCCACTGGATAAAGGTCTTGTCGTGCAGTAGCAATGTTGCCCCGCCAAAAACGGTGATGATCGCCAAACTCACCCAGAGCATGGTGTCGACCTTGCGGTGACGCATCCAGACCCAGCCGATTTGCCCGAACGTGGCGGCAATGGCCACGCCGGTGGCGACGAAGATGCCTGCGAACTTGTAGGCGATGAAAAAGAGAATGACGGGGAATAGGTCGAACAGGAATTTCATAGAGGCAATAAGAAAAGTGATGGACGATTATGGCTGTTATCGCCCGGGCTGTCCATTTTCAGGCAGAGGGCTTTGCTATACTGGCTTACAACCGGAGGGAGGCCGATATGTACCGAGTCGCCGTCATCGACGATAACGAGATCAATCTGACCCTGCTATGCGCGTTCGTGCAAAAGCTGGGGGACTGTGAGGTGATGTCGTTCCAGAAGGCGCGCGAAGGATTGCAATGGTGTTCGGAGAATTTCCCGGATCTGGTCATCGTGGATTTTATGATGCCGGATTTGGATGGTTTGGAAGTCATCAAGGGCTTGCGAGGGGTTGATGGCTTTCAGGAAACCCCGATCCTGATGATCACTGCCAACATCGAAAAGGACGTTCGCTACCAGGCGCTGGAAATTGGCGCAACCGATTTTTTGACCAAGCCTGTGGATCGCATTGAATTCACGGCTCGCACGAGGAATATGCTGGCATTGGGCGCCAGCCGCAAGAAACTGGCCGACAAAGCGGCCTGGCTCGCCGAAGAGGTGAGAAAAGCGACTAAGGTCATTCACGATCGAGAACACGAATTACTCTTTCGCATTTCCCGGGCGGCTGAATTCCGCGATCCAGAAACCGGAGCGCATATTCAACGAATGGCACACTACTCGCACTTGATCGCTGGCAGCATGGGCCTTCCCGCGAGTGACTGTGAATTGATCCTGCAAGCGGCGCCCTTGCATGATGTCGGCAAAATCGGTATCCCGGATTACATTCTGCTTAAGCCGGGGGCGCTGACACCTGAGGAGTTTTCGGTCATGAAACGGCATGCCCTTTTAGGGTACGACCTTCTCAAGGAGAGTGAGTCGAGGCTGCTGCAGGCAGGAGCGACAATTGCAGTATCTCACCATGAGAAATTCAACGGGTCGGGTTACCCGTTCGGAACATCCGGTAAAAATATTCCGCTGTTCGGTCGCATCGTTGCAGTGGCCGATGTCTTCGATGCCCTGACTTCTGAACGCCCTTACAAAAAGGCTTGGCCAATTGAACGCGCTCGCGAATTATTACTGGAACAGCGTGGTTCGCACTTCGACCCTGAGTGTGTTGAAGCTTTCCTGTCGTCTTGGGAAGAAGTGCTCGCGGTGCATACGCAGTATCAGGATGCGGAAGTGCCGATGCTTTGAAATGAGTTTTCTTCGACTTTTAGTAACAGATAAGTCAATTCGCGCCGTTTCAACTCAGCGCGGTCATCTTGCTGCGGCAGATGCTTGATTTTCTCGCGCAGTTGCGAGATGGCCTTGCGCATCGAGACGTCAGAGGGAACGAGCCCCGCTCGTTTCAAAATGTGATTGACCATGCGCTGTTCGGGGGCGACAAACGGCTCTTCATCGAAAACAAGGGGCAGGCCTGCGCCCGGCAGATTGTCGAAATCACCGTTGGCGATGGCATCGCGGATGCGTTGTTCGGCGATGATTTCGAAAAGCAGCATCGGCGTTTTTGCGACGTGGTCGACTCGGAGTCGCGCAGGGTAGCACGTCATTAGCCAAAGTGCAGGCCCTGACGGCCGGGGGCGCAGGCTTTCCGGAGTTGATTACTCCGGGATCGCGAGAAGGTGCGCGGCGGCTTTCGGCGTGCTGTTGGCCGGGATGATGCCGAGCAGCGGGGCGTCGATCCGCTCGCAGAGCGCGGCCAGGTTCTCTTCGAAGCGCGACATGTTCGGGTCAATACGGTTGGCAACCCATCCGGAAAGCTTCAGTCCGCGCCCGGCAATGGCTTGTTGCGTGAGCAGGGCGTGGTTGATGCAGCCCAGGCGCATGCCGACAACGAGAATGACCGACAAGCCGAGCCGTTCTGCAAGGTCAGCGGTGTCGGTGTGCGGGCCGAGCGGGACGCAGAAGCCGCCGACGCCTTCGACCAGCACGCAATCGGCGGAATCTCTCAGGGATTCGAACGAGCTGACAATGCGATCGATGTCGATGGCGCGGCCTTCCTCGGCGGCGCCGATATGCGGCGCCACGGCCGGTTGGAACAGGTAGGGGCAGATCAGTTTGTGCGGCAGTCGCCGGCTTGACGCTGCGAGTAGCGATTCGACGTCTTCGTTCTTGCCCTCGGCGTCGGTGCCGGCGGCGACCGGCTTCATACCGATGGCGTCAAGGCCAGCGTTGCGCAAGGCGTGAAGCATCGCGCAGGCGACGAAAGTCTTACCGACCTCGGTATCGGTGCCGACGATGAACCAGGCGGATTTGTTTGTGGTCGTTTTGTCGTTCATTGGTTGGCGTAAATCAAGATAACGTCATAACTGGCCGGCAGACCATCTTTTTCACGGAAATGTTCGTAGGCGGTTTCCACTCTTTGCCAGGCGATCCGCCCCATCATGCCGCTACGTCCGCCTTCGCCGACGTTCTGGGCGCCGATGGCCTTGACTGCGCGGAGCAGAGTTTTCAGATCGGGATAATAGACGGCATGCGTTTCCCGGATCAAACAGATGTTCTTGAAGCCGGCTTGGGCCAGCGCGCCAGCAAGATGATCCGGGTTGCTGAATTCGAGCGTGTGTCGGTGCCGGTCAACGCCACTGAAGGCCTGTCGCAATTCGACGAAAGTCTCCGGGCCGAGCGAACTGACTGCGAGCTGTCCGCCCGGCGTGAGCACGCGTGCTGCTTCGGCAAAAACGCGGCCAGCGTCGCACCACTGGATGCTGAGGCTCGACCACCAAAGATCGAAGGCCGAGTCGGCAAAGGGCAGCGCCTCGATGTCGGCGGCGCAGTTGGCGTGGCTGTGGTGGCGGGCAAGGTCGAGCATGGCCGGCGCGAAATCGACCCCGGTCAGCCGTGTTTCCGGCCAGCGGCCGCGTAGCAGGCGGGCGCCGTAACCGGTGCCGCAGCCGGCATCGAGAATGCGTTGCGGGCCTTGCGCTACCGGTTTGAGTTCGGCGAGCAGGCGTTCGCAGACTCGGCGCTGGACAATCGCTGCCGAATCGTAGCTGGTGGCCGCGCGCCCGAAAGACTCGCGGACGCGCTGTTTAATGGGGAGCGGGAGCATGACAGAAGTCGCCAATCAGTCGGGCGAAGCGTTCGGGTTGGTTGAGGAAGGGCGCATGGGCGGCGCCAGAAAAAGTTTCAAACGAAGCTTCCGGCAGATGATCTGCGAGCCAGCGCGCGGCGGCGAGTGGCATGAGCGGATCGTGCTCGCCATGGATCAGCAGCGTTGGTGAGGCGATCAGCGGAATGTGGGCGCGCAAATCGACGTCGCGCAGCCAGTCGAGTCCGGCCAACAGGGTATTCGTTTCCGGCAGCGGGTCGCTCAAGACTTCCTTGACGATCATGCGGCCGATGGTCCGTGCTTGCGAATCGCCCTGGTTGAACAGTGCAACGAAGCGTTGCAGCGTAGCTTTGGCATCGGCGGCGATGGCGGCGGAAAAAGTTTGCAACAGAGCGGGCGATTGGGCCTGCGGCCAGCCGTCGCGTTGTGTGAAACTGGGCGAAGCGCCGACGAGGACCAGTTTTCCGATGTGACCCGGTGCCAACAGCGCGGATTGCAGGGCGAGCTGACTACCGAGCGACCAGCCGCACAGCGTTGCGCCTGCGGGCAGAGCGTAGAGCAGTTGCCGCGCTGTTTCTTCAAAGCCGGCGCCATGGTCGGTTGAGGCGCCGTACCCCGGCAGGTCGACGAGGTGTAGACGAAATTCCGCGGCCAGTACTTCGACAACAGGCCGCCACACAGCCTTGCCGATGCCCCAACCATGAACCAGCGCAAGAACCGGGGCGGCCGCATCGGTGCGGCCGGTCGTCTCGATGTTCAGGGCGGGGCGGGAGGTCATGCCAGATCGTGCAGGGCGTCGATGAGTTGCGCTACCTGCGCCGTGCTGTGCGCGGCGGAAAGCGATACGCGCAGGCGCGAGGTGCCTTTGGGGACCGTCGGCGGTCGAATCGCCGGCACCCACAGGCCGCGCTCGTAAAGGGCGCTGGCCACTCGGAGGGTGTCGTGGTTGTCGCCGACGACGATCGGCTGGATGGCCGTCGGCGAGGGCATCAGTTGCCAGCGGCTGCCAGCGAGGCCGTCGCGCAACTGCGCGGCGAGTTCGACCAAATGCGTGCGTCGGGTGTCACCTTGCTCGATCAGGTCGAGACTGGCGAGCAGGGCGCAGGCGATGAGCGGGCTGGAGCCGGTGGTGAAGATGTACGAGCGGGCGCGCTGCAGCAGCCATTCGACGACCGTTTCCGAACCGGCGACGAAAGCGCCAGAAGCACCGGCGGCCTTGCCCAGCGTGCCCATGTAGACGACCCGTCCCGAAACGGGGATGCTGAAATGCGCGAGGCTGCCGCGTCCTTGCGGGCCAAGTACGCCGAAGCCGTGCGCGTCGTCGACGACGAGCCAGGCGTCGTAGCGCTCGGCGAGTTCGAAGAGCTGCGGCAGCGGCGCGACGTCGCCGTCCATGCTGAACACGGCGTCGGTCAGGATCAGTTTGCGTTTCGCTGTGCTGTTGGCGAGCAGGCGTTCGAGCGCGGCCACATCGGCGTGCGGATAGCGTTGGCTGTGTGCCCGCGAGAGTTGGACGGCGTCGATCAGCGAAGCGTGGTTGAGCTTGTCGGCAAAGACGGCGTCGTCGCGGCCGACGAGGGCCGGTACGATGCCGATGTTGGCCATGTAGCCGGTCGTCATCAGCAGCGCCGCCGGCGCGCCGACGAATGCCGCCAGCCGTTGTTCGAGGATTTCGTGCGGCGCGAGGTGCCCGCTGACGAGATGCGAGGCGCCGCTGCCGACGCCCCAGCGTTCGGCGCCGTCGCGGGCGGCGGCGATCAGCGCCGGATCGTTGGCGAGGCCGAGATAGTCGTTGCTGCAAAAGCTGACGAAGTCGCGGCCGTCGACGCGGGCCATCGGACCGCACGGCGATTCGAGCGTACGGCGACGGCGCTTGAGGCCGTCGCGCTCGATTTTTTCCAGATCGGTCTGAAGTTCTTTCCAGATCATGTTCAGGCTGCCTTTGCCAGTGCGGTAGCGACAGCGCGACCGAGATGGGCGACGTCGTCGTCGGTGAGCACGTAGGGCGGCATCACATACACGGTGTGGCCAATCGGGCGCACCAGCGCTTCGTTTTCGAGCGCGACGCGGAAAAACTCGCGCGAGAATTTCCGGTTTTCGGAATCGACGTCGAAGGCGACGATCATGCCCCGTTGCCGCATGTTGCGTACGCGTGAATCGTCGGCGAGGGGGGCGAGCGCGGCGGCAAGCTTGGCTGAGAGCACCTTGTTTTGTTCCAGCACCTTATCTTCGGCGAAGATATCGAGCGTCGCCAGCGCGGCGCGGCAGGCCAGCGCGTTGCCGGTGTAGGAGTGCGAATGCAGGAAGCCGCGCACGGTCGCGTCGTCGTAGAAAGCTTGGTAGACGTTGTCGGTCGTGAGCACGATCGAGAGCGGCAGGTAGCCGCCGGAGATGCCTTTTGACAGACAGATGAAGTCTGGCGAAATGCCGGCCTGTTCGTGGGCGAAGAAGGTGCCGGTGCGGCCGCAGCCGACGGCGATTTCGTCGCAGATCAGGTGCACCTCGTAACGGTCGCAGAGGGCGCGGGCGAGACGCAGGTATTCCGGGTCGTACATCGCCATGCCGCTGGCACACTGGATCAGCGGTTCGACGATCAGCGCGGCGAGGCTTTCATGGTGTTGTTCGAGATGGCGTTCGAGTGAGGCTGCCGCGTGACGGGCGACGTCGGCCGCGGATTCGCCGTCGCGGGCGCGGCGTGCGTCCGGTTTCGGTACGGTGGCGGCGGCGCGGATCAGCGGCGCGTAGGCATCCTTGAACAGCGCCACATCGGTAACGGCGAGCGCGCCGACCGTTTCGCCGTGGTAGCTGCCTTCGAGGCAGAGGAAGTCGCGCTTCTTCTCGAAACCACGATTGCGCCAGGAGTGGAAAGACATCTTCAGGGCGATTTCGGTCGCCGAAGCACCGTCGGAGGCGTAGAAGGCGTGGCCGAGTTTGCCGCCGGTCAAGGCCGACAGGCGCTCCGAGAGTTCGACGACGGGCTGATGCGTGCAGCCGGCGAGGATGACGTGTTCGAGCGTTTCCAGCTGGTATTTCAGCGCGGCGTTGATGCGCGGGTTGCAGTGGCCGAAGAGATTGACCCACCAGGAGCTGATGCCGTCGAGGTAGCGCTTGCCGTCGAAATCGTAAAGCCAGGGGCCTTCGCCGCGCGCGATCGGAATCAGCGGCAGGTCGATGGCGTGCTGCTTCATTTGCGTGCAGGGGTGCCAGACGGCGGCGAGGCTGCGTTGCAGCAGGTCGGAGTTACTCATCGTGCGGCTCAGTGGAGGGTCTGTGATGGGGCGTTGCTCTGTTCGGGCAGTTCGGCATGCACCGAATCGCCCTCGACGTTGGGGTAGAGCGGCGCGCCGCAATCGTCGCAGAATTCGAAAGGAAAGCGCTGGTTATGGACGAGGACTTCCTTGACGCCGCATTCGCGCAGGATGGCCTCGACTTCGCCGATGACGTCGGTGTTCTCGTCCTCGGTGCCAAGCAGCGGCCAGACGACGCCGTGGTAGATCGCCTCACTGTCGCGCGGGCCGAAGCTGATCCGGTATTCCTCCAGGCGCTCGTCGTGATAGCCGCCGACGACGGCGCGTAGCGACTCGGCGGACTTGCCGAGCGTCGTTTGCAGGAAGGCAACCGAAGCGCGCAGCGAATACGGGCGTGAGGCCATGTCGGCCGTGCGGCAAGCGCTGTGGTAGGCGTCGGCAAGCAGCGGCTGGAAGGCGCAGCCGGTGAGCAGCGGTTCCAGGCACGGGCTGCCCTGCTTGACCCATTCCTTGAGCGCACTTTCGTGCGTGGCGTTGTCGTCCTCGTTCCAACGGAACAGCGGTGCGCCTTTCGGCACGGCGATGGCGCCGATCAGATAGCGCGTGTCGGAAAGAAACTGGTTGGTTTCCGGCATCGAGGAAACGTCGAGTTTCGGCGGTGTGTTGCACAGTGCCGCGCCGCCGAGATCGCGCATCAACTGCCAGGTATCGACGAAACTGCGCGGCAATTGGTCGGGGCTGTACAGGTAGTCGGCCAGCGCCATCTGCGCGCTTGCCGAAAAGATATGGGCGCCAAGCTGTACCTTGAGCGTCTGCAGTGTGCTTTTTGGGATTGTGCCGGCCGGGATCGAAAAGCGCGACCAGGCGAGCAGCGGCACGCAGAAGAGCAGGATGTCGTGATCCTGCCCATTATGGGTCATGACGCAGGATTCGGCGCAGGATTCGATGATGTCGGCGAGGCCGTCGTGCGCCTCGGCATGCGAATCGAAGAGGCGGTCAAGGGCGGCGTTGAGGTCGTCCTCGTCGCCGTTCTGCAGTAGCTTGTCGACAAAAGCGGCAATCTGCTTGTGCCAGAAGGCGTCTTCCAGCTTGCCGCCGGACTCGGCGAGGCAGATGGCCAAGCGGCCCAGTTCGTTGGCACTGGCCGAAATGCGTTTGCGGGAAGAGAGACGATTACGCTTCATTTGGAGAATAGGGGAGGCAAAACATCTCGCTATTATACCAAGAGATGCTCCGGATGGACGGGTTTGCAGGCGCTTGTCCCAAGCTTTTCAATGGCTTCCTCGAGGTTCGGATTGTCCAGCGGGTGCGGCTGGTGGTGTTTTACACCGTCTGTCCGCTGCTTTCCCACTCTTCGAGGAATTGGCGGACAAAATCCTCCATGAAACCATGCCGGATTTCAGCAAGGGCGCGGCCACTGGAAGTGTTCATCCGGTCTTTCAAGAGAAAGAGCTTTTCGTGGAAATGGTTGAGACTCGTGCCTTTGGCCGACTTGTAAGCCGCTGCCGAGTCGTGGCGTATCGGTGGGAGGTCCGGGTCGTAAATCAGCCGGCCGGCATGTCCGCCGTAGGCAAAGCAACGCGCAATGCCGATGGCCCCGATCGCGTCCAGACGATCGGCATCCTGGACGCATTGGCCTTCAAGGGTCCGCATCGGCGTCGCGACCCCGGCGCCCTTGAACGAAATGGTCGCCACAATTTCCACGACCGGTGCGATGATCGCTGGCGAAACCCCTTCCTGAACGAGCAGGCGTTCCGCTTCGCGCGGACCGACGGATTCATCTCCGTCGTGGAATTTCCAGTCGGCAATGTCGTGCACCAGGGCTGCCAGTTCGGCGATTTCCTGGTTGGCGCCCTCCTGTCGAGCGATCTGGCGGGCGAGTGCCCAGACCCGCTGGATGTGATACCAGTCGTGCCCGGAACTTTCGGTCATGAACTTGGCCTTGATGTGTTCGGCAATGCGCTCGATTTGTCCCATGGAGGTGTCCTCAATCTGCGGTTGAGTCGGCATACGGAAGCAATGCCTTGGCGGCTTCGATGCGTTGATCGAGGCTTGCCGACGGATCATTCATGACGGCCAGCAAAAAGCTTTTCGGATCGTTGAATGGAGTGTTCACCGTCTTCAGAGGCGGTGCAGACGCAGATGGTGGCTGAGGGGGGCGCGGGCTGCTCGACGGACTCGCGGCTTCTCGGTCGGCGAGAGTCGTTGCGGCTTCGGTCTGGTTCTGCAGGCAGGCCAGTGTCCGCTCGAACTCGCTTGCAGAGATACTTTTGAGGCCGGACAGCAGGTCCGCTTGCCGATCCATAACGGGCATCATCTCCAGTCCCGGTGCCTCGCTGAACATGCCGCCCATGCCGGGGTCGATGAAGGCGGACCATTTGCCGGTTGTTGGGTGGAGTGCGGGCGGCAGAGTCAGCGGGCTCGACTGCTTCGTCAGCGACGCCGCGTCATCCGGCCAGAATTTGAGGTGGGCGGCAGGAACGTCTTGCAAAAAAGTGCGGCGTAGCGCAGCGAAAAAGCGCCGGATCTTCTCGGCGGGGATTGGCTCGGCGAGCGAAAACCAGAGTTGATAGCCGTCGCTTCCCGAAACCGAGAGTGCAGGGGCAGGCCAATCGAAATCCTCCTGCACCGCTTGAAAGAGCCTCGCCGCGTGCTCCCAGTCAGCCGCGCGTTCGAAGCCGACCACCATCGTCCGTAACTTGTCGTCGGCGCCGACGAGCTGGAAAGCCGGCATCGCCTCGCCCGCCGCCGGAGCTGCCAACGGCTGTTCCGGCAGGTCATAAAGCCGCTGAAATTCTGCAAAGAGTTTGTTCATGAATGACTTGGGTGAAATGTGATCGAGTTCTGAGGCAGCGAAGCATAAACCAAGCTTGACGGCAGAAGTAGGTTTGGCGTGTCGTCGCGTGCGCCTGCCGATGACGTTAAAATCGGTTCGTTGCTTATCTGCGGCAGCATGTCGTGAAGCAGATTGCGTTTTTTCAGCCAAGGAAATGAAGTCAACATGAATTCGCAATCCGAATGCCTCCTGTTGGGACGGCCGTCAAACCCATTTTCGCGGCGCGTCTTCCGATGAGCTCGCGCGTGCTGGTTCTCTACACCGGTGGCACGATCGGTATGGCCGCTTCCTCCGAAGGCTACCGGCCGCTCAGCGGCTTCGCCGATAAACTCGCTGACGTCCTGAATATTCCTGAACTGCCGGAATTCGACGTGCTCGAATTCGAGCAGCTGATCGACAGCGCCAACCTGCAGCCGGCGCATTGGACGCGAATCGGGCGGGCTCTGGTCGATCGCTGGAGCGGCTACGCCGGTTTCGTCATCCTGCACGGTACCGACACGATGGCGTGGACGGCCTCGGCGCTCTCGTACATGCTGCGCGGCATGGACAAGCCGGTGATCCTGACCGGCTCGCAGATTCCCTTGCTTGAAGCCGGGAGCGACGCGCCGGGCAACCTGCGTGCGGCGCTGAAATTGGCCAGCCGGCCGGAAATCCGCGAAGTCGCGATCTGCTTCGGGCGCTTTCTGTTGCGCGGCAATCGCTGCAGCAAGGTGGCAAGCCGGGATTTCGACGCCTTCGCGTCGCCCAACTACCCGCCGCTAGCGAATATCGAGGACAAAATCGAGCTGCAAGGGCAAAATCTGCTGTCGGCCGGACCGCGCGAATTTGTCGTGTCGGAGTTTGGTAACAACACCGTTGCCGTGCTGACGATTTACCCCGGCCTTTCCACTCGTGCCGTTGAAGCCGCGCTCAACGATCCCGCCGTGCGCGGCCTCGTTCTGCACAGCTACGGCCTCGGCAACATTCCCGACGCCGATCCGCAACTGATCGTGGTGCTTTCGGCAGCGGTAGTGCGCGGTATCGTTGTCGTGAACGTGACGCAATGCGCTACCGGCGGCGTGGCGCAGGGAACCTATGCCACCGGCTCGGCGCTCACCCGTATCGGCGTCATCCCAGGGGGCGACATGACGCTGGAAGCGGCCTTCGCGAAGCTGAGTTTTCTGTTGAGCACTGAATCGGATATCAGCGTAGTGAGCCGTCGACTCGGTGAGTTATTCTGCGGCGAACTAACCTGACTTTGCTGCCACTGCTAAGGAGGCAGAAGAGGGGGCAATGCCATTGTTCGGAACCGGCGGCGACCAAGAGCCCTTGGGCCTTTTCCTGTGTAACGCAACTTTCAGGCAACCAGCCCATGCCGTGACCTTCGACGATCATGGCTTTGAGTGCCTCCGACATTTGCGTGTCGAATGAACGGTCGAAATAGCAACGTGCATTTGCGCCGAGAAGAATCATTTCAACCACATGGGCCAAGTAGGTGCCTGGCGAGTAGGCGAGCAATGGAATCGCATGTTCGACCTGTCCGGGCAATTTGTATTTCGGTTTGCCGTCTTCACGCGGTGCGGAAAACGGTTGCATGCGGTCGGTGGCCAGCCGTAAATGCGAGAAGCGGCTTGGGTCGAGAAGAACAGGGAGTTGTGGGTGGTGGTAAATGATCAGCAGATCGGTTGCTCCGTCGATCAGCGCATTGGCCCCTTCCGAAATGTTGACGGCTCCGACGCGCGCGATGACATTTTTGTGCGCGGCCTTCAATTGGCTCAGCCAACCCGGAAAAAAGGTCAGCGATAAGGTGTGGGCGACCGAAAAACGAATCGTGTCATGATTGACCGGCGCCTGCCCGCGAAGGACGGTGCGCATGTCGTAGGTTCTTTGCAAGGTTTCTACGGCAAATCCGCGAAACAGGCGTCCGGCCGTCGTTAGTTGTACCCCTTGTTCCCGGCGATCGATAAGTTCGACCCCAAGCCAGTTTTCCAAGGACTGGATGTGCCTGCTGAACGTCGGTTGGGAAATGTTGCGGCGTGCAGCGGCACGAGAAAATGCGCCAGCATCGGTCAATGTCAGAAAATCTTCCAGCCATTTGATTTGCATTGTCCGGTGCTCCGTTTGTGTAAGGGGTTGTTGATCATATGCTGAATTCGTGACGGCGTTATGCGTTTATTGCATGACTTGATATGCGAGGCTGGGTTTGTTTGTAGGATGGATTGGCCGAAAGGTACGGCTGAAGATCAGCGATAAACAATCGAAATTGATCGGCCGGGATCGTCAGAAAGGTTGATTCATGCATGGAAATAGTCATCGTCGTTTTGGAATCATCGGGGGGCTGGGAGAATTGGGAGCCGCCGATGTTTTCTTCAAGCTCGTTAAGGCGATGCCGGCCCAGAATGGCCATGCGCTGCCTGAAATCAATGTCAGGCAGCGCCCCTTCAACGAACCGGAAAACCCTGGCGATGCTTCCGTTTCGCAAAGTAGCCGCAAACTTTATGTCTTCGATATGCTGAAAGGCTTTGAGGTGCAGCACGTCGAAGCGGCACTACTGCCGTGCTTTATCAGCCATACCTTCATCGACGAAATTCGTTCCGAGATCGCTCTGCCCGTCATCAATATCATGGATGCCTTGTGCGAACATGTTGAGCATCGCTATCCAGCCGTAAAAAAAGTCGGCGTGTTAACGTCCGACTACGTGCGCGAGAAAAAGCTTTTTGAACGCTATTTCCCTGTAGGGCGCAGGGCGTTGGTTTACCCGGAAGCAGATATTCAAGCGCGTTGCCTGATGACGGCAATCTATGGCCCAAGTGGTATCAAAGCCGGAAATCTTGGAGGTGATTCGGTCGAGTTGTTGATCAAGGCCTGTGAAAACCTCCTTGAGCAGGGGGCGGAAATTATAGTGCCTGGAATCGCCGAGATTCCCATCGTGATCGATGCCTTGTTGGCGAGGAAAATACCAATACTCGACTCGAATCAGATTTACGCTAGCTTTGCCGCCTCAGAGAGTGTTGGTGTTGCGATCAAACCATTCAAGATCGGCGTTGTCGGCGTTGTCGGCGGCGTCGGCCCTGCGGCGACTGTTGATTTCATGCATAAGATCGTTCGCAATACTCATGCGCGGCGTGACCAGGAGCATGTAAAAATCCTAGTCGAGCAGAATCCACAAATTCCCGACCGAACCGAAAATTTGATCGGTCAAGGAACCGATCCGACCATTGCCTTGTATTCGACGTGCAAGAAGCTGGAATCGGGGAACGCAGATATCATTGCAATCCCTTGCAATACTGCACATGCTTTTGTGGAACGGATACAGTCTTACTTGACGGTTCCCATAGTGAACATGCTGTTCGAGACTGTCGAATGCGTCAGGAACGACTATCCGGAATGTAGGGTTGTCGGTTTGCTGGCGACCGACGGAACGATCAAAAGTAACGTATACGGCAGCGTTTTCAATCAGGCTGGGTTGGAGATGCTCATTCCCGATGGTGAACACCAGTCGTTGGTGATGGAAGCGATTTACGGCCCCAAGGGCGTCAAGGCAGGCTTTACTGAGGGAGAGTGTCGGCAAAATCTGCTGATTGCCCTGAACTCGCTGGCTGATCGTGGCGCAGAGGTCATTGTTCTCGGCTGTACGGAACTACCGCTTTTGCTTGAGCAGAACGAGGCTTTTCCGGCAAGCGGACGAACGGTCGCGATTCTCGATCCTACAGAAATTCTGGCTAGGAAATGCGTCAGTTTGTGGGAATCAGGCTCGCTGGCGTGAATTGACCTGCCCTGGCATCGGTAGCCAGTCGCCAATAATTCGATGGGGGTTTTGGGATGTGTCGGGCAGAGTAGGGCATCATTCGCAACTCAATAGACGAACGGTTTACCCTGGGGGCAGGCCATTGATTACGGCCTCTTGGTTTCGCGGCTGTCAAAAAGATGTTGAGGCGATCCGCAGCCGCTTCTGGCAACTGCTGTCGGGATAGGCGTTTTGATTATTCCTGAGGCCACTCTTCGGGAGAAAGCCGGTCGTATATGCCCGGATTTCGCCAGAAGATAATGATCGAAAACAATCGTTGTCCCTGCAGGTGCTGAAGGACGGTGTATCGCATGCCCTGTGCCATTGACGCGTTACAGATTACTCTGGAAGAGATTCTCGATGCCTGTCCGGTGGGCTTGTCGGAACACGATCTGCTGAAAGATCTGGCAGCGCGCAAGGTGACATTTTTCGACGACGACTATTTCAACAGTCCCCTCGGCTTGTTCCAGCGCCATTTCCTGCTGTTTCATTGTCTTTATCTGCTGCGCGACAAGCTGCGCAGGGGCGAAACAAGCGATTTGAATATCGATTGTCTGTGCATCCGGATTATCCCTAGTCACGACACCTCGTCTCCCCACCCGGCGATGCACGATCCGCTCGCGGCTTACTACCTCGATATCGATCATCTAAAATCCACAGAAAAGTCGGATATGCTGCGGATGCTTGACGGCTTCTGGAAACGTTTTGCCGGTGAAAACCAGCGCGATGCAGCCTTGGCCGAGATGGAACTGACACACCCTACTAATTATTCGGAGATCAAGCAGCAATATCGGCGCCTCGCCATGCGCCGGCACCCGGATCGAGGCGGCGATGCCGCTCAGTTCCATCGTCTTGAATGGGCAATGGGGGTGTTGCGGGTTTTGTATCAGGAGGACCGGGGGGGGGGTAATCGGAGACTACGTTCGCCCTTCAAAACAAAGCACACTGCAATGATTAGGAATACGCGCAATTCACGGCCGGCAGGTTGCCGGAAGGGGAAAATGGGTCAGTGATTTCCTGCCACGGCATCATCTTGGGTTGCGATATGGCAATGCGGGGCAAGCTGCATTTCCTGGCCGCGAGCGAAGGCGATGCAGTTGTAATCTGCCGACGATTTTTCGTTCGCTTGTCGGGTGTGATGCGCTTAAGTCTTTGGGTGTCATTTTTGCGGGATGTTGATAACATGGCGGCCAATGTAGGCTGATTTGGGTGCGGGAGTAATGAGCAGAATCTTGCTTTTCAATGTGGCTAGACTCCACCAAAATGTTTTACCGAGCAGATGATCATGGGGCTGAATTTTTCCTTCCCAACTAGGCGGTAACTATTTCCTTTCGTGGCGTGCAACCGGCAGGACTTTTGGAGTCTACGAATGACAGGCGAAAAAACGCTAGTTTTTTCAAAGAACGAAAACCTGTTGATCGCCTCTATTCTTTCTTCTTCAGAACGTCAGCCTATTGATCTGGATGGTTTGCATGAGCTATTGGTTCAAGCAGGCTACTCGCATTGGTTTCTTTTCAGCGAGGCGCTGGCCTCGCTGATTGAGCAATACAACTCCCCGGTTACCGAATTTTCGATACCGATTGGCGAATGTCGTGATGCCGGTCTCAACCTCGAAATATCTTCCGATGCTCTGGAGGTTTGGGGAAGTCTCATCCCTGCCTGCGGTGGCAACGCGTTGAATAGCGAGACGGTTTACCAGATTGTCGACGAAGCCGGGGTGACCTTCGGTATCGATCGGGATGCCGTGAATGCGTTATGTGCCGCAAGTTCCGGTGATCGTGTCCTGAGAATTAGGGTAGCCAAAGGCATTCCGGCGGTGAATGGCGAAGACACCCGTTTCGAATTGCTGGTCGATGATGTCCGTGATCGTGCGCCGCGAGTTGACGAGAACGGTTTGATCAATTTCCGAGAATTGGGCGCCATTCCAATGGTTGTTGCCGATCAGCCCCTGATGCGACGGATACCTCCGACCCTCGGGGCCGCCGGGCGTAATGTGCGTGGGGAAATTCTTGACCCGCTTGCGGGTCGCAACGAAGCCTTCGCTGAAGGCATGGTGGGCGCATATGTAGATAACGACGATAAGAATCTATTGCGCGCATCATTCAGCGGACAACCGGTTCGTTGTGGCAACGGAGTGAAAGTCGAGAAAATCTTGCATATGCGCGGCATCAACATGGCCACCGGCAATGTTACTTTTGACGGCACGGTGAACATTGAGGGAGAGGTCCAGCCAGGGATGAAAGTGTCTGCTACCGGGGATGTCATCGTAGGCTATGTGGTCGATGGAGGAGAGCTTGATGCCGGCGGCGACGTTTGCATCGCCGGAGGTGTAATCGCCAAAGCGAAAATTCGTGCAGCCGGTTCTGTTTCGGCGCGCTTTGTCGAGAACGCTCACATTTCTGCAGGAATGGACATTGCGATTGATGATACGTCACTGCAAAGCGATTTGCAGGCCAACAATCAAATTCTCGTCGGCCTCAAGCGACCAGTCGGGGTCGGCTGGCGGGTGGTTCGGCGCGCACGACGATGTTGATCCAGGCGCCGATACTCGGATCACCTACCGTAGGCGTTACGAAACTGGTGCTTGGTGTTAATCCGGTGCTTGATGCCAAACACCAGGATTTGTTGAAGCAAATCGAGCAACAACGTGAGACAGAAGACAAACTCGGAAAGTTGGTCAAGTTATTTACCAAGCAGGGCGATAAACCGGAACTTCTTGAACGCGCCAAAGCTTCATGGCACGCATCCCTCCAATCCTGGGCCAAACTGATGCAGGAAAAAGAAGTCCTTGAAAAGGAGATGGATCTGGTTGCCCAGGCGAAGGTTCGTGTGGGGAGGGGCGTCGAGGGGGCGGTTGATATGAATCTTGTGGGGAAGGTGCTGCACCTGCGCAAAAACTACGAACCAGGTGAGTTTTCGCTGAATGACGATCAAGTTGTTTTTACCGACTCGGCGGGGAATGTCAGATCTGTTGGCTAGTTCTGTTCAATACAGAGGGACGGCGAAGTCAAAACTACGAATCCAGGGATGGTGAACATGAACGATGATGAGCCAACGGTCGGCATGGAGTATTTCCTTGCCTCGTCGATACACGACATGAAGAATTCGATCAGTATGCTGATCGGCGGGCTGGAAAAGACACTTTTACAGGCGCAACCGGCGACGCTGCCGGCCTACGCTGACATGGCGCACATGATTTACGAAACGAAGCGTATCAACAGCAACCTTATCCAGTTGCTGACGCTTTACAAGGCCGGCCATAACCTGTACCCCTTCGATCCACAATCACAAGCAGCCAGCGATCTTCTCCACGTCATTGAGGCGCAAAACCTGCCGTTGCTCACCTCGCGGGGAATCACTCTGGATGTATGCGTTGATGATGAACTGTACTGGGAATTCGATGAAGATTTGGTCAGCGGCGTGATTGGCAACGCGCTCAACAATGCGATTCACTACACTCGTGACGGCATTCGCCTCTCGGCAAGCGAAATCGATGGCTTTATCGAATTTCGCATCGAGGATAACGGCAGGGGTTACCCGCAACAGATGCTCGATGATGGCGCCGAGGCGATGCGCGGCGTCAATTTTTCGAGCGGTAGCACTGGACTCGGTCTGCATTTCTCGGTGGTAGCCGCAAAAATGCATCGCAACCGTGGCCGGAATGGAGAAATCCGGCTTGAGAACGGCGGTGCCTTAGGCGGCGGCTGTTTCGTCCTCAGGCTGCCGTAAAGTACATCAAGAAAATAAAAATAACCCCGGGAGCAGAATAATGACCAAACATCCGCTTGAGATGGAATTCTCCGGTAAGTCTTTTCTCATCATCGACGATTTTCAAGGCATGCGCAGCATGTTGCGCGATATCCTGCGCGGCTGTGGCGCCAATCTAAAAAACATCCAGATGGCAGCTGCCGGTAATGAAGCCATTGATGCGCTCAGTAAAGAAAAATTCGATGTCGTATTGTGTGACTTTAATCTTGGCGCCGGCAAAAACGGTCAGCAGATTCTTGAGGAAGCAAAATTCAGAGGCTTGATCGGTCCTGCGTGTGCATGGGTCATGATCACAGCCGAAAAAACGACGGATGTAGTTACCGGTGCAGCCGAATATCAGCCTGACTCGTACCTGATCAAACCGATTACGGAAGCGACATTGCGCATGCGGTTGGCGAAGCTCTGGGAGAAAAAGAAAGCCTTTGCGGAAATCGATGCTGCGCTAGCGCATCACGAGCAAGCCAAAGCCATCCGCCTCTGCGACGAAAGGCTGGCAGTGGACAAAGCCAACGCGGCCGAGCTGCAGCGTCTCAAGTGCCAACTTCTTCTCGCCAGTGGTGAGTTTGACCAAGCACGGCAGGCCTATGAATCCGTTCTTGCGGTTCGCGATACCCCTTGGGCCAAGTTGGGGATAGCCAAGATCCATTATCAAGCCGGGGATTTCATCCGCGCCAAGGCCTTGCTTGCCGAGATAATAGAAGATAACAGCGCTTTTCTCGAAGCCTACGACTGGCAGGCAAAAACGCTGCAAGCTTTGGGCGAACTCGAAGCAGCCGGAAAGGTTCTCGAGCGGGCGACCAGACTGTCGCCCAACTCGGTCCTGCGCCAAAAATTCTTGGGCGATATCGCGCTCAAAACGGGCGATCTCGACAACGCGGAGCGGGCTTTTCGCAAAAGCGTTGCTCTCGGAGAACACTCGGTACTCAAGACTCCCAGCGCCTACCTTGGCTTGGCAAAAACATGTTCGGCAAAAGATAGTCCGGAAGAAGCCCTGCGTGTTCTGGGCAGCCTCAACAAAACTTTCGACAATGACGAGGTACGCCTGAAAGCGTTGGCCGTTGAGGGGCAGGTTCACCATAAGAGCGGCAACCTCGAGCAAGCTAACAAGACTGCTCAGGAATTGGGCAAGTTGATGACGGCCGGTTACGACCGGACGGACAGCGAAACAACGATGGAGGTTGCCGGTCTGTTGTTTGCGACCGGCGATAGGGACAATGCCATCACCCTGTTGCAAAAGGAAGTCAAAAACAGTCCGGACAACGCCGAAATTCTCGCTGAAATCCGGGAAGTATTCACTGCCGCAAACATGGAAGAAGAGGGCGCGAAACTTGTTGAAACCTCACGCCAGGAAGCCATCGACATGATGGACAAAGGCGCGCTTCTGGCTCGCGAGGGTAAACTCGAAGAGGCTGTCCTCTGGATGCGCAACGCCAGTCAAGCGATGCCTGGTAAGATTCGCGTGCTATTCAATTTTGCCCATGTGCTCGTTAGCCAGATGCAGAAAACCGGGCCCGAAGCCGAACTCATCGCCGAGGCTCGCGCCAGCCTGATGTCAGCCAACCAACTGGCCCCCGGAGACAAGCGTTTCGGATTGATGACGAGCGCGCTGGACAAGTTGGAACCCGGTAGTACCGACTGATTGGCGACGCAACCTGAACGAAAATCCCCGGCGCTGGAACCGGGGCCGGGTTCGATTTTTACTTCGAATGAACGACTCTTCTTGATCTGAGGGGTGTTGCCACATTAACTGACCCGGTGAACGACTGTTCCCAGGCTAAGCTATACTCAGTGTTGGGTGGAATATCGGGGGCAGGTCATGAACCACCAGCATTCGAATCATCATGCGCATGCCGGCCACAACGGAAAATTGCGGTGCTCGGTATGCGGGGCGACGACGAAATCTCGGCAGTACTACCGTGTTGGGGAGCAGGTGTATTTGTGAACATTGCCTGTTCAATTCGCGCAAGCAGTTGGCTGGGTTGGTCGATGTGCATCCCTACGAGGAATTCGCCGAGTCGCTCGCCGCGGGGCTCGACTTGCGCGAAAAGGAAACCGGCCTGCATTCGAAGCGGGTCGGTTCGCATACCCTGATTCTTGCCCGCCATTATTACAGCGATCCGACGACGCTACGTGAAATCTATTGGGGCAGTCTGCTACACGATATCGGCAAGATCGGCGTGCCGGACGCGATTCTGCTCAAGAACGGTCGCTTGAATGACGACGAGTGGGAAGTCATGAAGCAGCATCCCGAACACGGGAATCAATTGCTGGCAAAACTGCCGGTGTTTTCGTTGGCTTCGGAGATCGTGCTGTGCCATGAGGAGCGGTACGACGGTTCAGGCTACCCGCGAGCCTTGCGGGGCGAGCAGATTCCCTTGCCGGCACGTTTGTTCGCGGTCATCGATACGCTCGATGCGATGACTTTTGACCGCACTTACCGCAAGGCCTTCCCGTTCGATACGGCAGTGGCGGAAATCGTCCGGATGTCGGGCAGCCAGTTCGACCCGCTTGCCGTCGACACTTTTCTCAAGGAGCAGGAGCGGTTGCGGGAAATGACCGATATCGATCGTTCCAACAACGCAACGGACTGATCGCCGGCGATCATTTCGGCGGCAGGAAGAAATCGCGGGGCTTGCTGAGTAGTCGTTTGACGACAGCGCCAGCGATCGCGCGCCAGGGGCTTCCGCTAACCTGGCGCGCGCGCAGGGCGACGTTCAAGGCCAGCGTGAAGCTGGTCACCAGATTGGTGGCGCCGATGATGAGGATTCCGACGGCTGCCCAGAGCAGTAATTTCAGATCCACTGCCGATCCCAGGGTGGCGAGCGATACGCCAAAGAAGGCTGAAGAAAAGGCGACATGTCGGCTGTCGACGGGAAGCCCAGTGATTTCTCCGGCAAAGGTCGTCGCGCCGAGCAGGACGCCGAGCGCGATGCTGCCCATCAGTGCTCCCATGTGCTTGCCGACGTAATAGGCGAGATGACGCTGGCGGCGTTTTCCGATCAGGCGTTGCAACCAGTTCAACTGGCGAATTCGCGTTGGGATGCGGTTATAGGTGGCGTAGTTGTCGTAGTAGCCGCTGATCAGCCCGGAGAGGAATAACCACAATCCGGTGACGGCGGCGTAGAAAAGGGCTCCGCCGTGGATTGGGCTTTGATCGCGCATCAGTGCTGTGGCGTGTCCAGCGTCGATGAAATCCGGAAGGGGCAGGGCGAGCAGGCTGAAGGTCAGGGTGGCCGCGACCGGGACGGCGATCAGGATGTTGCCGAGGATGGCGACGATCTGGCTGCTGAAGGTGCGTGCAATGAGGCCGGTGAGAGCGTCGATGTCGCCGATTCGGCCGCCGTTCTGGCCGATGGCGCCGGCGAGGGCGTTGGCGGTCATCGCCGGCTGCTTGGTCGCGACGGTGCCGTGCAGGATGTGGATCAGGCAGAAGCAGAGGGCGTAGTTGAGGCAGTTGACCAGCGTGGCGTTGAGCGGTGCCAGTTCGAGGTTGGCGAGCAGCAGCTTGGCGACGGAGAGCGTACCGATGATAGCGCTGCCGACGGCGGCCGAGCGTGCGAGTTGCCGGTAGTCACGGCGATCTTCGGCGATGTATTGCTCACCCTGCTGGCCGGTGCTACGCGTGATGCGTAGCGCGATGAGCTCGGTGTTGCGTTGCCAGTGCAGGCGCAGGTTGTCGCGCCGGCATTCCTCGCCGATCAGGTGGGTGAATAGATGTACGATCGGTTGCATCGCGGTCTCGCCGTCCGGGTGTTGCCGCAGCCGGTCCAGGATGTCGAGCAACTGCTCGCTGCGCAGGATCAACTGGTCGAGCCGGTGCAGATGGTAGGTAAGGCGGATACTGGTGCCGTCTCGGGTGGCGCGGCGCCGGATGCGCTCGACGGTTTCCAGGCATTGGTCAAGCAGGACGCGCAGGTGCTTGTCGTCGCTGATGGCGGCATCCGAGTTGCGCCAGGCTTCCGGGTAGGCGCCGATGTACGCCATCAATTCCTGGTTCTGCGTGGCAAAGGGCGATTCGTAGTTTTCGAGCGCGGGATCGATCTGCAGCAGTTCCGGCTCCATGCCGAGGGCGGCGATCCAGAAGGAGAGCACGCGCAGCGAACGCAACATTTCGCCGACGGGCCGGGGCATCGTCGGCGCGGCGGGGTGCTCGTCGAAGCGCAGGGCTTCGATCAGGGCGAGCCAGGCGTCTTCTCCGACGCCGGTCACCCAGACGCCGTCGTCCGGTTGATGGAAGGCTTTTCTCAGTACGGTGCGCAACAGTCCGGCCGGATTCGGTTCGGGCAGCATGCGGTGCCCGATGCGGCGAAATAGCTCCGAAACGAAGCCGGTGTTGGGAAGAATGCCAGCAGAAGTATAAAGATCGGAATGGCGGGCGGTTTCGCTGAGCGCCAGCAGCCGCTCGCGAACGGCCTGGCGCAGCTCGGGGCGCGCGTTCAGGGTCGCACACAGTGCTGCCAGTTGCCGCCGTGGATGTTCGACGTCGTCGGCGTCGTTCGGGCGAACGGCGTCGATGAGTCTGGTCAGCAACCCGACCGGATCGGCGTCCGGCGCGGTGAAGTGGCTGAGAATTTGTTCCATAACAAGTGTTCTTTCGGGAACGGCCCGAGATGAAATAGGTCGATTACAATCTTGGTCGTTCTTTTTGAAAATTATGCGTTTGCCCTGAAAATACCATGATCATTGTCCTGTCTCCCGCCAAATCGCTTGATTTCGAAACGCCGGTCAAAGTTTCCGAGTCGTCGCAACCCGATTTTCTGGATCATTCGCAGATACTGGTCGAGCAATTGCGCAAGCTCTCGCCAGCAGATATCGCTTCGTTGATGGGCGTGAGCGACCCGCTGGCCGTGCTGAATGCAGCGCGCTTTGCCTCGTGGTCGTTGCCGTTTACGCCGGAAAATGGCCGACAGGCTGTGCTGGCGTTCAACGGAGATGTCTATGAAGGTCTGGATGCCCCTTCGCTTTTGGCCGAGAATCTGCGATTTGCACAGGAGCGCGTGCGGATTCTATCAGGCCTTTACGGCCTATTGCGCCCCCTCGATCTGATGCAGCCGTACCGGCTCGAAATGGGAACCCGCCTGAGCAACCCGCGCGGCAAGGATTTGTACGCGTTCTGGGGTGAGCGGCTGACCGACGCGCTGAACGCGGCGTTGCGCGAGCAGATCGTGCCGGCCTTGGTCAATCTGGCTTCGGAAGAATATTTCAAGGCCGTCAAGCCGAAGAACCTCGTTGCGCCAGTGATCCAGCCGGTGTTTGAGGACTGGAGCGGCGGAAAATACAAGGTCGTGAGTTTCTACGCCAAACGCGCGCGCGGCCTGATGACGCGTTTTGCCATTACTCAGGGGATCGACGAGCCGGAAGCGTTGAAAACGTTTGCGGACGAAGGTTACGCTTTCGACGCCGAGGCTTCAGGTCATCGGCGCTGGGTTTTCCGGCGGCGCTTGCAGTAATCCGCTGGCGGCTTCCGCCGTCAGGATGGCGAACGGCGGCGGCAGCCTGCGGTGGCGGGCCAGGCAGAGCAGGAGATTGTCGCGGGTGACCAGCACGTCGGCGCGGCAGCGTGCGGCGAGAATCAGGAACTTCTGGTCGTCGGCGTCGCGGCAGCGTGGCAAGGGATAGTTTTCCTCCGGCTGCCCTTCGCAGTGTTTGGCCAACGTGCGGTAGTTCGATAGTAGTGCCGCCTGTTCGTCCGCGTTGAGCGCGAATGCCGGATAGCCGGCGACGCGTTCGAGTTCGGCCAGGCAGCCTGTGTCGCTGAAACACTGTGCCCGGCCGGACTGGAGGGCCGCCTTCAGCGGTTGCGTGCGCGGGTCGTCGAAGTGCAGCATGTCCATGACGATATTGGTGTCGAGTACGAGGCGCATGTTGTTCGCCGGTTGGCGTCGGTGGAGTGCTATAAAATCCGGCGATTATATCGGCCCCGGCGGCATGCCTGGATTCAATTTCGTGTATCGCGTATTTCAAGAGTGGTTATGAGCAGGTTGTTTCTGGCGCCGATGGAAGGTTTGGCCGATTGCGTGTTGCGCGACGTGCTGACGCGGGCGGGCCGTTATGATGGGGCGGTGACCGAATTCGTCCGCGTTTCCCAGTCGTTGTTGCCGCACTGCACTTTCCGGCGCATCTCTCCAGAACTCGACAACGGTAGCCGCACGCCGGCGGGGACACCGGTCGCCGTGCAGCTTCTCGGCAGCGATCCGCCCTGCCTGGCGGAGAACGCGGCGCGGCTCGCCGAGCTGTCGCCGGTCGGCATCGACCTCAATTTCGGTTGCCCGGCGCCGACGGTCAATCGTCACGGCGGCGGAGCGACGCTGCTCGACGATCCCGCTCATCTGGCCCGAATCGTCTCCGCGGTGCGCCTAGCCGTGCCGGAAGGCATTCCGGTCTCGGCCAAGATGCGGCTTGGGGTGCGTGATACCGCGAAAGCGCTTGATTGCGCACGGGCGATCGCGTCCGGCGGCGCCGCATCGCTCGTCGTGCATGCGCGGACACGGGACGAAGGCTACCGGCCGCCGGCACATTGGGAATGGATCGCGCGCATCCGCGAGGCGATTGAGGTGCCGGTAATCGCCAACGGCAAGGTGTGGACGCCGGATGACCATGCGCGTTGCCGGGCGGTCAGCGGTTGCGCGGACGTGATGATAGGGCGTGGTGCCGTCGCCGATCCCTTTCTCGCCCGTCGCATCAAGGCGCGCATGGCGGGCGAGGTTGCAGATTCCGGAGCGGCGGCGCGCGCGGCGGAATGGGCTGAGCTGCAGCCTTTGCTTGCCGAGTTCTGGCGGCTGGTGCAGGGGCGGGTGCTGATCAGCCATACGCCGGGGCGGCTCAAGTTGTGGCTCAATGCCTTGCGCCAGACCTACGCCGAGGCCTTGTATCGCGACGTTCGTCCGTTGCGTGGTTTTGAAGAAACTACGCAAATGCTGGCGCGGCACGGCGTGTCCATAGCGCAGGCAGATGCCGGCTAGGAGAATCATCAATGCAAGCCAATTCGCGCGTTCCCTTTAGCGCCCAGACCGGCATCCACGAGCATCTTGCCGACTTGCTTGACCGGCATGCGAAGGCGCCATTCCGCAAACCGTATGCCGATTACAATCGTGCCGCTTTTACCGCGAGCATGGAACGGCGAGAACGGGTTGCCCCCGATGCGCCGCTGATCCTCGATTCCTGCTGTGGCGTCGGCGAGAGCAGCATTGCGCTGGCCCGGATGTTTCCCGACCATTACGTGATCGGCGTCGACCAGTCGGCTTCGCGCCTCACCCGCAACATTGCGGACAAGGCCGACGGCCTGCCCGAAAATCTTGATTTGGTGCGCGCCGACCTCGTCGACTACTGGCGGCTCATGCAGGGCGCCGGAATCCGTCTGGCGCGTCACTATCTGTTGTATCCGAACCCGTGGCCGAAAATCGGCCATCTCTCGCGGCGCTGGCACGGGCATCCGGTACTTCCCGCCATGCTCGAACTCGGCGGCGTACTCGAATGCCGTAGCAACTGGCAGATCTACGTTGAGGAATTCTGCTTTGCTGTGCATCGGCTTGCCGGGAAGTGTGCGGCCTGCATGCCATTTGTCCCGGACGTTCCGCTCACTCCTTTCGAACGCAAGTATCTGGAGTCGGGGCACGCTTTGTTCCGCACACAGGTCAGCTTGTGAGGTGCGATTCGATTGCGGAAGGCGTGCTTCGGTAGGAAAATCACTTCAAATTCTTCTTTGTTCAGAACCCGATGCCCGATCCCGCTTGCCTTTCCTGTGGCGCTTGTTGCGCCGCGTTTCGTGTCGATTTTCACCGCGCCGACCTGGCGAACGCCGGACTGGCCGGTGTGCCGCCAGAAATGGCCATGCCGGTGACGACAACGCTGATGCGCATGCGTGGCACCGACGATTCGCCGCCGCGCTGCATCGCGCTCGCCGGTGATATCGGGCAAGGCGTTCACTGTTCTATCTACAACGACCGTCCCGGACCCTGTCGCGATTTCGCACCCTATGCGCCGTTGGGGATCGGTGATGATCCTTGCGATCGCGCCCGACGGCGGCACGGCCTTCCCCCTTTATCCTTGTGAAAGCGAAAGATGTCGATTGTCCTTGAAGTACGCGGTGAATACATCCAGCTCGACCAATTGCTGAAAACCACTGGCCTGTGCCACTCCGGGGGCTTTGCCCATGCCGAGATCGACGCCGGACAGGTCAAGGTCGATGGCGCGGTCGAAACCCGCAAGCGCGCCAAGTTGCGTCCCGGCCAATGTGTCGACTATGCCGGCGAACGCATCGAGTTGGTTGCGGCCGAACTAGCGGCTGGATACAAGGTCTGAAGCTGATGAAGGAACTTCACAAACCTATTGCAAACTTATAACATATATAAGACTTGTGCCGGGCGAGGGAAGTCGCCTACAGTCACAGAATGTTGGCGCATCGCGGTTTAATGTTGCCCGTGAGCAATTTTTGAGAAAGGAAGTCCCCATGCTGGAATCCTACCATGCCCATGTTGCCGAACGCGCCGCGCTCGGTATTCCTCCGCTACCTTTGTCCGCCAAGCAGACCGCTGAACTGGTCGAACTGCTCAAAAATCCGCCGCCGGGTGAGGAACAAGCACTGGTTGATCTGATGACCTATCGTGTTCCGGCCGGGGTCGATGAGGCCGCCAAGATCAAGGCCGAGTTCTTGGCCCGGGTGAGCAAGGGCGAGGAAGCCTGTGCTCTCATTTCTCGAGCCATGGCCACCGAATTGCTGGGAACTATGCTCGGGGGCTACAACGTCAAACCGCTGATCGATGTGCTCGGCGATCCGGAGGTCGGCGCCGTCGCGGCGCAAGGGCTGAAAACCACACTGCTCGTTTTCGATTATTTCCACGATGTGAAGACGCTGGCCGATCAAGGCAATGCCAATGCGCGTAGCGTGCTGCAATCCTGGGCTGATGCAGAATGGTTTACCTCGCGGCCGCCAGTGCCGGAAGTACAAAAGATCACCGTATTCAAGGTGTCCGGCGAAACCAATACCGATGATCTGTCCCCAGCACCCGATGCAACAAGCCGTCCGGACATCCCGCTGCATGCGCTGGCGATGCTCAAGAATCCCCGGCCCGGCATTGAAGCCGACGAACCTGGCACCCGTGGTCCGATCAAGCAGATCGAGGCGCTGGCAAAGAAGGGCAACCTGATCGCCTACGTCGGCGACGTGGTTGGCACCGGCTCCTCGCGCAAGTCGGCGACAAATTCGGTGTTGTGGTGGACGGGTGAAGACATCCCCTTCATTCCGAACAAGCGCTTTGGTGGCGTCTGTCTCGGCGGCAAGATCGCGCCGATTTTCTTCAACACCATGGAAGATGCCGGCGCGCTGCCGGTCGAGATCGATGTCGCCGAAATGGCCATGGGCGACGAGGTCGAGTTACGCATCGACCACGCAACCACAAAGGTTTCCGCCTACAAGGACAGCAAACTGATCGCCGAAGCGCCGCTGAAGACGCCGGTAATTCTCGACGAAGTGCGCGCCGGTGGCCGTATTCCGCTGATTATCGGCCGTGGTCTGACGGCAAAGGCGCGTGAAGTGCTCGGCCTGCCGGCATCCACGGTGTTCCGTCTGCCGCAGAATCCCGCCGATACCGGCAAGGGTTTTACGCTGGCTCAGAAGATCGTCGGCCGCGCCTGCGGCCTGCCTGTCGTCAGCGGCAACCAACAGGGCATCCGCCCCGGTACCTATTGCGAACCGCGCATGACCACCGTCGGCTCGCAGGATACGACCGGGCCGATGACGCGCGACGAACTCAAGGATCTCGCTTGCCTCGGGTTCTCGGCCGACCTCGTCATGCAATCGTTCTGCCACACGGCGGCCTATCCGAAACTGATCGACGTCAGGACGCATCGCACCCTGCCGAGTTTCATCACGACGCGCGGCGGGATTTCGCTGCGGCCCGGCGATGGCGTCATCCATAGCTGGCTCAACCGTCTGCTGCTGCCCGATACCTGCGGTACCGGCGGCGATTCGCACACGCGCTTCCCGATCGGCATCTCCTTCCCGGCCGGGTCGGGCCTCGTGGCCTTCGCCGCGGCGACCGGCGTCATGCCGCTCGATATGCCAGAATCGGTGCTCGTGCGCTTCAAGGGCAAGCTGCAGGACGGCGTGACGCTGCGCGATCTCGTCAATGCGATTCCGTATTACGCGATCCAGCAGGGCCTGCTTACTGTCGCCAAGCAGGGCAAGAAGAACATTTTCTCCGGGCGTATTCTGGAGATCGAAGGTCTGCCAGATCTCAAGGTTGAGCAGGCATTCGAACTTTCCGATGCCTCGGCCGAGCGCTCGGCGGCCGGCTGCACCGTGCATCTCGACAAAGCGCCGATCATCGAATACATGCGCTCGAACATCACGCTGATGAAGTGGATGATCGCCAACGGCTACGAAGACAAGCGCTCGCTCGCCCGCCGCATCCAGGCCATGGAAGCGTGGATCGCCGATCCGCAACTGCTCAAGGCCGACGCCGATGCCGACTACGCGGCGGTGATCGAGATCGATCTCGCCGACGTCAAGGAGCCGATCGTCGCCTGTCCGAACGACCCGGACGACGTCAAGCTGCTTTCAGAAATTGCCGGCGCGCACATCGACGAGGTGTTCATCGGCTCGTGTATGACCAACATCGGCCACTTCCGCGCCGCCGGCAAGATCCTCGACGGGCAGAGCGACATCCCGACCCGCCTGTGGATCGCGCCGCCGACCAAGATGGCCGCCATGATCCTCAACGAGGAGGGCTATTACGCCGTCCTCGGCAAGAGTGGCGCGCGCATGGAAATGCCCGGCTGCTCGCTGTGCATGGGCAATCAGGCGCAGATCAAGAAGGGCAGCACCGCGATGTCGACTTCGACGCGCAATTTCCCGAACCGGCTCGGCATCGACACCAACGTCTATCTCGGTTCCGCCGAACTGGCCGCGATGTGCGCGCTGATGGGGCGCATTCCGACCGTCGCCGAGTACATGGAGAAGATCAAGGCCGTCAACGCCAAGGCGGCCGACGTGTACCGCTACATGAACTTCGACCAGATCGACGAGTTCCGGGAAATGGCGGAGACTGTCGAGGTGTGAGGTTCAACTTTCGTGAGCTCGAAACGGCGCTCCTGCGGGCGCCGTTGTCGTATCGGCGGGGGGTGTGTGACATCCCGCGCTGATTGAGACTTGAGTCAGTCGTGCTCTTAGCACCGAGAATCGTCAATGACGGCATCTCAAAGTATTCTATGGTCAGAACATTTATGACGTCGATTACCTGTCGCCTTAGGGGGTAGTGTTTGGCATCGCTTGATAATGGCGCATCTCGGTTATTTCTGAGATGAAAGGTTTGATTTCAGCAAGGAAAGGGGGGAATTGCGGCCCTTGGCGGAAGCCTTTTAAATGATCGTCTGCAGACGTCCACTGGATACGGAGAATAAATGAATTGGCATCTTCGATGCACTGAGCAAGTTCAAATCCAAGGCATTCCGGTGACTTAACGAGATATCGGCCGGCTTTATCGTATGCGGCGACTAGTTCTGCCGGCGAGTGTGCTGTGAGTGTGTAACGAATATATTCAATGATCATGATTTGTTTGCTTTCTTTAGGAAACAAAATGCATTGGTAGGAGCTGCTCCATGATTGATGGATTGGTCGATCCAAAGCATCGCATAGGGTTCGAGTAAACGTGCGTTCTTCAATGGGCCCGCATCCAGTGCTTCGAAGCCCAGTTCTGAAACCAGTGCCATCACTTGTGGTTTGCGGTGGCTGTCGTCACCTGCAACAAACATAACCGGTTTAGCTGCGTAGCCCGTGGTGTCTGACATTACAGCGAATCCGACCTGATTCATGGTTTTGAAGACGCTGGCTTCCGGCGCGAGATGTGCAACAATCTCACCCCCTGAGGAACTGAAGCCTAGGGCAAGTTCCAGTCCATTTGGTCCAATCTGTAGGGGGTTCGTAACATCAATCAAAATTTTGCCTCCCAGATCACCACAGGTGCTCAGAGCATCAGGTACTGCATTCCATGGCACGGCCAGGACGACTACTTCTGCCTCCTTAACGGCGCTCTCGTTGGTCTTAAGCGTTGATCCAGGGACCTCATTGAAAATACGTTTGTATTTGGCATCATTAGGGGAAGCAACGCCAAAGCAGATTCGGTGACCGGCTCGAGCCCAACCTTTTCCGAGAGAGAGGCCAACATTACCAGCACCGATAATGGCAATATTCATTTGGTTTTCCTTTTGATGTTTTGACATGGAAGGATGATGAGGGTGGTTTTGTTTGGCTTCAACGAACCAATTGGTAAGTCTTAAGGAGCGAGCATGAAAAGGTTGCGTACGCAGTACGGTTGTCCTGTGGAGCTGGCGCTAGAATTTGTGGGCGGGAAATGGAAGACGGTGATCCTTGCGTACCTGAAGGAGTCACCACGTCGTTTTAGTGAACTTCGCACACTTTTGCCGAACCTGTCTGACAAAGTTCTGACCGAAAGGCTAAAGGATTTGGAACTGCTCGGTTTGGTAGAGAAAGTGGCCAGTACCAAAGGACGGTCATCTCATGTTTATTGCCTAACTCGTCGTGGCGAAAGCCTACGACCGATGCTGGATGCACTGTATTCCTGGGGGGCGATGCTAGCAAAAGAGGTACCTGTGCGCTTCGGTCCCTAATATTCAATACTTGGGGATTTTCTGGCAGCGGGAACAACGTATCGACTCGCCGACAATGATTGATTTTTAAACACCAGCCCTGAATAAAGTCGTCGTTTCGCTTTAAACGAATGGCTATGCTGACATTCCGAATCAACGAACCAAACGGTGCTTAGTTCATCAGTTGTATCGATGACCAAATGAGCCGAAATGGTGAGTGGCAGAATGAGCGAAAAGCAAGAGGTCAAAATGCGGTCGATATCTGATTCCGATAGATTTCATTGTTCGCGATTAGCGCATCGGGGGCGCTTGACAGACAAGTTGCCGCAGGTAACGGTGTGGCTACCGTTCATTGACTTGATCCTGTCGCCGTGAAAACTGCCATGAAAGATCGGGCCGATCTCCGTATTCTGTTAATGCAGATTCGTGACGAAGCACCGACGCGCAAAGAGGAGCTGAATAGTTTTGCCCGGTTTTGCCAACTGGAGATCGGGCAATTCGGTATCCTCAATCTGTTCGATACCCCCGATTTCGACTTCACGATCGTGCACGACTACGACGCCCTCCTTGTCGGCGGTTCGAGCGAGGCCAGCGTTCTCGAACCGGACGTTTATCCTTTCGTGATCCAGGGGCAGGACATGATGCTTTATTGCATCGAGCAGCGGGTACCGGTGTTTGCCTCGTGTTTCGGGCACCAACTGGCGGTTTGCGCCCTTGGCGGGGAAATCGTCAGCGACGTGCGTGAGTTCGAAATGGGCACGCTGCCGATTCGCCTGACGGCAGCGGCGTTGGATGATCCATTGTACCGGGATACCCCTGATGGGTTCATGGCGGTTTCGGTTCACCATGCGCGGAACGTCATCCCGCCGGCCGGTTGCGAACTGCTGGCCTATACCCCGGCCTGTATCCATTCCCTCAAGGTCAAGGGAACGCCGTTCTGGACGACCCAGTTCCATCCGGAGGTGTCGAAGTCGATCCTCGTCGAGCGGCTCACGGCCTTCAAGGAGAAGTACACGGAGAGCGACGAGCACTTGCAGCAGGTGCTCGACAGCGCTGTTGAGACGCCCGAGTCGAACGGGCTGTTGAAGAAATTCGTCGATCGCGTGCTGATCGGCGGCGAGGGGCAGGAACCGCGCGTTTGAGTTGCGCCAAAAAAAGCGGCGCGGTAACCGGTTTTCCGGTAGCAGCGCCGCTGTTCAGGATGACAGTGAATCAGGACAGTTTGAACTGTCCGACGATCTTGCGGAGTTCTTCGGCGTGTTCGGCAAGCCGGTACGCGGCAGCGGCGGATTCCTGCGCTCCGCTCGACGTTTCCGAGATCACGCCGCTGATTTGATGCATGTTGCTGCTGATTTCAGCAGTCACGGCGGTTTGCTCTTCGGCTGCGGTGGCTACTTCGTTGATCTGCATGGACACATTGTTGATCTGCTCAAGGATGTTTTCCAGCGCCTTTCCGGAGTCGGACGCTTTTTCGCTACCCTTGGTGACCTCGTTGACCCCGTCCTCGATGGCCGTGACGGCGATCTTCGTATCATTCTGGATGGCCTGGATCATGTCGCTGATCTCGCGCGTTGCCTTGCCGGTGCGTTCGGAGAGTGCTCTCACCTCATCGGCAACGACGGCGAAACCGCGTCCCTGTTCGCCAGCGCGGGCCGCTTCGATGGCCGCGTTCAGGGCCAGCAGGTTGGTTTGGTCGGCGATATCCTGGATCGTGCCGACGATGGCGCTGATCTGCACAGATCGCTTGCCCAGGTCTTCGACGATGTTGGCCGTGTCCTTGACTCTGGTTGCGACGCTGTCGATGACGCCGATGGTTTCGACGACGACTTGACTGCCGGATGCAGCGGCGTCTCTTGCCAATTGAGAGCTTTCAGCCGCCATGCAGCAGTTGCGCGCAATGTTGCCGGAGGTGGCCGACATTTCCTCGCCGGCCGTTGCGACGGCATTCACTTGGTCTGTCGCTTTCTCTGCCCCACTGGCCATCTGGTTCGAGGTTGTACTGAGTTGTTCGGCGGACGCGGCCACCTGGAGCGTTGTCCGGCTGACCTGTTCGATGATGCCGTGCAGTTTCTTCACGAATAGATTGAAGCTGCGGGCGACGTCGCCCAGTTCATCATTTGACGATTCGTCGAGCCGCTTGGTCAGATCGCCTTCGCCTTGCGCGATGTCTTGCAGCATCAATTTCATGGCGTTCAGCGGACGGGTGATGCCGCTGGCGATGGCCAGCAGGATCGCGATGACGAGCACGACGCCCGTGATGGTGATCGCGGTGAGCCTCATCGCATCAAGCTGGGCGGTAACCTCGTTGACCGGAACGTTGATGCCCAAGCTCCAGGTCGTTCCTGGAATCGGCGCGAAGGCGAGGAATTTGTCTTCGCCCTTGAAAGCGTAGCGGGCAAGCCCCTGTTCACCCTTGACCATTCGCGCGGCGACGTCTTTCAGACTTTGTTCGATCCCCGGATCCTGCAGCAGGTTGAGCTGCATCGCCATTTTTTCGTTGGGATGAAAGAGGGTCAGTCCGTCCTTGTTGATCACGAAGGCGTAGCCGGTTTCGGCCGCCTTGATTTCACTGATGCGTTTGATGACGGCATCCAGAGCGATTGTTCCGGCGAAGGCGCCGACCAGTTCGCCGTTGTTGGTAATGGGGGCTGCGGCAACGACAACCAGTTTTTTGTCCGACTTTGACATCACCGGGTCGCTGACCACGGATTTGCCGGTCGCCATAACCTGCTTGAAATAGCCGCGTTCGGCAAGGTTGGTCTTGTTCCCGGTCGAGTAAGTCGCCTCGCCGTTTTTGTCGATCATCAGCAGGCGGAGGTATTCCTTGAAGCGCTGGTTTTCCTTTCTCATGTACGGCAGCGCATTCGCAAGATCCCAGGAGGCAACATAAGGGGAGCTGGCGAGGAATTCCATATTGTTCTTGTTTCCGTCCAGCCAGATGCCAATAGCATCGGCCGTGCTTCGGGAAAGGTTCGTGAGGCTTGTTTCGATTTCCTTGGTAATGACTTTTTTGGCATTCCAGTAGCTTGCCGTTGCCAGAATGGTCAGGGAAACCAGCATCAGCGCGGCAATTGAAACGATGAGTTTGCTTTTAATGCTTTTCATGTTTGACGACTTCTCCGGTTGGGCCGAGTTGTTAGACGTCGACGTAATTACGCGATAACCTGCATGAAATAAAACAGGTCGTGATGCACCGCAGCGGCAGCTTGGATAAAGTCCGGAACCGGTAGGGGATTGATGGCTGGAGCCAATTCTAGACTTACGCCTTGCTGCTGGGCAGCGATGTAGTATGTGCAGAATTCTACCTGAATATTTTTTCGGGTGTTTCCTAAATGGCTAAAAAATGACTTACGGATATTGTGATTGCGCGTCTGGCTCCTGGGGATGCGCAAGGCGGATTTGGGTCGGCATTGTTCGATGAGACTGGTGATGATCGCAATGGCGTGGATTCTCTATTGCGCGCTGCATTCCTTGCTGGCCGATGATCGTGTCAAGCGTTGGGCGTATCGGCGCTGGCCGCGTGCCATGCCGTATTACCGTTTGGCGTTCAACCTGCAGTCGACCATGTTGCTGATGCCAATTCTGTGGTTGGTTTATGGCGCCGAACAGGCCTGGCTGTGGCACTGGCAGGGGGCATGGGCTTGGCTGGCGAACGGGCTGGCATTATTTGCTCTCGTTGGATTCTTGCTTTCAACTCGCAGTTACGACCTGAGGGAGTTTTTCGGGCTGCGTCAGCTTCAGGCTGGAGAGGGCGAGGATCGGCAGCGATTCGTGCTCTCGGGGTTTCATCGGTATGTTCGTCATCCCTGGTACAGCTTGAGTCTGTTATTGATCTGGACGCGCGACATGAGTGCGCCATTGCTGGTTTCGGCGTTAGCGATCACGCTTTATTTCATCATCGGTTCGAAGCGGGAAGAGCGCTCACTCATCGCCCGCTACGGCGAGGATTATCGAATCTACAGGAAGAAGGTGCCGGGGTTGTTTCCGCTGCCTTGGAAATACCTGAAGGCGGCCGAGGCCGCAGAGCTGACCGGGCGTCCGCATTAATCCTCGCTGTTGTCCGGAGGCGCGTGCTTGCTGATGAAGCGAGCGATGAATGGTCCGGTCAGAATGACCAGAAAGAGGCGCAATGTCTGTACCGCAACGACGAAAGGCACGTCGGCCCGGCTGCTCATGGCGATCAGAACGAGTGAGTCGAGTCCCCCGGGGCTGGTCGACAGATAGGCGGTCAGCGGATCGATTTGCAGGGCGTAAACGAGCAGCCAAGCCGGGATAAGGCAGAAACCGATGAGAAGGATTGCGGAGAATAGTAGTTGCGGCAGAATGCCGATCGCATTGGTCAGGAAGCGACGGTTGAAGCCGAGGCCAACGTAACAGCCGAGCCAGAGGGCGGCGATAGCCTGTAACCAGAACGGCTGCCTGATTTCAGCGATACCGCCCGAGTGAACGATGGCACCGAGCAGCATGGGAACCAGTAAGGCGCCAGCGGGAATGCGCAGACGCTGGCCGATCCAACCGCCGGTAATGGCGACGGCGAGCCCATTGAGAAGCGGTGGCACGTCTCCGAAAGCCAATATGGAAGGCGTAATTGTTGTTTCGTCAGGAACGAGTGAGACGCCGGAAATCAGGTAATGGGCGACTGACGAGGCCGAGAGAATGACGACAAATACCCGCAGATACTGCATCAAGGCAACCAGACGGAAATCAGCCCCGTAATGTTCGGCCATGGACACCATCGCCGCTGCTGCGCCGGGCGTCGATCCCCAGGCTGCCGTGGTTCCGGGCAACGCTTGCGAGCGTGTCAGCAGCCAGCCGACCAGCGCTCCAGCGAGAATCGTGCTGGTCACAATCAGGATCATGATCCACCAGTTGCCTGCGATCGTGACGAGGATGTCGGCGTTGATGCTGTTGGCAACACTGCAGCCAATCAGGGCTTGCGCGCAGACAAACAATTTGCGCGGTAAGACTAGCCGGGTTCCGTGCGTACTGAAGGCAATGCCGGCGAGCATGGCGCCAATCAGGAAGGCGGCCGGGAAGCTCAGTAAATGCAGAATGCTTCCCATGAACAGCGAGGTGGCCAGCAGCAGTGCCCAAAGCATCAGGTTTCGTAGAGTGTTGGGGGGCATCGGGGAAATGTCTAGAAAAACGGAGGAGGGCTGCCAGTGTATTGCCGCTCAGGAAAAGATCGAGAGAATGGACGCAAAATCGTCGGCCAGGGGAGCGGCGAGGATCAATGCTTCGCCGCTGACCGGGTGCACGAGGCGCATTTCTGTACAAGCCAGTAGCAGACGATGGCAGCCGTAGAGTTGCTGGAAGAGTTGGTTGTGCCGGCCCTTGCCGTAGGTGGCATCACCAATGATCGGGTGGGCGATGTGTTTGAGATGGCGGCGCAGCTGGTGCCGGCGTCCGGTCTCCGGTTTCAGTTCCAGCAGCGCGTAGCGGCTGGTCGGGTAGCGGTCCACCGCGTAGGGGAGTTCGCAAGTTCCGAGCCGACGGTAGTGTGTAACCGCGCTTTGCGCTTCGCCGCTGGTCTGCGGATTGCGGAACTCGTAGTCGTCATACTCGCGCGTGAGCGGGTGATCGATCCGTCCGGATTCGGGCGGGTGGCCTCGGACGACGGCGAGGTAGCTCTTGTCGACCTGCTGCGCTTCAAACTGCGCGCTGAGCACGCGACCGATGTCGCGGTCGAGCGCGAACAGCAGAACTCCAGACGTGCCGCGGTCGAGCCGGTGCACAGGATGGACGTGCTGACCGATCTGGTTACGTAGCATCTGCACGGCGAAGCGCGTTTCGTGGCGGTCGAGGACGGTGCGATGCACGAGCAGGCCCGCGGGCTTGTGGATGGCGATCAGGTACTCGTCGCGGTAAATGATCGGTAGTTCTTCATGGTTCAAGAGTGGCTCACCCATGATCGCCGTCGAGGTAGTACCAGCGATTGTTCTCGCGCACGAAGCGGCTGATTTCGTGCAGCCGATGGGCGCGGCCGCCGATCTTGTGGCGGGCAACGAATTCGACAATTGCCGTTGCCTTGGCGTCGGCGCTACCCGTGGGCTCATGACGCTTGACGTCGAGCCCGAGCCAGCGGGTCGTCGCTTCTGCCGAAAGATCGAGTGCTGGCGGACGGGTACTCATATGCCAGGTGGCGAGCAGGTAAGGTTCGAGGCCGAGAACATAGGCGCTGTAGCGCGAACGCATCAATGCCTCAGCGGTTGGCGCTGCTACGCCCGCATGCCAGCGTCCGCAGCATGCGTCATACGCCAGCAGCGAACCGCAAGGGCAGGCGGTGCCTGTGTCGTTATTGCGTTTAATGTGTCGTCTCCCCATGTTTCATGGCAGGGGTTGTGGGCATGGTCATTTGAAGTTTGCGTACTGCTGCCGTGACTTCCAAAGTACTGCCGTCGTCGAAGCCTAGCGTGATTGGAACGGTCTGACCTTCAGTGAGAGGCTGGTTCATCTCGATCAGCATGACATGATAGCTGCCTGGCTTGAGGATGGCTTCCCCGTGGGCTTTCACGTCGATCGACGGCACCTTGCGCATTTTCATGACGCCGTTTTCATTGATGTGGTTATGCAACTCGACGATTTTCGAGACGGGACTCTCTGCCTTCACCAGCTTGCGGTCGTCATTGCCGCTGTTTTTGATGACCATGAAGGCCCCGGTGGCGGGGGCGTTTGGCGGTGCCAAGCGGACGTAGGGTTCCTGGATCGACAGGGCAGTGTCGGCGGCAAGTGCGGTGTCGGCTAAGACTGCGCTAAGCATCAGGGTGAGGACGATGAGCGGTCGTTTCATGCGCGTTCCTTTCATGGAGAGATTTATCGTGGAGATCATGGCTTGAGTAGTGTGCGTATTCGTTCGAGAATCTGTTGGGGAGGCAGACCGTGTGGCAACGTTCCGGCGAGCTGGACATTACGGTCGATGAGATAGGTCGATGCGGAATGGTCGACCGAGTACAGGCTATTGGCATCCGGTTTTTGTTTCATGTAACGCACGCCGTAGCGTTGGGCGACGGCAGCGATCTGATCTGGCGTTCCAGTCAGGCCGGCGAGGCGCGGGTGGAAGTAGGGAATGTAGGTTTTGAGTACGTCGAGTGTGTCGCGCTCCGGATCGACCGTAATGAAGAAAGCCGCAACCCGATCGAGTTCGGCGGGGGTAAGTCCGGACAGGGCTTGCGCGATAGCGGCCAGTGAGGTCGGGCAGACATCTGGGCAGAACGTGTAGCCAAAATAGAGCAGAACGACCTTGCCGCGATGGTCGGCTAGGGAAACCGGACCGCTCGGGCTTTGCAGCGTGAAGTCACCGCCTTTGGGCACTTCGACGATCGGTAATTCGTTGTGTGCGGGCTCCCTGTTCGCTTCCGGTTGCCAGAAGAAGGCCAGCCAGACCAGTAGTACCATCAGCGAGGGAATGAGGAAGTACCAGTATTTTGGGTTGTTCATGCCGGATTCTCAACTAGCGGGGGGCAACGTCGAAGATGAACGGCGCCGCGATGCGTTTGTCTCGCGTGGTGATCAATACCGTGGCGACCCATTCCATGGCACCGGTAACGCAGACCGGAAGAATGGTTGTCCCCCTGAAATGGCCGTTTGCGCCGGTGAGTTGCGGGCGGTTGTACCCCATGCGCATTTGTGTACCGTCAAAATCAATCTCGATCTTTTCCGTCTGGAGGTGCGAGACTTCGACATCGAGGTGCAGGGTCTGCAAGGGGCGGATGGGCAATGGCCGGATGCTCAACACGATTTGTCCACCATCGGGTAACGTTGCCGCGCAACGCTCAAGCGACGGGTTGCAACGTTTGGCGGGTAGCGTCAGATCAGCGCTCGGGCGCAGCAAGGGAATGAGTTTAAAGGCAATGACGCCAAAAATAGCGGCAGCCAGAGCGAACGCGATGCCAGCCAGGGTGGGGTTTTTCATGGTCGCTGCGGTTTGGGTAACGGCTTCCGGACCGATTATCCCATCAATTGTCGGTCGATGGCGGTTGCATGATGCTGGCGATGAATTTGCGCCAAAAGTAAAAAATTAAGGCCACCTTCTTTGGTGGCCTTAATCGTTAAGCGTTTTGGGTGAGATCGATCTCAGGCTTCCGCAACCCGTTTTGCAATGTGCGCCAGCGTTTCTTCGACCTGGTCCACAAGAAACAGGCACAGATCGCCCGATTGAAGACTTTCCAGGGCTGTATCGATGGCCAGGAATTCGCCGTGGATTTCCCGGATGTCGCGGGTGCGGCGAGCGTTCTTCAAACCGTCGCGCAACAAGGCCAAGACCTCCCCATCGGCTCGACCGCGCTGGCATTGATCCTGATAAAGCACGACCTGATCGAAAGCATCGCCGAGGATTTCGGTCTGCTGGCGGATATCTTCGTCGCGTCGGTCCCCGGCTCCGCTGATGACCACGGAGCGGCGTTTACCCGACTTGTCTTTCATGTTGTCGATGGCCGTGACCAGTGCCTGGATGGCGTCCGGATTGTGACCGTAATCGGCGATCAGGGTTGCGCCGCGATAGTCGAAGAGGTTGAACCGGCCCGGTGCCGTCGCCGCGTCATTGACGAAGCCTGCTAGGCCGTTGCCGACGACAGACCAGTCGAGTCCGAGCGCCCAGCCGGTCGCCATTGCCGCCATCGCGTTTTCGATCTGGAAACCGATGGCGCCGTTCGCGGTGACCGGAATTTCGGATAGCGGAATGCGATGTTCGAATGTGCCTTCCGAAGCGACGATGGCGTCACCGTCAAGATAGACGACGCGTTTACCCAAGGCGCGGTGCATGGCCATAACCGGATGGTTGCGGTCGCAGGCAAAGAAGATCACCTGACCCGGACAGGCGTCGGCCATGCGCGCGACCATCGGGTCAGCGGCGTTGAGTACGGCGTAGCCTGTTTCCGGCTTGACGTTCTGCACGATGACGCGCTTGACGACGGAAAGGTCCTCGACGGTGCTGATGTACGAGAGGCCGAGGTGGTCGCCTTTGCCGATGTTGGTGACGACGGCGACGTCGCAGCGGTCGAAACCCAGACCCTCGCGCAGGACGCCACCGCGAGCCGTTTCCAGAACAGCAGCATCGACGTCAGGGTGCATCAGCACATTACGAGCGCTTTTCGGTCCGCTACAGTCCCCCGTGTCGATGCGTTTTCCTTGGATATACACGCCGTCAGTGCTGGTCATGCCGACCCGGTAGCCTTGGCTGCCGAAAATGCTGGCGATCAGACGCACGGTGGTCGTTTTGCCGTTGGTGCCGGCGACGGCGACAAGCGGAATGCGCGCGTCGTCACCGTCGTCGAACATGCTGGCGACGATGGCTTCCCCAACCGCCCGGCCCTTGCCGAACGAGGGTTGCAGGTGCATGCGCAGGCCGGGCGCGGCATTGAGTTCGACGATACCGCCGCCCTGTTCCTCGAGTGGGGTGAGGACGTTGTTGCAAACGATGTCGACGCCGGCGATGTCGAGGCCGAGCATCTGTGCGGCGGCGACGGCGCGGGCGGCGAATTCGGGGTGCACGTCGTCGGTGACGTCGGTCGCTGTGCCGCCTGTCGACAGGTTGGCGTTGTTGCGCAGGACGACGCGCATGCCCTTGGGCGGCACGGAGTCGGCGGTTAAGCCATCTTCAGCGAGACGGGCCAGCGCGATATCGTCGAAACGGATCTTGGTCAGTGAGGTAGCGTGGCCTTCACCGCGGCGCGGGTCGCTATTGACCTGGTCGACAAGTTGACGAACGGTACGTGTGCCGTCACCGATGACCATCGGCGGTTCGCGTCGGGCGGCGGCAATGACCTTGTTGCCGACGACCAGGATGCGATGGTCCTGGCCGTGCAGGTAGCGTTCGACCATGACCTCGTCGCTGATCTTGTAGGCCGTCGCGTAGGCGGCGGCGACCTGCTCGCGGGTGGTCAGGTTGACCGTGACGCCTTTGCCCTGGTTGCCGTCTTGGGGCTTGACGACGACAGCGTGACCGGTTTCGATGCCGATTTCGCAGGCGGCGGTCCAGGCGTCCTCGGCGTCGGCGACCGGGCGGCCGATGGGGACCGGAACGCCAGCGGCATGCAACAGGGTTTTGGTCAGTTCCTTGTCCTGAGCAATCGATTCGGCGACGGCACTGGTGCGTTCGGTCTCGGCGGCCTGGATGCGGCGCTGCTTGCTGCCCCAGCCGAACTGCACCATGCTGCCTTCGGTCTGGCGGCGATAGGGAATGTTTCGGGCGGCGGCGGCATAGACGATTGAGCCGGTGCTCGGCCCGAGACGGACGTCCTCGTCGAGTTCGCGTAGCCGATGCAGTGCGCTTTCCGGATCAAAAGGGGAGTCTGTGAGCGCGGCCAGGCAAAGTGCCTCGGCCAGTTCAAAAGCGAGTCGGCCGACGGCTTCTTCGCTGTACTCGACGACGACCTGATAGATACCGGGGTCAAGCGTCTGCATTGTTCGGCTGAAGGTGACCGGGCAGCCGGCCTGGGCTTGCAGGCCGAGTGCAGCGTATTCGAGGGCGTGCGCCATCGACACATTTTCTTCGCCAAAGGTTGGCTGTAGCAGGGCGATTTCAGGGAAGCGCTCGCGTAGCCGCACCTCAAAGCCCGGGATGCCAGCGATGATGCGTTCTCCGTCATGGCAGGTGACGATGGCTTCGATGGCGGTATGCCGGCTCCATAGATTGGGGCCACGCAAGGCACGGATTCGCGTTACTTCCATAGAGGTTTCCTCCCGGTTTTCCGGATTCCCGGAAAAGAAGCGATTTGTTTATTGTTCATTGGTTATTCGGACAAAAAGGTTTCGATGCCGGTACCCATGACGACCGGCGAAATGTCGAGTGCCCAAGCGGCGGCGACGGCAGCGAGGATGTTTTCGGTCTGCTCGGGGTTCTTGCCGCCATCGGTGAGCGGAATGTCGTTAAGTTTGGCGAGCGGGATTTCGCCGTCCTTGCTGCTGAGCATGATCTGCCTGTAGCGTACAAAGACGGCGCGTTTGCCCTCTTCGCGATGGCGGGTAATGACCGGCAGTTCCGGGTCGATCGCGAAGTAGATGACCTCACCGTCGCAGAGGGCAGCCATGTCGACGAGCATTGGCTCACGGGCGTTGAGCACGGCGGCGCCGTTCGGTAGGACCAGGTCGACTTGGGTGCGCAGCACGTTGAAAACGTGTTCGGGAGTCTCGATGTAGAAGCGTCCGGTGTGGCGTTCGATGTCAACGTTGGTGACGACGCCGATCTGGCAGCGGTCGTAAGCCAGTCCCTCACCAAGAATGGCGTCGCTGCCATTCTCGAAGACGGCTGCCTCGATGGCACGGTTCATCAGGATACGATTGGCGATTTGCCAGTTGGCACAGTCGCCTTTTTCGGCGTGGCGATGGTCGAGGAAAAGTCCAGCGCTGCTGGCGAGTCCCGTGTGTTTGCCAGAGAGGGTCAGCAGGTGGGCAATCAGGCGGGCAACGATCGTCTTGCCATAGCTGCCAGTGACGCCGACGACCGGGATGCGGCCATCGTCACCTTTCGGGAAAAGGTGGTCAACGATGGCTTGTCCAACCGGACGCGGCTGGCCGTTAGCTGGCTTGATGTGCATCAGCAAGCCGGGGCCGGCGTTAACTTCGACAATGGCGCCGCGCTGTGTAGCCAGCGGCTGCGAGATGTCTTCACAGACGAGATCGACGCCTGCGATGTCGAGGCCAACGATGCGGGCAGCGAGGGAGGCTGTTGCTGCCGTTTCGGGGTGGACGAGATCGGTGATGTCGCAGGTCAGGTTGCCGGTGCGGATGACGAGCACTTCGCGACCCGTTTCCGGAACCGAGTCGGGCGTAAACCCTTGGCGCAAGACCTCGTGCAGGGCGACCGGGTTTTCGCTGAGGAGAACGACATCGAGGGGGAACTCTTCGTGCGCGCCGCGGCGTGGGTCGGAGTTCATCTGCAGGTCGATCAGCTGGTTGATCGTGGACTTGCCGTCGCCGACGACAGAGGCCGTTTCACCGCGGGCCGCAGCGACCAGCTTGCCGCCGACGATGAGCAGACGGTGTTCAGCGCCCCGTACGTAACGTTCGACGATGACGCCACTACCTTCTTCGAGCGCCTTGGGATAGGCTGCTTCGACTTCTTCGCGCGTCATCAGGTTGGTGAACACGCCGCGACCGTGGTTGCCGTCGTAGGGTTTGACGACGACTGGCACGCCGATGTCCTCGGCGGCTTCCCAGGCGTCCTCGGGACTGCGAACCAACCGGCCTTCGGGGACCGGGACGCCGCAGGATTCAAGCAGACCCTTGGTCAGGTCCTTGTCGCGTGAAATGGTTTCGGCGATAGCGCTGGTCTGGTCGGTTTCGGCAGTCCAGATGCGCCGGCTGCGGATGCCGTAGCCGAGTTGTACGAGATTGCCCGTGGCCAGCATGCGGATCGCTGGAATACGACGCTCTTTGGACGTGGCGGCTTCGACGATGCAGCCGGTGCTCGGTCCGAGCAGTTTGCGTTCGGCCAAGTCGGTCAGTGACTGGACGATGCTTTCGACGTCAAAGGGACGGTCATGAATGGCGGCGAGGACGAGTTCGCGGCCGGCTTCCAGGCAGGCCTTGGTGACCTCTTCGTGCCAGGCGCGAACGACAACCTTGTAGATGCCGCGTACCGGCGTCTCGCGTGCCTTGCCGAAGCCGCCGGGCATGCCGGCCAGATTTTGCAGTTCGAGCGTGACGTGTTCGAGGATATGTCCGGCCCAGGTGCCTTCCTCCAGACGGCGCAGGAAGCCGCCGCGCTCGCCATAGCTGCAGCGGTGCTCGATCAGCGAGGGCAGGAAGGCCTTGAGGCGGTCGACAAAGCCGGGCAGGGTGTTCGACGGGTAGTCTTCCAGTTCGCCGATATCGACGACGGCTTCGATGACCGGCCGGTAGGTCCAGATGTTCGGGCCGCGCAAGTAGCGGGTTTCGAGAAACTTGAGGTCTTTGCTTGTCATGGGGACTCGAGCTTGGCAGTGTGAGGCGGGTTGTGATTTGAAGGGTTAACGTGGTGAGCGCGATTTGGATGACGCTTACAGGAAGCGGTCGAGGATTTTCCGGCTGATGTGGTCGAGGGCGTATCGGTCCGGGATCAAGTAATGGATGCCGTGGGTGTCGGCGATGAGCAATGCCGGCGATGCCAGGCGGCGGATGTCTTCCTCGCCTTTGAGAATCAGGTGGGTGTTGCCCTGGTCGGTTTCGATTTCCCAGGTGCTCGGCGTCGCGTAGCTGCTGACGCTGACGATGCGATGGATGACGGGCATGAATTCGCGGCTCGCGAGTTCCTCGGCGACTAAAGTGCGCATTTCATCGCTCAGATCGTCCAGGCGTTCGATCCAGAGCAATTCGTGGCCGTGCGGATCGACAAGCGCAATACCCTGTTCCGGAAAAGTGATCGGAAAGGCGCGTACTGGCATGATGCCCTGATGGACTTCGCCTTCGGCGTCGGTGTATTCAAGTTGGCCGAGGGCATTGCGCCGCAGCGGACAGGTGGGGGTTCCGGTCATTCGCGTTCTCCCTTGTCGCTTGCCGGCTGATCGCTTTCGCCGGCCATGTCTTCGGTGTCGACGTTGCGTGCTTGCGCCTGATAGAGGCGGTAATAGTGGCCTTCCTTGGCCATCAGTTCGTCGTGATTGCCGACTTCGACGACGCTGCCGCGGTCGAGGACGACGAGGCGGTCGGCTTGACGCAGCGTGGACAACCGGTGGGCGATGGCGATCGTTGTTCGGCCGCGCACGAGATTGTCGAGTGCTTTCTGGATTTCCTTTTCGGTCGTGGTGTCGACCGACGACGTGGCTTCGTCGAGGATCAGGATCTTCGGGTCAATGAGCAGGGCGCGGGCAATCGAGATGCGCTGGCGTTCGCCGCCGGAGAGCGCCTGACCGCGTTCGCCGACCAGTGAATCGTACCCCTGCGGCAGACGCAGGATGAATTCGTGAGCATGGGCGGCACGGGCGGCGGCGATGATTTCCTCGCGCGTCGCGTCGGGTTTGCCGTAGGCGATGTTTTCGGCAATCGTGCCGAAGAACAGGAAAGGTTCCTGCAGCACGAGGCCGATGTGCTTGCGGTATTCGGAGACCGGGACCGAGCGGATGTCAACGCCGTCGATCAGAATGGCGCCTTCGGTAACGTCGTAAAAACGGCAGATCAGGTTAACCATGGTGCTCTTGCCCGATCCGCTGTGACCGACGAGGCCGACCATCTCGCCCGGTTTGATGGTCAGGCTGATGTCCCGGGTCACGCTGCGCGTGCCATAGCGGAAACCGACTCGGCGCAGTTCGATGCGGCCGCTGACGGTCGGCAGGTGAACCGGATTGGCCGGTTCGGGAACGCTGGAGACGTGATCGAGAATGTCGAAAATCCGCTTGGCACCGGCCGCCGCTTTTTGCGTTACCGAGACGATGCGGCTCATCGAATCCAGACGGGTATAGAAACGTCCGATGTAGGCGAGGAAGGCGGTGAGCACGCCGACCGAGATGTCGTTGCGGGAAATCTGCCAGATGCCGAACGCCCAAATGACGAGCAGGCCGATTTCGGTGAGCAGGGTCACCGTCGGGGAGAACAGCGACCAGATTTTGTTGGCCTTGTCATTGACCTCCAGATTGTGCCGGTTGGCGGCCCGGAAGCGTGCCGCCTCACGTTGTTCCTGCGCAAAGGCCTTGACGACGCGGATGCCGGGAATGGTGTCGGCGAGCACGTTGGTAACTTCAGCCCAGATGCGGTCGACGCGTTCGAAGCCGGTGCGCAATTTCTCGCGCACGATATGGATCAGCCAGGCAATGATCGGCAGTGGTAACAGGGTGACCAGCGCCAGCCAGGGATTGATCGAGACGAGAATGGCGGCCGTCATGCCAATCATTAGCACGTCGGTGGCGAATTCAAGGAAGTGCAACGAGATGAAGAGGTTGATGCGGTCGGTCTCCGACCCGATTCGCGCCATCAGGTCGCCTGTGCGTTTGCCGCCGAAATATTCTTGCGACAGTTTGAGCAGGTGCTCGTAGGTCGTCGTGCGTAAGTCGGAACCGATGCGTTCCGAAACCAGGGCCAGGATGTAGGTTCGCGCCCAGCCCAAGACCCAGGCCAGTATCGCGGCGCCGAAGAGGCCGGAAAGATAGAGCGTCACCAATCCCGTATCGATGGGTTTGCCGTTCTGGAACGGGATCAGCACATTGTCCATCAGTGGCATGGTCAGGTACGGCGGCACCAGCGTCGCGGCTGTCGCGGCCAACGAAAGCAGGAAACCGGCGAGCAGTTGCCAGCGATAGGGGTGGGCAAAGCGCCACAGGCGGAACAGCGTCCAGGTTGAGGGCGGCGTCAGGTCTTCCTTGTCGCAGACCGGACATTCCTCCTGCCCCGCCAGCAAGGGCGTCTCGCAGGTCGGGCAAAGCGCCTGGCTTGATTCAGGCGGGATTTCGCCGCGGAAGCGGAAGGCGATCTGGCGGTTGAAGTGCTCGATCAACCGGGCTGCCACAATGTCGTTCTTCAGCGTGTAGGGCCATAGCGCGAGGCGGGAATTCTTGTCGAACAGTTCCAGACTGCCGACGCCGGCATGGTCCCGGCGCGTCAGCGTCATGGTTTCGCTTAGTGTGAGGGTTTGCCAGGACGCTTCGTTGGATAATTTCGCCAGAAGCCGTTCGCTGGTCAGTACCAGTAGTCCGGAGGCATAGCGGAGCCGAAGGTCGAGATCGATCTCCATCCAAGCGAGTACCTGTTCGGTCTCCGCTAATTGTTTGTGAATCTCCGGTTGCCATGCTGCGGGGATCGGGATTTGTGAAGAACTCGCCAAAGGCTTAGCGGGAAGTGAGGAGGGTTGATTCTTATTATGCTTCATCGAAGGGTTTGTTTTGGTTTTAGCAATGACGAATGGGCTTGCGCTAAATCTAAAAGTATACCTGCGTTCCAGTGCTGACAGTGCTTGCCGTTGTAACGGTTGATGACAGGATTTGGCGACGGTGTGACCGAAATCGAAAAAATTATTTGCAAATGAGAATGGTTATCTATAAGATTAAGAAAAATTTTCAATAAATACGATCGAAAGGATCCATCAATGAGTATGAAGTCTGTCCGTCTCTTTGCATCCGCAACGCTTTTGATGGTTGCGGTTCCGCTAACCGTCCAAGCATTTCAGCCTTTGGTCACCGACGATACGGGGACTCAGGGCGCTGGGGGCAATCAGGTCGAATTGTCCGTCAATCTCGACAGAGTGCGTGTCGATGGGGAGACGGAACGCGTGCGCAGCGTTCCCTTCGTGTTTACGCGCGGCTTGAGCGACACATTCGACGTCTTTGCCGGTTTCAGCCATTCCAGAATCAAACCGGATTCTTCGTCAGCAACGGTGAACGGCAACGCCAATCCAACCGTGGGCGCAAAATGGCGTTTCTACGAGAGCGAATCGACGGGTTCGACGTTGGCGATCAAGCCTGAATTGATTTTGCCGATCAGTCGGCCGCGAGAGGATTCAGGTCTGGGAAGCGGGCGATTGTCGGGGAACCTGACGTTCATTCTTAGCCAGGAGGTTCCCTTCGGCGCGGTTCATGTCAATGTTGGCGTGAGCAAAGAGCGCTATCGGGATACGCAGACCAACCCGAATGCAACGATTCGTCGCGCTTCAATCGCGCCCGTCTGGGATGTGAGTGATCAATGGAAGCTTGCTGCCGATCTGGGGGTTGAATCTTCGCGTGCAGCTGGGGCGACAACGCGTTCCCGATTTGCCGAACTCGGGGCCATTTATTCTCCGGACAAAGATGTCGATCTGGCTTTCGGTGTCATTCGGAGTAGTGATAACGCAACCCCGAAATCCGTCACCCATACGCTGACCGCCGGGGTGACTTGGCGGTTCATGTAGTCGTTTCCTTTCTGATTTATGGAGATGCAGGCGATGAAACAGGATTCAATTGTTTCGGATGGTGGCGTGACGACGCTCGACGAAGTTGGGATCGGCCGACCGATGACCATTGTTCAGGTTGTAGTGCCTGCCATGTCGCAGGAATGGGAACGCTGGCTCGAGGAAATTGGCTTTATTTCGGGCGAGCAGGTGATGGTCATGGCCCGGGCCTTGCCGGGAGGCGATCCGCTCGTGATCCGGGTCGGGCAGTCGACTTTTGCCTTGCGCCGGGCTGAAGCCGGTTGCATTAAGGTGTTGCCGGTCGAATCGGCGCAAGGCCGTGGCGCGCTTGAATACGGAGTATTGGAAGGGGGTGTGGCATGAATCAGGCGGTTATCAATTTCTTTCCTGCCGGGCCGCTGATGGCGCTGGTCGGGAATCCCAACTGCGGCAAGACGGCACTTTTCAACCGGCTGACGGGGAGCCGCCAGAAGGTGGCGAACTACGCCGGCGTTACCGTCGAGCGCAAAGAAGGACATCTCACCACGCCGGCCGGAAAAACGATCCGTATTCTCGATCTCCCTGGGGTCTATAGTCTTTATCCGCGCTCACCGGATGAGCGGGTGACTTGCGACGTGCTCTACGGACGCGCCAAGGGCGAAAAGAAGCCCGATCTCGTCGTCTGCGTCGTCGACGCCAGCAATCTGCGCCGAAATCTGCGCTTGGCCTTGGCCGTGAAACGGCTCGGCCTGCCTTGCGTCTTGGCCGTCAATATGACCGATCTGGCCGAGAAGCGCGGCATCCGCGTCGCACCCGAGGCGCTGGCGACCGAACTCGGCATGCCCGTCGTCAGTACGGTGGCCGTGAAGCACGACGGCGTCGAGTCCCTGCTCCAGCTGTTCGACGACCAGAAGGTGTGGCAGGCGGCGTCGCCATTGACCGAGGCCGAGCAGCAACAGGCCGAAGCCGGCGACCATCAGGCGGTGCGCCGGATTCTGCAGAAACTGGGGCTGGACGAGATCATCCCGCATACCGCGAGCGACCGCATTGACCGGGTCGTCCTGCATCCGGCGCTGGGCCCCCTGATCCTGGCCGCGGTATTGTTCCTGGTCTTCCGGGCTGTGTTTGCCTGGGCGGAAACGCCGATGGAATGGATCGAAGGCGGCATAGGCGAGCTCGGGAGCCTAGTCGGTGGCAGCTTCGGCGATGGCTGGTTGAGAAGCCTGTTGGTGGACGGTGTCATCGCTGGTGTCGGCGGAGTGCTGGTCTTCCTGCCGCAGATACTCATCCTGTTCTTTTTTATCCTGGTGCTTGAAGAATCCGGCTATTTGCCGCGCGCGGCATTCCTGCTCGATCGCCTGATGGGCTGGGTCGGCTTGAGCGGGCGCTCGTTCATTCCGATGTTGTCGAGCTTTGCCTGCGCGATCCCGGGAATCATGGCGGCGCGGACGATTGCCAACCCGCGCGACCGGCTGGTGACGATCATGATCGCGCCGCTGATGACTTGTTCGGCGCGGCTGCCGGTCTATGCCTTGCTGATCGGGGCCTTTATCCCGCAGCGCGATGTCCTGGGCCTGTTCGAGCTGCAGGGGCTAGTCCTTTTCGGTCTCTACATCGCTGGGATCGTCGGTGCCATGGGGGTGGCCTGGGTGCTCAAGTGCTTTACCGCTGCCGGGCGCCTGAAACGGCCGTTGATGATGGAATTGCCGAGCTATCACCTGCCGACGGTGCGTAACATCGGCATCGGTTTGTGGCAACGTGCGACGATTTTCCTCAAGCGGGTCGGCGGCATCATCATGCTCCTCAGCGTTCTGCTGTGGTTCCTAGCCAGTTTTCCGGCCGCGCCACAGGACGCCGATCGCTCGCAGATAGAATACAGCTACGCCGGTCAGATGGGGAAGGTCTTGGCCACGGTGTTCGAGCCCATCGGTTTCAACTGGCAGATCAGCGTGGCACTGATCCCAGGGCTGGCGGCACGCGAAGTCGCAGTGAGCGCTCTGGGGACGGTATATGCCTTATCAGCAGAGGACGACGAAGAGACAGCGCAGGAATTGACCCCGTTGATTTCTGAAACCTGGAGTCTGGCGACAGCCCTTTCTCTCCTCGCCTGGTTTGTTTTTGCGCCGCAATGCTTGGCGACGCTGGCCGCCGTGAAGCGTGAAACGGGAGGATGGTTGATGCCGGGGATCATGGCCGGCTACCTTTTTGGACTGGCTTACCTGGCTTCGTTCCTGACCTATCGAGTCGCTTTGGCTTTGGGAGCGGGGTAGGCTGACGAAAAAAAGCCCGGTTCCTGGGAAGGAGCCCGGCCTTGCTGGAAAGCGAGACGTTTAAACCTTGAAGTGACTGACCATATCTTTCAGGTTTGCCGCAGCGGTTGACAAGTCGTTCGCCGTACCTTCGGTCTCTTTGGCAATGTTGGCCGAATCGTTGATGACCTGGGTGATGTGATGCATGCTGTCAGAAATAGCGCCGGCGGTGGCCGACTGTTGTTCGGCGGCAGCAGCGACCTGGGTGACGTGTTCGATTAGCGGCGAAATCTGGTTCTTGATGGTGCTCATGGCTTCGCTTGACATCTGTACGTCGCGCGTGCCGTTCTTGACGCTTTCGGCGCTTTTTTCCATCGAGCTGGAAACGTTCTTCACATCGTTCTGCAGTGAGCCGATTATGCTTTGGATTTCGCGCGTTGCCGTCGAGGTTCTTTCTGCCAGATTCCGTACCTCGTCGGCAACGACCGCAAAGCCACGCCCCTGATCTCCGGCGCGTGCGGCTTCGATGGCTGCGTTCAGCGCCAACAGGTTGGTTTGGTCGGCGATGTCGCCAATGGCGACGACGATGTTGCCGATCTTTTCCGAATTGGCGCCCAAGGCTTTGACCGCTTCCGTCGAGCTGATCACCATGTGTTCGATTTCGTTCATGATGGTCGTCATGCTTTCGATGACACTTTCGCCACTTTCAGTCGCTTTCTCGGTTTCGGAGGCTTTCACGGCCATTTCCTGGCAACTTTCGGAGATCGAACTAACCGTTTTCGACAGTTCGTCGACCGCGATGGCCACCGTGTTGGCTTCGGTCGAGGCCTGATCGGTGCCTTGGGAAATGCTTGTCGCGGAAGTGCTCAGGCTGTCCGATGCATTAGCGAGCTTCATTGAGGAGGCCTGAATGCCGCCAACCATCGCTTTCATCGATTCCTGCATCTTTTGCATGGTAAACAGCACCTGGCTCAACTCGTTATGGCGTTTGACCGTGATGTTCTGCGTCATGTCGCCGTCAGAGAATTTGATCAGATAACCGATGATGCGTTGGATCGGTTCGAGGATCGAGTTGATGCACATTCCGGTAACCACGCCGCCGAGCACCAGCGAGATGGCGATAACTGCGTAATGGAAGGTTGGCGGGGAAAACTTCGCGGTGATGGCTGTCGCTAATACGGCGGCAGCGTAACAGAAGAAGAGAATGAGAATTCACCCCTTGATGGTTGCGCTTCGATATAGCTCGTAGATGAACACGATATTCCCTCACAGAATTTTTATAAGTTAAAGCGGACTAATCCTTATCCTAGCTTTTCTGACGACTGCGAGAAACATTCTACACAAATGAGAGGCTTGTGTAAGGGGTGGGTTACAGTGTTTAGACGTCTTGTTTAGTAACTTAGTAACGGATTGGTTTCATGCCTTAGAACTGCTTTTGCCCCGGAACCGCGGATTGGCTTTATCATTATTTTTGCTGCTCCGAGAGGTCGTCACCGCAATTCCGGAAAATGCGAGAGCGCGTTCTGCACAAATCACACAAATGGTCGGCCCTTCAAATCTCTTCAATGCACCGTCCGTCACTCTGGAGCCAGCACGTATAAGTATCGATCCTGACGGCACGCCGTATTCCGGAGTTTATGACGATGTGTACCACTCCCGGCATGGTACGCAGGCTCAGGCGCGCCATGTCTTTATTGCCGGGAACGATTTGCCTGTCCGCTGGCAGGGTAGAGAGAGTTTTACGATTTTCGAGACGGGGTTCGGCCTCGGCCTCAATTTCATGACCTCCTGGCAAACCTGGCGCAACGATCCGCAGGCGAGCCGGATGCTCCATTTCGTGTCGGTGGAGAAACATCCTCTGGCTTCCACGGACCTGGCGCAGGCGCATGCCGTCTGGCCGGAATTGGCCGAGTTTTCGGAGGCGTTGCTTTCTTGTTGGCCTTCTCTTGTTGCCGGCGAACACAGGTTTGAGTTCGATGGTGGGCGCGTTGTCCTCGTTCTGAATTTTGGCGATGCCGTCGAAATCCTACCGTCACTTGACGTCGGTGCCGACGCGTTTTATCTCGACGGTTTTTCTCCGGCGAAGAACCCCGAACTCTGGTCCCCGGAAATCTGCCGCTTGCTGGCGCGACAGGCCCGAACGGGGGCTACGCTCGCTACTTGGTCGGTCGCCGGCCATGTCCGCCAGGCATTGCTGGATGCGGGGTTCGAGGTCGAAAAACGGCCGGGATTCGCCGGGAAACGGCAAATGTTGGTCGGGCGCTATCGGTCGCCGGGTGGAATCTGATTTGTCCTGATGCCGGGTGCGGATAAAATGCCTCCTTTTTTTCGGGGAAGAAGCATGCCGACTGGAGTTATTGAATCGCTGGATCACGAAGCGCGCGGGATCACGCGGCTCGACGGCAAGACGGTCTTCGTCGAAGGTGCTTTGCCCGGCGAAACGGTCGAGTTTGCCAGCTTTCGCAAGAAGCCGAGCTACGAAGTGGCGCATACGGTTCGCGTGCTGAAGGCGTCGCCGCAGCGGGTGACTCCCAGATGCCCGCATTTTGGTGTCTGCGGGGGGTGCAGCATGCAGCACTTCGATCCGGCGGCGCAGGTCGCCGCCAAGCAGCGCGTGCTCGAATCGAATCTATGGCACCTTGGGCGCATCAAGGCCGAGCAGCTTTACGCGCCGATTTACGGTACGCCTTGGGGGTACCGCTACCGGGCGCGCCTGTCGGCGCGCATGGTGCCCAAGAAGGGCGGCATGCTGGTAGGGTTCCACGAGCGCAAGAGCAGCTACGTGGCCGACATGCGCCAATGCGAAATCCTGCTGCCACATGTTTCCGCCTTGCTGTTGCCTTTGCGCGAACTGATCGGCAGTCTGTCGATCGCCACGGCCATGCCGCAGATCGAACTGGCCATCGGCGATGACGTGACGGCGCTGGTATTGCGTATCCTGGAGCCGATCAACGCCGCCGACGAGGCGCTGCTGCGGGCTTTTGCGGATCATCATGGTGTCGTGTTCTACCTGCAGCCGAAAGGTCCGGCGACCGTCTATCGTTTCTATCCACTGGATGAGCGCAAGCTGTCGTATTCATTGCCGGACTTTGACGTCGAACACGCGTTTTCGCCGACCGAGTTTACGCAGGTTAACCCGGCGATCAACCGGGTGCTGGTGCGTCGTGCGCTGTTCTTGCTCGACCCTCGAGCGGGTGAGCGGATCGCCGACATGTTCTGCGGACTCGGCAATTTCACTTTGCCGATCGCGCGTTCCGGGGCTCGGGTCGTCGGCGTCGAGGGCAACGAGGAGCTGGTGCGCCGCGCTGCGGAGAACGCAGCGGCCAATGGTTTGGAGGACTGCGTCGAGTACCAGGTGGCCAATCTCTTCAATGCCACGCCCGAGTCTTTGGCAGCGCTGGGACGTTTCGACCGCATGCTGATCGATCCGCCGCGCGAGGGCGCCGCCGAACTCGTCGGCGCGCTCGGCGAGGATGCGCCATGGCGGATCGTCTATGTGTCGTGTAATCCGGCAACGCTGGCGCGTGACGCGGCGATTCTCGTTCATCAGAAAGGCTATCGCTTGTGCGGCGCCGGCGTGGTCAACATGTTCCCCAATACCTCGCACGTCGAATCGATTGCGCTGTTCGAAAGAGGATTGGGATAGGGATGCGCCCGGGATGGTCTTGGCATTCGAGACCTGCATCGCGTCGCCCCGGGTTCCCCACCAGCCAGCGAATATCCGTATAATCCCCGCAGACTTGAGTTGCGCGGTCGGCGATGCTTTGGTCATGCCTTGAAGGCCGGCGGGCCGCTTTTTTTGTGTTTTTTCCCGCAAGATTTTTGATATGAAAATTCTGCTCAGCAACGATGACGGTTATTTCTCGCCTGGAATCGAATGCCTGGCACGTACGCTGGGGCAAATCGCCGACGTTACCGTCGTCGCTCCCGAGCGGGACCGGAGCGGCGCCAGCAATTCGCTGACCCTCGATCGTCCGCTTTCCCTGAAACGTGCGGCCAACGGTTTCTACTACGTCAACGGAACACCAACCGACTGCGTGCATTTGGCGGTTACCGGCATGCTCGACGTCCTGCCCGACATGGTCGTTTCCGGGATCAACCTTGGCGCCAATATGGGCGACGACACCATTTATTCCGGAACGGTGGCGGCGGCGACCGAGGGTTTTCTGCTGGGCGTGCCGTCGTTGGCGATTTCCCTGTGCAGCAAGGAAGGTGAATACTTCGAAACTGCGGCGCGCGTGGCGCTTGAACTGGTCGAGACGATTCAGCGGCAAAATCTCCGCGAACCGATGCTGCTCAATGTCAATGTTCCGGACGTGCCCTACGAGGATTTGCGCGGCAAATGTGTTACTCGGCTCGGCAAGCGACACAAGGCGGAGCAGGTCGTACGAGCCCTGACGCCGCGTCGGGAAACCGTTTATTGGGTCGGCGCTGCCGGCGAGGCGCAGGATGCCGGTGAAGGCACGGATTTTTTTGCCGTGAGCAGCGATCAGGTGTCGATTACGCCCTTGCAGATCGACCTGACGCACAATGCGCAACTTCCGGTCATTCGCGGTTGGCTCAAGCAATGAATCACCGGATTTCAGGCGTTGGTATGACCTCGCAGCGCACACGGACGCGCATGATCGACCGTTTGCGTGCTGAAGGAATTGGCAACGAAAGGGTATTGGCAGCGATCGCGGCCGTGCCGCGTCATGAATTCGTCGAAGAAGCGCTGGCTTCGCGGGCGTACGAGGATTCGGCGTTGCCGCTCGGATTTTCGCAGACTATTTCGCAACCTTTCGTTGTTGCGCGCATGATCGAGCTGTTGCTCGAAGGCGGGCGTCAGCTGGGAAAGACGCTGGAGATCGGCGCCGGTTGCGGCTACCAGGCGGCCGTGCTGGCGCAGTTAGCCGACGAGGTTTATGCGGTCGAACGGATTGAACCCCTGCTCGCGAAAGCCAAGCTTAATATGCGCAAAATCCAGCAGTTCAAGGTGCGCTTGAAATATGCCGATGGCCAACTCGGTTTGCCCGAGGCCGCGCCGTTCGACACCATCATCGTCGCGGCGGCTGCGACGAGCCTGCCGCAGGCGCTTTTGCAGCAATTGGCGCTTGGTGGCAAAATGTTGCTGCCGTTGGGAGTGCGCGACCAGTTTCTTGTCATGATCGAACGTCGTCCCAAAGGTTTTGTCGAAACCCGTCTCGATAGTGTCCGTTTCGTTCCGTTACTTTCAGGGGTTGAATGAAAAACCCACGTGTTTCCGCCAAAAAAGCCCTGTTTTCCGGGCTTCTTCTGCCGCTTTTCTTGGCGGGATGTGTCAGCAATTTCCCGGCGCCGGTATTTGGTCCTGACGGCCAGCCGACCGCGGTGATCGGCAAGGATGCCTACGTCGTCAAGCGCGGAGATACCCTGTATAGCATCGCACGCGAACACGGCATGGATCCGCATGAATTGATCGCACTCAATCGTATCGAGAATCCGAATCAGATTTCCGTCGGGCGCGTGATCAAAATCAAGCGGCCTCAGGAAGTGACAGCGCCGATCACGAGCGACGTGGTTGTTGCCAAGCCTCTGGATGGCGCTGCCGTGATCGAGGAAAAATCTCTCGATAGCAGCATGGCTTCGTTCAAACGCGAACCCGTTGCCGGCAAAGTGCCTTATTCGGATCAGGCGCTCGCGATGGCGCAAAATTCTCCGCAACCCACCGCTGTTCCGGCTGCGGCTGAAACCAAGAGTGAAGTAACTGCAGAAACCAGGACGGCCGAGGCCGCTCCGAATAATGGCGAGCTGAGTTTGATCTGGCCAGCAGGTGGCAAACTTGTTGGTACTTTCAGCGAAGGCGGCAACAAGGGCGTTGATATTGCTGGAAAATCGGGGGATTCTGTCGTTGCCGCGGGGGATGGAAAGGTGATTTTGGTCAGCAATGCCATGCGTGGTTACGGTAATCTGGTGATCATCAAGCACAATGACACCTTCCTGTCGGCTTATGCGCATAATCGAAAAATCCTCGTCGAGGAAAAACAAAATGTGACCAAAGGGCAGAAGATTGCCGAGATGGGTAATACGGATGCCGAGCGGGTTATGCTGCATTTCGAAGTCAGGAAACACGGGAAACCTGTGGATCCGCTCGATTTCTTGCCGAAGCGAAAATAATGACAGGTGAAATGACCGATCAGGAATACGAGGTTGCCGAAGGCGCCGAGGTGTCTGAGCGCGAGAACGGCGAAGAAGGATTTTTGGCTGAAGCCGAAGATGAGGCCGTTGCGGCGACGCCAGAGGTTGAGTTGCTCAACGACGTCACCCAGCATTATCTCAATGAGATTGGCGCTAAGCCCTTGTTCACTGCGGCCGAGGAATACCATTGGGCGTGTTTGGCGCGAAGCGGCGATTTCGAGGCGCGGCAGAAAATGATTGAGCATAATCTGCGGCTCGTTGTGAATATCGCCAAGCATTACCTGAACCGGGGGATTCCTTTGCTCGACTTGGTTGAGGAAGGAAACCTCGGGTTGATGCATGCCATTGAAAAATTTGATCCGGAGCGTGGTTTCCGTTTTTCAACTTACGCGACCTGGTGGATTCGCCAGAGCATCGAGCGCTCGATCATGAACCAATCACGAACGATCCGCTTGCCGGTGCACGTCGTGAAGGAAATCAACCTCATCCTGCGTGCGATACGCCATATGGAACTGGCTAACGGTCGGCAAACCAGTCTCGATCACATTGCCCATTTGATCGAGCGGCCAGTGGAAGACGTTCGCAGAGCGTTGATGCTGAACGAGCATATCGCCTCGCTGGATTCACCGCTTCAAATTGATCCTGAACATACCATTGCCGATGCGATTGCCGATGAAAATGCCATCGATCGGGAAGCGATGTTTCAGTCGCGCGAAGTTGGCGATCTGGTCGGCGAATGGTTGAGTCACTTACCTGAAAAACAGCGCAAGGTTCTGGAGCGTCGCTATGGGCTGAATGGCGTCGAGGTCGGAACGCTCGAGGAAATTGCTGCCGATCTCGACCTGACCCGCGAGCGCGTCCGTCAAATTCAGGTTGAGGCGGTCGACCAATTACGGCGGGTCATCAAGCGGGGTGGCATTACCCGCGATAATCTCTTCTGAGAATTCTGTTCAACTACTGATACTCCCTTGCCTGTCTGCCAGGTCTGGGTGCCGGTGTCGGCAATGGATTTGACTTTTACGTCTCTTGACGATTTACCAACCTTCAACCATCAAGGATTTATCATGGCCAATGACACCATTTCCGTTTCCGGTCCGGTCGATATCGCATCGGATTCCAAGCAGGCCGTTGCTTACACGCTCATGCAGCATATTGCTGCCTGCGAGGATGAGAGCGCCAAGAAAAAAACGCGTGCAGCTTTACCGCCAGTGCTACAAAGCGACGACCGGTGCGTCGCTCGAACGAATCCTGCAGGCTGATTGATATTCGGAAGCACCTGGGGTTAACGCGTTATTCCCAGGAGCGGGTCATTTACCAGAGAGGGCAACCTCTCAAGCTTGAAGCATTCCGAACATCATGTAGTAGATCATGGCTGCCAGAATTCCCGAGATTGGTACGGTAATGATCCAGGCGGCCGCGATCTTGAATAGTGCCGAGCGTTTGACCAGTTCGTGTCGATAGACCTTGCGGATCTGTTTACGCTCGAGTTTGCTCAGATCGGCTTGGGCGGTGCGTGTTTTCAATTGCTGCAGCATTAGGCGCTTGTCCTCGATCCCCGCTTTGGCGAAGCGGTTAAGGAAGTCCTCGACCATAGCCTTGTCGGCACCTGCGTGATGTTCCTTGATTTCATCAATCATTTGCGAGTAGCTGGTTTTCAGGAATTCCCTGAGGAAGCCAACGCCGAAAACGCCGCCGACGGCGATATGTGTCGAGCTGACGGGCAAGCCGAGTTGAGAAGCGACAATGACGGTCAAGCTGGCCGACATGGCGATACAAAACGCACGCATTTGGTCGAGTTCGGTGATTTCTGAGCCGACCGTGCGGATCAGCTTCGGCCCGTAGAGCAGGAGCCCCAGGGCTATGCCGGAAGCGCCAACCATCATTACCCAGAGGGGGATGGAGGCTTTGGCTGAGACGAGGCCGCTTTTCGCGACGTCAGCTATGGCAGCAAGCGGGCCGACCGCATTGGCAACGTCGTTGGCGCCATGAGCGAAGCTGAGTAGAGCGGCGGCGCAAATCAGCGGGATCGTGAATAAGGTGTTGATGCTCTGTTTCGTGTTTTCCAGAGTGCTGAATTTTTTGTCGATGGAGCGGCGAAGGAGCGCAAAGGTAAAAAGTCCAAGCAGGGCGCCAGCCGTCATTGCCGGCAGAATGCCAACTTTCATGACTTTGTTCAGCCCTTTGAGGATCAGGTAGGTCGTGAAGGCGAACGCCATCAATCCGATGAGAATGGGAACCATGCGTCTTGCAGCGGCAACCATGTCTTCCCGGTAAGTAATGGAGTGCTTGATCCAATAGAGGAATCCTGCGGCAACTACGCCCCCCAATACTGGCGAAATAACCCAGCTGGCGGCGATTTCGAGAAGTTTTGACCACTGTGCCGCCGCCATTCCTCCGGAGGCAATGCCGGCACCGAGCACGGCTCCGATGATCGAATGCGTTGTGGACACCGGTGCCCCGGAGGCTGTGGCAATATTCAGCCAGATCGCGCCGGCGAGGAGTGCAGCGATCATGACCAGAATGAGGCGATCGGTATCGGCGATCATTGCCGGATTGATGATGCCTTTTTGCACAGTGGCCACAACGTCGCCGCCAGCGATCAGGGCGCCGGCCATTTCGAAGACGGCGGCGATGATGATGGCGCCGGTCATGGAAATCGCACGCGAGCCGACGGCGGGTCCCACGTTGTTGGCGACGTCGTTGGCACCGATGTTCATCGCCATGTAGCCGCCGATCATGGCAGCAATGACCAGCATCACCCCCTGAGGGCCTTCTGCGCCCGTGCTGAGGCTGGTGAACAGCATGACCAACACGACGAAAATCAATGCTATGCCTAGGCGTAGCGTTTCGCGACGACCGCGTTTGGTTGCTTTCTCGAATTCGTTAATGTCCTTGAATTCCATGTCTTGCAGGTTCCCCGTCGTCGATTTTCCGATGCGGTCCGGACGCGACGTTCGTCTTTTGATAAGGGCAGATCTTTCAGATTAGGCCGGCATTTTGGCAGCTTGTCCGCGTTTCGTCATCTTTTCGAAACAAAAATGCCATCTTGGCCGTGTGCAATCCGCAGGGCCTCGGCCAACTGAAAAACCGACATGGCGTAGAATGTCGAGCGGTTGTAGCGGGTGATGACGTAGAAATTGTCGAAGCCGATACAGTATTCGGTCGGCAGGTCGGGGCTGACCAGATCAATCAGCGCGGCGGGCTTGTCAAGCAACCTAACAGAGGGGGGGGCGAGACTGGCCCCTTGGTCGATGAGGGCGCGCAAGGGCTGGGCGGGTTTGATGCCAGCCGCGATCAGCGCCACGGGATCGCCATCGACCGTGGCCGGGGCCGCGATCGGTTCTTCTTGTCGCCAGCCGTGCAGGTTGAGGAAGCGGGCAACGCTGCCGATGGCGTCAGCGGGACTTTGGCGCAGGTCGATGCGTTCATCGCCATCGAAGTCGACTGCGTAATTGCGCTGGCTACTCGGCATGAACTGCGGGATGCCCATGGCTCCGGCGTAGGAACCCTTGTAGTCGAGCGGATCAGACCCGTTTTCACGGGCGAGCAGCAGGAATTCTTCGAGCTCGCGGCGAAAGAATGGGGCACGCGGCGGGTATTCGAACGCGAGCGTGGCTAGCGCCTCGAGAACACTGAATTTGCCGGTGTTGCGCCCGTATTCGGTTTCGACGCCGATAATGGCGACGATAATTTCGGCGGGAACGCCATAGAGTGCCTGCGCTCGCGCGAGTTCCGCAGGGAACTCGCGCCAGAATTCCAAACCCTTGCCGATGCGCCGCTCATTGACGAAACGGGCGCGATAGCGCTGCCAGGAACGCTGCTGTTCCGGTACTGCGGCCGGACGGATGGCGCGCAGCACGGCGGCGTTGGCGTGGACGGCGGCAAACTGGCGAGTGAGCATCGCCGCATCGAAACCATGTTTTTCATGCATCTCGGCAATGAATTGGCGGGCCTCTGACGAGGAACTGAAGGGAGGCGTCTTCTTGCTTTTCTCGGCGGCGTCGGCATTCGATGTGAGCAGTCCGATAATCAAAGTCACCAACAGGGGGGCGACGGTTTTTCTCAAAACGGTTTTCTCCAGTGTTGCGCCTGCAAGTGAGCAAGGTGGTGCAGGTAATTGTTCAGTTTGCGTAGATCCTCTGGATGGCCTTCGCCGTAGCGCAGGTCGGCATAATGGCCGGCAGCTTGCTTGACCAGTTTGCCCAGTTCCGGCCTTTCCCTCGCCACCCGCGTGGCGAAATCGAGCGGCCCTTCCCAGTCGGCACGGAAGACACCAAGCCGCGCCAGGCGTCGGCAGAAGCGCAGCCAGGATTTCTGCTCCGGCGAAAGAGCACACTGCTGTCGAAGCGTCCACAGGGTGACGGCAAGAAGCAGCAACCCGCACAGGGCTGCAAGCGCCGCCGTCATGCCTCGCCAATCCGGCTCGCCAAGTCCCAGTCGGGAGAGGACTTCTCGTTGCCGTTGCGGATTGTACCCGAGCACCCACTGGTTCCAAGTGTTGTTGACGGCCTCCCAGCGGTTGCGCAGTCTGCGTAGCCAGTCGCTGTCAATGCGCACAAGTGCAGGTAGCGGGTCGGCTGCTGGCAGGGCAGCTTCGATGCCACGTTCGATACGCGACGGTGCGACGGCGGCCGTCGGGTCGACGCGCAGCCAGCCCTTGCCGGTTACCCAGATTTCGGCCCAGGCGTGGGCGTCGGACTGGCGCACGACAAGATAGCCGTCGACCGGGTTGAGCTCGCCCCCCTGATAGCCGGTGACCACCCGTGCCGGCACGCCGGCCGCACGCATCAGGAAGACGAAGGCCGACGCATAGTGCTCGCAAAAGCCGCGCCGGGTGTTGAACAGGAAATCGTCGACGGCATCACCTTCGAGGAGCGGCGGCCGCAGCGTGTAGAAGAAATTCTCGCTGCGGAAATAACTGAGTACTGCGTTGGCAATCCGTTCCGGCGTTATGAATTCCCGCCGCCATTGGTCCGCCAGCGTACGGGCGCGCGGGTTGATAGCGGGCGGGAGGCGCAGCGATTGTGCAAGCAGGGCGGGGGATTCCTGCGGATTGACGTGGTAGTCGACGGCCGAAGTGAAAGCCAGGCGCGTCCGCTGGCGCACCGGTTCGCGAGCGGTGGCGACGAGCGTGCCGGTCAATGCGCTGTCCGGCGGTAGAGCGACCGGCAGGTCGAGTGCAAGCAGCCAGCGCATGTTGTGCGGTTCGAGTGTGATGACGTAATCGAAGCGTTTTTCGCCAGCGTCGATCTCGGGCGGCGATTCCGGCCTGCGCGTGAAGGGTCGATGGGGCTTCCAGGTGTGGCCATCATAGTCGTCGAAGACCGGTCCGCGCCAATAGAGCCGCGATCGGGCTGGCGTCTCCCCGGCGAAACGCGCGCGGAAGGCGATGGCGCCGGACTGGATCAGATTGTTCAGCGAACCAGGCGCCATCTCGTTGGAGAGGCCGGTGAGGCCGGAATAGGCGTCCTGCGGCAATCCCCAGAGCGGGCCGGAAATGCGCGGAAAGAGCAGAAAGGCGGCGAGCATGACCGGCATGGCCTGGGCCAGCAGAAGGCCGGCGTAACGTAGCACGGCGATGGGGGGCTGGGCGCCGCCGTGAATGCGGATCAGAGTCGCCGTCAATAGGGCGGTGCAGGCGAGCAGCCAGAGGCCGGTCGGGATGCTTTGCGAATAGAAATAGTGCGTCAGCAGCAGGAAAAAACCGAGCATGACGAGGACGATGGCGTCGCGCCGGGTCCGCATTTCCATCCGTCGGGGGTCAGCGTCCAGTCGAGCCAGAGTTCTTCACTGGCTCCGCCGGAGAATTGTTTGACCAGCAACGGGCGATGCGCAAAGTCGCGCGCAACGGCCTTCCAGGCAATATGCCGCGGCGAATCATTCGGCTGGCGCAGGCGCAGGCCGGAGAAGTCTTCATGACCGGGTTCGCTGTGCTGCTGTTCGTCGGAAGCGATTGCGGAAGCTTGCGGCAGCGGTGTTTCCAGCGGCTTCGGGTAGACCAGGCAGGATAGCGGCGGGTGCGGATAGCTCCAGGCGTAGAAGAGACCGAGCGGGAAACGGGTCGACAGGGTGATGCGCCCGGGTTTGAGGCGACCGCGTTTCGGTGCCAGGCAGGGAATATTCGCCGTGACTCGTTCGCCGGCGGGCAGATCGATCGACACGCCGTCATGATTGCCGAATGCCAGTTCAAGGGCGAAGCGGTCGTGACGGCGCGGGTTGTCGAGGGAGACCGTAAAATGGGCGGTTTCGCCGGCAAAGACCGGGTCGGCGCGTCCCGGTGCGAGGCGAAGATCGATCAGGTTGCGGAACGTATGCACCATGGCAACGAGGCCATGGCCGGCGAGCAGGAAAACAAGTGCATGTCCGAGACTAAGGTTGTAGTTGATGGCGCCGATCAGCATCACCATCAGCACGATGCTGAAGAGCACGCCGATCCGGGTCGGGATGATGAAGATACGCCGCTGCGTGAGAACGACCGGTAGGCGTTCGTCGCGACCGAGGCGGAACAGCCATTGCCGGAAGGGGGCGAGTATTCCGGTAAGTAAGGCCATCAGGCGACGGGTAATGACCGGATCAGGCGGGTGATGTCTTCCTTATCGGCATGGCCGATGCCGTCACTGCGGCGCAGACGGTGGCAGGCAACGCCCGGAAGGACGGCCTGAACGTCTTCCGGGAGGACCATGTCGCGCCCGTCGATGAAGGCCCAGGCGCGGGCGGCGGCGAGCAGGGCGAGTGCCGCGCGCGGACTGAGGCCGTGGATGAATTCGGCGTTGTGGCGCGTGGCTTCGACAAGCGACTGCACATAATCGAACAGAGGAGGCGCGGTATGTACGATGGCTGCTTGCCGTTGCAACGTGGCAAGTAAGTCAGGGGGTAGGGAAGGCGTCAGTTCGGTCAGCCGGTCACGTCGTCCGCCGCTTTCAAGGAGCACGCGCTCGGCGTGGCGATCCGGGTAACCGAGTTCGATACGCATCAGAAAGCGGTCGAGTTGCGACTCCGGTAGCGGGAAGGTGCCGATCTGGGTGGATGGGTTCTGCGTAGCGATGACAAAGAACGGTTCGGGCAGGGGACGCGTTTCGCCCTCGATGGTGACCTGGCGTTCTTCCATGGCCTCGAGCAACGCACTTTGCGTTTTTGGCGTCGCCCGGTTGATTTCGTCGGCGAGCAGCACCTGTGAAAAGAGGGCGCCGGGCAGGAAGCGGAAATCGTTGCGTTCGCGGTCGTAGATCGAGAGGCCGATGATGTCAGCCGGCAGCATGTCGCTGGTGAACTGGATGCGCGAGAATTGCAAACCGAGAAGCTGTGCCAGCGTGTGCGCCAGCGTTGTTTTGCCGACGCCCGGCAAGTCTTCGATCAGCAGGTGCCCGCGGGCCAGCAAGCAAGCCAGGGCAAGTCGGATTTGCCTGTCCTTGCCAAGAATGATCCGGTTGGCGGCGGCCATGACCGCAGCGATGCCGGTCGGGTTTTCGGTCAGTGTCATGGTTGTGATTGTCGGGCGAATAGGCTGATAATGAGACGACTATAACGCGTCCTCGCAGACGCTCGAAAGGAACGAGTGAGCAGTACCGCCTTCATTACCCATCGCGACTGTTTCTTGCACGACATGGGATCCTTACATCCGGAATGTCCAGCCCGGTTGAGTGCGATCAACGATCATTTGATTGCTCAGGGGCTCGATCATTATCTGGTTCATCATGAAGCACCTCTGGCGACGTTCGAGCAGTTACTGCGTGTCCATCCGGCATCGCATCTAACTCGTCTGAAAGAAAGTTCGCCGTTGCACGGCATCGTTCACCTTGATCCCGATACAGCCATGAATCCGTATACCTGGCAAGCTGCATTGCGTTCAGCCGGAGCCGGGGTTCTCGCAGTTGACCTCATCATGGCTGGCGAGGTTCAAAATGCCTTTTGCGCGGTGCGTCCTCCGGGTCACCATGCGGAACGCTGCCAAGCGATGGGGTTTAGTTTCTTCAATAATATTGCTGTGGCGGTGCAGCACGCCTTGGCCCATCATGGCCTGGCACGCGTGGCTATTGTCGATATCGATGTGCATCACGGCAACGGTACCGAGGATTGCTTCAAAGGCAACGAGCGGGTGCAAATGGTCAGTTTCTTCCAACATCCCTTCTATCCCTATAGCGGAACGGAAAGTTCGGCGGCTAACATGCTCAACGTCCCCTTGCCGGGAGGCTCGGGTGGCGAGGAAATCAGACAGGTCGTGACCGAACAGTGGCTGCCGTGCCTGCGCAAATTTCGACCGGAGATGATTTTCTTTTCCGCAGGTTTTGACGCGCATTACGAAGACGATATGGGCGGCATGAAGCTGAGAGATGGTGATTACGCTTGGATTACGGAGCAAATCAAAGCCGTCGCCAAGGAGACGGCTGGTGGCCGGATCGTCTCGATGCTCGAAGGCGGTTATGAGCTTTCACCTCTGGCGCGCGGAGTCGCTGCGCATATCAAGATTCTTGCGGATCTTTAGCGCTTGCTTACCATCGGATTTCCACCGGTGTTGATGCGAGTTTGCTGCCTCGTCGTCACACACAAGAACTCCTTTTCTGACACGTTCAAAAGCCCTTTCTAGGTTAGAATCTCACGATCATTTTTCGGGTGCTATTTATGAATTCAATCACGGGATCCATTGTTGCCATCGTTACCCCCATGCATGCCGACGGCAGTCTTGATCTTGACGTGCTGCGCTGTCTCGTCGACTTCCACGTGCAAGAAGGCACAGACGCTATTGTCGTTGTCGGCACGACCGGTGAGTCGCCGACCGTTGATGTTGATGAGCACCACGAACTGATTCGAGTCGTCGTCGAGCATGCGGCTGGCCGGATTCCGGTGATTGCCGGTACTGGAGCCAATTCGACGGCCGAGGCGATTGAAATGACCCGATTCGCCCACGAGGTCGGCGCCGATGCTGCCCTGTCCGTGGCCCCCTATTACAATAAACCGACGCAGGAAGGCATGTACCGGCATTTCCGGACAATTGCCGAGGCAGTCGACATTCCGGTTGTTCTTTATAACGTGCCCGGTCGAACCGTCGCCGATTTGAGTAACGACACGGCTTTGCGCTTGGCGGAAATTCCGAATATCGTCGGCATCAAGGATGCCACTGGCAGCATCGATCGCGGCAGCGATCTGATCGCACGTGCCCCGGCTGGCTTTGCTGTCTATAGCGGCGATGATTCGAGCGCATGCGCCCTGATGTTGCTCGGTGCGCAGGGCAATATTTCGGTCGTTGCCAATGTCGCCCCGCGTTTGATGCACGAAATGTGCGCCGCAGCCCTGAAAGGCGACCTCGCCCAGGCGCGCGAGCTGAATTTCCGTCTGCTTGGTCTACACCGCAATCTGTTTTGCGAGGCGAATCCCATTCCCGTTAAATGGGCGTGCCACAAACTTGGTTTGATCGGGGAGGGGATTCGTTTGCCGCTGACCCCGTTGTCGCCCGAGTGTCATGAGCGCGTTTCGGTGGCCTTGCGTCAGGCCGGCTTGCTTGATAAGACTTACTTGGCTTTTCAGGAATTCCCGATGAAATTCGCTGTTTCCCGTTTGAGCGTTTCTCTGCTGTCGATGGTTGTTGCAGGTTGCAGCAACATTGGCCTCGAATCGAAAAAAATCGATTACAAGACAGCATCGGCAACGAGGGTGCCGACGCTGGAGGTGCCGCCTGACCTGACGTCGCCAACGCGTGACGATCGATATTTGGTGCCCGATACCGGCGGCAAGGGGAGCGCAACCTATTCGATCTATGCCGCTGAGCGTACACCTGAGGCAAAGGCACAGCAGCAAGGCGATGTGCTGCCGAAGGTGGATAAGGTACGTTTTGAACGCGACGGAAGCCAGCGTTGGCTGGTTGTCGAGGAAAAGCCGGATTTGCTTTGGGATCAGGTCAAGGCGTTCTGGCAGGAAAATGGCTTTGTGATCAAGCTTGAAATACCAGAAGCCGGGATCATGGAAACCGATTGGGCGGAAAATCGAGCCAACATTGGTGACGATTTGCTTCGCAATCTGCTGGGCAAGGTGATCGATTCTTTGTATTCGACCGCCGAACGCGACAAGTTCAGAACTCGTTTTGAACCCGGAAGCAAACCCGGCACCACTGAAGTTTACGTCAGCCACCGTGGTATGTATGAGACTTATGTCACAGAGGGTAAGGATGAGACGCGCTGGCAGCCGCGCGAACCGGATCCGGAACTCGAAGCCGAAATGCTGCGTCGTCTTATGGTAGGACTCGGCAGCGAGCAAAAACGTGCTGAAGTGGAAATAGCCGCTGCCAAAATCAAGCCGCTGGATCGGGCCAGATTGATTCGGAGTGGTGACGGCGCCAGCATGCTTGAAGTTCAGGAGTCTTTCCCGCGCGCTTGGCGTCGGGTCGGCTTGGCGCTGGATCGTGTCGGTTTCACGGTTGAGGACCGGGATCGTTCCAAAGGGCTTTACTTCGTCCGCTATGTTGATCCGGAGAGCGACCAGAAGAAGAGTGATGGGCTGTTGTCCAAGTTTGCCTTCTGGAAGGGGCCGGCACCCATTCCCAAGACGCAGTATCGTATTTTCTTGAATGACGACAGCGGCCGGACGACAGTGCAGGTGCACTCTGCAGAAGGCGTTGTTGATCGCTCTGAAACTTCGAAGAAAATTATCGGTTTGCTTTACGAACAGTTGAAGTGATGCGCTTTGCTTCACTGGGAAGCGGCAGTCAGGGCAATGCCCTGATTGTCGAGGCTGGTGCGACTCGGCTGCTTCTTGATTGTGGTTTTTCGACACGGGTTACGATACAACGGCTTGCACGATTAGGCCTTCCCCCTGAAGGGGTCGATGCGGTTCTGGTGACCCATGAGCATAGCGATCACATTGCAGGCGCCTTCAAATTCGCTGCCCGTTATCGCATTCCTGTACTTCTTTCCCACGGCACATTTTCGAGCCTGCCAGGGGAAAAAGCCGGAATTCCGGAATGCCGCCTGATCGATAGTCACGAGCCATTCTCGATTGGCGATCTCGAAATCACTCCGTACCCGGTGCCCCACGATGCAAGGGAGCCTGTCCAGTTTACGTTTTTCGATGGGCAGCAGCGCCTCGGAGTATTAACCGATACCGGGACGGTTACTCAACACATCATTAACGTCCTGCAGCATTGCGAGGCTCTGGTTCTCGAATGCAATCACGATCGTGACTTGTTGGAGAGGTCAAATTATCCCGGATTTCTCAAACAGCGCATTTCTGGCGGTCAAGGGCACCTTGAAAACCAGCAGGCAGCAACATTATTACGCAGGGTTGAGACTAAGCGTTTGCAGCATGTTGTCGCTGCGCATCTGAGCCAACAAAATAACCGCCCGGAACTTGCGGTGTCAGCTTTGGCCGCGGCGCTCGATTGCGCCGAAGAGTGGATTGCCGTGGCGACTCAGAACGAAGGTTTGGGCTGGCGCCAACTGCTTTAAGCCAGACCATGCTAAATGGTGACCTCGGAGTGAATCACTCAGGCTGGCCTGTCGTCGGCTGATGTGACCTCCTTTTACCTGTCTTGCGTGAGCATAAAAAAAGCCGGCCTAAGCCGGCTTTTTTTGCTCTCAGATTACTTCTTGGCTTCTTCCTTGGCAGCTTCTACTGCAGGGGTAGCTGCTTCCTTGACCGCTTCCACAACCGGGGCGACGGCTTCCTTGGCAGCTTCGGCTGGCTTAGCAGCTTCCGGAGCCGGAGCGGTCACAGGTGCCTGAGCCGGGGCGGCAGCCGGCGGCGTCGTCGGCTTGCTATCACAGGCAGCAAGAGCGATCGCAACAAGGGTGGTCAGGAGGAGGGAGTTTTTCATGGTGATTCCTTTAGTATTTAATAGTTGCATGGATATCCTGGTTTTAGATTTCCCCTGTTATTTTTTACCCTTCCCCAATATTTTGCGCGCCGTTTTTTCCGGTTGCAAAATAGACCGTAATCATACTACAAGCCAAGTGGTGTAGCACATATCCGATCGCCGCCTTCACGCAAAATTTCTTCGAATCGCTGCGAATACGGCAGGCATTCTGCCGGGGCGTCGAAGAGGGCTTTGCCGCGGACATTGTCTCTATGAAAACGTACGAGAGCATGTCTGCTGTCTGCAATCAGAAATGCTTCGCTCAGAGAGGAGACTTGCGGAGGGCAAAGGATAATGCTCATGCTTGTCGGATACAGGCTGAGCAGTTTCATCGAACGTGGCATCACCTTTTGCAGAGGGTCCGGGTTCTTCAGGACAATGCGTAAATTGTGCCGACGGTCGCTGGCCAGGAAATGGCGCAAGATCTCTGCATTTTCAGGGGAGTCGAATTTCAGCCTTGTTAGATCTTCGTCGAAAATACACAGGGTTTTCGTCGCCAGCGTCAGGATTTTTCGGAGAGCGGTGTCGTGTCCAGCCCAGTCGGTGATCAGCTCGGCACTCATGGCTTTTTCCTTCTGAAAAGGGCGGAATGCAATGCTTGTCTATTTCTTGTATTTATAAGCTGATTGTCCGGAAAAACATAACCCGCCGAAGCGGGTTATGGGGCGAGGCTGATCAGCGCTCGGAGTGACTTCTGCGGCCGGTTCCGGCTGCTCCGGGGCGGCCCGGTTTCGGACTGTTACGGAAAGGCGTGCGAAATGTCGCCTCATGACGGGCTTCGCTGGCATTGGCGTTACGAGAATTCCCCTGGTTGCCGGGTTTGGCACTGACGTGCCGGTCTCCGAATTTGCCGCCTGGGCGATTGTTCGACTTGCCGCTGGGGCGGCCATTGCTCGCTGGGGAGCGGCGAGTTGGTTCGTGACCGGGAACGATTTCCACGGGGATCGCCTGTCGGGTAAAACGCTCGATCTTGCGCACGTTGAAATGTTCGGCGTGATTGACCAATGAGATCGCCAGGCCATTGCGTCCGGCTCGTCCGGTGCGACCGATACGATGCACGTAATCTTCAGCGAACTTGGGGAGGTCGTAGTTGAAGACGTGCGTGATGGTCGGAACATCGATACCACGGGCTGCAACGTCGGTGGCAATCAGAATCCGGATATGGCCTCGGCGCAAGGCGGCGATGGTACGGTTGCGTGCGCCTTGATGCATGTCGCCGTGTAGCGGGGCAGTGCTGAAGCCGGCAATGTTCAGCCGGTCGGAGAGTGTGTCTGCGTCACGCTTCGTCGCAGTGAAAACGACGGCTTGGTCGATGCTGATGTCGCGTAGCAGATGGTCGAGCAGACGATTCTTGTGCGACAAGTCATCGACAAAATGCAGACGTTGTTCGATATTCTCGTGTTTCGCGTGCGACGCCGCAATCTTGATGGTCAGTGGGTCGCGCGTGACCTGGCTGGCCATTTGGCCGACCGTGCCGTCAAGCGTGGCCGAGAAAAGCATGGTCTGGCGGCTAGAGGGTGTAGCGGCAACGATTTTTTCAATGTCATCGATGAATCCCATGTCGAGCATGCGGTCGGCTTCATCGAGAACAAGAATCTGCAGTTGTGAGAAATCGATCTTGCCTGATTCCATATAGTCGATCAGTCGTCCCGGCGTTGCAACCAGAATGGCCGGGTTGCGTGAAAGGAGTTCCATCTGTTTCGGGTAAGGCATGCCCCCTAGAATGGCGACGGCTTTCAGATGGCGCAATACGCCAGCGTACTTGTCCGTGGCAGCCGTAACCTGCAGGGCAAGTTCGCGGGTCGGGGCAAGCACCAGCATCTTTGGCTGCGCGGGCTGGAAACGCGTCCGGCCTTGGCCGCGTGCGCGGGCTGACTGGCGCTCCTGGTTAGGCGTGCGGCGGGGCGGCGAAGCAAACATCGAGCGATCGAGTTGTGCCAGTCGATGCAGAGCAGGCAGCATAAAAGCCGCTGTCTTTCCCGAACCGGTTTGCGACGATACGAGCAGATCGCGGCCATCAATAGCCGCTGGAATGGCTTGGGCTTGAACCGGTGTCGGTTCAGTGTATCCGGCAAAGGTCAGGGATTGAAGAAGGGCTTCGTGAAGTCCGATTTCGGAAAATGTCATTAATGTCTTTCGTATGGAATGGCCTCGCGCAGCCAAGCGGACTCGGCGCACGATCAAAATGCGACGCTAACCAACGAAATAGTTTGGAGAGACTCTGCCGGGGCAAGAGAATTCGATACTTTTCGGCACAAAAAGCTTTGTGCCAAGGCGGTGTTCAAAGGATCGACACCAGAAGGCAGGAGGGCTTTACGAATGCGGCCAGGTTTGCGAAGCGTGCTTATTGTGACGAACGGCGTAGCCGCCGCAAGGCACAAGGCTGCGGATTATACGGATTTTTTCTGGATTACGTTGATTTATTTTCGGGGCGCTGCGTGGTATTTCGGATGGCGTGCCAGTTCTGGCGAGAAAATCTCGGTGACCAAGATGTTTTGCTTGCCGAAAGTAAAGCGCGAACGGCGGGACCAAAGCGTCATCGGTGTATTTGTGGGCGAGGCTAGAGCGGCTACAGCCGGCTGGAAAAGCCGATGGCGGCGGTCAAGGCGGCGGAATTCAATCGGACTGCGTTGAAAGCCATGATGCGAGAATAGTAATGCACCGAGGGAACGTTCACCCATGCGTTTCAGCCACCCGGTCATCGGGCCGCGCGGTCTTTGGGGCAGGACCGAATGGGCAAATACCAGCGGTTGTCGATCGCAAAAAAGCGTGACTTCCCGAACCCAGGCAAGGCGTCCGCGCCGTAGGCCCATTGCGCTGGCCTCGTCTGCAGTCGGCACCGCAAGGCCCTGGCGTAGAAGCTGGACGGAGAAGTGGCCCATGGACTGTAGCCTAGTGGTCAACGATCCGCGGTCGTGTAGCCAGGAAACGAAAGGGCGATCATTCGTCGCAATTGGCTGCGTATGGCGCCAAGCCGTTGCGTTTGCAGATTTCATGGTGAACTGCAGTTATCGCGGTCGGGGCGATTTTTCAATCCCGCCGATGCGTTGTCCGGCTTTGATCCCCTTATTGGAAAACCAGCCCCGGTTCATTTCCAAGGCAAATGGGGCGCGGCGGGCCGCGCAATGATTGATTTCGGTTTGTGGTTGCATCTCCTCGATATTCAGGATATGGCCTTCCTCATCGAGAAAGGCCACTGAGAGCGGTAACAGAGTGTTGCGCATCCACATGCAGTGCTGTGCCGCTTGGGGGAAAACGAAGAGCATTCCGTGATTGGCAGGCATGTTTCGGCGAAACATCAGTCCCTGCATACGGGTTTCCTGATCGGCGGCGATGTCGGCCTCAATGCGGTAAATGCCGGCATTCAGTTCGATACGAGATGTTTGGGCCGATACATGGGCCGAGAAGAACAGCAAACTGATTGTGCAAAGGGCCGATACAAATCGATGCATCAATGACTCCATGAGGTGGAAAATTAGAAAACGTTTGTGAACGACAGGAGGCGCAATCGACAACAACGCCTCGAGCCGATGTGTCGAACATCGGGTTATTGCGCGATCTATCTCGGCTTTAAGAAGTTCTTTGACTGGCTTGATTTTTGAACAGGTTTCGTGTGTTGCTGGCCTCGATGTTTGACCGAGACGTTTTTTTTCGCGTTTCTGGCGTTTGTTGCGCGCGGTTTGGGGCGAGGTATGTCGGCACCACTCGTTACCGGGGCGTCCTCGTTTTCAGCTGCCTTGGGCATGGCCGGAGTCGACAGGCTGAAGCAGCAGAGGCCGATCAACGCGATGAGTTTGTTCAGGAGTGGGCGAGGGGACTTCATGGATACTAATTCCGGTTCAGGTTACGTGAGGAGCGCTTTTCTTGATGCATGACGGTGACGATATGCTATCAGTTTTCGCGAATGGTTCGTGGATGCCCGTGCTTTCCAAGCGCGACGTTGTGACGCAATTGAGGTATTGTTGAGAACGGTGTCGCGTTAGATGAAATACACGAAAACTGGAGGCAAGCATGATTCCTGAAGCCTGTTCAAGCGTTGTCGAGCAGATGGCAGACGCGCTCGTCTATGCTGATACGCAGGGCCGTATCTGTGGTTGGAACGCAGCCGCGGAAAGGCTTTTCTGTTTTTCTCGCGCCGAGGCAATCGGGAATAGCCTGGATCTGATTATTCCAGAGCGTTTGCGAGCCGCACACTGGGCCGCTTTCGACCGGGCCATGGCGAGCAGCGCCACACGGCTCGATGGCCGGCCGACGATCACCCGGTCCCTGACCGGTCGTGGAGAAACAATTTACGTCGAAATGACTTTTGCCGTGGTGAATGACGATCAGGGCAAAGCGCTTGGCTCGGTCGCAATCGCACGCGACGCAACGCAGCGTCATCAGGAAGATCGACGGTTGCGGGAGCGTTTGGCCGAGCTTGAGAAAAATAGTCAGTGATCAGGGGACTGATTGTGCAGGGTTTGCCGAATGCGATCGAAATCGAAACGGAGAGCCATCCCGTTTTTTCGGTGATTTGGCTGCTCGGTCTCGGGGCCGACGGGTCCGATTTCATTCCGATGGTTCCCGAGCTGCGTTTGAGCGGAACGCTAGGCGTGCGTTTCATCTTCCCCCATGCGCCGATGATTCCGGTGACCTGCAACGGTGGCTACGTCATGCGCGCCTGGTATGACATTATCACGCTCGATAGCACCAGCCGTTGTGTCGACGAGGCAGGAATACTCGCTTCGCGGTTCGCTATCCGCAAGCTGATCGAGAAGGAAATCAAACGGGGTATTCCCGTGGATAAAATATTTCTCGTCGGTTTTTCGCAAGGTGGAGCGGTGGCCTATACCACGGCGCTGACGCATCCTGAAAAACTGGCGGGATTGATTGCCCTGTCGACCTATGTTCCGGCGCCAGACCTGATTGCTGAAGAGAACGCGCCGGCCAATCGTTCGATCCCGATTTTTGCAGCGCACGGTGTCTACGACGATGTGGTATCCGTCGAGTTGGGTCTGCAAGCCAAGGATTTTCTTTTGGAGAACGGGTTTTTTCCGGAGTGGCACGAATATCCTATGCCGCATTCGTTGTGTCTGGAAGAAATTCGCGATATCGGATCTTGGCTGAGAGAGCGAATCAGTCTTGTTTCAGCGGAAAAGTGATGTAGCCTCATTAAGAGGCGCCAGCCCACTATCAGAGCATCTCAAGAACGGTTCTCGATTTATCGATCCATTTTTGGATAGGGTTATTCTTCTCTGGAGGCATTGGATTATCCTTCAGGCGCCGTTCGGCTTCGAAAATGATTTCGCATAACAGCCAGCGAGTTTCGCTGGCTAACACATTTAGTTCATGGAGAGAGCTTGCGTCACCTTCTACTGCGTTAATACAAAAAGTCGGGTCATTGAGGTCAATTCCGGAATGCGAGAGAGTCTTCTGTAGTTGAAACAGTCGTGCTCGGATAATTTCGTTCAGCTGCGCTAGGTTAGTGTGCTCAGTATTGATCTTTAAGTAAGCGGATTGCTCATGCCAGGTGTGGAGAATTTCAGAAGCATCACGCAGTTTTTTTTCCAGTGATGGCATGTTTAAAAATGAAGTCACTTCGTCATCCATTGAATGCTCCTTAATGTTTATTTCCTTTAAGGAATCCATCATGTAAACGCACAATGTCCGACTGTATTTTGTTTGATTCAGTCGTAGCAATACTGAGAGTCTCGTGAAGTCAAACGAAGTAATTCGTGTTTTCAAAATAGGAGCAAACCGTTTCTGCCAAAGCCAGAATTTGCGCTCCAGGGCAAATTTGACCCTCCACGAGGTTTCTTGGATAACCGCTACCATCATTTTTTTCATGGTGTTCGAAGACGATCCGGCTGACATCTGGCTGGTATTCTGGGTATTTGTTTAGTAGTAGATAAGCTGTGATTGGGTGTGAATAAGGGTATTGCCTTTCATGTTCCGTCAGGGTTTTTCCCGGGAGCAGGAGGTTATGAGGGATGTGAAGAATGCCGATGTCGTGAAATAGTGCGGATGCGGCAAGGGTGTTCAATTCTTTGTTTGAAAAACATCGGCTTGTTATGGCTAGGTGCAATGTAATCAAGCCAACCCGTATGGAATGAATAAACAACTCCGGATGTTGGCTTTGCATGACGGTCATTTTGAATGCCATTGCCGGAACCAGCGTTATTTCTCGAAATATTCGGAGAAGGCTGTCCTGTGCTTTTGGCGTGCTTCGGAAAGGCACCATTCCGCTAGATTCAAGAACCGAGCGAGCAAAATTGAAAAGCGATTCAGTGGTTAATTGATTCTCGACAATCAGACATTCTTCGAGATTGGGGATGAGTTTGTGGTTGACCAGCTTGTCAAAGAGGGATGAATCAATTCGTACCCCTTTGTTGATTAATTTGACGTTGTTGCTGGTATAGATTGCCTGGTTGGTAAATACGGAGCGCTCATCCCCCATGCGGACGACGGAGCGAAGAAAATTTTCGTCGCATGTTTCCATAATTATTGGCGGTGGGCGTTACTCAGCGGACAGGCGAGTTACGCTCTTCGTGTCAGGCTATTTCTGGATTCGCAGGTGAATTGTCGGCAAGTGACAGGGGGGCAAAAGTCGTAATTTCGATCCGGTTACGCCCTGATGCTTTGGCCCGAAACAAAGCTTGATCAATGTGGCTGAAGAAATTGTTCGTGTCCTGATGCGGTGCGAATTCACCGCATCCGATGCTGACGGTGACTCGGCAGTCTACGGAAAAAAACTGTTTCTCGATGTTTTCCCGAATACGCAATCCCAAGGTTTTAGCTTCCTCGCAATCCGTGCAAGGGCAAAGCACGACGAATTCGTCGCCTCCCCATCGAAAAACCTTGTCATTCTCCCGCACATGTTTGCCAATCGTATCTGCGACCGATTTGAGCACTTCATCGCCGAAGGAATGTCCGTAGCGGTCATTGATGGCTTTGAAATGGTCAATGTCGATGAATAATTCTGAAAATGTCTTGACCTTGTATCGACGTACTCGCTTGATTTCCGATTCCAGGCAATTCTCGAGGTGTCTACGGTTCCATAATCCCGTAAGCCGGTCAGTCAATGCTTCCATTTCGTGTTTGGCGGCTTTTCTGGTCAGCAAGTCCACCAGTTCGCGTAATCCTCCCGGTTGGTGGTTCAGCATTTTTGCCCAATTACTGTAGGCGAAGCCGACGACTTCGCTTTGTGGCAATACGCCAACCAAGATGCCAAATTCATCGACAATGATGCAGCGCTTGATCTTGTTTGTTTTCAGATGAATCAGTGCGTCGTAAATTGTCGACGAGGTTGGTAAGGTCATGACCGGCTTCGTCATGAACTGAGTGACATGGCCTCTGGTGGGTTGCCCGGAAGAGATGATGCGGAAGGCGTCCTTGGACGTGATTATTCCGACGGGTTTTCCGTTCTCGACGATGATCACGGAGTCCTCGGGTTGGACGAGGTGACAAAGAATGTCTTCGAAATACCATTCCTGCGTGAAAGAAAGCGGTTCTGTTCTTGAAACGATTTGGCCGATAGTCTTGTTTTCGAGTAGCAAAGCCGGGTCGATGGAGGATAGCAGGTCGGTGTAAGTCAAAATTCCGATCATGGTGTCGCCGTTGTCTGGGTCGACTACGATCAGGTAGCGATTTTTGTTGATTTCCAGTTGGTCTAGGGCATCTAAAACATTCTTGTTCTTTTCGATGGTTTTTGCCGATTCGACAGGAAGTGAGGACAGTTTCAACCCGAAATCCCCGTCCGCATTGGATATTTCCAAAACGTTTTCCATCGAAAACACGTGAGGGTGGCCTTGATTGAAAAATACGATGCTCGATACATCCTTTTCAATCATCAGGTTGGCGGCCGAGCGTAGCGAAAGATTCGAATCGGTAACCAGAATGTTTTTTCGAGCAATTTCGCTGACTAGCGGAAAGTGATGCCGATCCTGATTTGAGGCTGCTTCCGAAGAGCACGCATGCTCATATCTTGTTTCAATCGATTCATTGCTATAGGCAGGGTTCCTGCGAATCTTCGAAAAGATGTCGAAGGCCCGGATGAGCTCGACAATAGATTTGGCCCCCGTTTTCTGTAAGAGGTTTGTCCTGTGGACATAATAAGTCTTGACTGAAATTCCCAGTTCATGGGAGATCTCTTTACCCGACTGGTCTTCGAACAGTTTTTCGCAGATTTCGAGTTCGCGCCTGGTTAACTGGCCGATTCGTTCAATGATCGGTTCAAGGGGGTCGGCGTTTTCCGATTGCAGTTCAAACCCGGAAAACGCTTTCTCGATGGCATTGTTCATGTCATCAAGGTGAAACGGTTTGAGCATAAAGTCGAACAAGCCGAGTTGGATCGGGTTGACCATCGCTGCAATCTTGTTGGAACGGCTGGTGCAGATTCTCGGCGTGCTACAGACCCAGGCAGGAAGCGGTCGATTGAAAATATTCACGAAGCGAGAGTCGAAAACAATGCAGAATGCCTTGTTTTTTCTATGCGCTATTTCTGAATTGCTTTCAATCCAGGCAAGAAAATCGGTGTCGACCGTGAACGAATAAGTTTGAAATCCGGCATTGCTTCCTAGTCTCGATATGGCCTTAAATGTGGATGGCTCGTGATCGATGGTCAAAACAATACGTTGCAACTTGGATTGATGCATTAAATCTTCCTTGCAGCGGAATTCTGGGGGGCTTGGGTCGTAAATGGTCGAATACGCCGATCAGAATAGTATAGGCGCGGTCTGAAACGGACGTGGATGGTATACTATACAAGTCGCGCCTCATAAGGAATAAGCATAATTCTTATATTAATGCTTCAACCAGCAAGCTAGGATAGTTGCTAGCAAAGTTTATCGGGGTGGTTCGGCGCCTTCAGTAGATCTAAACGGTAATCGTCGGTTGTAAAGCGAGTGCTTTACTATCAACCCCTTGTGTTAATGGTGGGCTATGTTTTTATGATTTAGGCGCTTTGTTCAATGGTAAGCTTGAACCAAAAATTTAATAAGCACTTACCAGTGATGACCCCGTTGGCTAGGAATTTCTTATGAGTCAGTATCAAATCGCCGTGCTTGTCGGCAGTCTTCGTCAGGATTCGATAAATCGCAAGCTTGCAAATGCCTTTAATACGTTAGCGCCTAGCGATTTTTCGTTTAAACAGTTGCCGATCGGTGGTTTGCCGCATTACAACGAAGATGAGGAAAATGATCCTCCGGAATCGGTTCAACGCCTCAAGCAGGATGTCGCCGAATCGCAAGGGCTTATTTTCGTGACGCCCGAATACAACCGCTCAATTCCTGGCGTTTTGAAGAATGCCATTGATCATGGATCACGGCCTGCAGGACAGAATGTTTGGGCGGGGAAGCCGGCGGCAATCATTGGTGCGTCGGATGCACCGATCGGCACTGTGTTGGCGCAACAGCATTTGCGCAACATTCTGGCATATCTCGATGTTCCAACGATGAGCCGGCCTGATGCGATGATTCATGTCCCGTCTGGGTTCTTCGACGAGGCTGGGAACTTCACCAATTCAGATTCCCGCAAATTTATGCTGAATTGGATGGACGAGTTCGTCTTTTGGGTAAAAAGTCACAACCGTTGAGACGGTTGTTTTAGTTTTGAAAGCCGCGTTCACGGGGGGCGGGCTTTCTCCTGTTTTGCCTTTTATGCGCTGGTTTTCAGCCTGTGCCGTTTCTGACAAACGATCCGAAAAAGAGGAAGCTTGCCACTCGCTTCCTGGTTGCCAGTATTGCGCTCATGTCTTCCAGAAACGACGGCATCAATTCGGCAGGAAGGCGCCAGTGCGTCACCAAGGAAGCGGTTAGGCAACGCGTCGATGGAAACTTCTTGAATTCTCTACGAGTGAGAGCTGAGCGGAGCAACGGTTCAAGATGCTTGGCTTCACTTCCACTACCGGGTCATTCGCCCAGTGACCTGTTCGGTTGTCTCGGTCATAAACTCCTCGGAGTTAAGCTTGCTGTTCATAAAACAAGCCACCTTACAGGCCCAGGTTAGGGCACAAAGAGGTCTACAGGTCCGAGGCAATTCAGGTACTGGAAAGAAAAAATCCCGCACCGAAAACCGTGCGGGATCAAAAAGGGTCAAACATTGTCAGTGGGAGGACTAACAACGAAGCACATTCGTCTGTCGCTCGGTTTTAATTGTCTGTAACCTTTGTTTGTATATTTTGTAACTGTTTGTATATTGCGTAATTGCGTTCATCGGGCATTGTCTGTTACGGAAAGTAAGGTGCTGTTGGATGCTACCAGTTGCCGCATGCGGATTTCCGTAAAATCCCGGTATTAGTTGTGCGAACGATCCGCTTGGTGTGATGAGTGGGGGGGCACCCAGTCAAGTTCAAGTATTGTGGTTGTGCCTCTTGAAATGCGGTGCGGAATTGTTACTTTGTGGCTAGAAAAGAAAAACGGGTCAGATCATTTCTGATCCAACCCGTTGAATTGTCGCCTGAATTCTGGCGCGCCCGGAGCGATTCGAACGCACGACCCCTTGGTTCGTAGCCAAGTACTCTATCCAACTGAGCTACGGGCGCTTTGCGTTTGTTTTTTGAAGCCACAAATTGTACAGAAACTGTTTGAATGATTCAAGCTTTTTTGAAAATATTTTTTGTTGAAGTGGTTAGTGATATTTCGGTTTTTTTGTCCGATGTGCTGTTGTCCTCGTTTTGTCCAAGACGATAAGACAGCGTTGCTGCGGCCTCTTTGATTCTTGCAGCTAGCGAACTATTCCAGTCTGTGTTGAAGTTGCCAAAGGTGCCCAAGGAGGTGACTGCAGCAATCATCCGGCCAGTATGATCAAACACGGGGGCACTGAATCCGTTGATTCCTGGGGTAAAGCTGCCGCTAGCGCGAGCGATTCCGCGCGAGCGGATCTCTTCGAGTTGTTCGTCAAGATTGGTTTTGAGTGTTGTGATGTCGGTTTGCGTTGCTTCTGCGGTGCTACGCAGTTCTGCATCCAAATACTTCCTCAAGGAGGGGGATTTGTAGAATGCAGCAAAGGCAAGCCCGGTTGCTGATGATGTGAGAGGGAAGGCTGCACCGGTGCGGAGTGCTATGGTGACAGGTCCTCCTGCTTCAACCCAGCGAACGCAAGTGGCTCCGTAGTTTCCCCACATGGCTAGAGCGACTGTTTCGTCGATTTGCTCGCAAAGGTCATCGAGAATGGGGGTGGCCAAGCGAACGGGGTCTAGGCGAGCGAGGCTCGCCAGGCCAAGTTCAAGAGCGAATCCTCCAAGATCGTAGCGTCCCGTATTCGGGTCTTGTTCAACGAGCCCCATGCGCATGAAACTAACCAGATAGCGGTGAGCCTTGGCAGCGGGCATGCCCGAATTGCGCGCAAGATCTCTTAGCATCATTGAACGGCCATTGGCGGCTAGGGATCGAAGAAGTCTGCTTCCCACTTCAATCGATTGAATCCCTTGTCGTTGCTTGTCCGGTTCGGTGCTCATTGAGTTGCATCTCCATAAAAAATCGGATCCAGCGCCATAGTTCCCTGACTGCGTTAGAAGTACTCCGGAAGAGTGTCTATTTTCTTGCTGCGCGCTAGAAGTGGATTTGTGTGGGGGTCGTTAATGAGATTCGCCAATAAAGAATCTCTGACCTAAGGTGGCAAAACAGGTGGTAGGGTAACATCGGATGAAGAAACGTCCAAGTAATAGTTGTTGCCAGTGCTTTGATTTGTATAGGTTCACATAGTGGTAGTTTTTGGATTGTTTGGTGTTTTTTTACAGGATGGGCAGCGGTTGGAGGGGGGGGTAAGAAATTGTTGACGGGTGTTCGTGGGTTTGCTATAGTTCACCCCCTCGCAACACGGCGGGGCTTCTCGGGAACGAAAGCGCTGGAGTTTATACAAGTAGTGTTGACGAGAAAAGTGGGGTTGGTTAAAATGCTTCCCCTTTGACAGACGCGGGGTGGAGCAGTCTGGCAGCTCGTCGGGCTCATAACCCGAAGGTCACAG